>CAWJCZ010000001.1:0-534890 GCA_963841505.1 uncultured Gemmatimonadales bacterium
CTTCCGGTCGGTGCCGAGCTCACTCGCCACAGTATCGAGCGAGTGCGGGATATCGTCCTCGCAGATCGGGATGAGATGGAGAATCCGGCGGAGCTGCGCCGCGGTGTCGTTCATGGCGACTCGTACCGGGCGAGGGTGAGCTTTCCCAGGTTCCGGTATTCCGCTACCAGCTGGTCCGGCGAAACCGGCATGACCGCCCCCGCGAAGCCGAGCAGCCAGCGGGCGAAACTCTCGAGCCGCCTGACCCGGAACACCCGTTCGTCGGGATGACCGGGGACCGGCTCGCCCAGCCTGGCTGCGGTGCGCGACACGCCTGTGGGCTCCACGATCCGCACCACGGCCTCGATCGCGTCGGCGTCACCCAGCTCCCAGGCGCGCTTCGAGCGGGCGTGCTCTAGAAGGTTAATTCCGTGGGGATCGAGTAATCGGGCGTGCCGGGTCGCTTCCCGTTCACCGACACGTGCTCCATCCGTGAGAGCCGGAAGTTCTTGACCGTCCCGTCCGCCTCTGCCGCCACGAGATACCACTGGTGCCCCAGGAAAAAGAGGCCGTACGGATCCACCAGGCGGGTCGCGTGGGTTCCCGAATGGAGCGAGCGATAACTGAAACTCACCCGCTTGCGGCGCTCCAGCGCCTGGTCCAGCAGGTCGAAGATGTCGCCATAACCCGCATCGGGTCCCGGCTCCGGAGCCTCGAGCGGCAGATCAGCACCGAGCTTCCGGAGCGCAGAGCGTGCATCATCCAGGAGCGACGGAATACCGAGAGTCCGGAGCCTGGGCCCCAGGTCGGCGAGCGCCTTCAGCTCATCCGGCTCGAACCCGAGCATGGGAAGCCCGCGGTACCCGAACCGGTCTACCCTGTGCGCCTTGTCCTCCTGTCTTCCCATCCTCCCATCTGCCAGTACCTCGAGGTAGGGCAGATAGAACTCCTTCCGGTCGAGCCCGTAGCCGGTTTCGTTGTCGCCCAGGTCAACCGTCCTGATGCCGATGCCGAAGGCTCGCAGCTCGTCCTTGTCCCGCTCAAACATGCGCCGGCGGGTTTCCGGCGTCTGGTCGGGGTCCTGATAGCCGGGAACGTCCCGGATCAGCTCCTCGAAGGAAATTGGATAGTTGCGGCGGAGCAGCGCGGCGAGGAGGTCGAGCCAGCGCTGGATCTTCTGGGCCATGGTCCCGATAAGGTATCACTCGGCGCTGACAGCGGCGCGGCAATTCGATCCCCTTGGCGGCCCTTTGCGCCCGGCCCTGAGCCGAGCGTAGGTTACATAAGGTTCCTCCCCGGCTGGAGGAACCGTGGCGATCGCGATCAAGTTGTCCCGGGAGTTTTATGAGCGGTTCGGCAACGATGCGGCCAATGAGCTGGTGGCTGTGCTGAATACCATCAGCCTCAGTTACCGCGACGAGCTTCGGGAGATCAACGAGCTCAATTATGCCCGTTTCGATGCGAAGGTCGGCGAGCGTCTGGCTGAGCTGCGTGGCGAGCTGAAGCAGGAAATCGCGGCCGTTCGCATCGAGGTCACCGGGGTCCGGGCCGATGTCGACTCGCTCCGCCGGACGCTGAAGTGGATGTTCGCGTTCTGGATTCCGAGCTTCCTGGCGCTGGTGGGCCTCCTCCTGACCCAGCGCTGACCCCCAGGCCAGCTTGCCGATTGTCACACCCCCGCCGCATCTTGACGGGGTGACCCTCTCCAAATCCCGCTTCACCACCGGCTACCAGTGCGAGAAGCTCCTCTGGTGGAAAGTCCATGAGCCGGATGCCTTAGAGCTCCAGCCCAACAAGGTCCTCCAGGACCTCTTCGACCAGGGCCGGGTCGTGGGCGAGTTGGCCCGCACCCAGTTCCCCGGCGGGATCCTCATCGATTTCCCCACCGGGCCTACGCCGAGCGCATCGCGGCGACCCAGGTCGCCCTCGGAGAGAAGAAACCCATCTTCGAGGCCAGCTTCGAGGCCGGCGGCGTCTTCTGCGCCGTGGACGTTCTCCTCCCCAACGAGACCGGCTGGACCGTCATCGAGGTCAAAGCGACCACCAGGGGGAAGGAAGAGCACATCCCCGACGCCGCGGTCCAGGCCTGGGTGCTCTACCAGTGCGGGCTCTCCATAACCCGCGTCGAGCTGATGCACCTGAACGGGGACTACCGTAATCCCGGCCCCGGCGATCTGCTCATCCGCGAAGACATCACCGAGGCGGTCGCCGCGTTCCTGCCCGAGATCCAGCCCCTGGTCGACCACATGAAAGAGGTGCTCGAAGGGCCTCTCCCCGAGAAGGCCATCGGGCTCCAGTGCGACGAGCCGCGGAAGTGCGTCTTCAAAAATCGCTGCTGGCCCGACGACCCGAGCCACATCAGCCGCCTCTACAACGTCGGGCCCAAGCGCTGCGCCGAATACATGGCGGCCGGCGTCAACACCATCAACGATCTCGACCCCAGAAAGAAGCTCCCCTTCGCCGCCCAGCGTCAGCTCAAGGCCATGCGCGGAAACTGTCTCGTGGTCGAGCCGACCCTGAAAACCGAGCTGACCCAGCTCGAAGAGCCCCTCGGCTACCTCGACTTCGAAACCGTGGCGCGCGCGGTGCCGCCCTGGACCGGAATGGCCCCCTGGGGCCCCGCGGTGGCCCAGTTCAGCTACCACCAGCAGATCGGTGTCGATTACTCCCACGTGGGCTGGCTCGCCGAAGGACCCAAAGACCCCCGCCGCGAGCTGGCCGAGCAGATGCTCGACGCCACCCGGGACGCTCGCCGGATCGTGACCTATACATCCTATGAAAAGACCCAGATCAAGAGCCTCCAGAAACTCCTCCCCGATCTCGCGGCAGGACTCGACGAGCTGATGGCCAAGTTCGTGGATCTGCACAAGGTGGTACAGAACACGATCTATCACCCCGATTTCCGGGGCAGCTTCTCCCTCAAATACATCCTGAACCCGCTGGTCCCCGACCTCTCCTACGACGACCTGGTCATCGTGGATGGCCGGCTGGCGAGCGTCGAGATCGCCCGACTGCTCTTCGTCGCCCACAAGATTCCCGCCGCCGAGCGGGACCGGGTGAGAGAGGACCTGCTCAAGTACTGCGAGCGGGACACCTGGGCCACGGTGCGGCTGGTGGGGCGGCTCCGCGAGCTGGCGGGGATTGGACGGCCGGAAATCTCCTGATATTGCGGGGCCGCTTGTTGCAGTGCATCTTCTCCGGCCGCTCTCCCCGGTTTCCAAAGGGTCCCCCATGCTCCGTGACGTGCTCCGTGACCTGAGGTACGCCCTCCGCTCTTTCGGCCGGAGACCGCTCTTTACCGGCGTCATCATCCTCACCCTGGCGCTCGGCATCGGCAGCAACGTCGCCATCTTCAGCGTCGCCAACGCGGTTCTCTTCCGCCCGCTGCCGTTCCAGAATCCCGACGAGCTGGCCTTCGTGTGGACCCGGCTCCCCAACACCAACGTTTCCCGCTCGCTCGTGTCGGGACCCGACCTCAAGGACTTCCAGACCGAAACCACCAACTTCCAGGGCTTCGCCGGGGCCGCCGCCCTGCCCGGTACTCTCACCGGAGACGGCCCACCCGAGCGGATCACCAACGCCTACGTCACCTGGAACATGCTCGACTTGATCGGGGTTCACCCGATCCTGGGCCGGAACCACCGCGCCGAAGATGCGTTCCCCATGGATCCCAAGGAATTCGGGAATCCGAATCCCAACCTTCCGCCCAACAAGGTGGTCCTGAGCTGGGGTCTCTGGCAGCGGCGCTTCGGGGGCGATTCCTCGGTCATCGGCCGCACCATCCTGATGGATGGCTGGGGCTCGATAGTGATCGGCGTGCTCCCCCGCGATTTCCGCATCTATCTGCCCGCCGACGCGGCGATGCCCACCAACATCGATGCCTGGGGTGTCCTGCCGAGCAACATGAGCGACTTTCAGCGGGAAGCCGCGTTCCTCACCGTGGTGACCCGGCTCAAGCCCGGGGTCACCCTGCCACAGGCACAGGACGAGATGAACCGCCTCGCCGCGCGCCTGCGCGAGAACTACCAGGTCCACAAGAGCCAGAATCTCCAGCTCGTAGTGGCCGGCATGCATCGCGACGTGGTCGAGCATGCCCGCCCTGCCCTGCTCGCGCTGCTCGGCGCGGTCGGCTTCGTGCTGCTGATCGCCTGCGCCAACATCGCGAACCTGCTGCTGGTCCGCGCCTCCGAGCGCCATCGCGAGATCGCGGTGCGCGCCGCGCTCGGCAGCGGCCGGGCCCGCATCGTGGGCCAGATGCTCACCGAAAGCCTGGTGCTCGCCGCGGGCGGCATGGTGCTCGGTCTCTTGCTGGCCTGGCAGGGGATCGGCATCATCAAGGCGCTGAGTCCCGCCAATCTTCCCAGGATCGAGAGCGTGTCACTCGACCCACGCTCCTTCATCTTCGCCGCGGCGGTATCCGTGCTCGCCGCCGTTCTCTTCGGTCTCGCGCCGGCGCTCCGCGCGGTCCGCGGCAACCTGGCCGAGGGTCTCCGCGACCGCGGCACCGACACCGGAGGCGCGCGGGGCAACAAGCTCCGCACCGTACTGGTGGTCAGCGAGGTGACTCTCTCGCTGGTTCTCCTGATCGGTGCCGGCCTCATGGTGCGGAGCTTTGCCGCGATTCAGAAAGTGGATCCCGGGTTCGACGCCGGGAACGTGGTGACCTTCAACGCCCCGGTTCCCTTCATCAAGTATCTGACCTCCCAGGCCCGCGCGACTTTCGTCAACCAGGTGGGCGACCGTCTCGCCAACATTTCCGGGGTGGAATCGGTGGGGGGAGTCACCCCCCTGCCGCTCGCCGGCGGGGAGCAGTATTCGGTGGGCTCCTATGGCAAGATGGGTGAAGCCGAGGACGTCTATCGGGCCAACAAGGCGGACTTCAAGGCGGTGCTGCCGGGTTACTTCGAGGCGATGCGGATCCAGCTCCTCTCCGGGCGCACCTTTGCGCGCTCGGACAACGAGGAACAGGCGCTCGATGTCGCCATCATCGACGCGAAACTTGCGGCCAAGATGTTCGGGAACACCAGTCCGCTCGGGGCCCAGATCCTGGTGGATCATTTCGACGAAAAGACTTTCCAGATGGGACGGGCCCCGGTCACCATCGTGGGCGTGGTAGGGAATGTGCGGTCGGGATCCCTCACCGCCGAGGGACGTGAGACGATCTATGTCCCGTATGTGTACCAGGCGTTTCTGCCGATCACCTTCGTGGTGCGCACCACCGCCGACCCCACCGGCCTGATCAACAAGATCCGGAGCGAGGTCAACTCGATCGACCCCGACGTCCCGGTCGCCGACCTCTCCACCCTCGAGTCGTGGGTGACGGAGGCGATGGCGCCGACCCGGTTCCTGCTCGCGCTCTCGGTGACCTTCGCCGGCCTGGCGCTGGTGCTCGCGGCGATCGGCCTCTACGGGGTGATTTCCTTCTCGGCGCGACAACGGACCCGGGAGATCGGCGTGCGGGTCGCGCTCGGAGCCAGCGATGGAGACGTCCGCCGCCTGATCATCGGCCAGGGCATGGTGCTGGCGGCGATCGGCATCGCGCTGGGGCTCGGCGCTTCGATAGTGCCTGACCCGGGTGGTGACCAGCTTTCTGGTAGGAGTGAGCGCCACCGACCCGATCACTTTCGTCGCGGTGCCACTCATGCTGGTGGGCGTCTCGGCCCTGGCGTCGTATCTCCCGGCTCGCCGCGCCACCAGCATCGACCCGGTCAGTGCCCTCCGTGATGAGTGATAGTTCACATTGTCATTACTTGACTTAGCATCATAAGCAGCTTATGATATTGCATGCAGCAGGTTCGCCGCTATCTCCAGGAAATCGGCCGCCGGGGCGGGATCAAGAGTCGCCGGGAGCTCGATCCGGTCATCGCCCGTGACATGGTCCGGGTGCGCGAAGCGCGCCGGGCGTTCCGGCAGTTCCGCGCGAGCTGCTTCTGGTCCTATCGCCCGGATCTGAAAATCGGAATCGAGGACATCGCCTGGGCGGTCGAGCAACTCCGGAAGCACGGCAATCGAAGGGCGTGGGAGGTCGCGGCGCGATTATGCCGCTAACCGAATTTCAGCGGCGCCTCCTTGCCGATCTTGCCTCGGCAAAGAACGATGATCGCTATCTCGCCGGGGGGCGGCCATGCACTTCGCCCCCAACTCCACTCGCTATAGCGACGACCTGGATTTCTTCCACGACTCCGAAGCCCGCGTCGCCTCGGCGTTCGCGGCGGACCGCGATCGGCTCGACCAGTCAGGCTACCATGTCGAAGTCGAAGCGAGCCTGCCGGGGTTCGTCCGCGCCATCGTCGGCAAGGGTGACGATCAAACCCGGGTGGACTGGGCCCATGACTCGGCCTGGCGCTTCATGCCCCTGGTCCGCGATCCCCTCGGCGGACTCCTGCTCCACCCGGTTGACCTCGCGGTGAATAAGACACTGGCGCTGGCGGGCCGGGACGAACCTCGGGATTTCGTGGACATCCTCTTCGTGAACCAGCGGGTTCTCCCGCTCGGCGGCCTGGTGTGGGCGGCCCCGGGGAAGGATCCCGGCTTCACACCCCTCTCGATTCTCGAGCTGCTCAAACGGCGCGGGAAATACCACGCCGAGGATTTCGAGCGACTCCATCTCGTCGAACCGATCGACCTGGTGAGAGTAAAGACCGAGTGGATGAACGCGCTGGAAGAGGCCGACCATTTCGTCCGGAGTCGCCCACCGGAGGAGGCGGGCTGCCTCTACTACTCAATCCGCGATGATCGTTTCGTCACGCCGACGACCAAGCCGGTGCCGGAGCAGGGCCTGGTGCTTCATTTCGGGAGGCCCGGCGGCGTGCTACCCCGAATCGCCGGACAGGGAGTGGAACCTTTGTAATACAAAGTACTTGACAATAGTAGGCGAATGGGTGAGATTCGATCCCCATGAGCGCGCCCCTTGGCCTTTCCTACCCCGGTCCCCGGTCAGGACCCCTCTGGCTCGGCGCGGCCATTGTCGCGGCGTTCGGCGCCTGGACCCTCTACGATTCCCTGCCCGGCATCAACTGGGTGCTCTGGACCACGCTCGCCGTTCTTGGCCTGCTCTTCTTCACCTACGCGCCGGCCGGTCCCTTCAAACGTTGCTGCCACTCGGCCTTGCCTGCATCGCGCTTGCGGGGGCCGCGGCGGTCACCGCGAGCCCGCCGCTCTGGTTTCTGATCTTCTGGGGAATCGTTTTTCTCCTCGCCATCCAGATGCTCCTGGCCACCGGCCTCTCGCTCCGATCGGTCACCGCCTGGTTCGCGGCGTTCGCTCCCCTGGTCGCACTCCGCCACGCCGTGGTGGATGCGCTGCGCCAGGGCGTCGAAGCCATTCAGCACATCCGGTCCGCCCGCGCCCGCGCCTGGGTCCGCGGGTTAGTCATCACCCTGCCGGTCCTGTTCGCCTTTGCCTTGCTGCTCGCGGGCGCCGATCCGGTGTTCGCTTCATGGCGAGACCAGGTCAAGGAGTTCATCGGCGGCTGGGACTTCGTCGCCCGGCTGGTGTTCTTTGTCGCCCTCCTCGTGATCGTGCTCGGCGCCTACGCGCACGCATCTCTCGGGTCGGAGGATTCTCCCACCGTCGCGAGCAAGGTTCCGGTTCGCTGGCTGGGATCCACTGAGCGTCTGATTCTGCTCGCCGGAATCGCGGCGCTCTTCTGGCTCTTCCTGGCAGTGCAGATCGGCTATCTCTTCGGCAATCTTCCAACGGTTGTTGCTTCGGGGATGACCTTCGCCGAGTATGCCCGGCGAGGATTCGCAGAGCTGACCGTGGTCGCGTCAGCGAGCGCGTTGCTGATCGTGGTCTCGGAGCGATACGGCAACGCCGACGGACGCGCCGGCATTCTGCGCCTGCTGACCTTCGCGGTGATCGCGGCGGTGCTTCTGCTCCTCGGCTCCGCGTTCCGCAGAGTGTGGCTCTACGAGGAAGCCTACGGATTCACCACCGCTCGGCTCTACGCCCAGGTGTACATGGGCGCGGTCGCGTTCGGGCTGGTGGCGCTCTCGCTCGAGGTGATGGGCGGTTTCGATGCCGGCCGGCTCTTTCGCCGAGCCACGGCGGGGGCGGTCATCCTGTTCGTCGCCCTCGCCTACTGGAACCACGAGGCGTGGATTGCCCGCCAGAACCTGGATCGCTTCGCGAGCGATGGGAAGCTCGACGTCGCGTATCTCACTCGGGAGCTTTCTCCCGACGCCATCCCGGTGATCGCCGAACGGCTGCCGTCGCTGCCAGACTCGGTGGCCAGCGAGATCCGGAGCGAACTGCAGAAACGCTATGCCGGCCGCAATGACCTCCGGCAGCGAGCCTGGTACGAGTGGAATCGCTCCAGGGAGCGGGCCCGGAAAGCCCTCGGCGTGGGTTTCGACACTCCCTAGCAGTTCGTGGCACGCCGAAGGCTGGCGATCACCCCGCTCCGGGGCGATCTTCTCCCACCCATGTCAGATCTCCACGACCGACTCGGCACCGGCCTTGCCGGCCGCTACACCATTGAGAGTGAGCTGGGCCAGGGCGGCATGGCGCTGGTCTTCCTCGCCAACGATATCCGCCACGACCGCAAAGTCGCCCTCAAGGTCCTCCGCCCGGAGATCGCCGCCGAGATCGGCGCCGAGCGCTTCCTCCGGGAAATCAAGATGGCCGCCGGGCTCACCCATCCCCATATCCTCCCGGTGTACGACTCGGGCCAGGCCGACGGCCTGCTGTTCTATGTGATGCCCAACATGGCGGGCCGCTCGCTGCGGGAACGTCTGGAACGCGAGCGACAGCTTCCTCTCGATCTGGCCATGCGCATAACCCGCGAAGTTGCCTCCGCGCTCGATTACGCCCACCGCCAGCGGGTGATTCACCGCGACATCAAGCCGGAGAACATCCTGTTCCACGAAGACAACGCGATGGTGGCGGATTTCGGGATCGGCAAGGCGCTGACCGGGAGCGCCGGGGTGACCCAGACCGGGCTCGCGATCGGCACACCGGCCTACATGAGCCCGGAGCAAGCCAGTGGCGAGCAGGAGATCGACGGCCGGAGCGACATCTACAGCCTGGGTTGCGTGCTCTACGAGATGCTGAGCGGCGAGGTGCCCTTTACCGGACCGTCGGCGCAGGCGGTGATGGCCAAACGGTTTCTTTCCCCCGCGCCGCACGTCAAGGCGGTGCGCGACGTACCCGACGGCGTGGACGAGGTGGTCACTCGCGCCCTGGCGCGTACCCCGGTGGACCGCTTTACCACCGCGGCTCAGTTTGCCGCCGCGCTCGCGCCAAGCGCTTTCTCGCCTCGTACTCCGTCGGGAACCGAGAAGAGCGCCGCGGCCAAAGCGGTCGCGGTTCTCCCGCTCACCAACATGAGCGCCGACCCCGAGAACGAATACTTCAGCGACGGGATGACCGAGGAGATCATCGGGGCGTTGTCCAAGGTGCCCGGACTCCAGGTGGCGAGCCGCACTTCCAGTTTTGCCTTCAAGGGCAAGGAGATCGACATCCGCCAGGTGGGCGAGCGGCTTGGCGTGGGATCCTTGCTGACCGGGAGCGTGCGGAAAGTCGGCAACCGGATCCGGATTACCGCCCAGCTTGTCGATGCGGTGAGTGGACTCCATCTCTGGTCGGAGACCTACGACCGCCAGCTGGAAGACGTCTTCGCGATTCAGGATGAGATTTCCCGAGCCATCGTGGAGGCGCTCAAGCTCCGGCTCGCCGGCCCGGGCGATGCCGGCGGCGGCGCGGTCGCCGCTCCCACCAAGAACCTCGAGGCCTACACCCTCTACCTCAAGGGCCGGTTCTTTGCCAACCGGGTGACCGAAGCCGAGCTGCGCAAGGGCATGGAATTCTTCCAGCACGCCCTGCTGCTCGACCCGGGTTATGCGCAGGCCTACGCCGGCATCGCCGATTGCTGGTGCAATCTCGCCGACGACTGGGTCGCCCCGGAAGACGCCTATCCCCGGGCCAAGGCCGCGGCGCAGCGGGCCCTTCAGCGCGAGCCTGATCTCGCCGAGGCGATCACCTCGGTTGGCAAAGTGCTCTGCTGGCACGAATGGGATTTTGCCGGCTCGGAGCGGCAGCTCCAGCGCGCGGTGAGCCTGAGCCCGAGCTACGCCGAAGCCCACTTCGTGCTCGGTAGCGCGCTGCCCGCGGTGGGACGGCTGGGCGACGCAGTCGAGGCGCTTCGGCGAGCGCTGGCCCTGGACCCGCTCTCGCCCGATACCAGCGGCTGGCTCGCGCGCTTCATGCTCTATGCCCGCGACTACACCGGTGCGATCTCCCAGGCGCGCAAAACCATCGAGGTGGACGAGCACTTTGTCCGGGCATACCTCTACATCGCCTCGGCGTATCTCGGTCAGGGCGATGCAGAGCAGGCGCTGGAATGGTTCCGCCAGGGCCAGAAGCTTCCGAAATCGGTCCGCTCCTACGACGCGTTGATCGCGCGGCCGCTGGCGATGCTGGGCCGGATGGAGGAGGCCCAGGAGATTCTGGCGCGACTGGAAGACGAGTCGAAGCGGCAATACGTCCGCTCCGAGATCCTGGCGATGGGCTACGCCGCCATCGGCGAGCTCGATACCGCGTTCGCGTCGCTGGAGCGCGCGTTCCAGGCGCGGTCCGCCGGGCTCATCTACCTGCATCTCGATCCGGGCTATGAGCCACTCCGGGGAGATCCGCGGTTCGACGACCTGGTACGGCGGATCGGACTGCAGTAGGTATCCTCGTTGCCGGCGGTTTTCCGGTTATCGGAACAGGATCGCACCAGAGAGAATTTGTAGTATGTATCAAACAGGCATATATATATGTCCATGCGAACGACTCTCAATATCGATGATGGTTTGCTCGCCGAGGCCGCCAGACTGACCGGAGTCGATGAAAAAACCGCCCTGGTGCGGGCGGGACTCGAAGCCTTGATCGCGCGTGAATCCGGCCGGCGCCTCGCGGCCCTCGGTGGCACCGACCCCAGGGCCAGCGTGGCACCACGCCGCCGGCTCCCCCGGAAGTCGAAGTGATCCTGGTCGACACCTCGGTCTGGATTGCCCACCTGCGCCAGGGAGAACCGGGGCTCACGAGAATTCTCGAGGATGGATTGGTCATCACCCATCCTTTCGTCCTCGGGGAGCTTGCCTGCGGGCAGCTTCGGAACCGTCGGGAGGTGCTGGCCCATCTCGATCACTTGAGCTCCGCGCCGGAGGCAACCAGCCAGGAAGCGCGTTCCTTGATCGAAACCCACAATCTCATCGGGCAGGGGCTGGGATGGACCGATGTCCACCTGCTTGCTTCCTGTCGGCTCGCGAGGGCATCCCTCTGGAGCCTGGACCAGCCACTCATCCGCGCCGCCCGCCGGCTTGGCGTCGCGGCCTGACCACACGGTGACAAAGACATGATCATGATTCGGATCCCGACGGTTTCTCTATTCGCGCTCTTCGCTCTGTCTCTGCCGGCTCATAGCCAGACCCGGGTCGGCCCTCCCAAGGGCACCGTCTTCGTGGTGGGCGGCGGCCAGATCGGCCCTGAGGTCTGGTCCCGGTTCATCGCCGCAGCGGGCGGGCCCGATGCCCTGATCATCGATGTTCCGACCGCGGGGGGCGACTCGGTGTATCCCGCCAGTCATCGCGCGCCGGCCGGGTTGTACGTGGCCGGGGCGAAGAACGTGGTGGTGTTCCACACCATTGACCGGAAGGTGGCCGACTCCGACAGCTTCGTTGCGGTGCTCAAGAAAGCCGGCGGGGTCTGGTTCGAAGGCGGCCGCCAGTGGCACCTGGTGGATTCCTACGCCGGCACGAAAAGCGAGCAGGAGTTCATGAACGTGCTCTGCAAGGGGCGGGGTGATCGGCGGGTCGTCCGCGGGCGCGTCGATTCTGGCGAGCTACCTGCTCCGGGGGGCCCGCTCCGGCAACGCCATCGTCATGGCCCCGGGTTATGAAGTCGGGTTCGGCTACCTGCGCGGCGCGGCGATCGATCAGCACGTGGTAGCCCGGGAGCGGCTCCGCGACCTGGCCGATTCCCTGCTGCCCAGGCACCCCGAGCTCCTGGGGATGAGCGAAGACGAGGGCACCGCCTGGATCGTGCGGGGAGACACCGCCGAGATCGCGGGACGGAACAAGGCCTTCGTGTACGGTGGCGTAGCGACCGATTCGGGCAAGCCGTTTCTCACCCTTTTCCCGGGAGACCGGTACGACCTGGGCGCCCGCAAGGTGATGCGCCGGGCGATCGACGGATCCGGAATCACCCAGGCGATGGTGGACCAGGAATTCAGCACGTGCACCGGGAGCTGCAAGGCGACGGTGCTGGTGGCGCGGGGCGGCAAGGTGCTGCTCGCCAAGGGATACGGGATTCCCGCCCATCCGCGCTACATGCCGGCCACCACGGTGCCGAACTTCCCGCTGGGCGGGGTGTCGGTCGCCTTCGAGAGCATGGCGCGCCAGCTCATCCCCGGCGACAAGCCGCCCTCGGTGAACCTCATAACCCGCCGGCTCCTGACCCCGATCGGAACCCACAAGACCCAGGTGGATACCACTGGTGGGGCACGCAGCTTCAAATCCAACGTGGACGAGCTCTATCGGCTCGAGCTGGGTCTCGAAACGCCCGGGATCTTCGCCGGTTCAGGAACCAGCGATGACAACGGGACCATCACCATGACCACCGATTCGGACACCGCCACGCCTGCCCTCGATCCAGCCCTGGGTTGGCAGGCCGATCAGTACAAGGGGATGGAGCGGCTCGCGCTCTACGGAACGCCGGAGGGAAAACGGAACGGGTTCGTCCGGATTCCTTCACAGCGGATCACGGTGATCATCCTGAGCGATTCGGACGAGGTGGACGCGCGGCGGATCGCGGACCGGATTCTGGACCGATTGATCCGGAGATGGTTGACCGTATGATAGCTAATTAGCTATCATATTACATGAGCATTAAGTCGCTGGTCCACAATCTGTTAGAGGATGCGAGGAGCCAGATCCGGGATGAGCCAGCGGGGTCTGGCGGAGCGGGCTGGGCACAGCTCAGTCGGTGGTCGCCCGGATCGAATTGGGAGAAACCAGCCCCACCTTCCGCACCCTCGATCGACTGCTCGATGCCGCCGGCTTCGGCCTCGAGCTCGACATTCACCCCAAGCCGGTGCTGGATCCCCAGATCCTGGACGACGTGCCGCGGGTCCTGCGCCTCAGTCCGGAGGACCGGCTCCGCGAAGTCGCCAACCTGAGCCGCCTGCTCACCATGGCCCGCCGTGCCTGATCTGGCGCCCTTCGATCCCGAGCTTCTCCTCACCACCCTCGCCCGGCACCAGGTCCGCTACGTCCTGATCGGCGCGCTCGCGGCCCGGATGCATGGATTCCCGCGGGTCACCGCGGACGCCGACATCACCCCGGACCGCGATCCCGGCAAACCTGGATCGGCTGGCGGAAGCGCTTCGCGAGCTGGACGCCAGGATCTACACCGAAACCATCCCCGAAGGGCTCGCCTTCGACTGCTCCCCTGCCATGCTCCGGCGGGCCGACCTCTGGAACCTGGTGACCCGCGCCGGACGGCTCGATCTCGCTTTCGAGCCGGCGGGCACCGCGGGTTATGACGACATCGTGCGGAACGCGGTCCACTTCGAGGCGTTCGGGGTGGATCTGCCGGTGGCCCGGCTGGAGGACATTCTCCGCTCCAAGGAAGCGGCCGACCGGCCCAAGGATCGTCAGGACGCGTTGATCATCCGTGCCATGCTGGCCCGCGATGCGGGCAAGGAGTAACCATGTTCACCGGCAAACCGGTCCCCCTCGCAGATCGCTCCATTTTCGTCGGCCGGCTCCGCGGCGCTCTCCTGCTCTGGCTCGCGCGTGATCGTGATCGGACTCGCGATCGGAATGGCGGGTTACCACTGGCTTGCGGGAGAACACTGGGTGGATGCGTTCCTGGACGCCGCGATGATCCTGGGAGGGATGGGCCCGGTGAGCCAGCTTCCCAATAACACCGCCAAAACGTTCGCCGGGTTCTACGCCCTCTTCGCCGGCCTCGCGGTGATCGGGGCCACCGCGGTGGTGATCAGCCCGATCCTTCACCGGATGCTCCACCGGTTTCATCTGGACGACGCGGACCTGGCCCAAGGCGGGCGGGCGGAAGGGCGGGCCGGCGGACCGTGAGGTTGTTATATCCTATCAGATATACTATATATCTGATAGATCATGAGCGCAGAACAGTTCCTTGCGACCCTCCGGCGGGAAGCCGGCCTCACCCAGGCGGAGCTGGCTCGGCGGGCCGGCACCTCCCAGCCCGCTATCGCCCGGCTCGAGGCGGGCAGGGCGAGTCCGAGTCTGGAAACCCTGGAGCGCCTTGCCGGCGCCGCAGAGTTCGACATCGAGATCCGGATCGTCCCGCGTTCGCCCCCCGATCCGGTGATCGCCGCCTACCAGAAGGACATCGATCGCACCCTGCTCCGCCGGAACCTCGCCCTGAGTGTGGACCAGCGAATCCGCGCCCTTGCCGAGCTTCAGGAATTCCATCAGGAAGTGGCGCGGGGCGTGGCGGCGGCGCGGAAGAAGAAGCCCCGGTGAACCTGCGGAAGCTCTTCACCGCTCTCCACGACCGTGAGGTGGACTTCATCGTGATCGGTGGGGTGGCGGCCCGAGCCCACGGCTCGGCGCGAGTGACCCAGGACGTGGATGTCTGTTACGCGCGGAACAGCAGCAACCTCGAGCGACTGGTGCTGGCGCTCAAACCGCTCAAGCCCTATCTCCGGGGTGCGCCGCCCGGCCTTCCGTTCGAATGGTCGGTGGCGACCCTCAGGTCGGGACTCAACTTCACCCTAACGACAAGCGCAGGAGATATCGATTTGCTGGGGGAAGTGACCGGTGGAGGGCGCTACGAGGATATCGAGCCCCACACGATCCGGGCCCGGATCTACGGCCGGGGGACCCTGATCATTGACCTGCCCTGGCTGATCCGGACCAAGCGGGCCGCCGGGCGGCCCCGCGACCTCGAAGCGATCGCGGAGCTCATGGCCCTGGAAGAGGAGAAGAGAGCAATAAAGGAGTCTGACCCCGATTAGTGCCTTGCAGCCCGCGCCGCCGCCACCATGTCCTTCACATCCTTGAGCAGGGTCGGCCCGTGATAGGGGATCCCGTCCTTGATGGTCCACTCCACTCCGCCGGTGTGGACCGCTTTCCCATCCCGGATGGCCTCGGTCCCGGTGGGATAGAGCACCTTGAAGTCTTCCAGCGGATTCCCGTTCACCACGATGAGATCGGCGAGCCAGCCCACCCGGACACGGCCCAGCTTGTCTTCCATGCCGAGGATCTTCGCGTTGTTGCCGGTAACGTGCTGGATCACCTTGAGCGGATGGAAACCGGCTTCCTGCTGGAGCTCGAGCTCGCGGATCACCCCAAAGCCGTACATCTGGTAGATGAAGCCGGCGTCCTCGCCCACCCCGATGACGCCGCCGCGCCGCTCGAAGTCCTTGAGCGCCGCCATCCAGATCCGGTAGTTCTCCTTCCAGTAGGCCTCGTCGGTCGAGCTCCACCCGATGAAGTAGCTGCCGTGGTTTGCCGGGTTAGGCCGGAAGTACTCCTCCAGCGTGGGATGGAGATAGTCCTTGAACCAGGGCTGGTTCTGGGCCCTGACCAGGTCCCGGCTCGCCTCGTAGATGACCAGGGTAGGGTCCCACGCCACATTGTGGTCCACCATCGCCTGGAGCACCTCGCCCAGCTTTTCGGGATCGGCCTCGCGCCAGAGCCGCCCGGCCCAGCGGAACCGGTCCACTTCGTTGTTGTAATTGTAGGTCGCGGGAAAGTGCTGGCCCTTGTCGAGGATCGCCGCGTCGGGCACCCCGTACCAGTGCTCGATGCTGGTGGTGCCGAACTTGATATCGTCCCACGCGTTGGTCTCCTCGACTCCCACGTGGTGCGCCACCCGGAGTCCCACCTTGTGGGCTTCGTCGAGCATCGCCTCCATGAGGTCGCGGTCGATCCCCACGATCTTGATCCCGTCCACGCCGAGCTGTTTGAGCTGGCGCACCCGGGCTCGGGCGTCTTCGGGCGTGCGGATGCCTCGGCTGCTCACCGCGTCTCCCCCGCCTCCGAACAAGCCGTAGACAAAGATCCGGGGGGCGGCGACGGTGCCGGCGTTGCTCCGGGCCCTCAGGTCCAGGGTCTTCCGGGTTTCGCTCCCCACGTCGCGCACCGTGGTGATCCCCGAGGCGAGCCACAGCTTGAGCTCGTAGTCGAGCGGCTGGGGAATCCCGCCCCGCTCGTCCTGCACGTGGCCGTGCAGGTTGATCAGCCCGGGCAGCACGTACTTGCCGGTGGCATCGATCTCGACGTCCGCCGCGGGACGGCTGGCCCGGCCCGCTTTGAGCGCGACCGGATCCAGCGCAACCAGCTCCGCGATGGTGTTGCCCTCGATCACGATGTCGAAGGGACCCGACGCCGGCGTGCCGTTGCCGTCGATGATCGTGGCGTTGCGGATGGCGAGCCGGCCCGGGGCCGGACCCCACTCTGGATATTGGCCTGAGCGTGCAGCGTGGTTCCGAGTGCCAGGACCGGGAGGATCCACAGATTGCACCGATGGAAAAAACGATTGAGATCGCGCCGATGCCACCATCTTCTTCCCGGCGAAGCAATCACCTTGTTGTTGTTGGCTCGGTGCATGGTGGGTTCCCTCTCGCGGAACCAAATCCTGCTGTTATCGGTGAAATCTGTGGATCAAGAGTCCTGGCGCGCCGACCGAGGCCGGGAACCGCGGTTCGCTAGCGGATCGCCGCCTTGAGCGGCTTGCCGTCGAGCGGTTCCAGCGGCGTCACCCCGAGCACCTGGGCCAGGGTGGGCGCGATATCCACGGTCCGCACGAACTGGCCATAACGGCCCGGCTTGAACCAGGGACCGTAGAACACGATGGGAACGTTGGTGTCTTGCGGGTTAGGGGTCCCGTGCTGAGCCACCGGGTAGTTCCACCAGTAGCTGCCCGGGGTGAGCGTCACCACCGCCTCGACCGGCACGTCGGGCGGGAACATCTGCACCCACCGTCGCGCCACCGCGTTCTTGCCGAGGTCGAGCCTGGCCAGATCGCCGAGCCGATCGGCCCTTGCCACGCCGGGAACGGCGCGGGCGACCGCGAGGAACGAGTCCACCGCCTGCCGGAGCACCGGGTCGGGGATATGGATCGAATCGTGATTGACCAGGAGAGCGCCGCTTTCGAAATCGATGGCGCGGAGATTCCCCCCTGCCCCGGTAATGACCCGCTGCACCGCTTCGAGCGCGGGCCGGAGATCGGCCCGCACCGGCGCGGGCCTGAGGCGACCGTTGTTGAGCTCCGGAAACGGATACACCCCGTGGTCCGCGCTCAGGACGATGGCGACCCGGGTCGAGTCCACCAGTTGGTAGAGCGAATCAATGAAACGGCCGAGCAGCCGATCGAGCCGGAGAATCTGGTCGTGGATCTCCCGGGAATCAGGACCATAGCGATGGCCCACCAGATCGGTAGCCGAGAACGACACCGCGAGCAGGTCGGGGGCGTCGCCCTTGCCGAGACTCAGGGCGTGAACCCCGTCGAGCGCAAGCGCGGCGGTCACCTCGTCCATGAAGGGCGTGTTCGGCAGGAGAGCCGCGGCGGTATCGGGACTCGCCGGACATCGGATGCGGAAACATGAACCCCCGCCCCGAGGCCTCGATCGGCACGCTGTCCGGCTCGGCGTAGGCCGATGCGGGCAGCAGGAGATCCCAGGTCGTGCCGGCGTAGGACTGCGGCATCCGCCGCTGGTTGAACGCCGTGACCCAGTCGGGCAGGGTATCCCGATACCACTTGCTGGTGGTGAACCGTCCGCCCACCGAATACCAGAAGACCTGTTGCTTGGCGCGGCCCACCGGAAGAATTGCCCCGCGGTCCTTGTAGGAGACCGACAGGGCCCGGCTGGCCGGGGTGGCCGCCGCCATCCAGTCGTACAACTCGGTCCCGCGGAACCGGAACGGCGAGGCGCCGGGCCCGGGCGAGCCGATCAAGGGCGAATTATTGTCGTTCACCCCCGCCAGGTTCCGCGTTATCCCGGTGCTCCTCGGGAAACGGCCCGAGAGAAGGCTCGCGTGCCCCGGCGCGGTCTCGGTGATAGCGTGGTCCTGGTGCGCATCGGTGAAGAATGCTCCGCCGGTCGAAAGGCGCTTGAGCCCGCCGGTGAGCTGCTCCTTCCAGCGGTCCAAATAGTCCCGCCGCATCTGGTCCACCGTAATCATCACGACCAGGTTGGGCTTGTCGGCGGCCCTGGCAGGCAGGGGCCCGGACTCGAGTGCCGGCGAGGAGCAAAAGACCGCGGTAGCCAGAAATGGAACGAAAAGTCGCATGGCAGGCATGGGCTGGAGACGCGAAACCGGACCAAGAGGATAACACCAAAAGGGGCTCTCGCGCTTCCCGGCTCCTCCGAGTATCATCGAAGGCCTGCGTTTTCGAGGAGCCTCCGATGCATCGCCTGTTGCGCTTGATCCCGCTCGGTCTCGCCATTCCGTTCGCGCTCTCGGCCCAACCGTCCGACGGCGGCAAATCCGACGACGCCCACAGGGCCGCCCGCCTGTTCCGATCGGACCAGCCCCTCCTCATGACGCTGGAGGGCGATTTCAAGTCGGTCTTCAAGGACCGCGACTCGCTCAGCACCAGGACCTACCCCGCCAAGCTTCGGTACGTCAGCGAAAAGGGAGACTCGGGCGCGCTCGACGTAGAGCTCAGCACCCGGGGCCACTTTCGCCTCCGCACCTGCGAATTCCTTCCGCTCAAGGTGTCGTTCAACAAGGAGCAGACCAAGGGAACCCCCTTCGCGGGCGAAGGATCGCTCAAGCTCGGCACCCACTGCCGGAACGGCGATCGCTATATCCAGAACACCTACGTCGAATACGCCGCGAACCGGATGTACAACCTGCTCACCCCGATGAGCCTCAAGGTGCGGCTCGCCAGAGTGACCTGGATGGATCCCAACAACCCCAAATTCACGACCACCCAGCCGGGAATCTGGTTCCAGGATCAGGACGACCTGGTCAAGGAGTTTGGCGGGAAGATCGCGATGCAGCAGGGGGGCACCGGCTCCATCATGGAGCCCCGACAGATGGCCATCAACGATGTGTTCCAGTACTTCATCGGAAACACCGATTTTTCGGTGTATGCGCTCCACAATTACCGGATCATGTCGCAGGACTCACTCGGTGTGTTCAATGCGATCGCCTACGATTTCGACTGGTCCGGCCTGGTCAACGCGCCGTACGCATTTCCGGACGCGCGACTCAAGGAGCGGTACCACCTCACCCGGGTGACCGACCGGCTCTACCGGGGAGTCGTCTGTTACAAGCCGGACCTCCTGAGCGACGTACTGGCCACCTTCCGCACCAAGAAGGATTCCCTGCTCAGCACTCTGCGCAGCATCAAGGAGATCACCCCGCAGCGCTACCAGGAGGCGGAGGATTTCCTGGGCAAGTTCTACAAGGAGATCGACGACCCCAAACGGGTGAAGGACGTCTTCGAGGAGCCCTGCCGGAAGAGCTGATCAGCCCAGGTATTTCTCCCGGATGATCCTCGCGTGGTGGAGAGGGTGACCGGCGGTGATATAGGCGATGGCGCGGACCGTGATCTCCCGGTTGCTCGCGGTACCGCGTCGCGTCACCGCCTCCTGGGGCAGCGACCGGAACAGGGCAACGCTCGAGGCCCGCACCGCCTCGAATTCATCGAGTAAATCCCCCAGGGTCCGCTGCGTGGCCCCGGAATTCGGAACCCAGGCGTTTTCGTCGAACCCCGGCAAGGCAATGGTGTCGCCCCGCGCGATGCGGACCGCCCGGTAGCCGAACACCCGTTCGGCGTCCGAGATGTGGCCGATGACTTCCTTGAGGGTCCACTTGCCCGGCGCATAGGCAAAGTCTCCCCGCGCCTCGGGCACCGCCCGGAGCATGGTGGCGAAGTCACGGCCGCTCTGCTCGAGAATTTCCAGCAGATTTCCCTCGGGAACCATCGCGACATATCCGGCAAAGAACTCGGCGAACTCGCCGGGAGCGGGGCGCTGGTACTCGGGAGGCGTCATGGAGTCACCTTGTCGAAGCGGAGATGGCGGACCCGGCCGGCCCAGAGCACGAACCCGGTGATCCGCCCCCGGGCGTCGCGGGTGAACCGGAGGTTCCCTAACCCGCCGGCCCGGAACCCGTCCTGGTAGATCGGCTGGAGCGTCGTCGCCTGCTCCCAGGGCGCCTGGGCAATCCGGAGGTAGTCGCCGTCGGCCACGATCCTGACCTGCCCGCCGAGCTCGGGACTCCGGTAGGTGCCGACGTAGCTGTTCCGGAGCGCGGGGGTGAGCGCAGGCCGGGAGACCATCTCGTACTCGACTGCCCGACCGTTGGGCGACTCGAGCTTGAGATGCATCCCGCCCCCCGTGCCGGTGATCTCGCTCAGAGTGCGTTCGCTGCCACGATACCGGAACTTGCCCGTGGCGACCGGGATCAGCACTCCGTTACTGGTCGTGCTGTCCATCAGCTGGCCGTTGCGAACATACAGAACCAGCACCTCCTCGGTGCGGGGAGCCCGATAAGCGCCGGCGTAGCGGGTCAGGTCGATGCCGTCTCCCGCGACGGGGGCCGGGTCGGTGGGCTCGGCCGCGAGAACATTGCCGAGAACCAGCGACGCAACCCGCGACGCGAGATCACCGGGAACGGCGGATCCACCATTGCAGAGAATCGCGATCGCGACCTTCTGGTCGGGATAGCGCTGGAGCACCGCGCGGTAGCCGCCGGTGGATCCGGTATGACTCACCCGATGAACCCCGCGCCAGGTATCGGACCCGACGCCCAGACCATAGGTGAGCGCGGTTCCGTCGTTGAGGCGGCCCATGTGCTCCAGCGAGTCGCGCACCGCGCCCCACGGTTCTCCGCCCTGCTGAAACGCCGCTTCCCATTTGAGAAAGTCGCCCACGGTCGTGAGCAGCCCGCCCGCGCCGATGACCCGGGTGAAGGGATGGTCGTTCTGCCAGACGTTCCGGGAAAGATTTCCGGTGTAGGCGGAAGCCCTGCCGGGCACCACGGTGCGATGATCCTCGCGCCAGCGGGTACTGGTCATGTTGAGCGGAGTGAAGATCCGCGTACTGGTGAACTGCTGGAGGGTCATGCCGGAGACCCGCTCCAGGATCGCGGCCGCGATGACGTAGTTGGTGTTGCTGTAGAGGTAGTCTTCGCCGGGGTCGAAATTGAGCTCGCGGAGGTGGGAGACGATGTCCATCACTTCCGCGTTGTTGTGATCGGTTTCTCCCGCGGGGCGGCCTTCCACTTCGTGCAGGGTGTATCGATCGGGAATCCCGCTGGTATGGGTAAGCAGGTGGCGGATGGTGATCTTCTTCCCGAACCCCTTCGCTTCGGGAACCCATCGGGTAATGTCGTCGTCGAGTGAGAGCTTCCCGTCCCGCGCGAGCAGTACCAGGCCGCTGGCGGTGAACTGCTTTGCGGTCGAGCCGCTCTCCGAGATGGTTTCCGGCGTCCACGGCGTGCCGGTTTCCAGGTTCGCCATGCCGTAGGCGCGCCGCACCACCGGCCGCCACCGCGGTCCACGCCCACCGCGCAGCCCGGCGTAGTGGTGCGGTTGACGACGGCGAAGATGGAATCGACCCGTCGAGCGCAGCGCGGGATCGTGCTGAGCCTGCTGAATCAGCGGCAGGAGCAAGTGGCGAGGAGAAGCGAGCATGGCCTGATCATTGGGGTAAGAGAGTCACCCGAACGTAGCGCGAGCGGTCCAGATATTTGCGCGCCGCATTCCGCACCGATTCCGTGGTGATGCCCGCGAGCAACGGCTCGAGCGGCGGGGCCGGCGCGATCACCTTCGCGGGCCGCGAGCATGAGCTGGGAGAGCCACCAGCCGTTTTCGCGGAGGGCGGTTTCTCTGCCCCGGATGAAGGTCTCCTTCACTTTGGCAAGGTCCGCCGACCTGGGCCCCTTCGCCTTGAGCGAATCGATTTCCGTGAAGATCGCCCGAACCAGCGAATCCGCCAGGTCGGGGGCCGAGCCGAAGCCGATGCTCACCGAATACTGCTCGCGCGGAATCCGGGCGAGACTTGGCCCCACGCTCACGCTGTAGGTCCCCGAAAGCTCCTCGCGGAGCTCTTCCCGAAGCCGGATCTCGAGCACTTCGCCTAACGCGCTCAGGACCCAGCGCTCCGGAAGGCTGACCTGGGCCGGCCCGGTAAAGACCAGCGAAGTCTGGCTCTTGGGCTCGAGTCCTTTCCGGACGGTCCGCTCCACCACCGTCGTCGGAGGACGGATCCCGGGATCCCGATAGCGGCGTCGCAGGCGGTGTGCCGGGAAGGCTGGCGAGGTACTGCTCGACCAGTGGCCGGATCGAATCGGGGCTCACGCTGCCCACCAGCACGAAGGTGAATCCCGCCGACGGACGCGAACCGCTGGCGATAGAAAGCGAGCGCTTCTTCCGGCTGGATCTCATCAACCATCGCGGAGCTGATCGGCCGGCTCCAGCGATGGTGCTGGGAGAGCGTGACCGAGAGGGTATCCTGGAACGCGGCTTCCGGGCTCGCGCTCCGGTTCGCGAGCGCGGCGCGGGCATTGCCAAGAAACGCCTGCACCGCGCTGGAGTCGAGCCTCGGCGCCGTGAAATAGAGATAGGCGAGCTGGAACATCGTCTCGGCATCGCGCGGGCGACACCTGGCCGCCCAGTCCCTGCTCGTACGCTCTGAGGTACGGCGAGATATTCACTGCTTTGCCCGCCAGCTTCTTCTGAAGATCGACCACGCTGAAGGAGCCCGCGCCACTCAGGTCCACGATCTGGGCCGCGAATCGCGCCGAGGTCAGGATGCTGTCCGGGGCGAGCGAGAGCCCGCCCGGGCTCGCACCCTGGAAGAGCAGCTCATCGTCCTTGAAATCGGTGGGCTTGAGGATCACCCGGGCGCCGTTTCCGAGGGTCCATTCGATGGTATGAAGGACGTATCCCGCCGTTCGCGCGACGATCCGGCCGGGGCGGGAGGAGTCGCCACCAGCTCGTCCGTCGGAAACCGTTTCCTGATACGCCGCGATGTCGCTCTGGTTGACCGACGCGAACAAGCCGAGCAGATCGGCCGGGGACTGGGAACCGCGGCGCGATTCTTCTCGGGAGTGTTGACCAGGATGACCGGGGCGCTGCCTTTGAGCCATCCTCGCGCCAGCGAGTCGAGCTCGGCCACCGTGATGCCGGGCATGACCGCTTTGGCCCGGGTGGTACTCGTACCCGATCCCGGGGATTCCCTCGCCGGTCAGGAAATTCGAGACGTATTCGCCGGTGAACGCATCCGATTCGGTCTTGTCGCGTTCGGCGTAGGCCTGCTCGATGCTTCGCAGGTAATCGCTGCGGGCGCGATCCAGCTCGGCCTGGGTAAAGCCGTGGCGGCCGGCCCGTTCCAGCTCGGTGAGAATCGCAGTAAGGCCGCGGCGGACCCCACTGTCGGCCACCATCGCTCCGAAGCTGAACGCATCGGCGGTGCGCGCCATGCTGCTGCGTCCCACCCCGGCCCGGATGAAAGGCGGGTCAGGCTGCTGCGACAGCTCCCAGAGCCGCTCGTTGAGGATGCTGCTGGCGAGGCCTTCGGCCAGATCGGTGCGCCAGCTCGCGTCGGTTCCGCCGGGCGCCTTGGGCCCGACCAGATAGACCCAGACGTTGGTGCTGGTGGCCTCGGGATCGGAGGCGATCGAGACCGCGGGCTCGTGCCGCGCCGGAACGTCGGCGAGGGTTCGGGGGCGTCGGCGTCGGGGGCTCCGGCACCGGACCGAACTGCTCCCGGATCAGCGCCTCGATCCGGTGGGGATCGAAGTCGCCTACCGCCACGACCGCCATCAGATCGGGACGATACCAGGTGCGGTAGAAGCGGCGGAGCGGCGTCGCCGGGACATTGCTGGATGCATTCCGGCGTTCCGATCGGCAGCCGGTCCGCGTAGGGCGAGCCGCCGAACAGGATCGGCAGATGGTGATCCAGCATCCGCTGCGAAGCCCCCCGGCCAAGCCGCCACTCCTCCAGCACAACCCCCGCTCCTTGCGGATCTCGGTGGTGTCGAAGGCCAGCTCGTGGCCCCAATCCTCCAGGATCTGGAAGGCGCGATTCAGGATCGCCGCGCTGTCGGTGGGCACCTGAAGCTGATAGACGGTCTCATCGAAGCTGGTGTAGGCGTTGAGATCGGCGCCGAACCGCATGCCGATGGACTCGATGTAATTCACCAGCTCCTGCTTGGCGAAATGGCGAGTGCCGTTGAACGCCATATGCTCCACGAAATGGGCCAGACCCCGCTGGTCAGTTGTCTTCCAGGATCGAACCGGCGTTGACCACCAGTCGAAGCTCGGCGCGATTGGCGGGCCGATGATTGGCGCGGATGTAATAGCGGAGTCCATTGGGAAGCTGCCCGACGGTGACCGCCGAATCGACCGGCAGCAGCGAATCGGTCTGGGCAAAGGCAGGGGCGGGAAGGACGGCGAGGAAGGAGCGAACGCGAGTCGAGACCACAAGGACATGAGACTTCCCGTCTGGCGAATCCTCACCCGCGGAACAGGTGAGCGAACCGCCGCTTGAATTCGGATTTCCGCGCCCCCGGCTCTTTGCCGGTGAGCCCCCGGCAGCGGGTGGCGGCGTGCGCGTCCCAGCCCTCGGGCCAGGATTGGAAGATCAGCGAGCGACAGGCGGGACAGCGTACCCGTTTTCCGGTCACCAGGCCCGCGGTGAGCTCCTCCGCATTGAGAATAACGCCGCCTTCGTTCTGACGGGGCAGCAGCGAAGCCTGGCTCGGCGCGGGGTCGAGCGGCACCGATTTGAGCAGTGCCTCGAGGCCCAGGGCGAGCGCCTGCTCGGCGGAATCGCGAGGAATTTCCGGGTGGGCTTCGAGAAAGGCGTCGAGCGGCTTCCCCCGGTCCAGGTGATCGATCAAGGCCCGCACCGGAACCCGGCTCCCGGCAAAGACCGGCTCGCCACGGCGGATTTCGTGGGAGCGGGTGATCACCAGGTGGAGTGCGCGCATGACTAGGTGCGAGGTGCGAGGTGTGGGGTGTGGGGTTCTGGGAGCGGCTAGCTTGCGGGCCCATGCGGAGTCCTGTCCTTATCGAAGCCTGCGTTGATAGCGTGGCCACGGCTCAGGCCGCGATCGCGGCGGGTGCCGGACGACTCGAGCTGTGCGATTTCCGGAGCCCGACGGGGTGACGCCGGACAGGAATTGGTCGAAACAATAACCCGCACCAGCCCGATTCCGGTGCACGTCCTGGTCCGTCCACGCGAGGGGGGGTTTGTCTTCTCCGATGAGGAAGTCACCGCGATGACCCGTACGATCGCCGAGCTCAAGCCAATCGGGGTCAAGGGCATAGTGAGCGGAGCCTTGACCGGCGAGGGCGGAGTGGATCGGTCGGCGACCGAACGTCTGCTCCGGGCGGCGCGGCCGCTCGTCTTCACGTTCCATCGGGCGTTCGATGCCGCTTCCGATCCCGGCGCCGCGCTCGACCGCTGATCGATCTCGGGGTGGACCGGGTGCTTACCGCGGGAGGGGGAAGGTCGGCGGAAACGGGAATGGCCAGGTTAGCGGACGCTGGTGCGCCGAGCGGCGGGACGAATCGGAATCGTGGCGGGAGGCGGTATCCGGGGGCACAACGTGGCCCGGATCGTCGGGGAGACCGTGGTCCGGGAGATTCACTCGCGGGGAGAGATCGGCGCGATCGCTCGTGGGCTTCGCGCGGGTTAGGGTCACACACCCAGGCGCGCGCGAATGTCCGCGCTCACTTCGGGGAATGTGGGCAGGGCCACGTTCCCGATATACCCAAGGTCCTGCATGCCCTCCCGCGTGGTGTAGAAACCCACCGCGGTGAGGTCGCGCACCTGATCGAAGAACAGCGCCCCGGCCCGGAGCTCAGGTTTCGTGTTGGGCAGGTAGCAAATGTCATCGCAGATCCTGAGTCTTCTCGGCGGCGCTGAGCCGGACGAAGGGCCGGCCGAACCGCTTGTTGCTCTCGAGATTGAGCCACATGAGCCCGCCCCGGAGCCGCACCAGCGCGTTCTGATTCCCGTCGTAGCTCACGTACTCGTTGATCCACGCCGGCACCCCGACCGCGCTCGCGCCCGGGCTCTTGCTGTCGGCCGGAATGATCATGTCGCAGAGGGCCGCCAGGGTGATCAGTTCGCCCGCGCTCAGCTTGCGGGCCCAGGTTCCCGGCCGCGAATGGACCAGATCGGGATCCCAGGGACCTCCTCGGGGACCGCTGACCGGCTGACCTGCGGACTGGCGGACCGGGGTCGGGCCCTGTTGCTGGGCTTCCAGGGCCGCATTCAGCACCGGCAATGCGCCACCTGCCGCCGCGATCGCTGTGAGGGCCTCACGGCGTGAGATCGTGCTCCTTCCCATCAAATCTTGGTTGTTATCTGTGGAATCTGTGGACCCCGTGGGTTCAACCTCGGATCCAGTGGGTTCGCTCATGGTTCGTTCACAGATCCCCCCGCTTCATCTGCTCGGCGATGTAATCGGAGGTCCGCCAGGCGAGCGCCAGGATCGAGAGCGTCGGGTTCTTGTCCGCGTTGGAGACGAAGGACGCCCCGTCGGCGACGAACAGATTCTTCACGTCCCACGACTGACCCCACTGGTTGAGCACCGAGGTCTGGGGGTCGTCGCCCATCCGGCAGGTGCCCACCTCATGGATGATCTGGCCGCCCCGGGCGATCGCCCGGGCGCCGTCGGTCTGCACCGTGCCGCTGACCTTGCCACCCATCGCCACGATGATATCGGCGAAAGTCTTCTGCATGTGCGCGGCCTGGCGGGTTTCGTGGTCAGACCATTTCCAGTGGAACCGGAGCACCGGGATCCCCCACTGGTCCACCACGCTCGGGATCCAGCTCGCAGTAGCTGTCTTCGTTGGGGATCATCTCGCCCCGGCCGTCGAACCAGACGAACGAGCCGTAGTACCGCCGGGCCTCTTCCTTGAACCGTTTCCCGTAGGCGCCCTGGGTGAAGTCTTCCAGTCCGCCGAAGATTCCCGGGCCGGGCATCGATTTCCCACCGCCGAATTCGACGTGATAACCCCGCGCAAAGCCGAGCTTGCCGGCGAGCTGTTCCTGGTAGAGCCACCAGGGCATGTACATATGGATGCCGCCGGCGCCCTCGTAGTGGTAGGGCGGCAGGTTCTCGAGCAGCGGGACCTGGCCGCCGATCCCCGCACCCACCGTATCCATCAGGTACTTGCCGACTAACCCGCTCCCGTTGGAGACCCCGTTCGGGAACTGGCTGCTCTTCGAGTTGAGCAGGATCCGTGCGGTTTCGCAGGCGCTCGCCGCGAGCACCACGACCTTGGCCGTCGCGCGCCGGTCGGCGCGGGTCATCTTGTCGATGTAGCTGACCCCGGTCGCGCGGCCGTTCTTGTCGAGGGTGACTTCGCGCACCATGGCGTCGGGGACGATGTGGCAGTTGCCGGTCGCCATCGCGGGAGGAATGAGCACGGTAGTGGACTGGAAATTCGCTTTGATCGAGCACCCCCGGCCGCACTCGGTCGCCCAGAAACAGGCTGCGCGACTGTTGGCGGATGCGGCCACGACCCGGCGGGCCAGCGCATTGTCGGGAAAAAGCCTCCGGGCCAGTGCCGCGCCGTCCTGCTTGACGGAGAGCACCGCGCGGTGCGCCGGGATGACCGGGATGCCCATCGGCTTGCACGCCTTCACCGTGAGCAGCTCGTTGGGACGCGCGGCGGGCGGCGGCAGCAGCACCCCGGGCGAGGAGTCCGGGGTGTTCTCGAGACCTTCGTTGGTGCCGTAGACCCCGACCAGGAGCTCGGTCTTGTCGTAATACGGCGCGAGGTCTTCATAGCTCATCGGCCAGTCGGCGCCGAGGCCGTCGCGCGCTTTCGGCTTGAAATCGTAGGGGCCCATCCGGAGGGAGATCCGGCCCCAGTGATTGGTGCGGCCGCCCAGCATCCGGGCCCGCCACCAGCGGAACTCGCTGCCCGGGGCCACCGTGTACGGCTCGCCGGGAACCTCCCAGCCGCCATCCACCGTCGCATCGTAGAAGCCGAACGGCTTCTCCCGGGACCCGCCCCCGCGGAGGGGGGCGTCCTTGGGGAGATTGAACATCGGGGTCTCGGTGACGGGATCGTAGGACCGGCCGGCCTCCAGCACGAGGACTTTGAGCCCGGCGGCGGCGAGCTGAAACGCGGCCATCCCGCCGCCCGCGCCGGAGCCGACGACGATCACATCGTAGCTGGTACCTGCCTGAGGCTCACGAAGGAACACGGCTCGTTAGGGGTTAGGGGTTAGGGGTTAGGGATTCAGAAATCGGAATCTACGAATCTACCGCCAGGGGACCCCGCCAGCGATCCCCAACCCCTACTCCCTGGTCCCTAGCACCTTCTTCTCAATCATCATGTGCACCCCGACCTTCCCGTCCACCAGCTGGGTGATCCGGAGGTCCGCCGCGATGCTGGCCAGCCGGTAGGCCTCGACCTGGGGGAGCGACTTGGTCTCCTCCAGGAACTTCACCATTTCTCCGATCGCGATCCGGGTCGCCACGGTGAGACTGGTATCGGTCCCCATGGTAATCCAGTGGGTCGGGGTTTCTCCCCGGGGCCAGGTGAGCTTCATGTCCTTCCGCACCCGGAGCTGGAGCCGCCCCCTCAGCGAGGTCTCGATCGCGGTCTGGTCCACTTCGCCATCGCCCTGGGCCGCGTGGCCGTCGCCGATTTCGAACAGCGCTCCGGCCACGTGCACCGGGATATACAGGGTGGTGCCGGCCACCAGCTCCTTGTTGTCCAGGTTGCCCGCGTGGATCCCGGGAGGGTTGCTGCTTACCCGGCCCGAATCGGGCGGCGGGGCCACGCCCATGCTGCCGAAGAACGGCTTGAGCGGAATCCGGATACCGTTGCCCAGATCGGCGACCTTTCGAACCGTATCGAGCTGGATGATGCGGGTCCGTGGTTCGGCGCAGAGATCGCGCAGGAACCCGCTGCACCCGTTGTAGCCGTAGTCGATCGCGTATCCGATCGAAAGGATTTTCACCTCGAGCACATCGCCCGGCTCGGCGCCCTCGACGTACACCGGCCCGGTAAGGATGTGACCACCCGGCCCCTTGTCAGTCACTTTCTCGGCGATGGCCCGGAGTGATTGCTCGACCTTGACCGCGGGAACTCCCGCCGATTCGAGACGGGGAGGCGTCGAGGTCAGCAGCGTTTCCACCTCGATGATGTCGCCCGAGTTGATGCGGAGCACCGGTTTCGCTTCGGACCAGTAGTAGCCCCACGCGACCGTCTCGGGCGTGGCGGGCAGCTTGTGGACCTTCGGGGATTGGGCCTGGAGAGAAAGCGGGGCAACGCTCAGCAGGAAGATGGCGATCCGACGCATGGTCATGAGTCCCCGAATGGGTTCTTCACCTGCCGGGCTTTGGCTGCGCTGCTCTGGTCCAGGAGCTGTTGCAGCTCCTCTTTGCTCAACTCGAAGGGGTCGGTCTCGTAACCCGGCGGGGGGACCGTACGAGCGGGGCCGGGATTGTCCTCCCCCGGCACCAACTCCCACCGTTCCCGGCCGGCGGGCCGGATCTCCCACTTGTGGCCTTCGCGATCCACGAATGTCCGAAAGCCCATAATGACGTATAATAGCGCTCGGCCAGGCGCTCGGTGCCGGATGGTAGGTGCTAGCACCCAACTCCTAACACCTATCCCTATACCTTACTACCTAGCACCTATCACCTATCACCTATCCCCATGCCCTACGCCCGCAAGCTCGGCCTGTTTTCCGGCACCATGGCCGTCATCGGCGGCATCATCGGCTCGGGAATTTTCCTGAATCCCGCCGTGGTGGCGGGCCGGGTCGCCACGGCTCCGCTCACCCTGCTCGCCTGGATCCTGGGCGGGGTGGTTGCCCTGCTGGGTGCCTTCATTTTCGGAGAGCTGGCGGGGCGGCTGCCCAAGGTCGGCGGGGGATACGCCTATCTCCGGGAGGCGTTCGGCCCGCTGCCGGCGTTCCTCTACGCCTGGGCGCTGCTGCTCATGATCGCGACCGGGGCGATCGCCGCGGTAGCGTTCACGTTCGCGAGTTACGCCGGCGCGTTGCTTGGCCTGAGTCCGGGAGTCCTGCCCTGGGTCGCGGTCCTCGCCATCGTGCTGCTCTCAGGTCTCAACTTTGTCGGCGTGCAGCCGGCCGCGTGGGCCCTGAACGTCCTCACCCTGCTCAAGCTGGCGGCGCTCGCCGCGCTGATCATCGCCGGACTCTTCTTCCCGGTGTCGAGTCCCGAGCTGGCGCAGCTTCCCCAGGCCGCCCTCGCCGCCCCATGGGTTTGCCCCGGTGGCCCTGGCCCTCGCCGCGGCCTTCGTGCCGGTGCTGTTCTCCTACGGGGGGTGGCAGCAGACCAATTTCATCGCGGAAGAGCTGATCGAGCCGGAACGGAATCTGCCGAAAGCGCTGATCCTCGGCGTGTTAGGTGTCGTCGCGGTGTACCTGCTCGCCAATCTGGCCTACCTCCGGGTCCTCGGGGTGGAGCGACTGGCCGCCAGCGCGGCGCCGGCCGCCGATACCATGACCGTGGCGGTGGGCGCCGGCGGGCGAACCCTGATCAGCATCGGGATCCTGATCTCGACCTTCGGGTTTCTCGACCTGGTGATCATGGTCTCGCCCCGGGTCTATCAGGCCATGGCGGCGGACGGTCTTTTCTTCCGGTCCTTTGCCGGGCTGCATCCGCGCTATCGCACCCCGGCGTTCGCGATCATGGCCCAGGGCCTCTGGGCCAGCCTGCTGATCGCGACCCGCAGCTACGGCCAGCTGCTCGATTACGTCACCTTCGCCGACTGGATCTTCTTCGGGCTCACCGCCGCGACTTTGATTGTGTTCCGCCGCCGCGACGCGACCGGCCGGACGCCTGAACCCGGATCCCGGACCTTCCGTCTCCCGGGGTATCCGGTGACGCTCTGGCTCTTTCTGGTGGCGGCGGGTTATGTCGTGGTGGGATCCCTCACCTCGAATCCCGGCAATGCGGTGCGGGGGGTCGGGCTGCTGCTGCTGGGGCTGCCGATGTATCTGTACTGGAAAAGGGGCTAGGTGATAGGGGTTAGGTGCTAGGAAATAGTAGATCACACCTATCACCTATCACCTATCACCTATCACCTATCACCTCTCACCTCTCACCTCTCATTGACCCCCACCAGTTCCGGGTCCCCATGATCGCAAGGACCAGGAACACCGAATACTGCGCCATCGTGGGGTAGTTGCCCCGGATCAGGAAGAACGGCACTGAAACGCAGTTGATCGCCACCCAGACCGGCCAGCACTCGAAGTACTTCCGCGCCATCATCCACTGGGCAACCAGGCTCACCGCGAAGAAGAACGCGTCGATCAGCGGATCGGTATCCGAGGTCCAGGAGCGCAGCACATACCAGATCGCCAGGGTGCCCAGACCGGCGAGCAGGATCAGCGCGACGCCGAGCGGCGGCGGGGTCCGGGTGACCCGGAGCGGAGTCCTCGCCGCTCCACCGAACAGCCATTTGTACCAGCCATAGATCGCGATCAGGCCGAAGAAGGCCTGGAGCGTCATGAGCGCGAAGAGATGCTGTTGAAGGAAGAACACGAAGTACATCGCGTTGTTGGCGAGCGAAGTCGGCCAGGCCAGCACATTCTGCCGAGTGCTGAAGAACACGCTGATGATGCCAAGCGCCGCGGCGACGATCTCGAAGAGGCTCATCCGAACGCTCCAGCCTGACGACGGGTTTCCGGAGGCAGGTATTCCACCAGGGATCGCACCAGCGACACCGGATCGCGATCCACTACCAGGCGGCCGCGCTGCCGCTCCCGGACGAAGCGGTCCATTTCGGAATCGGACGCGCCGCGGAGCAGCCCGCTGTAGAACCCCGCCACATCCAGGAGCCCGCACGGCGTATCGTTGTCATCGAGGCGCTGGAACAAGGCGGCGAGGCCGGCTACCGCGCCGGGCAGGGCAATCAGGGCATCCCCTTCGGCGACGACGACCTTGATGCCCTGATCGGCAAGCGTCTGGCGCAACCGCTCGAGATCGGCAGGATGGTCGGAAGAAATGGCTGTCGCTTCGAGGAGCTCCACGCGCCGCAATGGCATCGCGGAAAATACTACTGGCGACTCTCCGCGAGGGAATGCCGGGTGATGAACAGCTCGTCCCATTTTGCCCGGGGCGTGCGCCGCAGAATCTCCAGCGCCTCGCGAAGGTCGGAGGGGGCGACCGGCTTGACCAGGTAGCCGCGGAAGCCCGAATCCATCAGCCGCTTGGCGTCGCCCGGATATCCGGCGGCCAGCAGCATGATCAACGCCGGACTTCCCTGCCTGCTCCGCTGGATGCTCCGCCCCACGTCGTCGTATCCCTCGGCGTCGTGATCGCTGAAGACCACCACATCCACGCCACCGCTCCGGAGCCCAAGCTCGGCGAGCGCCTCGGCGCGGCTTTCGAGACCGGTGGCGCGATAACCCGCGGCTTCCGCCACCGCCGCCCAGGAATTCCGAACTGCCGGGTCGCGCTCGACCACCAGCAGGCTCCCGGGAAGGGCGCTGGTCTGTGCCACTTCGAGAGAGGCACTGAGTGCGGTCCGGTTCGAATCGAGCGCCGCCAATGGAGCACGAAGGGTGAACCGGGTGCCCGAACCCGGAACGTTCTCAACGATCAGGTCGCCGCCCATGAGTCGCGCAAGCTGTCGCGCGATCGTGAGGCCGAGACCGTCCTCCGCGGAGGTCATCACGTCCCCGCGACCGAACGGCTCGAAGAGGCTGGGGAGAAAATCCTCGGAGATCGGGGGGCCGCTGTCCTGGAGCCGGATCAGCACACCACCGCCGGGGATCGGGAACGAAGCCGCCTGGGTCTCGATGACGATGCTGCCGCGCTCGAGCCGGCGAAGACCATACTCGACGATGGCGGCAATGATCTGTCGCACCCGACCCGGATCGCCAACCACCCGGCGCGCCGCACCCGACTGCTGGAGCTTGAGAGCAAGACCCTTGGCCTGGGCCCGGCTCGCGAGCGTGCGGCCGAGGTCCTCGATCATAAGGGCCAGATCGAACGGAATCGGTTCGAGCGGAAGCGTTCCGCTCTCGAGACGGGAGAAGTCGGAAACCTGATTGAGAATGCCCCGAAGCGATTCCGACGCCTCGTGGAGCGCTTCGACGTAGGCTCGCTGGGTCGGAAGGAGCGCTCCGGCCTTGAGCATGCCGGCCAGACCCAACAAGGCATCGCCCGGGGTGCGCATCGAGCGAACCACCATGGAGAGGATTTCCCCGCGCACCATATTCGCGGACTCGGCGGCGGCACGGGCACGGCGCAACGCATCCAGCTCGACCATCTGTTCGCGAAGCTCGGTGGCGGTTCGATCGAGCTCTTTTCGGAGCCCGTCATCATCCACCACCGGGGAATGCCCGCCCCCATTCGCGCCAAGATTTGCCTGCAATCGTGCCATCTCACACCGTTCTGAAATTAAACAACATTATCAAACAGTTGCACTGCCGCTTCAGAGATTGCAATTCCCGATCCACCAGTGAGTTAGCTGACTCCAGATGGATGTGCAGTCTCCAGCAGCTGTCGGATAATCGTATGATTCTGAAAGGAGACGTTTCTGGGTTTGACGGCGGCACATGGCGCTTCCATCGGCGGGCAAACAGGTTGCGAGGCAGACACCCAAAATGGTCCAGAAGGTTGACACCCCGACCGGGACCGTCGACAGGGTCTACCCCCAGCCCATCCGTTCTCGCAGCGACGTGATATGCGCCACGTGGTGGCGGCCGTGCCAGGCGTACAACGCGAGGATTCGATCCAGTCGCAAGGCCTTTTGCTGATCGGGGTGAAAGAACGTCCGGCCCCAGTCATCCTCTTTCATTCCCCGCATCAACACAGCCCAGCGCCGGTGCAGGGCGTCCAGCATCATGAGCGAGACGCCGATGTTGGTATCCCTCGTATCCTGGAGCTCGGCCCACCGGGCCTCCTCGTAGGGCTTGATGGTGGGATTCTCTTCGGTGAGGGCAAGCTTGAATCGGATATACGCATTCAGGTGACTGTCGGGCAGGTGGTGCACCACTTGGCGTACCGTCCATCCACCGTCCCGATAGGGCGTGTTGAAATGGGGGTCGGTGAGCCCGTGTACTGCCGCCCGGATCCCGGCCGGTGCTTCGCTGATCTCGGTAATCCATTGCTCCCGGCGCGCCCCGTCAATCTCACCCTCCAGGGCGAATTTCCCGATCGGATACCTGAGATCGTTCATGGAGTCTGTTTCTCCGTTGGGATGATGCGGATCCAGATGGCCCCGGCAACCAGGCTGACCCGGCCATCGGGAGGAATCTCGATGAAGAGGTCCCGCCCACTCTTGGTGAGCGCCGGATATCGCTCACCCACGTCGAACAGCATGTACCGCAGGACGGTCTCGGGGACGGGAAACCGGCCGATGAGCACTCGCTCCAGCCGGAAGTGTGCGATTCCCTTCGCCGCAGGAACCTGAATGATCTCGGCGGTGAGTACCGTGCTCGAATCCACCAGCGCCGCGAGCGCGCCGAGCATTGCGCGGGCCTCCGCGGGCAGATCCTGGAGGCGGCCCGAAAACGTCACCCGCGAGCTGTCCACCCTCACTTTGATCTCGGTGTTCTCGGGGATCGGCTCGACGCCCAGGCGGGCCATGAGGTAGGAGGCCCAGTCCCCGCCCTCGATGGAGCCCTGAGGAATCACCCGGTCGAGAAAAACCGAATCGACGACGGCCTGAGCCCGTACCACTCCGGTTCGGGTGATCCGGCCGGTGGAGTCGGCCGCGCGTGGCGGAGAAGTCGTTTGACCGGAAACTCTGGCGACGACGAAAAGGAGAGCGAAAACTGACCAGCAGGACCGCATCGCTCAAACTTAGCGAGGCGCGAGAAGGGCGCGAAGCTCACTCAGGTAGTTTTCCGGAAACTCCTCCGCCTCCGCCACTTCGATGATGCGCTCCAGGTATCCCGGCGCCGGATGACCTGGGCTTGGGTCCGCAGCACGATACAGCATGGCATGGGAAGTCTCACCCGCCGAGGTGCGCACCTCCAGGACACTCTTGTAGTAAAAGCCGGTCTCGACATTCTCGAACTCGTCCAGCGCAGCCACATCCTCGTCGGTCAGGTCCCAGAGCACCCCCCGCAGGACCCCACCAGCGGCAGGGACCGCGGTTCCGAATCCACCCGCCGCGATTCCGAACCGGTGATCCGGCAGGACGGCACGGTCGATCCGCCGGGCGCCCGGACACTCGCTGGCCATGTGCACCGGGTCCATGTTGGCGCCATAGGCAAAGTATCGCGTCAACGAGCCCCTCCCTGCACCAGCAGCCGCACGGCCGGAATCACCGAGATCCGTAGCAAGCCCTGGGGCCGGAACAGGGTATCGAGCTGAGCAAGTCTCTGCCGGGACCAGGCCGCCCGATCGGCAACGTCCCTGCGCTCCAGCGCCTCCGATCCGATCATCGCCACCCAGGCGAGCGCTCTCGCCGCCGGCAGCGCATCGCGGACCATGGGCGCGCGGGGCAGCAGGCGCATCAATTCCTCGGGCAGCCGCCGCCAGCTCGCGAACGCCGAATCGAGCCGGGCCGCCCCGCCATTCCCGGGATTGGCGAGGAAGTCGCTCACCAGCTGCCGGTAGTTCCATTGCGAGGGTGGATCGGGGCGGGCTGCATCGACCGGAAAGACCAGCGGAATATCCTGGGTCAGCTTCTGCATCGAGGCCCGTTCGCCGAAGCTCACCGGCTCGGTGAGGCGGAGCAGTTGCTCCAGCGGCGCGGGGTCCTGTCCGTTGGCGAGCCGTCGCGCCATTCGGGGGGTATGGGTTTCGCTTCCTAACCCGGCGAGCTCCAGCCGGCCCCGGACCAGGTTCAGCCGGCGATACATGTCCGGCACGTCGCGGACGTCGCGGGGCGACCAGAGCCGCTCGGCGATGGCGGCCAGCCGAGGCCAGATCCGCGAGTCGATCGACCCGGGCGAGAGGTGCTCTCCCCACATGCACGCTTCGCCGCCCAGGATCCGCTCCGCCTCCGCTCCGGTAAGTCCCCCATTCTCGTTCAGCGGGTCCACCAGGTAGTGGTACTCCGCGGTGCGCATGTGATCGAGATACCATCCCGCGGACAGAATGCCGAAGTAGCCCCGCTTGGCCCCTTCGATGAGGGAAGCCTGGCCTCGCCACGATTGAACCACCGTCGTGGTGGGAAGGTCGGGGTGGAGGATCTCGTCCCAGCCCACCATCCGCTTTCCGTGCCGGGTCAGGATCTCGGAGAGCCGGCGGTTGAACCAGGCCTGCAACGCCTCGTTGTCGGCAAGGCCATGTTCCCGCATGAACAGCCGGATCCGGGGATTCTCCCGCCATTGCGAGCCCTCGACTTCGTCGCCTCCGATGTGCCAGTAGGGATCGGGAAACAGCTCGGCGATTTCTCCGATGAATCCGTCGAGGAACTGGTAGGTCTCCTCGCGGGTGGGGTCGAAGGTGGGCTTGAACACGCCGAAACGGCGCTCGATGCTGAAGGGGCCCGGTCCGCTGGCGAACTCGGGGTACCCGACAAACCACGACGTCGAGTGACCCGGTACGTCGAACTCCGGCACCACCCGGATTCCCCGATCGCGCGCATACCCGACGATCTCGCGGATTTCCTCCTGGGTGTAGAAGAGCCCATCGGACCCCTTCTCCTGAAGCTTGGGATATCGCTTGCTCTCGACCCGGAAGCCCTCATCCTCGGAGAGGTGCCAGTGGAGCACGTTGAGCTTGACCACCGCCATACCATCGAGCTGGCGCTTGATGACCTCGGGGGGTTCCCAGTGGCGCGAGACATCGATCAGGAGTCCCCGCCACGGGAAGCGAGGCCGGTCCTCGATTCGGGCCGCGGGGAGATACCATCCCGCCGAATCGGCTTCGATGAGCTGGAGCACGGTTTCGAGGCCACGCAACGCGCCCACCGTGGTCGTCGCCTCGAGGAGCGCCCCGCGCGGGGTGATCGAGAGGCGGTAGCTCTCATCCTCGGTGGGAGACTGAACCTCCTGGCCCGGACCCGCCACCCGGATCGCGATCCCGCCGACCCCACTGCGAGCGATCAGTCCGGTCTGCTGCTCCGCCCGGCGCATGAACCGGGTGACTGCCCGGGCAAGCCGTCCATCGCCCGCCGGGCCATCCAGTCCCACCGAAACGATGCTGTCGAGCCGCATTCGCCCCGGCTCCCACCGGACCGAAGCGGGAACCGGCATGAGCCCCCGGGTCGAATCGGGCGCGAGAACCAGCAGAGCTATCGTCAGGAGATGCATGGATCACCGGTCATCGTTGGTGGCGCCACCGGCCCGCCCGAACGAAGAGCGGCCAGGCAATCCGCCGGGCGGTCGCCGGTTCGGTCCAGACCTTCGAGAGATTCGCTTCGAGTACCCGCATGGGATCCTGGCCGTGCGCCTCGCGGTACCGTTCCACCGCGGACCAGGTCCCGATGTACCCGAGAAGCTGGGCGAGGGTAAGGTCGCCCTCGATGGCGAAGGGCGGAGCCTCGAGTTCGTCGATCGGAATGGCAATGCCAGCATAACCCGCGTCGACGAACCGGCGTTCCGGGGTCCAGTAGGCGCCGAGCCAGCGGTCCTGAAACTCATGGACGATGGCCTCCACCTCGGCATCGGCCCGGAGCTTGGCGTATCCGATGATGGCCAGCGCGCCCGCCGGCGCCAGGACCCGGCCCGCCTCGCGGTAGAATCGCGCGTGGTCGAACCAGTGGAACGCCTGCGCCACCGTAATCAGGTCGATCGATCCGGACCCGAGGGCGGTCTCCTCTGCGAAGCAGGCAACATAAGACACTCCAGGCTACCGGGACGCCGCGCGGAGCTGCGCCTTGCTCGCGTCGCTCCCCACCACCCGGCCAAAATGCGGCGCCAGCAGGGTTGCCGCCTGCCCGTTGCCGGTCGCGCAATCCCAGGCGACTCGGCGCTGCTCCACCAGGGTGCCGAGCCAGGCGAACAGGGCCGGCGGATACCGGGGCCGGAACCGGGCATAGGACGCCGAGTCCCGCGAGAACAGGTCCCGAAATCCCGGTGCGGACACGATTCAGAACTGGTCGGAGTGCTTCACGTAGAAGAAAATCGGGCCGGATCGATCCTCAGGATCGGCCGGGTCAGAGGCGCGCCTCGCGGAGAAGCGCATCGAGGTCGAACGGACCCGACATCGAAAGCTCGATGTCTCCGTTCGGGGTCCGGGGCCAGTCCTCCCGGGGACGGTCCCAGGTCAGCTCGAGACCGATGCCATCGGGATCGCTGAGATACACCGCGATGCTGACACCGTGATCCGAGGCTCCACGCAACGGAATCTCGGCATCGAGCACCCGTTGCACCGCGATCGCGAGATCCCGCACGGTCGGGTAGCGAATCGCCACGTGGTACAATCCGGTGTGATGCCGGGGAGCGGGACTCCCCTCCAGACTCTCCCAGGTGTTCAGGCCGATATGATGGTGATAGCCGCCCGCCGAGACGAAGGCGGCGCTGTTCCGGAACCGCGCCACCAGCTCGAACCCCAGCACGCCACAGTAGAACCCGATCGACTGCTCCAGATTGCTCACCTTGAGATGCACGTGGCCTATGCCGGCACCAGCGGGGATCTGGTATCGGGTTTCAGGAATGGCGGGCAGGACGGCGTGTTCCATCAGGAGCCTCCAGAGCGTGCTCCTGGTGATTTACTGCACGGAAGTACTCATCGCAAGCGGGGTGTCGCCAGCATGACCCCGTCACCCACCGAAAGCAGGACCGAATCCACCCGGGCATCGTCCCGAATGCCGCGATTCAGGTCCCGGATCACCACGGTGCTCTCCTCCTGGTTCTCCGGATCGGCAACCCTGCCGCTCCAGAGCATGTTGTCGAGCAGGATCAGACCGCCGGGCCGGACCAGCCGGAGCGCAAACTCATAGTAGGCAGGGTAGTTGGGCTTGTCTCCGTCGATAAAGGCGAGGTCGAACCGCGCAGCAGCCGCCTCCAGTGCCTCCAGCGTCTCGAGCGCCGGCGCCAGGCGAAGCTCGATTTTCGGATCGAGTCCCGACTCGGCCCAGTACCGTCGCGCCGTCCGGGTCCACTCCTCACTGATATCGCAAGTAATCACTCTCCCATCATCCGGGATCGCCATCGCCATCACGAGGGAGGAGAGGCCGGTGAATGTCCCGACCTCGAGAATGGTTCGCGCTCCGATCAGGCGGATCAACAGTTGGAGCAGCGCGGCCTGATCCACTCCGATCTGCATTCCCGCCTGTGGCAGCGCCGCGGTCTCTTCGCGAAGCCGGCGAATCAGCGGCGGTTCGGGCCGGGTGAGGTCGGAGAGGTATTGTTCGACCGACTCGGGAAGCAGGGAACGCCGGGGAGTTACCACCATCCGAGCAGCTTCCACCACGCCATACCGACGCCGATCCAGATCACCACGTTGACCACCGAGATCAGGAAGCCGATCCGCCACCAGGTGCCCTGGGACACATAACCCGCACCGAAGAAGACCGGCGCCGAGCCGGTGCCGTAATGGGTCAGCGATGCGTTGAGATTCGAGAAATACGCCAGCAGCAGCGCGGCGACCAGCGGCGGCGCCCCGGCCACCAGCGCCGCGGTGATGAAGCCGGGATAGAGCGCGGTCACGTGCGCCGTCATGCTGGCGAAGCCGTAGTGCAGATAGAGATACGCCAGCACCAGGGCCACCAGGGCCGCGAGCCAGGGCCACCCGCCCAACCCGGCAAACAGCGATGGGGAAAGCACCTCGATCACCCCGGTTTCCTGCAGCGCATCCGCCATCATGAGGAGCGGGGCGAACCAGATCAGCGCATCCCAGGCCCGCCGCTCGCCCAGAAGATCATCCCAGGTGAGGACGCCCATGAGCAGGAGCGCCGACACGCCGGCCAGCGCCACGAATCCATTGGGGATGCCATGGCTCGGCGAGGTCACCCACCCCGCCATCACCGCGAGCATCACCACGAGCAGCTTGATCTCGGGGGCCCTCGCCGGCCCGAGCTCGGCAAGCGCCTGGCGCGCATGGGCCCGAGCCGGCTCGGTGTCCTGGATGGTGGGCCGGACCAGCCGGTGAATGAGCAGACGGCACCAGGGTCAGGGTGAGCAACGCGGGTACGATGGAACCCAGGAGCCAGCGTCCCCAGGTCAGATCCACACCCGCGAACTGCTTCGCGAATCCCGCGATCACCGGGTTCGCTGCCATCCCGGTAAGAAAGGTGCCCGACGCGGTGTAGGTCGCGTGGAAGCTGGTCAGCATCAGGAACGCGCCCAGGTGCTTCGCGGTCGGCCCCGGGGAGGAGCCCGCGGCCTCCGAGACGCTCCGGGTAATCGGATACATGATGCCGCCGCCCCGCGCGGTATCGGAGGGCACGAAGGGCGCGAGCGCCACGTCGGCCGCGACGAGAGAATAGCCCAGCGACAGGGTGCTTTTTCCGAACCGTCTGATGAAGAGATAGGCAATGCGCTGTCCCAGCCGGGTCACCGTCACCGCGCGGGCGAACAGGAACGCGGAAAACACCAGCCACACGGTAAGGTTGCTGAAACCCGACAGCACTTTGGTCGGCGGGAGGGTCCGGGTGATCGCGAGGAGCGTCATCCCGGTGATCGCGCTCACCCCCATGGGAACCGGGTGCGCCACCAGCGCGACGATGGTGGCCACAAAAATCCCCAGCAAATGTCGCTGGGGTGGGGTGAGACCCGGCCAGGGAATCGCCCAGATGAGCACGCCCGGAACCAGGACGGCCAGCCATCGGGCGAGCTTCAGAATTCTCTCCGTTTCATGTCCTTGAAGAAGCGTTTGGTCTCGGAGTCGACTTCTTCCGCCTTCTGCCGGAGGGTGTCGTCATACTGGGCAGCGCGATCCCGCTTTGCGCCACCGGATTTGGCTGCGTTTTTCTTGATGAGCTTGGCTAATCGTTGTTCTTCACGTTTCGACATGCGGTTTCCGAAGTGGTTGATGGCCGATGTGCTCGGCAGGCCGGGATCCTGACGGACCCCGGCCTGCCTCGCGACTCTTCATGATAAGCGGGACTACGGCTTCTTGGTGGCTTCCATCCGAAGCATGACCACCGTGTCCTTGCCGGAGGCGTAATGGGCAGTCGTGGTGCCCATCAGCATGCCGTTGTGCATCTGCGCCACCGTGTGGGTGGACACCTGGACGCCCTTGCGGAGCACGCTCTCGTACGGGCCGGCATCCATCATCACGCTGTCGCCCGAGACCGACACCATCATCGGCATCGGCGGGCGGTTGGGCAGCGTCATCGTCCACCCGTCGGTGCTTCCGGTCGCGGCAATCTCGCCCGACGCAACGACACTGTCGCTTCCCTGGGGCATCACCTTCATCGACCAGGTCCCCGCCATCTCAGCGAGGTTCATCATCGGCGCCGGCGCGACTGCCATCGTGTCGGCTGCCGGGGCCTCTTCCTTCTTGGTACAAGCCATTGCCATCGCAACGCAGCCGAGCGCAACGAACCGTCGCAAGACACCCTCCTTGGTTAAGGATCCAGTCCCGCCTCAAGCGGGGAGATGTTAATTATAAAGGACTAATGCTCCCCGGGTCAGGGGAGGCTATCTGCCCTAGCGGTGGTAGGGCGCCAGCAGCTTCCCCCAGTTTCGGGCCAATCTTCGGTATTCCGCCGGACACCCCTCCGCCCGATGTTCTGGAAGCCAATGTTCCGCAACGACTTCGGGGTAGCGCTCGGGGTCCCGGCCGTAGATCCAGCAGATCATGTTATAGACCCGCTGGCGGTCCAGGCCGTGGTCGTCGGCAAAGGCGAGATCGTCCAGAAGCTCGGTCTTGGACTTGGTGAGGAACCAGCCGACCGCGCCGAAGGCGAGCGAGTCGCCCGCCGATCCCTGATTGAGTATCAGGATCGTCGCGAGCTGATCTACCGCATCTTCCTCCCGTCCGACGATGGGAAGCTCGAGCACGTCGATCAGGGCGTGACCGAGCTCGTGCATCAGGGCAAAGACCACCGTGCCGGACACGAGATACTCCCCGCCGACTTCATTCCCGAATTGATCGCTCAGACTCTGGAACAGCTCGTAGCAGAGCGTCACTTCCCGCGCCGCGGGGTCGTACGACGCATTCGGCGCGGCACAGTGCGCGGTCTGGAGGGTGATGCTCCTGGGAATGCGGATCGAATCGTTGAGGCGAACCGCGATCGTATCCAGAAAATGATTGGCGACGAGTCCGTCCCGGAAGCTTTCGAACTCGGAGGTCGCCGGGCCGTATTTCGCCAGGAACCTCCCCGTTCGCCCCGCATGCAACCGGTCCCTCAGGCTGCCCCCGCACCCGGCGAGGAGCAACCCGAACAGGACCGCCGAGCGGGTCAGGATGCGGAGTGTGTCGCCGCGACGGTGATCGGGACCGCGCCCAGGGCACGGGCCACGATGCAGTTCTTCCCGGTCTGATCCGCCAGCGTGGTGAACTCCTCCGAGGAGACACCCGCTACCACCCCGCGGGTCGTCAGGGAGATCCCGGTGATCCCGAACCCTTCGCCGACTTTCTCCAGCCGCACCCCCGCCCTGGTGTCCACCGAGGTCGCCGGATGGCCGCCTTTGGCCAGCGTCGACGCCAGCGCCATGCTGAAGCACGCCGCCAGCGCCGCCCCGATCAATTCTTCCGGATTGGTTCCGGGACTCGACTCGAAACGGGTCCCGAAGGAATACCCGCCTTGATAGGCGCCACTGCCCAGCTTGATCTGGCCCTTCCCTGATTTCAACTCGCCTTCCCATCGCGCCTCTGCCGTTCGTTCCAAAGGTTCCTCCTGTGATTCCATGGAAAAGATAAGGAGGTAGCGGGATGGGGCCCGCTACCTCCCGAACGCGTCAGGCAGATAAGCTAGTCAGTCTGGATCTGAACCCCACCGACCCATCCCGCCACCAGGTTGTACAGCGCCGCCATGATCAGCGTGACGATGAACCCGAGACAGCCGTACACGATCGGAATGATGATGATCGCGGCAATCCCGGCGCCGGCGAAGGGGAACGCGGTCTGCGCCAGGCCACCCGCCATCGATCCGATCGCCGCGAAGAGGAGCGCCACGAGAAAACCCATCAATGCGTACAGCACCGCGGTGACCTTCGCAGCAGAAACCGGTTCGATCCGCTTAATGACCATACGTCCCCCTTATGGAAGGTGATCTCTGTGCCCTGAACCAGGGTTGGACCCAACCAACTTAGGGCTTCACCACGGAAGCGCCAGAGTCGACCGGGCGGGGAGACCATACCGTGACATCCAGGCGCTCAGCGAAGTGAACCAGAGGGCGGTCCCCCCACCTGGATGCCCAGGTCGCTCAGGAGATCGTTGCGCTCGATCTCCGCTTCGCCGGGCTGAAGCGGCCAGGGATGGTGGTGGATGTCGGCGCGGTAAAGCCGGTCCGACCCATCGCTCGCGTAGAGGCAGTACCGCTCGGTAAGCCAGTGTTCCAGCGTGCCCGGGTTGCTCCGGAACCCCGGGCCACTGGGCCCGTAGGAAGCACGGAATTCAGGGCCGCGGACCCGGCGGGAGCGATAGTGAACGCGACGACCCTCGATCCGGTGGCCCATCCGGGCATAGTGATAGGGGAGATGGAACAGGGTCCGCGCGGCGAGCACCGCGGGATAACTGGCCGCATCGAGGCTGAAGAACCAAACACCGGGAACCCCATCCCGGGTTACGTAGGTCCGGGTGTTGAGCTCATGAAAGGACGAGAGAAACGGAAGCGGAGGAAGCCTGCCCGCGGTGACACCCGACATCCAGAACGGCGCAACCGCGACCCACCCGGTGCCGTCGAGCTCATCGACCTCGAGTCCCGCGGGAATCAGGCGCCGGAGCGCCGACCCGGGAACCGGCCAGTGGAGGAAAGCGAGCGAGTGCCAGGTTTGCCGTCCCCACGGGGGCCCCGGAGGAACCGGCCGGGTCACCCTCCGCCGGCCGGATCGGCGAGCGAGCCCAGATCCTTGGCGTCCACGAATCGAAGCGACTCCGAATTGACGCAGTACCGGAGTCCGGTCGGGCGGGGGCCGTCGTTGAAGACGTGCCCCAGGTGGCAATCGCACCGGGGACAGAGGATCTCGGTCCGCGACATTCCGTAACTCCGGTCCACCTCGGTAATCACGTTCTCCCTTGCCACCGGCTGGAAATAGCTGGGCCAGCCGGTCCCCGACTCGAACTTGTGCTCCGAAGAGAAGAGAGGAAGAGCACAGCAGATGCAGACGTAGACTCCGGCGCGCTTGTTGTCGAGCAGCAGCCCGCAGAACGGCCGCTCGGTTCCCTTGCCCCGCGCGATCTGGAATTGCTCCGGGGTGAGCTGGGCCTTCCACTGTGCGTCGGTCTTGACCACTCTGGGCGACGACACCGGACCCACCAGCGCTCCGGTCCTGTCATACACCTTCACCATCACGGCCATGATGCATCACTCCCGTCGTGTCGGGTTACGGTATCCGGACCGCGCGGCGAGAGAATCCGGCAGCTCGGGGAAAAGGTCATCGGATGTTCCTGGCTTCCTGTCTCGACCCGCGGAATAGACCCGGTAGGTCTGGCCGTCCGCGCCGAGCTCATACTCGAACGGCCTCGGCGGAAAGAAGCCCCCGCTCGGATCATAGAAGTTGACCGGGTGCCGTAATCCGAGTTTTTGCGGCAGCACCGCCAGGGATGGCGGGTAGCTTCCCTGTTCGGCATGGTACACTTCGAGCGCCTCCACCACTTCGACGAGTCCCCGCCGGGACGCTTCCGCTTTGGCCTGGGCAAGCTCGGGACGGTCCCGAAGGAGATAGCTGGTGAGCCCGACCAGCGCGATCACGTTGAGCAGCGCTCCGCCCGCGCCGATTCCGGCGGCGACCAGGGCGCGGGGTCTGCTCGAGACCAGGCCCCACCCCGCCGCAAGGGAGCCAAAGAAGAAGCCGAGAAAGGGAATCAGCGAGAGCCAGGCCAGCAGGAAGAGCGGCCATTTCGGCTTGGCCATGATTCACCTGTGCCCGACAGTGTCCGACGGAACCTGCACCGTGATCCCGGCCCAGGATCTTCCCCCGATGGTTCCGAACCGCAGATCCTGGATGGAAATCTCGAGTCCTCCGCTTGCGGGCCGCGATGCAAAAACCGGAAAGCGTGCCCAGCGCAGGAACCATTGAGCCTTGGGTGTCCGCTGAGCTTCGGCGACACCGGGCAGGTCCCGGCCGGTTTTCACCGTGCCGCTGCTCGAATAGGTGCTGGGGAATCCCAGGACCAGCTCGCCCGCCTGGTATTCCGGTCCCAGGTCCCGAAGCACCTCGCGCCGGAACGGATTGCCGAAGACCGGCGCCGCCATGGTCCGGGCCGACACTCCGGTCTTCTCCGCCACCAGCCGGCGGCTGACCCCTCCAATCAGCGTCATGGCCACGGCATAACCCGCGAACATGGCCAGAGCGCCTCGAGAGGGCCGTTCGCTGCGCCGCAGCCGGCCGATCAGCAATCCCGCGCCGAGGACGAGCCAGAGCCATGGATCCATGATGAACAGGGCGTCGGCTTTGTACCAGTGATCGGAGAACGGCATCAGGAGACGAACACCGTAAACATTGAGCAGATCGAGCAGCGGATGGGACCAGACCCCGAGCACGGCAAGAAGGAGCAGACCGCGCCATGCGACCCGGGGCCGGTGTTCCGTGGAGCGCCACCGGTCCAGCAGTACCATCGCGCCCGCAAGCAGCACCGGTAACACGACCATGGCCAGGATTCCATGAGTCCAGCCACGCCGGAAGTGCAGCGCGGCTTCTCTCGACCCGAACAGGTAGGCGAATCCGTCGATGTCTGGAAGATTGGCGCCAAGCACGAGGGTCGCGGTGCCGAAGCGGGTGGCTCGCCGGAGTCCCGACTGAGCCAGAGCGAACCCGACCAGCGAATGGGTGATGTTGTCTATGGCGCCTCAACAGTCCTTCGCCACTTTCCCTTCGCGGGGGAAAGATCGATCAGGATAGCGATGACCATGCCGACCACCGGCCAGAATGACCACTGGCCTGCAAACCAGTGCTGCACCGCGGTGTACCAGAGCAGGGTGCTGGGCAGAAAAATGAAACCGAGCAGCGGGACGGCCACCGACGGGAAAAGCCCCTGGAACCAGTGGGTGAACAGCCAGAGCAGGACAACGACCAGTCGGGGGGTGGCCAGGGCGAGTAACAGCAGGAAGCACGGCATCGGGACTACCTCGGCTTGGTAATGGCGGCCGGGACTCCTCGAATGAAGGCAATGTAGTCGGTCGGGACGGGGGCCATGCCCGCCTGACGGAAGAGCAGATTGATCTTCCCGCGGTGATACTGCCCGTGCAGCGCCCCGTGCAGCAGGATGTCCTCGATCCGGTTCGTGAAGCGTTTTCCGACGCTGTTCACGTAGCTGATCTCCTGGGCAAAGGCATCGTCAGGCAGACGTCCTACAAATTCGCTGTACCGCCCGTGAACGCCGGCAACGGCCGCCTTCAGGTCCGCCGGAGAAATGTCGGGCCAGATGGCGAGGGTTGCGGGGCGACCTTCGATGCGGGCGAGCCAGGTTTCCGCCGTGCCCAGCACATGTCCGAATTCCTTGCGTGCCAGCGCTGCTTCCTCTCCCGCCGAGCCGAAGGCCTCGGCCAGCAGGCGATCGGCCCAGGCAGCGTGCTCACAGAGTCGTTTGATCTGGTCCAGCACGTCAAACCCGTTTTCGGGTGGGGAGGTCCTCCAGGGCCTTCTGGTACATCTGATCCACGTCGTCCGGTCGTTCGATGGTCCCCTCGAGGTCCCGGATCAGCCCATCGTGCAAACCGTAGATCCAGGCATGCACGGCGACCTGCTGGCCCCGCGCCCAGGCGCCCTGAACGATCGACGTCCGGCACACGTTCACCGCCTGCTGGAGCACATTCAGCTCGCACAACGTGTCCACCCCGTCGGCTTCGCTCAACCCGTCGAGACGCTCCCGATGGTCGGCGACAATGAGCTTCACATGCTGAATCCATTCATCGATGAGACCCAGCGCCTCTCCGCGCCAGGCGGCCTGGACTCCCCCGCATCCATAGTGGCCGCAGACGATGATGTGCTCGACCCGCAGCACATCGACCGCGAACTGGAGCACCGAGAGGCAGTTGAGATCTCCATCGACCACGAGATTGGCCACGTTGCGGTGGACGAAGATCTCGCCGGGAAGGAGTCCCACGATTTCATTGGCGGGAACCCGGCTGTCGGCGCAGCCGATCCAGAGGAATCGGGGCGACTGCTGATGGGAGAGTCTCCGAAAAAATCCCGGATCCTTCTGAAGGACGCCCTGGGCCCAGCGACGGTTGTTCTCGAAGAGGTCCCGGTAGGTCGGCTTGCGGGTTACCGGGGCCACAGCCAACCGAACACGCCGGCGGTGAGCAGCCCGTACACCAGCCCATCGATCGTGCTCCGGATCGTGGTGCCCCAGCTCCGCCGATACCAGATCGACATCTGCCAGAGGGCCAGCGAATACCCGGCCAACGCGATCGTAGCCACGACCCTGAAGACCCTGAGATACTCCGACCCGGACGGCAGCGCGAGGCCGGCCAGGTACGCGGAGAAGACCCCGACCACCAGGGTGTAGAGGAACCATTGAAGGAGGTTCTTGCCCATGTTGAAGTTGCCGCCCGGCAACATGGTCATGATGAAGACCGGGCCCTTTTCCACCTTCGCCAGAAACTCCGGAGATTTCATGTCCTTGGGATCGTTGGCACTCGGCACCATGTAGTCCCCGGGGGGGATGTTGAGCGGCCGCAGGGCGTCCATCGCCCGATCCTCATTGGGCATTCTGGGATAGTCGGCACGGTGGAACGGCAGGAGCATGTGAATCACGAAGCTCGCGAAAAACACCACTACCCCTGACAGGAGGACGGGTAGCCACAGTGCGGACAACGGGGTCATGAGCCCTCCGAAAAAAGGTGCCCTCGAATTTCGCAGCGATGCAGGTCAATGACTTCGGATGGGACCCCACAACCTACTGCTGATCCGGCAACGGCGGCAGGCCCGACTCTCCCGGTGGAGGCTACCGCCGGATGACGAGGACCCCCCGCATGCCGGCCGCCACATGCGCCAGGCAGATGAAGGGATACCGTCCCGCCGGAAGCTCCGGGATCCGGAACGCATATACCTCGCCCGACGAAATAAGCAGCGGACTGGAGAGCGGACCGATCTTGTCGCCGGGCATCGCAAAGGCGAGGACGCGCCGCGGGGTTTCGGCGATCGAGTCTCGTGTGAATTCCACGTTGTGCAGACCACCCGGCCCGTTCACGAATCGCAAAGAATCCCCCGGGTGCGCCTCGATTTCCGAGGGGACAAACCGGTTGCCGGTAAGACGAATCTCGTGGGTTACCCCTCGCCCGGGCGTAGCCGGGAGCGCCAGCAGCAGGACGACTCCGAGCAACCCCGATTCTCTTCGCATCGATCGTTGCCCGCTAGAGCAGTCTCGCGGCCCGTCGGAGCATCGCGATCTGACCGATGTGGTAGGCATCGTGCTGGGCCAGCCCCACCAGCATGCCAAGGACGCTGAGTCCCGAGCCCAGGGCCGGATCGCGCGTCGTTCCGATCGGTTCATCCCAGCGGGCGGCCGGCTGGGACTCGATGGCGGCCAGGAGATCCCGATGCGCCTCCGAGAGCGCCTCCTTCGCGCGGGACCACTCCGCCTCCGACCCCTCCACCGCCGGCCAGTCTCCCTCGGGCGGTGGAGCGGGTCACTTCCCTGGATCCGCCGGGTCACCTCCCGTTTCCAGGAAGTCATGTGAAGGACCTGCTGCCAGATCGAATGGCCACCGGGCACGGGGGTAAGCCGCGCTTGTTGGGCTGTGACGCCGTTCAGAATTCGCTCAGCCGAGGAGCCATACCACGGATCGCCTCCATAGGTGGCCTCGATCTGCTGGCGAAGGGCATCGGGAATGCCGGCCATCGAATCCTCCAAGGAAACCGGGGCTGGAAACTATCTGCCCAGCGCCGCAGGCGCCCGCGAGCGGCCCCACGCGCCGGCGAGCGCCAGCAGCGCGAGTCCGTAGGGCAGCGCCAGCGCCGCCTGGTACGGCACACCCAGGCCGGATGCCTGGAGCACGAACTGGAGCGCGCCCGCGGCGCCGAAGAGCAGCGAGGCCAGCAATACGCCAAGCGGGTGCCACCGGCCCAGGACCACGATGGCAATCGCAATGAACCCCCGGCCCGCGGTCATGTTTTCGGCGAAGGTGCCGACCTGCGCCAGCACCAGGGTCGCGCCGGCCAGGCCACCCATCGAGCCTCCGGCAAGAATCGCCGCCAGCCTAACCCGCGCGACCGGGATCCCCGCCGCCGCCGCGGCTTCGGCAGATTCTCCGGTCGCGCGGAGGGAGAGTCCCCACCAGGTCCGGAACAGGAACCAGCCCGCCACCGGCGACTCCGATCCAGCTCAGATAGGTGAGCGGTGATTGCTGGAACAGAACCGGCCCGACGCCCGGAAGATTCCCTGAGGCCGGGCAGACCGGTCACTGGGAGGGTCGGCACCGAGAGGCCGGCCCCGGCCGTGCCGAATCGTGCCCGATAGACCACGCCGGTCAGACCGATGGCGCCGAGGGTGATGGCGGTCCCGGCGATGATCTGCTGCGCTTTCCCGAATCACGGTCACTGCCCCGAAAAAAGCGGCGATCAAAAGACCGGACAACATCCCGGCGGCGAGTCCCGGCCCAGGGTCCCCCCGCGGTGGCGCCGATCGCCGCGCCCAGGGCACCCGCCAGCATGGCGCCCTCCAGGCCGAGATTGATGACGCCGGCGCGCTCGGTGATCATTTCGCCGGTGGCCGCGAGGAGGAGCGGGGTGGAGATCCGGATCGTGGCGGCGAGAAATCCCAGCGCCTGGGCCTCAGGCATCCCGGAACTGCTCCCGCGGCAATCAGAGGCTCCGGCGGGCTCCGCCTTCGGCGAGGAGCACGGCGATGATGACCACCGCTTCCACCACCGCCACCGCCACGGCAGGAACGCCGGCGTCGCGCTGCATGCCCTGGGCGCCGGCCTCGAGGGCGCCGAACAGGATGCCGGCGGCGAGCACCCCCAATGGATGGAGTCGCCCGAGCAGCGCGACCGCAATGGCGGTGAACCCGTAGCCGGGAGAAAGATTCGCGAAGAGACTGTAGGACACCCCGGCAACCTCGATCCCTCCGCCTAACCCGGCACATGGCTCCCGACGGCCAGCAGCGCCGCACCGATCACCCGGCCACCGGGATCCTCCCCGCAATCTCGGCGGCCCGTGGGCTCAGTCCGGCCGCTCGAAGCCGGAAACCGGCCGCGGTGTATCGCAGGAATACCCAGAGGGCCGCGGCAAGGATCACCGCGAGCAGGAACCCCAGGTGGAGCCGGCTTCCGGGAAGGGTGGGGAGTCGTGCCGAGAGCGCGACCGGGTCGCTCTGCGGGTAGACCCCGGTAGTGCTCTTGAAGCGGGCCGGTGACCGCGTAGCTCACCGCCGCCACCGCCACGAAATTGAGGAGCAGCGTGGTGATGACCTCCAGCACCCCGAAACGAAGGCGGAGCAACACCGGCATAAGGATCCAGAGCGCGCCGGCAACGACGCTGCGGCGCAGCACCGCCCCAGCGCCGCCGGACCCGGCCATCTCCCGACCTGCTGCCCGATCCAGACCGCCGCGATGGCGCCGGCGTAGAACTGGCCGTCCGCCCCGATGTTGAGGGCGCCCGCCCGGAACGCGAGCGCAACGCCCAGGCCGAGCAGCACCAAGGGAATCGAGCGAACCAGCGTCGCGGAGAGAAGCGCGTCGGTGACTTCCCGCCGCGCCGCGGACCAGGGCCTGGAACGCAGGCCCGGCATCGTACCCGAGCAGAGCCAGCCCGATGCCCAGCACCGCAAAGCCGCGAGGAGAGCGAGCAGCCCGACCACCATGGCGCTGATCCAGCCGCTGCTCACGACGGTCTCTCTTCCTGGTCGATGACGCCCAGCATGATGCCGCCCGATGGCCTGCCGGCCGGAGCCGCTGGGTGCTTCCCGCACTTCGCGGCTCCGAACTACCAGGACCCGCTCACCCAGTCGAGGACTTCATCCAGATCGGTGGAGTAGACCAGCACCGCGATCCCCTGGTTCGCCGCGGCCCGGAGCCGGTCGCGAATTGCGGCGGTGGCGCCGAGATCGAGGCCCCGGAAGGGGTTCTCGACCACCAGGACATCGGCCTGCTCTCGAGCGCCCGCGCGATCATAACCCGCTGCTGGTTCCCACCCGAAAGGCTCATCGCGGGGCGTCCGGTCCCGCGGCGGTGATCTGGTACTCGGAGATCACCGCGGCGCGCGTGCGCCTTCACAGCAGGCCATCGCAGCCAGAATCCATGGCGCCAGCGGGGGTCCCGGTCCCGGCCAAGCACGAGGTTCTCCGCCAGGGTCATCTCCGGAATCAGGCCTTCGGTGGTGCGGTCCTCCGGCACGAAAGCCACCGCCCCCTGAACCGATGCCGGCGACCCGTCGAGAGGCAGCCGGCGTCCGCCGGTGCCCCTGGCCTTCGATCCCGGCGATTCCGACCAGCTCTCCGGCATGGATCGCGACGGAACCGATCCGAACCAGCGAGGGCTGTCTCTCCGGAACGGTGCTGGTTCCCGGCCCGGACTGCCGCCCCGGGCGTCCGACTCTCCGATCATGGCGAGGGCCAGGCTCGCCTCGGTTTGTTGCTTCACCAGACCGTGAAAGGTGACCTGGCCGGTTCGGAGCACGGTGACCCGATCGGCGACGGCGAACACCTCGGCGAGCTTATGGGTGATCAGCGCCACCGCCCCACCCCGGCCCGCGAAGGCGCCACCCGGGCAAGCAGCTCCTCGTCTCACCCGGCGCCAGGGCCGCACTGGGCTCGTCGAGCAGAAGGATCTCCGCCCCGGCGGCGAGCGCCTTGGCGAATTCGAGTCGTCTGGCGCAACGCACCGGGAGGTCGTCGACCCTGGAATCCGGCGCGAGACCTTCGAGGAGTCCGCTTCCCCAGTCGAACTTCCACTCGACGCCGGCCGATCGCCAGCTCCAGGTTCTCGCGAACCGTCAGGGAATCGATGCTGGTGAAATGCTGATGTACCATCCCGATCCGGTACCGCCTGGCGTCCCTCGGCGACCGGAGCCGCACCACCTCGCTCCGGACCCGGATCGCGCCCGGTCGGGTGGCAGCATCCCGAACGCGATGTGCATCAGGGTGGACTTTCCCGCGCCGTTCTCGCCGAGCAGGGCGTGGATCTCTCCAGGGCTGAACCGCAAAGTCGACGTTGTGGAGCGCCGTCACCGCTCCGAAGCGTTTGGAGATGCCGGAGAGGGAAAGGGCCGGAGCGGCCCCGGCTCGCTCAGAGCCCGGTGGGATGGCGATGGAACTCCCAGGGAATGCCGAAATGTTCACCCAGATGGGCCGCGAGGGCCTTCACGCCGACGGTCTCGGTGGCATAGTGGCCGGCGTAGATCACATTGACCCCGAACTCCATCGCATCGAAGTAGGTGTGGTGCGCGCCTTCTCCGGTGATGTAGGTATCGAGACCGGCGTCCCGTGCCGCGGCGATCCGGCCTCCTGCCGCTCCGGTAATGATACCGATCGCGGTTGGCCCGCTCCGGCCCTCCCGGGATGAGGCGGGCTTCGGTCGAAAGCAGACCGCTCCAGCCGGGAAACCAGGTCTTCCCTCGCAACCGGCGGGTCCAGGACGCCCTGAACCCCGATCGGGTACGCCCCGGTAGTGATCGAATCCCTGCTGGTGATGAAGACCCAGATCTCCGGCCAGCACCACGTTGTTCCCGACCATGGAATGCACGTCGAGGGGAATGTGGGCCGCGTAGAGTGCGGTGTCGTGATCGAAGAGAGCCCGGACTCTGCGGTATCGGCGACCCGCGATCGGGAACGCTGCCGTCCCAGAACAGTCCGTGATGCACCAGAAGAAGCGCGGACCCCAGCGACGGATCCGCGGCTCCCTCGATGGTTTCCAGGCTCGCGTCGACCGCGGCCACGATGCGTTGCACCGATCGCCGAGGCATTCTCGACCTGGAGACCATTGACCGCATTGGCTTCATCGGGGATCTCGGCGATCCGCAGGTAGTGATCGAGATACCGGACCAGGTCTCGGAGCGCGATCGCCGGCATCGGGGTCAGTGGGAGGTCAGCGGGTTAAGGGTCCCGGCCATGATCGAGTCGCTCGCCGCGGCCAGCCTGGCGCGGAGCGATGCCGGAATCGGGATTCCCGCTCCGGGATTCGCCTCATATCGGATCACGCCGCCGGCGAGGCCGAATCGTTCCACCCTCGGCGTGAACCGGCTCTCCTGGACTTCCCGCGCGATGGCGAGAAAGGCCCGGGGCAGATCGATCACCACCGACCCGACCACCCGATCGGGGGCCAGCTCGCGCTGATCCAGATTCGCCCCGAAGGCATAGACGCCGGGGGATTCCTTGACGGCCTGGAAGAGTCCCAGCGCGGCCTGATCGGCGTTGTGGTGCAGCATGTCCACGCCCGATCGAATCATCGCAAGCGCGGCTTCCCGGCCCGCGGCGACGTCGTCGAACGTGTTGAGCCAGGTAATCCGGGTTTCGATCCCCGGATTAACCGCGCGGGCGCCGTTGAGCCAGCCCTGGTATCCCCGGACGATGGGAGGAAGCTCCATCCCGCCGACAAAGCCGATCTTGTTGGTACGGGTCAGGCTGCCGGCTACCATGCCGGCGAGATAGGTCGCCTCTTCGATGCCGAACCAGAGCGGCACCACGTTCCCGGTACTGGCGACCCGCTCGCCCGAGGTCACCACGAAAATGGTTCCGGGCGATTCCGCGGCGATCCGCTCGGCGGGATCCTGGAACTCGAAGCCGTGGCCGAACACCAGCCGGTATCCCTGCCGAGCGTAGGTCCGGAGCGCCTCGGCCTGCTCCGCGGGTGTTCGGGCCTCGACCTGGCTGACCTGGGCGCCGAGCGAGTCCCGGATCGCCAGGAGTCCTGCGTAGGCGCCGGAGTTCCAGGCGGCATCCGCGATGGAGCCCGGGGTAACCAGGGCGACTCGGAATCCGTTGGTTTCCGTTTTGGGGGAACAGGCTGCAGCCAGAACGAGGAGGGCCGCCGCGCTACGGCGCAACGGTTACCATTTCCATCCGGACGCCGCCATTCACCCGTCCTCCCTCGTGAATGAGGAGCCTCGGCGTGACCAGATCGCCCTCGACCACTGCTTCGGCCTGAATCTCGATGCGCTCGGCTGCCACGATGGAGCCAAGCACCCGGCCACCGATCACCGCTTCCCGGGCCGCCACGTTGCCTTCGATGACGGCGCCCTCGGAGAGAAGCACCTGATCACCCGCCTGGACGTTGCCCTGCACCCGGCCCTCGACCCGGATGACCCCGGCGGCTTCGAGGTCGCCGGTGACCGTCAGATCCCGCGCCACAATGGAAAGTCCACCACTCCCCGGTCCGTTGCGGCGTCGTTCGATAGCCGGCGGCGCGGCATCTTTCCGATGATTGGTGGTGGTCGAAAAGAGTCCCATCAGCGTTCCTCCTTCACCAGCGTTCCGGGATCGATCGATACGCCGTTCAGTCGGATTTCGAAATGCAAATGTGGAGCCGAAGACCGTCCGGTGTTCCCGCTCAAGGCGATCACCTCGCCGGCGATCACCCGGCTCCCCGGAACCGCCAGGATCCGGGAGAGGTGCCCGTACATCGACTGATAGCCCTGGGGGTGCTCGAGAAGGACAAAATTGCCGTATTCCGCCTGAGCCCCGGTCTGCAAGACTACCGCTCCGCCGGCGGCGCGCACAATACTGCCAACCGGCACCGCGATATCGATGCCGGGATGTTCTTCCTCTTCGGGTCCGCCCGCGGCCTGGCCGCGGGTCACGAATCCCCGCTCGTCCAGGGGCCAGCGTCGTGGTGCCGAAGCCCCGCTGTCGGGCGCCTCGATCCCACCCGGCGCCGTGGCATAAATCGGGGGTGCCACCGCCAGCGGGCTCGACAACGCCATCCGGTCGGGAACGATGTCGGCGCCAACCATCTGGCGGAGCCGGGAATAGCTCGCCTCGACCGAGTCGAGGGCGGAGGCCAGCTCCCGGACCCGGCGGTTGTCAGTTTCGAGTCGCTCGATATCCCGGGTTAGGGTCGGAACCCGGGCGGCCTGGCGGGCGATCGGAGCGAAGAAGGCAATCCCCAGTCCGATGGCCACCAGCAGCGCAAGGGCCAGCCCAAGGGTGGCTCGCAGCAGCCAGAGCGGAAGCCGCCAGGTCCGGCCGTGCAGATCCCCATCGCGTTGCACGATGATGGAGACCTGTCGCCGTCCGCCCTTCATCCGCGATACGGCTCCGCGAGCACCAGCTCGAGGACTCGGACCAGGTCGTCGTTGGAGTAGTAGTGAATGGTGATGGCCCCGCGGCCCCGCCGCCGCGCGGTGACCCGAACGTCGGTCTGCAGTCGCTTCCGGAAGGCGTCTTCGATCCGGCGAATCTCCGCGCTCGTGCTCCGGCCATCGGGTTTGGTCTTCCGGAGCAGTTTGCGGGTCGGTGCCACCCCGCTCGCGGGCACCTCGCCCCGCACCCGGGCCTCGAGCTGGCGGACCGACCAGTCCTGTTCGGCGCACTCCCGCGCCAGGCGGAGCCGCTCCTCGAGGTCGGCGAGGCCCAGCAGCGCACGCGCATGGCCCTCGGTAATGCGGCGCCCTTCGAGCAGCTCCAGGATGTCGGGAGCGAGCTGGAGCAGGCGCAGCGTATTGCTGACCGTCGAGCGGTTCTTACCGACCAGTCGCGCCACTTCCTGCTGCGCGATCGCGAATTCCTCGATGAGCCGCTGGTATCCGCGGGCGGCGTCGAGCGGCGAGAGGTCGTCCCGCTGGAGGTTCTCGATCAGGGCAAGGGTGAGCAGAGCGCGATCGTCCACCTCCCGCACCACCGCCGGAATGTTCTTCCAGCCCAGCCGCTGCACCGCCCGCCAGCGGCGCTCGCCGGCGATCAGCTCGAAACGGCCTTCGCTTCCTGGCCGGACCGCGATCGGCTGGAGCAGGCCGGACGCTGCGATCGAATCCGCAAGCTCCTGCAGGGCGGCGGGATCGAACTCATGGCGCGGCTGGTACGGGTTAGGGTCGATCGCGCTCACCGGGATCTCCCGCGCGCCGCCCTGGGCCGGCCCGTCGTCCCGAGTCATCGGCCCGAGCAGGGCCTCGAGGCCGCGGCCGAGTCGCTTTGTCTCGCTCACGATCCTTGCTCCTCTCCGCCGCCGACGGCGGCTCCCGCTCTGGCTTCCGGTTCCACCCGGCGCAGGAGCTCCTGCGCCACCGAGAGATAGCTCTTCGCGCCGACCGACTGCACGTCGTACATGAGGATCGGCTTGCCGATAGCTCGGCGCTTCGGCGAGCCGGACGTTGCGGGGAATCACGGTGCGAAAGACCTTGGCGCCAAAGTATTCCTTCGCGTCCTTGGCCACCTGGCGGCACAGATTCAGCCGCGAATCGTACATGGTGAGCAGCACGCCATCGATCGCGAGCGCCGGATTGAAATTCTGCTGCACCAGCCGGATCGTGTTGAGCAGCTGGCTGATCCCTTCGAGCGCGTAGTACTCGCACTGGATCGGAATGATCACACCGTCGGCCGCGGTGAGCACGTTCAGCGTGATGAGACCGAGCGAGGGCGGGCAATCGATGACGAGGTAGTCGTAATCCGAGCGAACCGGCTGCAGCGCGTCCCGCAGATCGCACTTCCCGGTTCGGCTGATCGACCAGCTCGAGCTCGGCGCCCACGAGGTCCTGAGTCGCCGGTGCGATCGAAAGAAAGGGAAGCTCCGCATCGCGACGGATCACCTCGTGCGCGGTTGCGCGCTCGACCAGGAGATCATAGAGAGAAGGGGAGAGCGTCTTGTCGATGCCGACACCACTGGTGGCGTTGCCCTGAGGGTCGGCATCGACCAGCAGGGTTCTGCGCTCGGCAATGGCGAGCGAGGCCGCGAGGTTGACCGCGGTGGTGGTCTTTCCGACTCCGCCCTTCTGGTTGGCGATCGCTATCGTGCGCGCCATCGAAGACCTATTATTGCGGTAACTAGTTGATTATAATGGAGTTATGCTTCAAAACCAAATACATTCATGATTTGTTCTGCGGCGGAATATAGGCTGTTTCACGTGAAAAGCCTACGAAATCGAAGGATTGGCCGCCGCGGAAGATTTCACGTGAAAACCGGGGTAAGTGCTACCCGCGGCGCTTGATGACCTCAACCACGAGATTCTGAAGGTCGCTGGGACGAACACCAGGGATCCTGGATGCTTCGCCAAGGCTCCGTGGTCGTCGGATTGACAGCTTTTCCCGGGCTTCGTAGGAAATCGTCTCGGCAGCGTCGTAGGCAAGATCCTCGGGGATCACGAATTCTTCCAGGCGGGCCAAGCGCTCCGCTGCATCCCGTTCCCTGTCCATGTACCCCCGATAACGAAACTCAATCGACGCCCATCCTGCGCTCTCCTCGTCGACCTCGGCCCCAGCCGCTCCGAAAAGCGCCACGAGGTCGAGTTCCAGGACGGGTCGCTACCTCGGCAATCCGCGCTGGTTCACGGAGACCTTCCCCACCAGTCCCTCCCAGCACCGGATTCGCCGCCTCAGGAGAAATGGCCATCGAACGGGCGAGCTCCATCACGCGCTCTTCCCGCATCAAACGATCTTCGGCCGACGCGGACCTCGTTCTCGTTGAGCAGATCGAGCTGTCTTGCGACCGGGAGGAGCCGGCGCAGCGCATTGTCCTGGCGAAGAAGCAGCCGGAATTCGGCCCGGGAAGTAAACAGCCGGTACGGCTCGTCCACCCCGCGATTCACCAGATCATCCACCATTACCCCAATGAATGCCTGATCCCGACCCAGCACGACCGGCTCCTCCCCCTTCACGAAGAGCCCGGCGTTCAAGCCCGGCTACCACGCCCTTGGCCGGCCGCCTCCTCGTACCCCGTCGTTCCGTTGATCTGACCAGCGAAGTAGAGGCCCTGAACACCTTTCACCCCAAGTGACCGGTCAAGCTGCGTCGGCGGGAAATAGTCATACTCGATCGCGTACCCAGGCCTCGTCATCTCCACCTGCTCGAGCCCCGGAACTGTTCTGAGATAGGCGACCTGAACCTCCGGTGGCAACGACGTCGAGAGCCCATTCACGTACATCTCCGACGTATCGAGCCCCTCAGGCTCGAGAAAGACCTGGTGCCGCAGCGCATGGGGAAACCGAACGATCTTGTCTTCGATCGACGGACAGTACCGCGGACCCCTGCCGCTGATCGCTCCGCCATACATCGCGGATTCCCCCAGGTGTCTCGTCACCACTCCTTGAGGCCATCGGTCGTGTGGGTCAGATAACACGGGAGCTGTTGAGGTGACGGATGCTTCTCGTGGAAGGAAAACCAGAATGGTTTCGGCATCACCGTCCTGACGCTCAACTCTTTCAAAATTGACCGTCCGGCCGTCGATTCTCGGAGGTGTTCCAGTCTTGAAGCGTTCGATCGTAACTCCAAGCTCACCAATAGCTTGCGAGATTTCTACCGAAGGTCCCTCACCCGCTCGACCAGCCGGGATTCGCGTCTTGGTTCCTACCCGGATCTCACCCCGAATGAACGTGCCGGCGGTCAGTACCAACGCTCGGCATCCATAACGACGTCCATCCGTTGTCTCGACTCCCGAAATCCGCTCGCCTTCGAACAGAAACCGCGCCACGGTTCCCTGCACGAAGCGCAGTCGAGGGAATCGCTCGAGCTCGGCGCGCACTGCCCGCCGGTATAGCGCGCGATCGCATTGCGCCCGCGGCGACCAGACCGCTGGTCCCTTGGAGCGATTCAGCATCCGGAACTGAATCCGGGCCCGATCGGTGGCGCGGCCCATGATCCCGCCGAGGGCATCCACTTCGCGGACGACCGTCCCCTTGGCAATTCCACCGATCGCGGGATTGCACGACATCTGTCCGATGGTCTCGAGGTTCTGGGTCAGCAGCAGGGTTCGCAGGCCAAGCCGAGCCGCCATCGCGCACGGCCTCGGCGCCCGCGTGGCCCCCGCCAATCACGATGACGTCGAACGTCTGCATGCCCCAAGTCTAACCCGGAAGCGGACACGCCCTGATTCTTGAAGGTCGTTCCGTTCGCCCGGCGCAGGGTTTCCCATCCCCCCTTCTTGCAGGCATCCTTGTCCGCCGGCTGCTCGTACGGCTCGAAGTCGAACGTCGTGACGCCGGATGCGGTGCCGAAGGTGAATGAATCGATGTTCTCGGTGTAGCCGTCGGCAGGCTTAGCCGGCCGGGAGGAACCTGTAGTGTTGCTCAGTCTAGAAATGAAATCCTGCGGCGAGAAAGATCTTATTCCCTTCGACGCTGTGGCCCCAGGTGATGTTGGCGGTGGTTTTTCGTTCGAAGAAGCTGAGCCAGAGCCCCCCTCCGTAGCTCTTGTGCCAGAGCGAGGAGGTCTCTCCGCTTCAGATAGACCCGGCCGATGTCGCCCAGCCCGTACACGCCGAACTCGCCTGGCAGGAACGCCTTGAACTGCCCCAGCCGGAATCGCAGCTCGGCGCTGCCGTACAGAGAGCGGTCTCCGTTGAATCGCTCCCGGGAAAACCCGCGCAGCGATGGCTTGCCTCCCAGCTTCGGAGCTTCGAAAAAGGGAACGTTGCCGAAACCCTTGGCACCACCGGCTCGCACCGCCAGCACGGGCGTGCCGGGAATCGACCGTGTGCCGAGATAACCGGCCAACTCGCCCGCCACGACGCCAAAGGCTTTATTCACGTCGCCGATCGCCGGGAAGAAGCGGCCATTCACCTGGGCTTTGAGGCCGGTCACGGGGTAGATCGGGTCGTCCCGCAGGTCAATCAGGACCCCGCCCCCAGCTCCAAGCTCCGTGAAGGTCCCGAACCCATATGGCTGTTCCTCTAGCGCCAGTGTTGGACGCCCCAGATCGGAGACGGTGCGCGAAAGCACCGGGCCGAACGAGATCAGTCCGCCCTTCGCAAACTCCTGGTACAGGGACAGGTCGACCAGGTAGGTGTGCTGTCGCATGAGATAGAAGTCACCAATTTCGGGTCGCGACGTTTCGTTGCCGATACCGAAATAGTGGAGGGCATCTGCCTGGAGTGCCTTCGCATCGACCCGTAGCCCTGCACCCGGCCTGGCGAACCGGAAATCTCCCTTGAACTGAACGTTGATCGTACTTCCGGTTGTCCCGTACGCCGCCCGGAGAGTGGCTTTGTACGCGTACGGTACCCGGCGAAATCCATACTTCGTGACCACCGGTCCGCCACCCACGATGATTCCGGCTCCGCTCTTCTGACCGATCCACGGGCTGAAACCAACCGAGCCTCCCCAGTCGCGGAAGATCTCTCCCGGATCAAAGCGCTTGCCTGGCAAGGGAAAGGGTTTCTTCGAGTCATACACCCGGACGCCGCTCACGGTCGAGTCGACTTTCAGAGTACCATCCCCCTCGTGAACGATCCGAACCGTCACCGGCCCACCGCTCCATTGTCCGGTGACCCGATCGTCGCCCCCTCTCAGGTATACCCGTACTTCGCGGGTCTCCTCCGGGTCGAACACCCTGGACAGCGAAGTCCCCGGCCCTTCTCCACGTTTCAGCTTCAGCTCGACGCCACCATCGGGTGCATCGGCCAGTCGAACCTCGTCGGACCCTTCGGTAGCCCAGACTTCCACGACCTGCGCCAATCGCTTGTAGAACGCGGCGGATGCCTCGGACAGGTGATCTCGGCGAGCCCGGAGGGTGGTTTCGAGGCGCATCACAGCCGTGGAATCCATGCCGGAAGGAAGAGCGTCGACCGCGCGCGCGAATACTCGATCCGGAAGGCGCTCCACGACGGTTTTGGTGACCGAGTCCCAGGCGGATCGATCGAGGCCGGCCAGCAATCGTCGATCCAGCGGCTGCGACATCAGGAGGAGGCCGCGTAACCCGCTGATCTTCTTGTCGAACACCTGGTACTTGGGAATCGCTTTGCGAATCACGATCCAGCCGAGCCCGTCCAGGTTATTGAATGCCCAGTCCCGGTCGCTCGAGACGGCGGTCCACACCCGCCGGCCCCCTCGCTCCCTGTCCACCCAGGTCCACTGGCTGCCGTGTCGATCCCAGTCACCCACCAGGATGTCGACCAGTCGGCTGGTGAGAAAAGTTCGCTCATCGACTTCATTCCGGCCATCGACCTGAAGAATCTGAAAGAGTGAATCACTGGTGAGGGCTTCTCTTCCGCCGGATGGAGCCATCTCCGGATCCGCCGGACGGAGCCGCTTCTCGAGGATCCCTAATTTCCCCGCGAAACTCGCCCGCCACTTCCCGAGCCTTGGATCGTCGGGCAGCACGACCAGCTCAACCTCGAGGCTTGGCACACCGGCCGCACGTTCGATGACCGAAGCGACGAGCGCGCCGCCAGGAACGGTTCCGCTGACCTGGTCGAGAGCGAGATTTCGCAATGTTTCGGTCTGGCTTTCTTCCGGCCAGTCCAGAGTGGCGTCCTTGATCAGCGCACGAAAGCCGAACGCTTTGCCATCGGGAGAAACGAGTAGAAACGGCCGGCTGGCGTGAGCTTCTCCCCGGTCCACGGCATGGAGGCCACCCGCGGTGTTCGCGAGGTCGAGGACCTTGACCGACACGGGCTTGACCCAAAGGGCTCGCCACGTGTCGCCAAAAAAGAGATGGTGGAAATCTCCCGCCCGGAACGAGGCGGAAGGCACAACCGTGGCCCGGCGAGGAGGATCGACAGTGGCTGATTTCGCCTCCGTCGCGGGGGCCTGCGCGAGAGCCGGAAACCCCCAGCAAAGAGCGCCGATGCGTAACAACCACTTGAACCGACAACCGGGGGGGGGCTTGGTACCCATGAACACAAAGACGCCTCAGGGCCCCTGGCATGCATCGGCCCGGACGAAAACCCCGGCTTTCGGGGCCTCAGGCGGTTCGGATCCAGCGCACCATGTCTTTGATGGAGGCCTTCTTACCGTAGCTCAGCACCCCGATCCGGTAAATCCGGGAAGCCACCCAGACGACTAGCAACATGCCGAGCAGGGTCACCCCTGCCGAAGCCGCCAGCTCCAGCGGCGGGAGCGGAGCGATGGAGTACCTGAGCGGTACCGCAAACGGGGCAAGCATGGGCACGAACGTGAGGACGTGGGCCGCCGTGCCATTCGGATCCCGCATCAGCGCAAAGGTCGAGAAGAAGCCCGCCAGGACGAACATCATGACCGGCATCTGCATTTGCTGGGCGTCCTGGTGGGTGCTGCACATGGCCCCAACCGCGGCGTAGGCGGCGGCGAACAACAGGAATCCGAGCGAGAAGAACAGGAAGAAGACGAGCAGAAGCCCTACCGGGATGGCCGGCAGGCTGAAGGTCGGCGTGGCGCCCGGCGTGGCCCCGAACGCTTCCATGATCTTTGCCTGGTTCCCGGCGAGCCACGCGGCAATGGAAGCCCAGATGCCGAGCTGGATCAATGCCACCAGGCCTACCCCCACCACCTTGCCCAGCATCATCTGGAAGGGGGTCAGACTCGATGCCAGAATTTCCACGATTCGGCTGGTCTTCTCTTCGATGACCGAGGTCATGACCTGCACCCCGAACAGGAGCAGGGAGAAATAGAGGATGAACCCCATCGCATAGGCGAGCACAAAGGTGGACCCGCCACTCTCGCTGGTGAGTTTGCCGTTGGAGACTTTGGTGGTCTCGAGGTTGAGCGGGCGCACTGCCTGGGTCACGGTCCCGAGATCCACCCCGATGCCTTGCAGGCGTTTCGCGATGATGGTGGGGCGAATGGTCTGTTCCATCTCCCGCATCTCGTCGAAGCTCGCCACGTTGGCGCCGTAGTAATTCACCCGGCCGCTCGCGACCGTCGAATCGGTCACCATCAGGATGCCGTCGAATCCGTCCACCGCCTTCCGGGAAAGCCCGGTGAACGCGACCAGCGAGTCCCGGAGGTCGGCTGCCCGCCCGGTTGCAGCGAAACGCTGGACCACGTACTTCGGGCGCGCCTGGGCTCCTTTCCCGAGCCGCGCGGCCAGCATCGCATGCTCGATCTCGACCCCCACCGAATCGCCGCTGGCATCGATCAGCGCGATGGTCTTGGTTCCGGTACTCCGGGTCAGCAGGTACCCGGGAAGAATGACCAGCCCGGCCATGAGGAGCGGAAACAGCAGTGTGCTGATCAGGAAGGCGCGGGTTCGGACCCGTTCGACTACTTCACGGCGGATGATGGCCCAGACCTTACGCATGATGACTCTCCTGGGCCGGCGCGACTGCCGCCTCGGCGCCGACTTTCGACACGAAGATGGATTGAAGCGATGGCTCCACGATTTCGAACCGGGACAGGCCGACGTCCTGCTCGACCAGCGACCGGAGCAGGCGGTCGGAATCCCCGCCCGCCGCGAGCTCCACCTCCGCGCTCGCACCGTAGTCGTCCACGTTGCTGATCAGAGTCCGATCGCCCAGCACCGGGGCGGCGCGCTCCTTGTTGCGGGTGAAGCTCAGGGCGACGTGCCGCCCGCCGAATTCCCGCTTGATCTCGGCCAGCGAGCCATTCACGACGAGCTTGCCGCGGGAGATGATCACGATATGGTCGCACATCCGCTCGGCCTGTTCCATGATGTGGGTCGAAAACAGCACGGTTTTTCCCTTCCGGGCGGCTTCGACCACCACGTCCTTCATGACCTGGCTGTTGACCGGGTCGAGCCCGCTGAACGGCTCATCGAGAATGAGCAGGTCGGGGTCGTGCAGCAGGGCGCCGATGAACTGGACTTTCTGCTGCATACCCTTGGACAGATCTTCGACCTTCTTTGCTTTCCAGTCCGAGAGTCCCAGCCGCTCGAGCCACTCTCCCGCCTTGCGGCGGCCGGTGGCGCGCCCAATCCCTTTGGTTTCGGCCAGGAAGATGAGCACGTCCAGCACTTTCATCTTCTTGTAGAGACCGCGTTCCTCGGGGAGAAAGCCGATTCGCTCGGACAAGGCACGGCTCGCCGCCTCGTGGTTCAGGACGGTGATGCGACCCTCGTCCGGGGTGATGATGTTCATGATCATCCGGATCGTGGTGCTCTTGCCCGCCCCGTTGGGGCCGAGCAGCCCGAAGATCCCGCCGGCGGGGACTTCCATGCTCAGATCATCCACCGCGGTGTGGCCGGCGAAGCGCTTGGTCGCGTGGGCGACCGTGACGACCGTACCGTTTCCGTTCATGAGCCGCACCGAGCGCGCCGGGACCGGTCGCGTCCAAACAGGTAGATCCAGAAAAGGGACAGGTTCCAGATGGTCCAGCCAAGAACATGAAGAATCGTGAGGCGGCCCTCCGCCAGGGAAGTCAGGACCGCGGCGGCGAGCGCAACGGTGAGACCGAACAGGATTCTACGCACCACGACCTCCGTCTCCATTTGGGGTGAAGATGTCCTCGATCGCGCACTCGAATACCTTCGCGATCGAGAAAGCCAGGGGCAGGCTCGGATCGTACTTGCCGGTCTCGATCGCATTCACGGTCTGCCGGGAAACCTGTAAACGCTCCGCCAATTGTCCCTGGGACCAGGCCCGCTCGGCCCGAAGCACCCGCAACCGGTTGGTCACCGGTACCTGCGACCCACCACGAAAAGACCGAGACCGTACAGAAGGAAGGTCCCGATCCAGATCATACTCATCGCGTCGGATACCGAGAGCGTTCGTACCACCGCAATCCCGGCCAGCGAGCCGTACGCCATGACCAGCAGGGCGGTTCCGGCGAACTGAAAGAGCAGGGCTTCCAGGTGGATGAGCCGTTGCAGCTCGTCGAGGCTGCGGAGATACCGGACCATGCCCACGAAGAATCCGACCATCACGACGACCGGAAGTAGCGCGCTCACGATCTGAGCCGCCGGTGGCAGGGTTACCGTCTTGCGGACGATCGCCATGACGATGGTAAGGGCGGCAGAAGCCAGCGCCCACCAGATCATCCGCCTGCTGTATCGATTTGTCTCGCAAGCCAACGGGGCCCGGCCTGTCATGGAATCCAGATACAGTAAAGCCAACTTGACCATCTGTCAAGGTGGCTTTACAGGCAACCTCAGGCGTTCCAGTCGGCAAGGCGGGTGATCTGACCAGCTTCCTTGGGAGGAAGGATGACGAATTTCTCGTTCACCGTAATCCCGAACTTCTGGAGCTTCGTGATCCAGTCGGAGCGGGGAACCTGGCTCACCGCCGGATCGTGAATCGCGACGTCGTGCATCACCACGCCGCGGTCGTTTCGCTCGTGATATCGACCCACCCAGGTGCGGCCCGAGGTCCCCTCCACCACGACCGTGACGCCGTGGAGCTCCTCGTGGCCGGGGTGGAAGACGTGACCGGTCATCGCCTCATTACTCGCTGCGTGCTGCCGACTCACTCCCGCAGTACTTCTCAAACGCGGCCACGAGATCGGCCGCAATCGCTTCGGCCCGGCGTCCCTCGATCATATGGCGATGGATGAAGTGCACCACCTCACCGTCCCGGAGCAGCGCCACCGACGGAGAGCTCGGCTGATACTCCGCGAAATAGCTGCGGGCCCGCGCCGTCGCATCCAGATCCTGGCCGGCAAAGACCGAATAGAGGTGCGCCGGCCGGGCGGGGTTCTGCAACGCCAGCATGAGGGCCGGGCGGGCAGCGCCCGCCGCGCATCCGCATACTGAATTCACGAAGACCATTGCGGTCCCTTCGCCCGGGCCGAGCGCGGCATCGACCTCGGCCACGCTTCGAAGCTCCGTCACACCGAGCCGGGTGACTTCTTCCCGCATCGGCTTCACCATCATTTCCTGATACGACATCATTGCTCCTTGATTAACGGTCCGCCTGTCCGTCTGTCCGCCTGTCCAGCGCCGCCTTCATCGCGTGCCAGCTCAAGGTGGCACACTTGACCCGAATTGGAAACGCCCGCACTCCCTGAAACACCGCGAGTTTGGCCGGAAGCGCATCGGCCGATGCTCCCCTCGTCACCAGGGAGTGGAAACGGTCGAACAGATCACGAGCCTCGGCGATCGTCTTCCCCTTGATCGCCTGGGTCATCATCGACGCGCTCGCCTTCGAAATGGCGCATCCCTGTCCCTGAAAGGTCGCCTCGGCGATCTGGTCGCCATCGAGCTTGAGCCAGATCTCGTACACGTCGCCGCAGAGAGGATTGCGTCCTTCCGCGTGGGTCGTCGCGTCCTCCAGTTTCCGGAAGTTCCGGGGCGACGCGTTGTGATCCAGGATCACGCTCTGATACAGCTCATCGAGCTCCGAGGTCACTTGAACACCTTCCGCACTTCGTGGAGCCCCTCGACCAGCGCGTCCACTTCTTCCTGGGTGTTGTACGCCCCGAACGACGCTCGCAGGGTCGCGGTGACGCCAAAACGCCGCATGAGCGGTTGAGCACAGTGATGACCGGCCCGCACCGCGATCCCGCGGGTGTCCAGCACGGTACCCGCATCGTGGGGATGCACCCGATCCATCGAAAGGGAAAGCACGCTGACCCGGTCGGCGCCTTCTCCCAGGATCCGGAGTCCGGGCACCCCCTGGAGCTTCCGGCTCGCGTCCGCGATCAGGGACTGTTCGTAGCCCACCAGGGCGTCCCAATCCCAGTGCGACAGGTACTCGATCGCGGCACCGAGGCCGACCGCCTCGGCAATCGGAGGTGTCCCCGCCTCGAAACGCTCGGGCGGCGCGGCCCAGGTGCTCCGTTCGATCTGGACCTCGCGAATCATTCCTCCCCCGCCCTGCCACGGCGGCATCGCGTCGAGCAGGGCGCGCTTCCCGTAGAGAATACCGATCCCGCTCGGGCCGTAGAGCTTGTGCCCGGAGCAGGCGAAGAAATCGCAGTCGATGGCCGCGAGATTCACCCGGAGATGGGGGGCCGATTGGGCGCCGTCGATCACCACGATGGCGCCGACCGCGTGGGCCATCTCCGCGATGGCATTCACCGGGTTGATCGCCCCGATCACGTTCGATGCGTGGGACACCGCCACGATCCTGGTGCGGGGCCCGAGCAATCGCTCGAAGGCCCCGAGATCGAGGCCGCCCGACTCCATCACCGGAATCGCCAGCACCCGCGCGCCGGTCCGCTCTGCGACGAGCTGCCAGGGCACCAGGTTCGAATGGTGCTCCATCTCGGTCACCAGGATTTCGTCGCCGGGCCGGAGGACCGAGCCGCCATAGCTCTGGGCGACGAGGTTGAGCGACGCCGTGGTCCCCGCGGTGAACACGATCTCCGACGGCGAGGCAGCGCCCAGAAACACCGCCGCGATTTCCCGGGCGCGCTCGTAGGCGTTGGTCGCTTCCTCGCTCAGCGTATGCACGCCCCGGTGCACGTTGGCGTTCCCGGTGCGATAGTAATGATCGATGGCTTCGATGACCGCCAGGGGTTTTTGCGCCGTGGAGGCATTGTCGAGGTACACCAGGGGCCGGCCCCGGATGATCCGGGTCAGAATCGGGAAATCGGCCCGTACCTTGGCGACGTCCCAACCAGGGCCCGTGCGGCTCCGCAGCTCTTCCGGGGGGATCACGGTCACCGGAGCCATGCTCAACCCCGCACTCCCATGCGCTCCTGCACCAGACGGTCGAGCGCTTCCCGCACCGGCGCAGCTGCGACTTCTTCGACGACCTCGGCGGCAAAGGCGTACGTCAGGATGCGCTGGGCGTCACTCCGCGGGATCCCGCGGCTCTGGAGATAGTAGTAGGCGATCTCATCGATCCGCCCGACCGTCGCGCCGTGGGTGCACTTCACGTCGTCGGCGAAGATCTCGAGCTGTGGCTTGGTGTCCACCTTCGCCCCATCGGAGAGCAACAGATTCCGGTTGGTCTGTTTGGCGTCGGTCTTCTGGGCTTCCGGTTTCACGAAGACCTTGCCGTTGAAGACGGCGTGGCTCCGGTCGTCCAGAATCCCCTTGTACACCTCCCAGCTCCGGCAATTCGGCTGATCGTGAAAGATCACCGTGTGGTTGTCCACCAGCTGGTCGTTGCGGCCGAGGTAGAGCCCGTAGAGCAGCGTCTCGACCTCTTCACCACCCAATCGCGCCTGGAGATCGTGCCGCGCGAGACGACCGCCTGCAGTCAGGGTGAAGGAGCGATAGTGGCTTCTGGTCTCCTGCTCGACCGAGGTGAGCCCGACGTGATAGGCCGATTCACTCTCCCGCTGGATCCGGGTGTGCTCGATCCAGGCATCACGCGCCACCGCCACTTCGGTGACCGCGTTGGTAAAGGAGACCGCCGGATCGATGCCGGCGTAGCTCTCGACCACCTGGGCCCTGGCACCCCGCTCGAAGACCAGCAAGTTCCGGAGATGAAGGGCCCGGTTCTCGGAGCGCTGGGTCGTCACGAACAGCAGGTGAACCGGATCGCTGATCTCGAAACCCGCCTGAACCCGGATGACCGCCCCTTCTCGCGCGAAGGCGGCATTCAGCGCTGCGAAAGGCGTCACCTCGGGCCGGGCAATCGAGCCGAAGCGTTCCGCGATCAGCTCGCTGTTTCGCTTCCCCGCCAGAGAAAGCGGCTCGACCAGCAGCCCTTCCGGCAGAACCGGTCGATTCGAAAGTCCGGGGTGAAACGCACCGTCGACAAAAACGAGGGTGGTCCAGTGGGAGGGGCCGAAGCGAAAGGGGGCGAGTCGTTCGGCGGACAACTCGACGCGCTCCACGGTACCATCGCCAAGCTCCCAGGGGTGCTGGGCGATCGGCGCGACCGGGGTGAAGCGCCACTCCTCCTGGCGAGTGGTCGGGAAACCCACGCTGGCAAAGCGGTCGAAGGCCTCCCGTCGCTTCGTGACCAGACCGTCGGCCGGACCGCCCAGCAGCGTTCGCTCGAACGCGGCGGCGTAGGACCCGGTCACGACCGGGCGGAGGCCGGCTCCGGTATCCCGGTCAGCCATTCGTAGCCTTTCGCTTCGAGCTCGAGGGCGAGCTCCTTCCCGCCGGACTTTGCGATCCGTCCGTCCACCAGCACGTGCACGAAATCCGGAACGATGAAGTTGAGGAGCCGCTGATAGTGGGTGACCACGATCGTGGCGCGATCGGGAGCCCGGAGGGTGTTCACACCATCGGCCACAATGCGAAGCGCGTCGATGTCCAGACCCGAGTCGGTTTCGTCGAGAATCGCGAGCTTGGGCTCGAGGACCGCCATCTGGAGGATCTCGTTCCGCTTCTTTTCGCCGCCCGAGAAACCGCTGTTCACCGCCCGCTGCATGATCTCGGCGGACCAGCCGACCAGCTTGAGCTTGCTTTCCAGGAGATCCAGAAAATCGATGGGGTCCAGCTCTTCCTGGCCGTGCGCCTTGCGGATCGCATTGTACGCGGCGCGGAGGAAGTAGGCGTTGGTCACGCCCGGGATTTCCACCGGATACTGGAAGGCGAGGAACACGCCCGCCTGGGCCCGCTCCTCCGGCTCCATATCGAGCAGGTCTTGCCCGAGAAACCTCACCGTCCCGCTGGTAACGGTGTAGGCGGGATGACCCGAAAGAACCTGCGCCAGGGTGCTCTTGCCGGAGCCGTTCGGCCCCATGATGGCGTGCACCTCGCCGGCATTGACCTCGAGGTCGATGCCCTTGAGGATTTCCTTCTCGCCGGCCGCGGCCCTCAGTCCTTGGATGTCGAGCACGTCGTTTCGCTCCGTAAGAAGTCCGAGGTCAGCCGACGCTGCCCTCCAGCGAGATGCCGAGCAGCTTCTGCGCTTCGACCGCGAATTCCATCGGGAGTTCCTTGAAGACTTCCTTGCAGAAGCCGTTCACGATCATGGAAATTGCGTTTTCGGTGTTGAGGCCCCGCTGCTTGCAGTAGAAGATCTGGTCTTCCCCGATTTTGGACGTACTCGCCTCGTGCTCCACGGAGGCGGTGGGATTCTGGACGTCGATGTACGGGAACGTATTCGCCGCGCACCGGTTCCCGATCAGCATCGAATCGCACTGGGTGTAGTTCCGCGCGTTCGCCGCTCTTGGTACCACCTTGACCAGCCCCCGGTAGCTGTTGTTTCCCTGGCCCGCGCTGATTCCCTTGGAGACGATCGTGCTGCGGGTGTTCCGCCCCAGGTGCATCATCTTGGTGCCGGTATCGGCCTGCTGTTTCCCGTTGCAGACCGCGACCGAGTAGAACTCTCCGACCGAGTCGTCGCCCTGGAGGATCACGCTGGGGTATTTCCAGGTGATCGAGGAGCCGGTCTCCACCTGGGTCCAGGAGATTTTCGCCCCGCGGAGTGCCTTGCCCCGCTTGGTCACGAAGTTGTAGATACCGCCCTTCCCCTGCTCATCGCCGGCGTACCAGTTCTGCACCGTGGAGTATTTGATGGTGGCGCCGTCGAGCGCGACCAGCTCGACCACGGCGGCATGGAGCTGGTTCTCGTCGCGCTTGGGAGCGGTGCACCCCTCCAGGTAGCTGACCCAGGCGCCCTCGTCGGCGATGATCAGGGTTCGCTCGAACTGGCCGGTGTTCTGGGCATTCATCCGGAAGTAGGTCGAGAGATCCATGGGACAACGAACGCCCTTGGGCACGTACACGAAGGAGCCGTCACTGAAGACCGCGGAGTTGAGCGCCGCGAAGAAGTTGTCGCTGGCCGGAACGACGGAGCCGAGATACTTCTGGACCAGCTCGGGATGCTCGTGCACCGCCTCGGAGAACGAGCAGAACACGATGCCGTACTCGGCGAGCTGCTTCTTGTAGGAGGTGCCGACCGAGACCGAGTCGAAGATCGCGTCCACCGCGACCCCAGCCAGGATCTTCTGCTCGTTGAGCGGAATGCCAAGCTTCTGGTAGGTCTCGATGAGTTTGGGATCGACCTCTTCCAGCGAACCAAGCGGCTTCGCGGTTTTCGGAGCCGAGTAGTAGATCATGTCCTGGTAGTCGATCGTGGGATACACCACGTTCGGCCAGTGCGGCTCCGACATCTTGAGCCAGCCCCGATACGCCTTGAGCCGCCAATCGAGCATGAAGGGCGGCTCGTTCTTCTTGGCCGAAATCAGCCGGATGATGTCCTCGTTCAACCCCCTCGGCACCGTGTCGGCTTCGATATCGGTGACGAAGCCCCACTTGTACTCACGATTGACGAGGGTTTCCAGGTCTTCGCTCATGCCCCAATCCTAATGCATTTGTCGGGATTGTCAAAGCGCGGAGGTCGTTGAGAGACAACGGTTTATGCGGCAGCGCTGCAAACTCGGGGGCGAGGCCCACCAGGGTGTCCAATTAGGGGGCGAAACTAGAGACCCGTGATCTCAAGACGCTGTCTCATTGCGCTCAGGCTTGGGAATAACGTAGTAGCATTTAGAACTCCTAGATTGATGGGTCGCCCAGACGTCGGTCTTGACCTTTCCCCACCAAACGGGAGATTAGCCCCTATGGCTATCCACAGAATTCGACTCCTCGGCGACCCGGTGCTCAGAACCCGGTGTGAGCCCATTACCGCTCCGAAATCCACGGCAGTTCGCATCATCGCGGATGATTTGCGGGAAACATTGCGGGATTGGCAATCCCGTTTCGGCTACGGCCGGGGAATCGCCGCGCCTCAGATCGGAGCGCCGGTCCGGATGGTCCATGTCGAGATGGATCGCCCCTGGACCCTGATCAATCCCGAAATCATGGACATCGGGACTGAAGACTTCACGGTCTGGGACGATTGCTTTTCCTTCCCGAACCTCCTGGTCCGGGTTCAGCGTGCCTACAACATCCGGATGCGCTACCAGGATCTCCGGGGCGACTCTCACGAAGTCGAGCTCTCCGGCGATCGCGCCGAGCTGCTCCAGCATGAAATCGATCATCTGGATGGGGTGCTTGCAATGGACCGGGCGTGCGGTTCGGATCCGTTCTGTCTTCGGGGGGAATGGAACCGGCTCTACACCACCTCGGACCGTTACGGCGAACCCGAGCTGCGATGCGAACACATTCCATCGCCGCTGTCCGCGCTGCTGTAACCAGCCCGGCCATGGGTGAATCGATCCAGTTTGCCGCCAATGGCAGGGATGCGGGCGGGTATCTCGCGATTCCACTCGGGGGACAAGGTCCCGGCGTGGTAGTGATCCAGGAATGGTGGGGCCTGGTCGATCACATCAAGGATGTGTGCGACCGGTTCGCCACCGAAGGATTCGTTGCCCTGGCGCCCGATCTCTATGACGGGAAAGCCACCCGCAGTCCTGACGAAGCCGGCAAGCTCTTCATGGCGCTGAACATTGCCAAGGCGGGAACCGATATTCAGGGGGCGGCCGGAGCGCTCAAGGAACGCCGCGAAGTCACCTCGGAGCGGGTCGGCGTGATCGGTTTCTGCATGGGAGGTCAGCTCGCCCTCTACTCGGCGGCGGAATACCCCGACCGGATCTCGGCGGTGGTGGATTTCTACGGTGCCCATCCCAACGTGCGCATCAATCCGGCCCGGCTCCGGGTTCCGGTCCAGTGCCACTTTGCCAAGCGGGACAATTCGATCAAGGAGAAAGACGCGCGAGCGTTTACCAAGAAGGTGCAGGCGGCGGGCGGCAGCATCGAAAGTTATTTCTACGATACCGACCATGCTTTCTTCAACGACACCCGGCCGACCGTCTATGACCGGGCCGCGGCCACCCTGGCGTGGGAGCGGACTCTCACCTTCCTCCGCGCCAAGGTTTCCTAGCCCGACCGCGGCCGAACCGGGGCGGCAACGCAATCCCTCTTGCGGAGGATCACCGTCGCCCTTAATTCTGTCCCGAGCGGCCGGTCATCCCCTCTCAACCGATCTTCCTGAGGAGCAGGAATGACGTACGTGATCACCGAAGCCTGTATCGGTGTCAAGGATCGATCTTGCGTCGATGTTTGCCCGGTGGATTGCATCTACGAAGGCGACGACATGCTCTACATCCACCCGGATGAGTGCATCGATTGCGGCGCTTGTGAACCGGAGTGTCCGGTGACCGCGATCTTTCCGGAAGAGGATGTCCCGCAGAATCTCGCTCAGTTCATCGAGAAAAACCGCGAGGTCTTCAACTCCGACGCTCCCCCCGGCAGACCCCGCAAGTAACCCGAATCCCTCCCGCAGCTTCTCTAGGCTGAAAGGCTCTGGAGAAACTTGAGGATTGCCCGGGTGGTGGATACCGGCTGCTCGACGCAGGGCAGGTGGCCCGCTCCCGGGATTTCCATCAGCCGTGCCCCGGGAATCGCCGCGGCCATGGCCTGCGCGATCGATGGGGGGGTGATCATGTCCTCCGCGCCGACCAGTACCAGGGTGGGAATGCCGCTGAGCGTCGGCAGCAGACTGGTGCTGTCGGGGCGGTCGCGCATGGCGGAGAGTGCGCCCACCAGCCCGGCGACCGGGGTCTGCATGATGACGGTTCGGACCCGTTCGATGATCTCGGGTGAAACCTGCGGGGTGAAGAATCTCGGCAACATCGCTTCGGCGGCGGCGAGGGGGCCTTGTTCCCGGATCCGCCCGCTCAACCCTTCCCGGGCCTTTCGTCCTTCGGCGCTGTCCCCTTCCGCGCGGGTGTCCATCAGGATGAGTCCGCCCACCCTCTCCCGGAACCGCCGGAGAAATTCAAACGCGACATATCCGCCCAGTGAAAGGCCGCACAACACCACGCGGGAGATCCCCAGCCCATCGAGAATCCCGACCAGGTCTTCGGCGTAGGTGTTCATCGAGTAACCCAGATCCGGCGCTTCCGATTTCCCCATGCCTCGGAGATCCGGCGCAATCCGGTGGAAGCCGGTCAGGCTGTCGAGGGGATGCTGCCAGATGGTCCGGTCCAGCGGGAACCCATGGATGAACAGCACCGGCGGGCCAGTTCCGCCTCCTCGTTGCTCGACCACGAGCTGGACCCCGTTGACCGAAATCCGGGTCACCGGGTCCCCGCTGGGCCGGGCCTGAAAGAAATCCCCGACCTCGCGAGGAACCGGCACCGGGCGGCCTTCCCGGTCGATGCAGACGAACACGAATTCCGCCGTGGCGATGAGGATGTCGTCGGCGGTGCGCCGGGCGGTCTGTCGCATGGTGAAGCTGGTCTTGCCCAGATGCACCACCGCGAGCTGGACCCGGAGCAGCTCTCCCGCGAAAGCCGGCGCGAGGTAATCGATGACGGTCTTCCGGACCGCCGGCCAGCTACCGGTCCGGCTGAACACGTCCACCCCCGGCCCCTGGGCCAGGACATCCCAGCGGGCCCGCTCGAAGATCCGAAGGAAGGCCGCCTGATTCAGGTGGCCGAATGCGTCGCAATCGTCCGGATAGACGACCTGCTCGACCTCGTTCGAGCGCATGCCGGAAAGCTACGACAGACCAGTGAAGCCCCGCTACCTTTCGACGATGAGCGCCGAGCTCGTCGTCAAGCCGGCCGACTTCACCGGGTTGATCGAACGGCTGATGAGCGAGCCCCTCCTCGCCGCCGATACCGAAGCGGCCAGCTTCCATCGCTACCATGACCGGGTGTATCTGCTCCAGCTCTCGAGCCGGACGGAGACCTGGATCGTGGACCCCCTCGCGGTCGCCGGCCTCCCCGGATTCGATCGCTTGTTGTTCGAGTCGGGGGTCGAGATCGTCTTTCACGATGCCGACTACGATCTTCGCCTCCTGGCCCACGAATTCGGATACCGGGCCAACCGGGTGTTCGACACGCGGGTCGCGGCGCAACTTCTCAACGAGAGCGGGGTCGGTCTCGCCGCGCTCCTCGAGAAGTATTTCCAGGTGAAGCTCGACAAGAAATTCCAGCGAGCCGACTGGTCAGAACGGCCGCTCTCTGCCGAAATGCTCCAGTATGCCGCGACCGACACGCGGTACCTGCCCGAGCTTCGGGACGTCCTCAAGGAGCGCCTCAAGACTGCGGGCCGACTCTCCTGGGCCGAAGAAGAATTCGAACTGCTGACCGGTGTCAGGTGGAGGGAGTCCGAGCCAGCCGAGGTCGCTGCGCTCGAAACCAAGGGAGCACGCACCCTGACAGCGCGGGAGCTCGCGCTGTTCCGGGAGCTGTACGTCTGGAGAGACCAGCTCGCCCGGGTCCAGGATCGCGCCCCGTTCCGAATTGCCGGAAACGACACCTTGTTCGATCTGGCCCGCCACGCCCCCATCGGTCGCAACGCCCTTTCTGGAATTCGCGGCCTTGGCCGGGGTATCCGGGAAAAGCAGGCTGACGAGATCCTGGCAGCCATCGAGCGTGGGAAAGAGGTGCCGGAAAGCGATCTGCCCCGGTATCGCAGGCAACCGAGGCACCGGCCAGATCCTGGATTTGAGGTTCGTCTGGAGCGACTCAAGCAGGTGCGAACCAGCGAATCGACCCGTCTCGAGCTCCCGCCCGGAACACTTGCCCCCAATTGGCTCCTCGAGGCCGTGGCGCGTGAAGTCCCCGGCACGGTCCAGGACCTGGCGGCGATTCCCGGGATGCGTCGGTGGCAGTCATCGGTCTTGGGAGAGCGATTGCTAGCAAACCTATAGTAGTATTAATGACAACTACTATTCGATACCTCATCTCAGAACTGAATTCCCAACCACTTTCCCCCGCTCAGCGTCCCACTCTTCCGAAGCCCCCGGGGATCCCGAACGGCCGCCAGGAACGGTGTAGTGGACGATCTTGAACTGATCGCCGGTGTCCGAGCTGGGGACCGGATGGCAGCCCATCGCCTCTACGAGCGACACGCTCCGAGGGTATACCGGCTGTTGTACCGGACGGTGGGAGATGAAGAAATGGCGCGGGAGTACACCCAGGACACCTTCGTTCGGGTGTTCCAGCGGCTGGACCAGTTCCGCGGAGACGCCGCGTTCACGACCTGGCTGCATTCGGTGGCGATGTCGATGCTGTTTACCGGGCTTCGAAAGGTCAAGCGGTTGCGGAACCGGGAATGGGAGCTTGCGGCCGCGGACAGCCATGCCGCTCCGCCCGTGCAGGGCGACCCGCACCTGCGCGACCGGTTGCGGAGCGAGCTGGAGCGGCTCCCGGTTCGCCTCCGAGTTCCAGTCGTGATGCACGACATCGAGGGATTCACCCACCGGGAAATCGCCGAAACCATGGGAATCCCCGAAGGCACCAGTAAGGCGCGTCTGGCGGAAGGGCGATCTCGACTTCGGGTCGCCCTCGCCGGCATCGGGCGGGATTAGCAGAGAGGAATCGCAGCATGGACGAGAAGGAACTGCAGGAACAGCTCGCGGAGCTCAAGGAGACCTGGCGGGTTCCGCCTGCTCCGCCGATGGCGGAAATGTGGCAGAACATCGAGGCGCGAGCGTTCGGTCCGGCGATGCAGCCGCGATCCTGGACCAGGTCGCTGTTGCCGCTCGCGGCAACCCTGATCATGGGTTTCGGCGTCGGACAGGTCATGCCGAACCTGATCCGACCCGCCCGACCGACCGTAACCGCAGACCAGCAAGCCCAGCAGGAGCGGGCCGCCGAGCAACCGGCGTTCGTCGGCGTCGCGACGAACTATCTGGAGCGGGTGACCGCGCTTCTGGTCAACCTCACCGACGAGTCCCGGAAGGGACATCCGCTCGAAGGAACCAACGAGCGGGCTCGCGACCTGCTGGCCACGACCCGGCTTCTGCTCGATTCCCCCGACATCAACGATCCCCATTTGCGCGATCTGCTCGACGACCTGGAACTGGTGCTGGCCCAGATCGTTCGTTTGCCCAGCCGCGCCGACAGCCCCGACGTCTATCTGATCGATCAGGCACTGGACCAGCGCGAGGTACTCCCGCGGTTGCGGGTCATGCTCGCCGAAAACCTCACCTCTGAACCATGATGGGCAGGCCACTCATGCGGATTCTTTCGATCGTCGCTCTCACTGTTCTCGCCGCCGGCGCGCTGGAGGCTCAGAAGCCGGCCCCGAAACCAGCCCCGGCGCCGCGCCCGAAGCTCGCTCCGGTCCCGCTCCGCGACTGGGACTTCCCGGACTTCGACGAGATGCGGGCCGGCACGGAAGAGCTGCGGGCCAAGCTGGAATCCGACCTGGTGCGGCTCCGGTTGGACGACCTCCCGCGTCTCCAGGTCCTCGAGCCTCTCGAGAGCCTCTCGCACCTCGACAACCTGTCCTATCTCGACATGTCGCAGATCGAAATGGCGAAAGTCGACGCCATGCGACTCCGACGAGGAGCTGGGCACCGCGATGGCGTCCAGCATCAATACCGGCGCGATCCAGCGCATGGCGGAAGACGCCAGCAGGCGCGCGCTGGAACAGTCCCGGGTCTGGGGCCGGCTCCAGGATGAGCTCCCCGCAAAGTTCGAGGCGATGCGTCCGATGCAGGGCACGCCCGAGGATTCGATGTATCGCTCGGCGCGGGAGGCCTTGAACCGCGGGGAGTACGGACGGGCAGCGACGCTGTTCCAGACACTGGAGCAGAAGTATCCGAAATCCCGATTCGCACCGACCGCTCCATACTACCGAGCCTTCGCGCTGTATCGATCGGGATCGACCGAGAGTCTCCGCGGGGCTCTCGAGTCCCTCCGCGCCATGCAGGAGAAGTACCCCCAGGAGGCTGCGGATCCCGATGTGGGCGCGTTGCGAACCCGGGTCTATGCCGCGCTCGCGGCACGGGGCGATGCGAGCGCCGCCTCGGCGCTTCGCGCCGCCACCGGTTCGGGCCAGAGCTGCGACGAAGAAGACATGTCGGTGCGCGCCGAGGCGCTGAACGCGCTGACCCAGCTCGACCCGGAGAATGCCAACGAGGCGCTCAAGCGGGTCCTGTCACGCCGGGACGAGTGCTCGGTGGCCCTGCGCCGTCGCGCGGTCTATCTGATCGGGCGCACCGGGACCGAGCAGTCGGTGAATGATCTGCTCGATGTTGCCAAGAACGATCCCGATCCCTCGGTCCGGAGCGACGCGATCTCCCAGCTCGGTCGGTCGAGCTTCGGCTCGGTGAACAGCCAGGTCCTGCTCCAGCTCTTCAACTCGGCGGACGAGGAGCGGACCCGTCAGGCGGTGCTCTCGGCGCTGCGATCGCGGGGCGGCCCGGAATCACGCGCCGCACTCCGATCGGTGATCGAGCGCGTCCGATCTGCCCGAGCGGATGCGGGCCCAGGCAATCTCGCAGCTGGCCGGGGCCTCGACGTCGTTCTCGTATGCCTCGTCCAATGGAGTCCGGGTGGTGACCGGGGGGCAGGTCGCTTCGACGATCTCAAACATCGATGCCGCGAGGCGATCGAATGAGCCCGGGCTCGAAGAAGAGGACGCCGCGTTCCTCCGGAACCTCTATCCCAAAACCGATTCACGCACCATCAAGAGCACCATCATCTCGACCCTGGGCCGGGCCGGCGGTTCGGCGAACGATCAGTGGCTCATGAACCTGGTCAAGAACACCTCGGAAGACAGCTACCTGCGGCGGGAAGCGATCTCCCGGATCAAGAGTCTGTCGGTCGAAGACCTGGGCCGGTTGTATGACGCGCTGTCCGAGCGGGAGTTCCGTAATACCATCGTGAACCAGTTGGCGTCGACCGATGAGCCCAAGGCGACCGACAAGCTCATCGAGATCGCCAAGACCAGCACGGATCCCAGTGTGCGGCGCCAGGCGGTTCAGGCCCTGACCCGCCGGAAAGACGCCAAGGCAATGGCCTTTATTCGCGAATTGGTGGAAAAGCCATGAGATCTCGAAATCGAATTTTCGTGCTGGCCGCGGTCGCGAGCCTGGCCGGCTGCCGAGGACTCACCGCGCAGGGGGCGCTCCGGTCCCGGGTGGAAAGCGGGGGCGACGGCCGGGTCCAGTTCAGTTTCGCGGCGCGGAGCGACGTCTGCGGGTTAGGTTCGTCGTTCCAGGTGGGCCGCTCGACTTACATCTCGAACGGGGGCTTTACCGACGGCTTCGATCGGGGGTGCCGGCGCGGCCCGGTGGTGGTGCGGATCACCCGGACCGCCGGCCAGGTGGTGGGGATCGAAACCGAGATCGCCCCGGACAACGCTGCCGACGGAGTCACCGATCTCGGGACCATTCCCGCCGCGGCCGCCTCGGAGTACTTGCTCGACCTCGCGGCCCGCGCGGAAGGCCGTCCGGCCCGGGAAGCGATCCTCCCGGCAGTGCTGGCCGACAGCGCGACGGTCTGGCCGAGTCTCCTCGCGCTGAGCAAGAACCGTGATCTCTCGCGCTCGGTACGGCAGGGTGGCTTGAGCTGGCTGGGACGGGAGCTCGATCGGATTTCTCCCGACGATGCCCGGCGGGTCTCGTCGGCGCTGGTGGCGATCGCGAGCGATCAGAGCGAGACCAGCTCGATCCGTCAATCGGCGGTCTCGGTATTGGCCCGGAACCAGCGCGCCGACCTGACCGAGCTGACCCGGATGGCCGGCGGCAACGATCCCTGGCTCCGGGACGCCGCAGTCCAGGCCATGGCGAACTCCGGAGATCCCAGAGCACGCGCCTACCTCCGCACCGCGCTCAGCGATCCGAGCCTTCCCGACAAGCTGCGCATCACGGTGATCCGGGGATTCGGGGGGCAATACGCTTCCGCCAAGGACATCGACCTGCTGCGGAGCCGATACGGCGCGCTTGCCTCGGTTGACTCCCGCCGCGCCATTCTGTCGGTTGTGGGAGAGCAGGGTGGTGCCGCGAATCTGCAGTGGTTGCTCGGCATCGCCGTCGACGGCGACACCCCCGCCGAGGTGCGGAGCCAGGCGGTCGAAGCTGCCGAACGCGCCGGTGCGACGAGTCCCCAGCTCGACAAGCTCTATCAGCAGGCTCCCGATCGTCGGGGCAAGGAGGCCGCCATCAGTGCGCTGTTCAAGAATGGAGACCGGGCGGCGATCGACGCCCTGATCCGGATCGCCAGAACCGAGACCGACGCCAGCGTGCGCCGGTCCCTGGTCAACCGGCTATCCCGGCTGGACGACGAGAAAGTGAAGAGTCTGCTGAAAGATCTGGCGGAGTCGCCCTAGCCCAGATAGGCTCGGACCCGCGGATCCATGCGATCCGGAGTCCAGTAGGGCTCCCAGACCAGATCGACCTGCACGCTTCGAACACCTTCGAGATCCTCCAGGACCATCTTGGCGTCCTGAAGGATCTCGGCTCCCGAGGGACACCCCGGCGAGGTGAGGGTCATCTTGACCGTCACGTCGCCTTCTTCGTTGACGTCCGTTTCATACACCAGCCCGATGTCCACGATGTTCAGGCCGAGCTCGGGGTCTTTGACGCCGCGGAGGGCCTTGCGAATGATTTCTGGAGTGAGCGGCATGCCGGATTCCCTCGACGATTCCTCACCTCGAACTTAACCGGTTGTTATCCCCGCCGTTTCGCGATGGTCAACACTTCTTCGGAGAGCTCATGGCGGAGCTCCCGGAGAACGCGGATCGAATTCCGGACCCTCGGCTCGAGGCTCCGGTTGGTGAGAAATACGACGAAGAGATCGGCGGTGGGATCGACCCACAGCATGGTCCCGGTCCAACCGGTGTGCCCGAACGCGCAGGAGCAGATCGAGTTCCCGTAGACCGACGGGCGCATGGCGTCTTCGATCGAATCGGGAACCTCCCATCCCAGCGCCCGCTTCTCCCCGGGAAGCCGGCGGAGAAACTGTTCGAGGCTCGCGGGGGAAACCCACGGCTTCTCGGGCGCGGACCGTTCTCCCTTGGCGAGCCAGGTCTGGGCAAAGCGGGCGAGATCCGACCCGGTCGAGAACAGCCCCGCGTGTCCTGCGATGCCTCCGAAGAGAACGGCATTGTCGTCGTTGACCTGCTGGGCCAGGGTGCAGCAGCGCGCGGCCCGGCTCGGCGCGACCGGGGCGCCTCGGGGCAGATCGGGAGCGAACGCGGTGGCCAGCATGCCCAGCGGGGTGAAGACGGCGCTGGTGGCAAAACGGTCGAGCGGCGACCCGGCGACCTTCTCGACCAGAAGGCCGAGCAGGATTCCATTCAGGTCGCTGTACTCCATGACCGCTCCCGGCTGATGGCGGAGCGGTTCCCGGTACAGGCGTTCGATGGCACCGGCCCGGGAGGAGGCCAGCTTGTAGAACGGGAGATAGGCCGGCAACCCGCTGGTGTGATCGAGCAGCATGCGGACCGTGACCCGCGGGCGATTCCCCCCGGTGAAACGGGGGAGGTAACGGGCCACCGGGGCGTCGAGCGAGACCCGCCCCTGATCGACCAGTACCAGCACAGCGCTGGTGGTGGCCACGACCTTGGTGAGAGACGCCAGGTCCCAACGGGTCTCGGCCACGGTCGGCCGGGAGGCCCGGTCGGACCAGGTCACGTGCCCGAATCCCTCCGCGTAGAGAATGGTGTCGCGGCGTCCCACCACGACCACGGCGCCGGGATACACCCCTTCCCGAATGCCCCGCTCGACGACTCGGGCCACCGGGGCGTAGCTGCTGTCGGCCAGAGCCAGAAGCAGGAACGGAAGCGTCATCGCCCCGCCTCGCGCACCGAGCCGGTGGGGAGCTGGTACAGGAGCCGGAGCGTGGCAATGTCCCGGGCGCTCAGGGTCGCGGCGCGGGTGCGGGGGAACATGATGTCGCCCGGGTTAGGCGAATGGGCCAGCCCCAGCGCGTGCCCGAATTCGTGCTCCGCGACGGCCAGCGCGGTGCGCTTTGGAATGACGGTTCCCAGGTGATCCCGCCGGGCCAGGGCGATGCGGGCCCGATGAATGTCGCCGCTCGGGGTCCATTCGAGATCGGTCAAACCGATCCGCTCCCCCTCGAGCTGGTCTTCCGAATAGGCGATGATCTGCGCCGCGGCAGAATCTCTGGTGAGGGTGAAGCGGAGTCCTCCGAGCACCGATTCCCAGGCCGCGGTGGCACCGCGCACGGCATCGAGCAGGGCGCGATCGTATTCGCCCGCGGAAATCACCGCGACGACCAGGACCGCGGGATCCTGCCAACGCCGCATGGCGGAATCGGTTTCCGCGAACAGGGAATCGAAGTAGGTGGTGCTTTGCGCCGCGATGAGGCGTCGGCGCGACTCGAGTCGAGCCAGCAAGTCGATCGCGGGGGTGCGGGTACTGTCCACCCGAACGGCGGGGGCCGCCGGGGCGTCCGGAGGCGGAGGCGACACTGCATTGCGCGAATGGACCGGTTCGGACCCGGCGGCACGCGTGGGAGGAGGGGCCGCCGAACCGGAGCCGGCGTTCTTGAGCCGGCCCAGCACAATGAGCCCGGCCAGGATGGCCAGGCCCCAAACCGGAAAGCGCTTCATAGAGGATTGCAAGGGAATATACAGCGCCCTACCATTCGGTCTTGCAAAGCCCGCATCCCTCCACGGATCTCCCGAACCAGGCCGCAGCCGCAGTGGTTCGGTTGCGCTGGCTGGTGGTGGTCTTCTGGGCGGTCATCGGGACCGTCGGTCTGGTGCGAGCCAAGCATACGCCGGAGCTCCTTCGTATCCGGGGCGCCGCGGACCGGGAAACCGAAGCCGCTCGGGCCGAACGGATGCTCACCACCCGCTTCGACCGCCCCTTCAGCGAATTCTTCCTGGTCACCCTCGAGGGACCCCGCCCGTTTACCTCCGGCATGTCGCGTGCCGCGCTCGATACCGTGGCCGAACACCTGGCCTCCCAGCCGTATGTCCGATCGCTCCTGAGCTTTGCCAATACCGGGGATTCGATTTTTCTGAGCCGGGATGCCCGGCGCACCTTCGTGCTGGCGTCGATCGATCAGTGGAACGGGGACAGCCTGGGCCTGGAAGTCGCCGCGTTCCGCCATGCGGTGAGCGATGCACTGGCCAAGGTTCCCCGCCGGGACGAGTATCGCGCGCTGGTCACCGGGCGCGCGCCGCTGGACAACGATGTTCGCTCGGTGAGCACCGAGGACAGCCGGCGACTCGAAGCCCGCATTCTCCCCATCACCATGATCGTACTGGTGCTCGCGTTCGGTGCCCTGGTCGCCGCGACCCTGCCACTTCTGGTCGGGGTGCTCTCGGTCGGCGTTTCCCTCTCGACCATCGGCGTGCTGGCCCGTTCGCTGCCGATGTCGGTGTTCGTGCTGAACGTCACAACCATGATCGGGCTCGGGGTGGGGATCGATTATTCCCTCCTCATCGTCACGCGATTTCGCGAAGAGCTGACTCGAGGATACCGCCGGCGGGAAGCCGCTGCGCGCACCTTCCGCACCGCGGGAAAGGCGGTCCTCACCTCGGGACTTACCGTGATGGTGGGCTTCGGTGCGCTGGTCCTGACCCCACTGGTCGAGATCAAGAGTGTCGGTGTGGCCGGTCTGGTGACGGTCGGCATGGCAGTGCTTCTCTCGACCACGCTCCTCCCTGCCCTGCTGGCGATCCTGGGCCGGCAGATCGATCGGCCCCGCTGGCTGGCCCGCAAGCTCACCTGGTACCACTCGCCCAGAATCTGGGAGAAATGGGCCCGCACGCTCGCGCGGCATCCGGTGCGCTCGCTTCTCCTGGGGGGAGCCGCGGTCGGCATTCTCGCGCTTCCGCTCTTCTGGATCCGGATCGGCCTGCCGGCCCGGCACTGGTGGCCCTCGAGCACGGAGGCGGGCCAGGCGGTGGATGAGCTCTCCACCATGGGCGTCTCAGGATACCTCTTCCCGGTCAGAATCCTGGTGGAGTTTCCCGAAGGACAGGACGCGACCGCCCTCACTGCGCTCCGCGGGCTTCGGAACCTGTCCGATTCTCTGCGGGCCGATCCCAGGGTGCGTGACGTTCGAAGCCTGGTGGACCTCACCCAGGGGCAATCGCTGCTCGCCTACTCCCTCCTCTATTCGAACCTCGACAGCGCCCGGGCGCGATACCGGGACGCGATCGACGGTTACCTGAGCCGGGACCGGAGGATGACGCTGGTCGATGTCATTCCCCGCGACTCGGTTTCCCTGACGACCTCCATGGACCTGGTGCGATCGATTCGCAAGCTGACCCGCAGCAATGCGATCCGGCAGTTCCGCGGGGCCGACATCGCGGTGGGTGGATACGTCGCGAGCGCGCTCGACTTTCAGCACGACCTGCTGGGACGCTTCCCCATGATCATCGGGCTGGTGCTGGGCGTTACCGCCCTGATGCTCGCAGTCGCGTTCCGTTCCGTGCTGGTTCCGCTCAAGGCCGTGGTCATGAATTCCCTCTCGGTCGTGGCCACCTTCGGATTGATGGTCCTGGTTTTTCAGCACGGGGTTGGCATCCGGATGCTGGGCCGGGAGGGAGCCGTCGAAGCGATCTACGTGGTCATTCCGGTTCTGGTCTTCGCGGTGGTGTTCGGGCTCAGCATGGACTACGAAGTCTTCCTGTTGTCGCGGATCAAGGAGGCCTTCGACCACTCGGGCCGGAACAGCGAAGCCACGATGGAAGGAGTGAGCGCGACCGCCTCGGTGATCACTTCGGCCGCGCTGATCATGTTCGTGGTATTCGGGGCGTTCGCCTTCGCGAGAGTGCTGGTGGTGCAGTTCCTCGGATTTGCGCTTGCGGTGGCGGTCCTGCTCGATGCAACCCTGATCCGGATGGTGCTGGTCCCGGCATTCATGCATCTGGCCGGAAGGTGGAACTGGTGGCCCGGAGTGCGGATCAGTGCTTCGCCTCCAGCCAGTTATCCCCCACCCCCACCTCGACCACCAGCGGAACCGTAAGGGTCGCCGCGCCTTCCATGTAGTCCTTCACCAGCCGGGACAGCGCCTCCACTTCCGATTCGGGACACTCCAGAACCAGCTCGTCGTGCACCTGCAGCAGCAGGCGTCCCGCTTTCCCGGTTTCCTCGAGGGCGCGGTGAATCCGGGCCATCGCGATCTTGATGAGGTCGGCGGCGGATCCCTGGAGCGGAGCATTCTGGGCCTGGCGTTCCCCGAAGGCGCGGGTGTTGAAGTTGCGGTCTTTCACCTCGGGGATGTATCGCCGCCGTCCGAACAGGGTCTCCACGTAGCCGCGCTCGCGGGCCAGGGCGACCTGCCGATCCAGGAACCCGCGCACACCCGAGAACCGCCGGAAATATTCGGCGATGAACGCCTTGGCTTCGTCCTGCGGGATGCCCAGCTGCCGGGAGAGCGCGAACGCGCCTTGTCCGTAAATCGTCGCGAAGTTGATGGTCTTGGCCCGGGCCCGCATCTCCGCCGTCACCTGGTCCGGCGCGGCGCCGAAAATGATGGCGGCGGTCTGCCGGTGCACGTCCTCTCCCTGCTCGAACGCCGCGATGAACGCCGGGTCCTGGGAGAGATGCGCCATGAGACGAAGCTCGATCTGGGAATAGTCCGCCACCACGAATTTCCAGCCTGGAGCCGGGACGAACCCGCGACGGATCGCTTCGCCCCGCGGGGTGCGCACCGGAATGTTCTGAAGGTTCGGCTCGGAAGATGAGAGCCGGCCTGTCGCTGCGCCGACCTGGTTGAAGCTGGTGTGAATGCGCCCGGTCTTGGGATGGACCTTGCCGGGGAGAATGTCCACGTAGGTGGAGCGGAGCTTCTGGAGCTCCCGATGCTCGAGCAACAGGGTGGGAACCTCGTGGCCCAGCGCGGCGAGCTGTTCCAGCACGTCGGCATCGGTGGAGGGGCCGGTCCGGGTGCGTTTCAGAATTGGCAGCTGAAGCTTGTCGTACAGAATGGTGGCGAGCTGTCGCGGGCTGTTCACGTTGAATGACGTCCCGGCGACCCGGCAGATGTCCGTCTCGAGACGCTGAAGATCCGTCGCCAGCTCGCGGGAGAGCTTCGCAAAGAGCGCCGCATCGATGGCGATGCCGGTCCACTCCATGTCCACCAGCACCTCGACCAGCGGCATCTCGATGGTATCGAGCAGCGGCTGGAGGGCGGTCTCGGCGAGCCGTGGGGCGAAATAGGCGTGCAAGGCAAGCACCGTGGCGCTGTCCGCGCCGGAATAGGCGGCCGCCTCCGACACCTCGACTTCGGCAAAGGGAACCTCCGCTTTTCCCTTGCCCGCCGTGCTCGCGTAGGTGCGCATCGGCCGGCCCAGGTGTTCGAGCGAGAGGGTGTCGAGCCCGTGACTCCGCCGGCCGGGGTCCAGGACGAAGCTGGCGAGCATCGTGTCATAGGTGACCCCATGAAGCTCGACCCCGGCGCGGCGGAGAACCTGCCAGTCATACTTGATGTTGTGTCCGGCTTTCTTCACCGCCGGATCGGCGAGCAATTCGGCCAGGATCAGGCAGGCAGGATCATTGAGCGGCGGGAGGTTCACGACCGGCGCCGGCGCGGCAAGCTCCCCGCTCAACGGGCGGTGCCCGAACGGCAGGTACCACGCGGCGCCGGGAGAAATAGAGAGCGACAACCCGACCAGCTCAGCGTCATGCGGCTCGAACGAGCTGGTCTCCGTATCCAGCGCCACCAGGGGCGCTGCCCGCATCGCGGCGACGATGTCGCGAAGCTGGGAAGCCTGATCGATCACGCGAGTCTCGACGCTGGCGGCAGGGGTGGGTGCTTCCACAGCCATCACCGGCTCGCCGGGTGGGGGAACCGTCAGCGGCTCGGCGGGCCCTTCCGCCTGAATCAATCGCGTCGCGAGGGAGTGAAACTCGAGCCGTGCCAGCTCCTTCAGTAGTTCGGGGCGATCCGGGTCGCGCACCGTGGCCGCTTCGAGGTCGAAGGGAACCGGTACATCCTCACGGAGCGTGACCAGCTCCTTGGATAGCCGGGCCGAATCGGCGTACTGCTGGAGCGCTTCGCGGGGACGCTTTCCGGTGATCTCCCCCGCCCTGCTCAGCATGGTCTCGAGATCGCCGAATTGCTGGAGCAGCTGGACCGCGCCCTTTTCGCCGATACCCTTTACTCCCGGCACGTTGTCGGACGTGTCCCCGACCAGCGCGAGGTAGTCCACCACCTGGGAGGGCGGGACGCCGAGCCGTTCGCTGGCGTTGGATTCATCGACCCAATGCTCCTCGACCCCGGCCGGGCCGCCTCTCCCCGGGTTGAGCAGCGCGATGCCGGGCCCGACCAGCTGGTGAAAGTCCTTGTCGCCGGAGACGATGACCACCTGCCGGCCCGCTGCGGCTTCCCGCCGCGCCACGGTGGCGATCACGTCGTCCGCTTCATAACCCGGGATCGCGACCACCGGGACCCGGAAGGTGGCCAGCAGCCGGCTGGTATGCTCGAGGGCGAGGTCGAAGTCCGCCTGGAGCTCATCGGTCAGTTTGGAGCGGGTGGACTTGTAGTCGGGATAGCGCTGAACCCGGAACGAATCCCCCGCATCGAGGATCCAGACCAGGTAATCGGGACGGTATTTGGACTGGAGCCGGAGCAGAAAATTCACGACGCCCCAGGCCGCCGAGGTGTTCTCACCCCGGCTGGTCCGGAGGGGCCGGGCGATCATGGCAAAGAACGCGCGGTAGATCAGCGCGTGCCCGTCGATCAGGAAAAGTTGTGGGGGATCGTGGTGCATCAACGGGAAGATAGAACGGAACCGTGAACCGTGAACCGTTACTGGCTGTCACCCACTCAGTGTTTCCTGTTCCCCGTTTCCGGTTCCCTGTTCATCGCGCGCCCTGGCGAATGACCTGCGCTCGGGCCCGGGCAAAATCGGCCCGCGAAGCCGTGGTAATGCGGAGCCGGCTGAAGCCGATCGGACCAACGAAGGTGATCACCGACCGGTAGTACCCGTAGGACCACTGCACGATGCGCTGGTCGGAGCCGGGAGGATTCTCATAGACCTGGTCCGGCTCGCCCAGGGTGATGTACACCTCGCCCCGGTCGGTGCGCCACCCCGGTCCACCCTCGTCCTTGAATCGCTCATTGGCAATGGCGATCCGGGTGAAGTAGAGGTCGAGCGCTTCGTTCTCCCCGGTTTGCGGGTTAGGGTCGGTGGCGGTCCAGAATTCCCGCCACAACCGGGGCCGCTCGCTGGGGCGCGCCTGCCGGAGCGCGTTCAACAGGTCGGCCCGCCAGGGGAAAAACCGGAGCAGCGCGAGCAGGTTGTCGTAATTGGTGACCACCCAGTTGCGGGAGAACGACACCAGCGCGGTGGCCTCCTTCTGATCGGCACCCTCGCCGATCCGGACCATCATCTGCCCGAGCGGGGGGGCCTCGGAGGCAATGCGGACCAGGTGGCCTTCCACCGGAAGCCCACCGTGAAGACCCAGGGTCGCCTGATAGAGCACGCTGTCCCGGTCGTCCCGGACCTGGACCGGCAGTTGTCGCGCCGCCGGGACGTCGTACGCCTCGACGTACAGCATCAACGAATCCCCTCCCCCGTTTGCCACCGTCCCCCGGGGGTTGAGCAGCATGACCAGTGAATCGGTGAGGGCCAGGCGGGGGCGCACCTGATACACGAAAATCGGCTCGGTCATGCTGCCGGGCGGGAAGGCGGGAACCTGGAGCTGCTGTTCCGCGCGGGAAAACACATTCGCCGCGGGATCCCGAGCCGTGACCGTGAGGGTGTACCCGCCGGGGGCCAACATGAACCCCTGGTCCACGATCACACTCTCATCGCTCCGCTGGGTTTCGGCGAAGGACTGCACTCGCACCACTTCATCACGGGTAGCGGTCAGCGGTGCCTGGCCGGCCCGCGCCAGGCTGTATTCCACTCTGAAACGTGCGATATAGGACGGGCCTTCGCGGGCGAAAGCGAACGCGTGGCTCTCGAACGAGATGGCAACCCGGGAAATCGTCGAGTCTCCCCTGCCCTTCAGATAGGCGACGTTGCCCACGAACGGCATCGGGCCCGAAGCCGCCAGACGACCGAGACGCTGATAGACCGAAGGGAGATTGAACAACTCGCCGAGTGTCTGTTCGGCGGAAGGCGTGGCAGAGGAACTCGGAGCACGTTGCGAGGCGCAACCAGCGAGCAGGAGGAGGCCAATCGGCATCCACCGCCCAAGCATGGGGATTGTCATAAGCCGCTTGTTCGGATTCGTCACCGGCGGTAGCTTGGACTGCCTCCCATGAGCCAAGATAATCTTGTCGGACGGACCGTCGCCGGATACACGCTCGCCAAACACGTCGGCGAGGGTGGCACCGCCACGGTCTATCGCGCGGACCACGTCGAACGCGGACCGGCGGCGGTAAAAATCCTCCGCCCCCGTCTGGCCCAGGACGAAATCGCCGTCAAGCGTTTCCTCCGGGAGGCCGAATTCGGCGCAAAAGTAAGACACCCGAACATCGTCGCAACCTATGATTTTGGCCAGGCGGACGGCTTGTACTACCTGGCACTCGAATGGGCCAACGGTGAGCCGCTCGCCTCGTTCCTGACTGGATCGGGCCGGCTAGCCCCTGCCCTGGTCGGCCGGATCATCGGCCAGCTGGGAGAAGCGCTGGAGTCCTCGCACAAGGCCGGGATCATCCATCGGGACCTCAAGCCGGCCAACATCATGTACGACCCGGAGACCCAGACCGCACGATTGCTGGATTTCGGTATCGCGCGCGACGCCGAGGACGATCCCGCCGAGCGGTTGACCCGCGCGGGCTTCTTCGTCGGCACCCTGCAGTACGTGGCGCCGGAAGCCCTCTCGGGAGAATTGGTCGGCGAACAGGCCGACGTCTACAGCCTGGCCACCATCGCCTACAACCTGCTCACCGGAGTCCTCCCGTTCCCGGGAAAAGGACCCCGCGAGCTGTTCCAGCAGCTCCTCACCCAGTCGCCCATCCCGATCAACCAGGCGGTCAAGGGAGTGAGTTTCCCGGAGCCGATCGAAACGGCCGTCATGAAAGGCCTCGAGCGCGATCTGGGCAAGCGGTGGAAGACGGTCACCGATTTCGCCAATGCGTTCTGCGACTCGGTCAATCAGGAGCCCGATCGCGGAAAGAAATCCGGTTTCCTCTCTTCGCTCTTTCGGCGGGGCGGGGAATGACCGAGCGGGAGTCGCTCGCGGCTCTCCTCCGCGAGCGCTCCATCCAATTCGGTGACTTCCAGCTCGCCTCCGGTCAACGCTCCACCTACTACATCGACGCCCGCAAGACCACCATGTCGGCCCAGGGACAGCTCCTGGTGGGACGGCTTGGACTCGCGCTGATTCGCGAAGCAGGATGGCTCCCACGCTCGGTTGGAGGCCTCACCCTCGGCGCGGATCCGGTTGCCTACGCCATCGCACGCGCCAGCGTCGATTCTCCCCCGGAAATTCAGGGCTTCAGCGTCCGCAAGACGCCGAAACAGCACGGCACCGGGCGCAGCATCGAAGGGAATTTCAATCCGGGAGACCCTGTGGTGGTGGTCGAGGACGTCATCACCACCGGGGGCTCCACAATCCAGGCGATCGAGGTCGTCAGGCGGGAAGGTGGAGAGGTGCTCGGCGTTGTGGCGGTAGTGGATCGTCAGCAGGACGGTGTGAAGGCAATAGAATCCTCCGCAAAGACTAGCGTAGTAGTGATTACTACTATCAATGATCTTGGGCTCTGACAAGCGCCAGATCCTCGCGAGGACGTAGGGGCCCCTGCAACGGGTGAAACCCTGCCCACACCGGCGCGAACGGCATCACCAGGTTTTCGAGAAAGTGGCGGATGGCAAGGGGGAAGGGGAACCGGCGCCGGAATTCGCTGGGAGTAATCCCTCGCATGGCGCGCAGGGTCCGCCCGAAGCTCTGCGGCGACGAGCAGTCCAGCCGATAGGCAACATCCGATACCGATCGTCCTCCTCCCTCGAAATACTGTGCTGCGTACAGCAGCCGAACCGCCGCCAGATAGGTCTTGGGGGAGGGAAGCCCTGCCCTGACAAACCGGGACATCAGCGTGCTGGGTTTCTGCTGAAGCTTCCGCGCAATAATGCGAACCGATGGGGTGTCCGGGGCGAGCCGCACCAGGACCTCGAGGAAGAACCTCGCGTCTCGTGGGAATGCCTGGCAGCGCCGACAACAGCGGTGCGAGGATCCGCGCGGCTCCCCGGGTAGCTGGCTCCGCGACCAGCTGCCGGAGCCTGGACCATCCGGCCGGCACCGTGACGTCCACCACCTGGCGGACCCCGGTCGCGCCAAGCCGAAGCAGGGTCTCGGAGATCCGCGGGTCGTGGCGGGTGACCAGCGCCACCGTGGTGACCCCGGGGAAGCTTCGGACCAGCTCGTCGACCTGGTCGGAGCGCTCGTCGGAGCAGTGGTAGGCCGACAGCAGCACGGCATCGACGGCCTGCTCCCGGACCGCCCGCACCGCGTCGGGCACCGAGCTGCGATGGAGGATCGAGAAACTGCCTACCGCGGCGGCGTCCAGCATGGGCCGTTCGATCGGAGCGACGACCGCGGCGATGGTGGGCGATTCGGAGTCGACACCGCGGGTTAGGTTTCGGAGAGCACTGGCACCGGTCATGGGGCCTCCTGGTGCCGCCAGTCTCACCCCGGGGTCTCAACCCCCCTTCAAACCCCGGGCGGGGTCGAAAGCCGCATCCGGGTGCTAGATTAGCCCCACGGGCCGGCTGCGATGGTCGCGGGAGGAGCGTGCTTCTCTCGAGGAAAGTCCGAGCTCCACAGGGTAGACTGCCAGGTAACGCCTGGGCGCCGAGAGGCGACGGACAGGGCCACAGAAAACAAACCGCCGAAGTGGGCAACCATTTCGGTAAGGGTGAAACGGTGGGGTAAGAGCCCACCGCCCCGAGCGTAAGCAAGGGGGCACGGCAACCCCCAGTCGGAGCAAGGCCAAATAGGCGGCAAGGTGCGACCCGCACCAATCCTCACTTCGGTGAGGGAGAGCCGCGGGTAGGCTGCTTGAGGTGGCCGGCGACGGCCATCCCAGATGGATGACCATCCCCGTAAGGGAACAGAACTCGGCTTATCGGCCAGCCCGTACCCCCGGCATTGCGAAAGCGGTGCTGGGGGTCTGTCGTTCCGGGAGATCCAGGAGTAGTTGCATTGACTACTGATAACAGATTCGTCGCGACAAGAGAGCCCCGAACCATCAGGAAGGTGTTTTCCTGGGCCGGATACTGTCTCGGAGCTATTGCCCTCCTCGTTTTCCTGTGGGCCTGGTGGGTGTGGCCGCCGCCGGGGTGGTATCGCTGGGCCTGGCCCCGGGAAACATCTTTCATGGCGATGCGACGGCATGAGTCGACATCGGCCACCACTGCTCAACCGTACCGGATCAGCTATCACCCCGTCCCTCTGGAACGGATCGCCGGTACTCTCCCCGCCGCGGTCATGGCGGGAGAGGATCAACGGTTCGCCGAGCACGGCGGCATCGATTTCGTCGAATTCCGGAAGGCGCTGGGGTACCGCTCCGACGATTTTTCCTGGAAGAGCTCGAGGGACCGACACGAGCTCTTCGCGGCGATCGGAAAAGCCAGGCATCGCGATGACATTCGGGGTGCGAGCACCATCACCCAGCAGCTCGCGAAGAATCTCTACCTGACCGACTCCCGGAATCCGCTCCGAAAGCTCAAGGAGGCGTTGCTGGCCTGGCGGCTCGAATACTGGCTTGGCAAGGACCGGATCATGGAGTTGTACCTCAATGTCGCCGAGTTCGGGCCGGGTATCTGGGGCGTGGAAGCGGCGAGCCGGGAGTACTTCCACAAGGACGCGAAGGAGCTCTCGATCGAGGAGTCGGCCGCGCTTGCCGGGACGCTGCCATTCCCGCTGCGTTCGAACCCGAACTACCGGCCCGGCAGGATGCGATGGCGGCAGAACATGATTCTGCGATGGCTTCGGGGAGAGCCGGTCGAGATCCCGCCGGCGCCTGACATTCCGCTGGACACCATCCCGGCGATCCGGGACACCCTGTTCATTCCCGACACGATTCCCGCCACGCTCAAGATGCCGGATTCGATTCGCCCTCCGGATACGATTCCGGCACGGCCCGACGCTCCGGACCCCAGGAAGGACTCGGTGGTCAGTCCACCAGGCGCAGGGGCATTACCAGGGTCAGGTAGCTCGCGGGATCGTCCCAGCCAACCGGCTCGCAGGTCGCCGCGCGCTCGGGGGCCTTGAACGTCATCCGGACCTCTTCGGTCGGAATGAACTTGAGGATCTCCAGCATGTAGGCGGCGTTAAAGCCGATTTCGAGCTGATCGCCCTCGTAGGCCACCGCAATTTCTTCCTGGGCCTCTCCCAGGTCTGGAGTCTGCACCGAGAGCTTGCAGGCGCCATTGGTGAACGCCATGCGGATCCTGTGGGTCTGGTCGCTGGCGACGATGCTCATTCGACGCAGGGCGCCGGCGAGGGCCTGCTTGTCCGCGGTCAGGGCCTTGTCGTTCTCGCGGGGAATCACCTGCTCGTAGTTGGGATACGGTCCTTCGATCAGGCGAGTAAAGACTTGCGTAGTGGTGGAGCGGAACCCCAGGTGGTTGTCGCTCCGGCCGATTTCGATTTCGTCGTCGCCGCTGAAGAGGCGGCGGATCTGCTCGAGCGCCTTGGGCGGGATGATGAGATCGGCCTGGCCGCCGCTGCCTTTCTGTCCAGAGGCAGGGACGTCCATCCGGGCCAGGCGGTGTCCGTTGGTCGCGACCATCCGCATCCGGTCGGGGCGGAGCTCCCACAGGACCCCGTTCAGGATCGGCCGGCTCTCTTCGGTGCTGGCGGCAAAAGCGACGTGATGGATCAGCTTCTGGAGCTCCTTGGCGGCAACCTTCCAGCCTCCCTCGAATTTCACGCTGGGGAAGGCAGGGAATTCCTCCTTGGAGAGGCCCAGCAGCTTGAACTTGGAGCGTCCGCACTCGATCTGAACCCGTTGCTCGCCCGAGGCGGTCATCCGAATGGCCGCGTTGGGCAATTCCTTCACGATCTCGCTGAGCTTGCGGGCGGGAAGGGTCAGCGCTCCTTCCTGGTCCACCGAAGCGGGAATCGTGGTACTCACCGCGATGTCCAGATCGGTCGCGGAGAGTCGAAGGCCATCCTTCGACGCCTCGACCAGGATATTGGCGAGCACGGGCAAGGTGGTCTTGGCGGGAACGCTGGCAGCGACCGCGGTCAGACCTTCGTGCAGTTTGTCCCGTGTGATGGTGAACTTCATTGCGAAAGCTCCAGGCAACAACGGATAAAAGAAAAGACTACTTATAGATACTTATGCTAGTAGTCGTAGTAGAGGGTCTGGATATGTGGACGCAACACCCAACCCTCGATACCAGTCACGGATACGTCACTTCGGTTGTTCCATCGCGCTGTGGGTGATGGGGAGGGCGCCCCGAAAATCACCGCTTGTCCCGCCCGTCCACAGCATCCGCATACGTCGCGGCGATTATGGTGCGTACAACTCCTGCCGCGCCGACTCAACCCGTTCGCGGAACTGGCGATCGCGCTGAATCTGCCGCTGAACCTTGTCCACACTGTGAATCACGGTCGAGTGATCGCGGCCGCCGAACGCCTGCCCGATCTCGACCAGCTGCATTTGAAGAACTTCACGCGCGAGATACATCGCGATCTGGCGCGGCACCGTCAGGGTCTTGATCCGGGCCTTGGAGCGGAGGCCTTCCGGCGTCACACCCCAGCGGCGAGCGACGACATCCTGCACTTTGTCGATGGTGGGCGTCAGCTTGGGCTGCGCGCTGGCCTGTTCCTGGCCGGGGCGGATCTTGTCGGCGAGGGCCTCACGGGCCAGGTCGATGGTGATCTCGCGATGCCGGAGTGAAGCGTAGAGCAGGAGCTTGATGATGCAGCCTTCGAGCTCTCTCACATTGGAATGCACGTACTCCGCGATGAAACTCAGAACTTCGTCGGGAATCGTCGTTTCCAGGTGGTCCTGTTCCTGCTTTTTCCTGAGAATCGCGATCCGGTGCTCCAGGTCGGGCTGACCGACATCGGCCACCATACCCCATTCGAACCGGCTGACCAGCCGGGCCTCGAGGCCGGGCATTTCCTTGGGGGGGCGGTCCGAGGTCAGGATGATCTGTTTCTTGGCCTCGTAGAGGGTATTGAACGTATGGAAGAACTCTTCCTGGGTCGCTTCCTTGCCCTCCAGGAAGTGCACGTCGTCCACCAGGAAGAGATCCACCTCGTTTCGGTACCGGCGCCGGAGCTCGGGCATCGTCCGAGAGTGAATACTCTCGATCACCTCGTTGATGAACTGCTCCGCGCCGACGTAAAGAACCCGTTGGGTGGGGCTCCGCCGGGTCACGATGTGGCCGATGGCCTGCATGAGATGGGTCTTGCCGAGCCCTGTGGCGCCGTAGATGAACAGGGGGTTGTAGAGCTTGCCGGGTGCTTCCGCGACGGCGTGGGCTGCGGCCGCCGGGAGCTCGTTCGATTTTCCGATGACGAAGTTCGCGAAAGTGTAACGCTCGTTGAGCGGCTGGGCGGGGGTGTTCGATGCGCCGGCGCCGGTGCCGCCCCCCTGAGGGTGCGGCGGTGCGACGAAGAAGTCCATCTGAGGACGCTGCAGCCGGTCCGCGTCGACCTCGAAGACCACGGTCACCGGCCGTCCCAGCGCGCGTTCGGCGAGCCGGCGAAAGAGCGTGGCGTTCTTCTCTTCGTTCCAGCGCACCGCGAATTCGTCGGGAACACCGAGGACGAGGCGATCATTTTCGAGGGAAACGGGCTTGGCAGGTTCCACCCAGGCCTTGAAGTCCTTCTCGGGGACCTCGCGGCGAGCGTCGTCCAGAATGCGCGTCCAGGCTTCTTTCAGCGGCAGCTGCATGCCCGTCGTCGGCTCTTTTGTTACGGTGGGATGTCGTTGGGGCACGCGAAGCTACGGCGCGGTTGTGGAAAAGTCAACCTTGACCAGCGCAGCATTCTGTCACTAGCTTTCCGGGCTCACGAGATCCCCGGAAATTTCATGCAACCCACATATCGACCACGCAATCGCAAGCGCCTGAACAAGCACGGCTTTCGTGCTCGTATGGCCGATCGGTGGGGTCGCGAAGTGCTGTCGCGGCGCCGAAAGAAGGGCCGCAAGCGTCTCACGGTGAAGGTGCCTTCGAAACACGGGGGCCGCTGACGGAACAGCGGTTTCCCCGTTCGTTCCGACTTCACGGGAAGGCGGATTTCGAGCGGGTACAGCAGACGGGCCACCGCCGGTCCCTCGGACTGCTCGATGTGTGGTGGACGGACAATCAAGCGGGTCATCCCAGGATGGGACTTATCGTTCCGAAGTTCCAATCCAGCGCGGTGGCCCGCAATCGTTTGCGCCGGAGGCTCAAGGAACTGTGGCGACGGGAGCTGATGCAGACGGTCCCGTCCTGGGACGTGGTGGTTCGAACCCGCACTGCGGCCTATCAGGCACCAATGGGGTCGCTGCGCGAGGATCTTCTGGCTTGGCGTTCGCGCGCGGGATGAGGTCATGGTCTCACCGCTTCGCTGGCCTCGTTTCCTCGCGATCGGTTTGATCCGCGGGTATCAACGCATGATCTCGCCGATTCTTCCCGCCAGCTGTCGTTTCTATCCCAGCTGTTCCCAGTACACGCTGGAGGCGGTCGATCGCTACGGCGTGCTCCGCGGCTCCTGGCTCGGGCTTCGCCGGATCGTCCGCTGCCACCCGTTCCATCCGGGCGGGTTTGACCCGGTACCCTGAGCGAAATCATGGATCGCCGCGTTCTTCTCGCCGTGTTGCTCATGATGACCATCCTGGTGGTCCCCTCGCTCCTTCTCAAGCGAGGGGCCAAGCCAGCGATTGGCTCTCTCTCCGACACGACGCTTCGCGTTTCCACCGATACGGTGAGGCCGGTGGCGCCTCCCCCGGTTGCACTGGCCAATCCGCAAGTCGCTCCCTCCACGGAGCAGCGCGAGCCGGAAGACACGATCGTGGTGGAGAGCGGGCTCTACCGGTATCGCTTCAGCACACGGGGCGCCCGACTCCTCGGCGCCGAGCTCAAGGAGTATCGATCGATGCGGCCGGACGAGCGTGGGCAACTCGCCCAGATCGTCCGGCCCGAGAGCGACCTGCTGGTTCCCGGTCTCATGGTTGGCCGCGATACCATTTCGTTCCGGGACCGGCGCTTCAGGTCCTCGGCCTCCGCGGTCACGGTGTCGGGCGTGACCCCTCTGACCTTCTCGTTGGAGCAGGGCGGAGTCTCCATCTCGATCACCTACACGTTCCGGCCGGACACCTATCTCTTCGATGCCGCGGGTGAGATTCGCGGCCTCGGCGTGGAGGGCGGCACCCTGCTGCTTGGCGTAGGGCCCGGACTCCGGAATACCGAAGCCGACAGCACCGAGCATTTCCGGGAGCTTGGCGTGGTCGTGAAAGATGGGAAAGCGAGTCTCACCCGCTTCAGCAGTCTCAAGCCGGGCCAGCCGGTGCTGTTCAGCGGCCCGTTCGAATGGGTCGCGGTGAAGTCGAAGTATTTCGTGACCGCCGTGCTGGCGCTCGATACCCTGGGAACCGGGCGGCTGGGTGGCATCAGCGGCGGCAGCGCCGTGACAAACGACGTTCTGCACCGGAATCCGACCATGGCCAGCATCACGATCGGTCTTCCGGTCGCTTCGACAGGCGGGTTCCACTATCAGGTCTATGCCGGGCCCATGGAGTACCCCCTGCTTCGCGCCATCGGGCACGACTTCGACGATGTGAATCCGTATGGCTGGCCGGGCATCCGCACGATCATCCGTCCGGTGGCGCTCGGGGCGCGCTCGCTCCTGGTCTGGTTGCACGACCGCCTCGGGCTCGCTTACGGCCTCGGACTCATTTTCTTCGGGGTTGCCATCCGGATTCTCCTCTGGCCGCTCAATCAGAAGGCGATGCGGTCCACGATGGCGATGCAGGTGATTCAGCCGATGATCAAGGAGCTCCAGGACAAGCACAAGGGAGATCCTCAGAAACAGCAGCAGGAGATGTTCAAGCTCTACAAGGAACACAAGGTGAACCCGTTCGGCGGGTGCTGGCCGATGCTGTTGCCGTGGCCGGTCCTCATAGCCCTTTTCTTCGTCTTCCAGAACACGATCGAGCTCCGGGGCGCCTCGTTTCTGTGGCTTCCCGATCTGTCCCGACCCGACCCGACTTATATCATCCCGATCTTCATGGGCCTGTCGATGTTTCTGCTGAGCTGGATCGGCTCCCGGGGTCTGCCGCCGAATCCGCAGACCAAGATGATGATGTACCTGATGCCGGGATTCATGACCTTTCTGTTTCTCCGATTCGCATCGGGCCTCAATCTGTACTACGCGGTCATGAACCTGGCGAGCCTGCCCCAGCAGTGGATGCTCGTCAAAGAGCGGCGACGGCGGGGAATTACCGCGCCGCCTGCCGCACCCGCCAAGAAGGGGGACAGAAAGGGGCGCTGAGCCGTGCTCGCCGACGTGATTGCCGCTCTGTCCACGCCGCCCGGCAGGTCGGGCATCGCGGTGATTCGTTTGTCGGGGCAGGGCGCCATTGAACTGGCGGACCGGATCGTCCGCGGCAACGATGGAACGTCGGTCTCTCTCGCCTTACTCGAACCACGCCGCGCGACGCTCCTCCGTCTGGTCACGCCGGATGGCATTCCCATCGATCAGGCCGTTGTGACGCTCTACCGGAATCCCGAGAGCTATACCGGTGAGGATCTGGTGGAGTTCTCCAGCCATGGCGGCCTCATGGTGCCGGCCCAGGTCCTCTCCGCGCTCTACGCGGCCGGGGCGCGTCCCGCGGAACCCGGCGAATTCACCCGCCGCGCTGTGCTTCACGGAAAACTGGACCTCCTGCAAGCCGAGGCGATCGGGGATCTCATCGACGCGAATGCGCCGGCCCAGGCGCGTGCCGCGCTCTACCAGCTCGACGGCGGGCTTTCCCGCCGGTTGCTGGACCTTCGTGAGCGGTTGCTGGACCTGCTTGCCCTTTTTTCCTATGACATCGACTTCCCCGAAGAAGACGACGGCCCGATTCCCAGGGAGCGGATCCGGGAGCGGCTTGCCGGGGCCTCGGCGCTGGTCAGCCTGCTGCTCGCTACCGCCCCCGCCGGGGAGCGGCTCAGGGAAGGGGCCCTGGTGGTGCTTGCCGGCAGACCGAATGCCGGGAAGTCGTCGCTCTTCAATGCGCTGCTGGGAACCGAGCGGGCGCTGGTCACCGAAATTCCCGGGACGACGCGCGACACCATCGAGGCGAATGCCGATGTCCTGGGGTGGCCGGTGCGCCTGGCCGATACCGCGGGCCTGCGTGACGCCGACGAGCGACTGGAGCGGATGGGGATCGAGGTGAGCCGGCGTTATGTGGGCGCAGCCGACCTGCTCCTGCTCTGCGTCGAGTCCGGGCGAATGGTCGAGATCGAAGAGCGCCGGCTCCTCGCCGAACGGGTCTGTCTCCTGGTGCGGACCAAGACCGATCTGGTGCCGATTCCCGAGCGGGAGAGCGAGGATGGCATTCCGGTGTCCACGGTGAGCGGAGAAGGTCTCGATCACCTTCGCAGCGCGATCGCGGAAGGGCTCTTCGCCGCAGGCGAGGGTTACGGGGATCTTGCTCCCATGCTGACTCGCGAGCGGCATCGCATCGCGCTCGCTCGAGCGGAGGCCTCACTCCAATCCGCGGGCCCGGAGCTCGAGGCCAACGGGGACGCCGTCCTCGCGGCCCACCACGTCCGCAACGCGGTGGAGGCGCTGGACGAGCTCATCGGGGTGGTCCATCCTGACGAAGTGCTGGGGCGGGTTTTCGAACGGTTTTGCGTGGGGAAGTAGCGCAGCCGTCAGCGCTTGTGGCTCCCGTCACAGAACGGCCGATTCTTACTGAACCCGCATCCGCACAACTTGATCTGACCGGGAATCTTGGTCGGGGGAGGGTCCACCGGGTCGCCCGCGTTGTTCAGGATCACCACCGGGCCTTCGATGACGATGGGGCCGGCGGGTTTGAGCGTGATGGTGACCGGCGTGGTGGTGATTTCTTCCATGCGGAAATATAGGGGGGACGGCTACGCCGTTCGGAATCCGAGCGCCTCGTCCTCGTGACCCTGGAACTCGCCCACCGGGGCGCGAAGGGCGGTAGCAATCCCCTGGGTGTTGACCAGCGGCTCCGCCATCCGGTATCCCAGGTAGTAACCGGACCGCTCCGGCAGGACTCGGCCGAGCGCGAGACGCGCCGAGGAACTCATGCCGCCGGACAGAAACTTGAGCCGGAGGCCCAGTCCACTGCGATCGAGGTCGTGGTGCGCTGCCCGCCGGAGAAACGATTCCAGCTCCCGCAGTCGCTGGTACTGTCGCCGGGTGCAGCCGAGGTAGTCGGCCTGGTCGAAGCCCGGAGCTACCTCGCGCGAGGCATGGACCGCGAGGCCTTCGTTCAGGAGGAGCTCCCGGAGGGTGGCCCTGCTCCCGGTGGTCCAGTAGTCGTAGTATCCGCCCTCGTCTGCCACCAGCCGGCGAAGCTCGCTCCGGCTTTTGGGCGAAGTGTATCGAACGGCGTGGGCGACCTCGTGAGCCACCCAGAGGGGGATCAGCTCAGGCTGGAGTCCGAGCCCGAAGGATTCCGAGTTGACCCGGCCGGTGAAGTGCTCCAGGCAGATGAATGCGACGCCTCGGCCATTGACCACCAGCTCTCCGGCGTTTGCCGCCCCCACGCCGACCATGAGCACGCAATCGATGGGACGATCGGCTTCCAGAACTTCTTCAGCACGATGCAGCGCGTCTTCCACGATCCTCGCCACGTCCACCGTGGCGAGCAGCTCCAGCAGGTCGCTTCGATCGGCGCGCACGACGGCCTGCACCACCTCATCGGCGTGGGGGCTTTCGGGGTCGAGAACGTAGTTGTTCCAGTAGGCGGACAGGAGTGGACGATGACTGTCGAGGTAGCGCTGGTACGCCGCCTTCGGGTCCTGATGTTTGCAGATGTCGAGGAAGTCAGGGACCAGATTGATGAGCACGGGACAAGATACGTCATGTCGCGTGCGACACAAGATCTATCCGGCGTCTTTCCGTTTTCGTGCCGCCATCTGGTCGAGGAATTGCCGCTCTTCGGCGGTCAGGCTCTTCATCCCTGACGCACTGATCTTGTCGAGCACGCGATCAAGTTCCTCGCTGGAATAGCGCTGGAGCGGCGAGGCCGGTGATTTGACGTGGTGCAGAATCTGCGGGGCGCCGTGAGCCACCGTGACAGCGGCACGAACCGGGCGAGCGATGAGCGGGGCCGGCGGCGGTTCCGGTTTCTTCGTCCGAGTGAGCCGGATTCGGAAGAACATCCAGCCCGCGGCCATTCCACCCAGCTCGGCGAGGTGTACGCTGCCGTCGGATACCAGAAAAGACAAACCGGCAGTCGCTGCGGCCAGTATCACGACGAGAGTGCGCACCCTCGGCCGGATCGGCAGAGGTTCCAGGTTGAGGTACGCTTCGGGCCAGAGCACCGCGAACCCGAACGCAACTCCCAGCACGGCACCGCCGGATCCGAGCAGCGGCTGCACCACCCCAATCGAGGAAAGGCTCAGGGAGAAAAGCGCGGCTCCAACCGCGCAATAGAGATAGTACAGGAGGAACGCCCGTCCCCCCATCCGTTGTTCGACCGGCGGCCCGAAGAGCCAGAGCAGGAGAAGCGTGGCCCCGAGCGCGGGAAGGCCTGGATAGACGAGCTGATAGCTCAGGAAGGTCCACGGCCGCTGGAGCGCGAAAGCAGGATCGAACCCGAGAGCGGCGTGAATGGACGGGAGGGTAAACACGGTCGCGAGCAGGAGGCCAACGACCGTGTTGACGGCCATCAGCACACCCACGACGGGGGTAACCTGACCCGACGGACCCTGTTTCATCCAGACCGCACCGCAAGACAGATCCGCTCGCAAAGCTCCGCAAATGGGATGCCTGCCGCCGCGGCGGACTGAGGCATGAGGCTGGTGGCGGTCATGCCTGGTAGCGCGTTCACTTCCAGGCAGAGGGGTTCCGCCTTGGCGGTCAGCCGAAAATCCACTCTGGAATAGCCTCCCAGCTTGAGGGCGCGATGAGCACCCAATGCCAGCCTGGCACACTCCTCGGCGGCTTTCTGGGGCAGGTCCGCAGGGAAGACCTCCTTCGCGCCTCCTGGTGTGTACTTGCTTTCGTAATCGAAGATTTCGCCTGTACAGACAATCTCCCCGACCGCGAGAGCCTGGCCAGCGAGCACCCCGACGGTAAGCTCGCGTCCCGGAATGAAAGCCTCGACCATCACCTCATCATCATAGCGTGCGGCGAGCTCGAGAGCGGAGGACAGCTCTCCTGGGCCTCTCACGAGGGACAGGCCCACCGTGGATCCCTGTTTTGACGGCTTGACCACGACCGGCCAGCCGAGATGCTCTTCGATCTCTGCGGCCGTCACTGGCGCCATGAGCCAATCGGCGGTAGGAATACCAGCCTGCCGGAAAAGCTGTTTGGACACATCCTTATCCATTGCCAGTGCCGTTCCCAACGCCTTGCTCCCGGTGTAAGGCACCCCGACTACGTCGAGAATCGCCTGGAGGGTGCCGTCTTCTCCTCTCCCTCCATGCAGGGAGACGAAAATGACGTCCGCATCGCGGATGACCGGAACCGCTCCAAGGCCGGAAAGGAGCAAACCGCGTTCGAGCGCCACCAGCTCCTCGATCGCCGGAGGTGTTCTACCCACCTTACCGGAGAGCAGACGCGGTTCGTCCCCTGCGGGGATGTAGCCCTTGGCGGTATCCACGACCGACACCTGATGGCCCCGGCTTCTGAGCGCGGCAACCACCTGCGCCGCCGATGCGATGGCGACGTCGCGCTCGGAGCTGGTTCCTCCGGTCAGGACTGTGACTTTCACCCGGCCCTCACGGGGTGGCTCCGCCACGGTCAGGATGGCGGAAGTACACCGGCTGGGTGAATGCAGTGGCCATCGGAATTCCCTTCCGAAGCGCGGGAGCGTACCGAAATCGCGGCGCGGCGGCGAGCGCCGCAGAATCCAGGGCGGGGTATCCCGATGATTCCTGCACCCGGGCGGAGTCGAGAACCTGTTTCCCGGTTTCATCAACGTAGAGTCTGAGCAACACTGTCCCGCTGATCCGCTGTTGGAAGAGCGCCACTGGATATTCGACCGGCGGGCTCGCATTGAGCGCCACGGGTGGATCGCTTTCCCGCGCCGCAATCGGGGCCTGGTCCTCTGGGAGCGCCACCGTGCCGTCCGATCCTCTGGAACAGGCAAAGAGCCAGAGTACCACGGCGGAGAGTGCCGTTCGATGCGGGGTCATTGCTGATTCTTGCCCGCCTGGCGCTGAAGCTCGGCCAGGCGATTGAGAGCGTCGAGCGGGGTGAGCTGATTGAGATCGAGGTGGCGGAGCTCCTCGAGCGCCGGGTGTGGCTCGCTCTCGTGAAACAGAGGAAGCTGTCCTGGGTCAGGCGGCGGCGGCGGGGCACCCGGGACGACCCGGTGCTCTCCCTCCAACGTCTGGAGAATAGTATTGGCGCGGCTCACCACGTTCGCGGGCAGACCGGCCAGTTCGGCCACGTGAATTCCGTAGCTCCGATCGGTACCGCCCGGCTCGAGCCGGTGGAGGAACAGCACTTTCCCATTCGCCTCCCGTACCGCCACGTTGAGGTTGCGGGCGTGCTCCAGCCGCTCGGGAAGCTGCATCAGCTCATGGTAATGCGTCGCGAACATCGTCTTGCAGCCGATCCGATCATGGAGATACTCGGTGACCGCCCAGGCAATCGCGACGCCATCGTAGGTCGAAGTTCCCCGGCCGATCTCATCCAGCAGAACGAGCGATCGGGACGTGGCAGCGTGGAGGATCGCACTGGTTTCGCTCATCTCCACCATGAAGGTGGATTGGCCCCGCGAAAGATTGTCGGATGCGCCGACCCTGGTGAACAGGCGGTCGGTGACTCCGATCGTGGCGGCATCGCAGGGAACAAAGCTCCCCATCTGGGCGAGAAGGACGACCAGGCCAATCTGCCGGAGGATGGTGCTCTTGCCTGCCATGTTGGGGCCGGTGACGAGCTGCACCCGGGCCGCCTCGCTGAAATGGACGTCGTTCGGCATGAAGGCTTCCCGCGCCATCAGCCGCTCCAGCACCGGGTGGCGGGAAGCCTTGAGCTCGAGCTCGAAACCGTCTTCGATTCCGGGCCGCACGTAACGGTGTGCTACCGCCACGTCGGCGAGCGCGGTGTACACGTCCAGCTGCGCCAGACCTCGGGCGCTCCGCTGAATCCGGCCTACTTCGCCGCCGATCCTGCTTCGCAGACCGGTGAAAATCTCCGACTCGCGGGTGGCGATACGCTCCTCGGCGCCCAGTACTTTCGCTTCATACGCCTTGAGCTCGGGGGTGACGAACCGTTCGGCGGTGGCCAGGGTCTGGCGCCGCTCGTAGTCGGCGGGCACCCGGGCCAGGTGGGGATTGGTGATTTCGAGGTAATACCCGAACACCTTGTTGTAGCCCACCTTGAGCGAGGGGATTCCGGTACGGTCGCGTTCCCGCTGCTGAATCGCGGCGATGTGCTGTTTCCCTCCGTCACGCAGCGACCGGAGCTCATCGAGCTCGGCGTCATAACCCGCGCGAATCACCCCCCCTTCGGCCAGGAGCGCGGGAGGCCGCTCGGCGAGGGCGGCGGCCAGCTCCGCCTCGAGGTCGGCGAGAGGATCGAATCCGCGCGCCAGCTCCTCGAAGGAGCGTCGATGATCCGGAGCCGATCAGGTCGTCGAGCGACCGACCGACCTCCGGCAATCGCGCGAACGAGTCCCGCAGGGCGGCCAGCTCCCTCGGCGTGGCGCGTCCGGCGGCGGCGCGGCCGCCGAGTCGCTCCAGGTCTCTTACGCCATCGAGCGCGGCGCGGGTGGTGGGTCGCGCGGCGGATGCCTGGACAGCGATCTCCACCGCGTCGAGGCGGTGGTTGATCGCCACCGGGCTCCGGAGGGGAGAGAGCATCCAGGCCCGGAGCAGACGGGCTCCCATCGGGGTGACGGTACGGTCGATCGTCTCGAGGAGGGTCACGCCTTTCGCGCCGGCGCGGAGCGGCTCGACCAGCTCCAGGTTCCGGCGGGTCATTTCGTCGATCCAGAGCAGGTCGTCGGAGCGGCGCACAACCGGGCGTCCAAGGTGGGGCAGGCCACCCGGTTTGAGATCGGCGAGATACCGGAGCAGGGCTCCGGCCGCGCCGAGCGCGGGACTATCGACGTCGGAAAATCCCAGTCCGTCGATGGAGGCGAGACTGAAGCGATGCGCCAGCTCGGTGCTCGCCAGGGAAGGATCGAATTCCCACGACTCCCGCCTGGTGCAGAGCGGGCCCTCGAGCGGGCTTTCCCGCTCGGAGGCGATCACCAGCTCGGAGGGCCCGAATCGGCCGAGCGCATCCGCGACCCCATCTTGATCGGTGGTTTCGAGGAGAAACTCCCCGGTGGTGAGGTCAATCGCGGCAACTCCGACCCGGTCCGCGTCCTGGTGATGCACCGCGACGATCCAGTTGTTTCGGCCGCCCGCGACCCATCCGTCTTCGAGCAGGGCGCCTGGCGTGACGGTCTCGACCACTTCGCGCCGCACGATCCCGCGGGCCTGTCGAGGGTCTTCAACCTGTTCGCAGATGGCGACCCGGTGCCCCAGACTGACCAGCTGCTTCAGATACTCCGCCGCGGCCTTGACCGGCACTCCGGCGAGAGGCACTCCATCACCGCGCGAGGTCAGCGTGATACTGAGGGCCCGGGCGGCCAGCTCGGCGTCATCGAAGAACATCTCGTAGAAATCGCCCATCCGGAAAAACAGGATGGAATCGCGATGCCGCGCCTTGATCTCGCGGTACTGCACCAGCAGGGGAGTGTTTTCTGAAAGCGCGACGCTCACGGAATCCGGACCACGAACGGCCGGCCACCGAACCGGTCGCGGGCCCGGGTAAGGGCCGCATCCGCCTCGCCGCGGGTCGGGTAGGGGCCAAGCCGGATCTTGAACAGATTGCTTTCGCGAACGATGACGGTCGTGAACCCGGCAGCGCGGAATCTGGCGACTTCTGCGTTGGCCGCGGCCTGAGTGCCCACCGCCGATAGCTGGACGTAGAAGCCGGCCCGCTTGGACGCGACGGACTTGGCCGGTGGGGTGGTGGCTCCCCGCGCTTTCGCTGCGGAGTCGGCCCGGGCCTTCGTTGCGGAATCCTCCGAGGCGGCACGGACCGCTTCTGCCTGCATCGCGCCGAGGCTGCGACAGCGCTGTCGCTGAAATTCCAGCTGATTGCGAAGCTCGACGTCGGTGCCGGCAGCGGCAAGGCCGAGATCGGCCAGGCGGCAGCCCGCCGCGGGATCGCGACGGTCATTGGCGGCGCGGGAGCCCCACAACGCCGCTCCGGCGTGCAGCGGGCTCTCGGGATAATCCCGAATCAGCTGCTCGACCTGGCGGACGGTTCCTTCGGGATTCCCCGAGGCGTAGTCGAGCTGGGCGAGCTGGAACAGAGCGTCGTCGGCCCAGACGGATTGCGCGTATTCCACCACGACGCGCCGGAACGCCAGCCGCCGGTCCCGCTCGGTTGCCGCGAGAACTCCTGCGGTGTACAACACTTCAGGATAGATCGAATCGGAGGGTTCAGTGGTCGCAAGCAGACGACCAACCACGCTGCGGGCCGAATCGGACATGCCGTCATGGGCCAGACGCACCGCCGCAACCAATCGAGCGTCGTTCTGCGCCCGAGCGTCCCGCACGGTGGCGGTGAGCAGCAGGATCGCGCCGACCGCCGTGAGCATGAACCGAGGGTTTCTCATGCGGCGGCTCCCACCATTGGGGAAATCTCCATCACCAGGTCGATCAGAATCCCCCGCTCGTCCGACACCGAGGTCGATTTGAGCCGGCGATCCGCTTGCCGCGCCGCGTGAATAGCCGGGGTGATTCTGGAGAGCGGCCACTGCGCTGCCAGCCGGGACCAGAAGCGCCGCGGATGCCTTGTAGTCGAGCCGCGGAGGACGAGCCCGAAGCAGGGAACCAAACACCGCCCGCTCCAGGGCGCCACCCCGGCTGCCCCGCTCAAAGTGTGACCGGGCGATCCCGAGACCCAGCAGCCGAGTCCCGAGCTGCATCAGGAGCGAGGCTCCGGAAACTCCGGGAGAGGCGAGCAGGTGAGGAAGCATCTCGCAGGCAGGTCCGGTGCGATCCTCGATCACGGCATCGCACCAGTCGTCCGGGGTCTCGCCGCGGCGGACCCCCAGCGTGTTCGCGATATCCTCCACGTCGATCGGCTCGGTACTCCCCAGGCCGGCGAGTTTGTCGAGCTCGCTCCGCGCCGCACCCAGCGAACCCTGCACCGCGCGAATGAGGTGGGCCGCCGCGTCGCCGGTCAGGGTGATCCCCCGCTCCTCGGCGCGCTTCGCAATCCACTTCTCCGCGAGACGCGGCGGGTAGGCATCCACCTGGACCGTGGTGGCAAGGCGGGAGAGCTCGGGGTCGGCCTGGTCTCTGGTATCCTCGCGGCGGGGGGCGGCTTGCACCAGGATGACGACGGTTTCGGGAGCCGGTCGCTCGAGGTAGCGCAGCATCGCGGACTTGGCGGCGGCGCGCTTGCCCCACGCCTCGACCTCCTTGATGATCACCACTCTCCGATCCGACATCATGGGGAGGGTCGTGCAGAGGGTCTCGATCGATTCGGGGTCGAGTTGCGCCGCACTGCGACGATCGAGATTGAAATCGCGAGCCCCGGGGTCGAGGGCGCGGTCCACCACGGCCTGAATGATTTCCTCCTTGAGGACCTCTTCTTCCCCATGGAGATAGAGCGCGGGCGGGATCTCCCCTCGCTTGAGTTGTTTGGAGAGCGTGTCGAAATCCACCTGCGGCACGTATTAGGTCCGGCGGAAGGACTGCACGTACATGAGCGTGCAGAGGCTCTTGGCATCCCGGATCTTCCCGGTGCGAATCATTTTTCCGACTTCGCTCCAGCGTTTCTCGTGGACCGTGATGAATTCGTCCTGGTCATGGGCGAGCGCCATGGGCGTCAGGTCGGTCGCCAGATACAGATGAATCTGTTCGTCGGTGAAGCCCGGCGTGGTGAACACCGTCGTGAGCCGGACCAGCCGCCCGGCTTCGACCCCGGCTTCCTCGGTGAGCTCCCGACCCGCGCACCCATCGGGGTCTTCGCCCGGCCGGAGCGTTCCAGCGGGAACTTCCCAGAGCCAGCCATCCGCCGCGTGCCGGAACTGATGAACCAGAAGAATCCGGGGATCCGGGCTCCCCGGGTCGTCGAGGAAGGGAACGACCGCGCACGCGCCGGGATGACGGATCATCTCGAGCTCGCCCTGCGACCCGTCGGGAAAGCGCACCGTATCGACGTCGAGGTTGATGATCCGGCCGCTGTACCGGCGTTCGGCGCGAAGCAGGGTCATGGTTTGGGTTTCCGGAACATCAGATGTACAGCCGCCACGGGAAGCTTGAGCGCCTCCTCGGCAAGATAGCCGAATTCGATGCGGCTGCCGGGCACGATCGGGCTGGTGTGGGTGGGCGAGGTGCTGACCTCGAGCCCGGTGCTTCTGGCCTCGAGCCGGAGCCGTGCCATGTGAAAGGGGTCGCTGACCAGAAGCATCCGGGTGTGCTCGTGATCGTGCATCCATTCCCCGACCGATCGCATCGATTCGTCGGTGTCTCTTCCGTCGGGCCGGACCACGATGGCCGAATCGGGGACCTGGTGGGAGCGAAGGTAGCGGTGGCCGACCGTCGCTTCGCTCATCCGGTCTCCGCTGCCAATGCCGCCGGTGACCACCAGCGTCGGCGCGAGGCCGGCATGGTAGAGATCGAGGGCGTGATCGAGTCTGGCTTTGAGGACCGGAGAAGGGCGGCCGTTGTACTGCGCGGCGCCCAGGACGACGATCGCGTCGGCGTGCTCACGCTGGTCGAGCCGACTGACCCGGAAGACCCAGGCCAGGATGACCAGGTATCCCAACGCCAGCACCACCGCGACCGTCCCCGCCCAGCGAAACACCCGCTTCACAAATCGAACGAGTCTCCCATCTGGGGGACCACCACGTCGGCCACCCCCTCTTCTTTCAGAATCGAAGCCATCGCTATCGCGGCGGCCGGCTCACCATGCACCACGAATGCCCGGCGAACCGGACCACCGAGCTGTCTGACCCAGCGGCGGAGCTCGGTCCGATCGGCATGGGCCGAGTAGCCGCTCAAGCTAGCGACTTCGGCCCGGATTTCATGGGGATCGCCGAAGATCCGGACCTCTTTGGCTCCCGATTCAATGCGCCGGCCGAGGGTATGCTCCGCCTGGAATCCCACGAACAGGATGCAATTTCTGGTGTCGGCGCCGTGGTGAATCAGGTGATGGAGAATTCGCCCCGATTCGGCCATCCCCGAGCCGGCCATGATGATGGCCGGACCGGTGAGGGTGTTCAGGGCGCGGGACTCATCGACACTGCGAACGTAGCGGAGCAGCGGCAGGTTGAAAATCTTCGCCGCGTTTGCCATCAGGTTTTCCCGCTGGTCGTACACCTCGGGATGCAGCCGGAAGACCGTGGTCACCTCGACGGCCAGGGGGCTGTCGACGTAGACCGGAAGGGCAGGGATCTGCCCTGCGGCGGAGAGTTCATGCAGCGCGTAGATCAGCTCCTGGGTCCGGCCCAGCGCGAAGGCGGGAATCAGAATCTTTCCGCCCCGCCCCGCAACCCGTTTCACGATCTCGGCGAGCTTCTCCCGAGTGTCGCCCAGCGCCTCGTGGTCCCGGTTTCCGTAGGTGGACTCCACGATCAGCGCGTCGATCGGCCCGGTGGGCGGGTCGGGATCGCGGATGATCGGCTGGGAATAGCGGCCGATATCTCCCGAAAAGACAATGCGAAGGTTGCCGCCCTCGCTGAGCCGGAGATCGACCGACGCGGAGCCGAGGATGTGGCCGGCGTCGGTGTACTCGAAGGCGAGATTCTTTCTGAGGTAGTGAATCCGCCGGTAGGGAAGCCCGACAATCAGATCCTGGGCCGCCAGGGCGTCTGCCATAGTGTAGAGCGGCTCGGAGGCGGGCCCCTTCTTGCCGTGCCGGGCGAGATGCGCCGCGTCGTTTTCCTGGATCTTGGCGGCATCAGGAAGCATCGCGGCGCAGAGATCGCGAGAGGCCGGCGTGGCGTAGATGGGGCCGTGGTACCCGTGACGGACCAGGAGGGGAAGCCGTCCGATGTGGTCGAGATGAGCGTGACTGATGACGACGGCGTCGATCCGGCGGGCATCGAAGGGCAGGTTGAGGTTCAGCGCCTGGGCCTCGGCGCGATGACCCTGGAACATGCCGGCATCGAGCAGCACTCGCGCCCCGGCGGCTTCGAGCAGATGCATCGAGCCGGTGACCTGGCCCGCTGCGCCCCAGAAGGTAAGCTTCGCAGCCATTGCTCGTTACCGGGTCCCGAAGATGCGATCGCCCGCGTCGCCCAGCCCCGGCAGGATGTAGCCTTGCCCGTTGAGCTGGCGGTCGAGCGCGGCCGCGAAGACCGGCACGCCGGGGTGAGCGTCGAGCATGGCCTGCACTCCCTCGGGTGCCGCGACCAGGCAGAGGAACCGTACCCTGGCCGCCCCCGAGGCAATCAGCTTGTTGACCGCCGCGATCGCCGAGCCACCGGTGGCCAGCATGGGGTCGAGCAGGAAGAAGTCGCGATCCGTTTCGGCAGCGGGCACCTTGTAGTAGTAGCTCACCGGCTGCAGGGTGTCATGGTCGCGGAACAGACCGACATGGCCCACCCGAGCTGAGGGAATGAGCTGGGTGATGCCTTCGACCATGCCGAGGCCGGCGCGGAGAATGGGAACCAGGGTGAGCTTCTTGCCGGCGACCTTGCGGGCCTTGGTGCGTTCCAGCGGGGTCTCGATTTCCACTTCCTGGGTGATGAGGTCGCGGGTGACTTCGTAAGTCATCAGCATCGCGATCTCGTTGACCAGCTGCTTGAAGTCCTTGACCGGGGTGGCCTTGTCCCGGAGGATGGCCAGCTTGTGCTGGATGAGGGGATGTTCCAGGACGGTCAGGTTCGGGAAGCGGGGATGGGACATGTCGCAGAAATATACGCTCTGGGATGCCGGGTCACTGGTTACCGGTCACCAGTCACTTATATATTGTCGCCCTCCAGGGCCAGGTAGCTCAGTTGGTAGAGCAGCGGACTGAAAATCCGCGTGTCGGCGGTTCGATTCCGCCCCTGGCCATTCCCCCTGCCCACCCTCCGTTGTCGACCCCTTCCGTGTTCGGCGGTTGGCGCTCGTTTCACTCGCGCCTTCCTCGCGGCCAGATGGCCGCCTCGGATCGATTCCGCCCCTGGCCATTCCCCCTGACCACCCTCCGTTGTCGACCCCTCCCGTGCTCGCCCCTCTTCAGGCCATCACGGCGGGGTATTCCCGATCGAAGCCAAAGCGGAAGGGGCGCCCAACCCGGCGTCGCGCACCCGGATCGGCAGGGTCACCATCGTCTTGCCGGCCCACTGCAAGCGTTCCTGAATCGCCGCCGCCGTCTCGTTGTGCAGGAGCCGATGCCACCAGCGAGGCCTCTGAAAGATGAGTTTCCCCGCGAAGAACGTGGCGCGGGGGAACTCCCGGGCCGCCTCCAGACACAAGGCCTCGGCGGTGGAAACCACCTCGGTTCCGATCTTCATTTTCGCGGTGGCGGGCAGCTTGAGCTCGGCGGCAAGCCGGACATAACGCGCCAACATCGCTTCGGTCCGGACCCTGAGATGCTCTACCGCGGGCTCTCCTTTGAATTCTCCCGAGTCGATCACGCCGACCGAAAGAAACACGACTCCCTTGAAGTGATTGGGAAAAGTCCGGAACACGTTGAGGACCGTGTGGACCCCGACTCCGCCGAAACTTTCCACCAGCACCGCCGCAATCGGGAGCCGGGGATCGGGCGACTGAACCGATTCGCCCCGGCCAGGCACCGCGAGATCGCCCAGCTCGCGATACAGCTGGTCCACCCGCTCGGCCGCGCGCCGATAGTGGCGCTGAATCGAGAGACAGAGGACGATGACCAGGCAGGTCACCGCCACGGTGACCCAGCCGCCCTGAAGGAATTTCTCATACAGCGTGACCACCAGAATCCCGAGGCACAGCAGGAGGGTGAAGGCAAAGAGCACCAGGTTGGAGAAAGCCCGCGGCCGCCGGCGATGCTGCTGCCAGTACCGGAGCATGGCCGACATCGAGAGCGAAAACGTCACGAAGACGTTGATCGCGTACATCACCACCAGGTGCTGCACCTCGCCACCGGTGTAGAAGAGGGCGAGCAATGCGGCCCCGCCCATGAGCAGGATCCCGTTCTGGGTGGTGAGGCGTTCGGAGAGTGCCGCGAACCGGTGCGGCACCCAGGAATCCACCGCCATGTTGGAAAGCACCCGGGGGCCGTCGAGGAACCCCGCCTGCGCGGCGACCACGAGGAGCATCGCCTCGGAGAAGAGCGTTGCCACCACGAAGACGGAGCCGAATGGCAGACCCTGCGTGATCCGCTCGACCAGCACCGCATTCATGGTTTTTCCGGGAGCGGGTTGCAGCTGCCACAGGAGGTACGCAAGCAACAGTCCCGAGGCGGTCGCCGCAAGCGAAATCCCCATGTAGAGCATGGTGCTCCGCGAGGAGACGACCCGGACCAAGCCCGAAGCGCCAATCCGTTCAATGATTTAGCTCTGCCGGATAGCTTATGGTCAGCCTGCAAAACCAGCCCTGCCAACGCGATCATCCTTGCAATTATTTGATCATATAGTAAGTTGCCGCCCCATGTCCGAAGCCGAAGTCGCCGGTCCACGCTGGCATCGCCGTCCCACGGAACGCCGCCGCGAGATTCTCGACGCCGCCGCCCTGGTATTCGGGGAGCGCGGCTACGAATCCGCGACCCTCGCCCATGTCGCGGAACGAGCCGGGATCAGTCCCGGCACGGTCCAGCACTATTTCGGGAACAAGGCCACCCTGTTCAACGAGGTCGTGGAGGACCGTTTCCTCGACGGCGCGGAGGAGGACGAGGCCCTCCTGGTTGAGCACCGGGGCAGTTATTCCGAGCTGCTTCGTCTCCTGATTGAGCGGAGCTGGACCCGGCTCAGCCGTCCCGGCAGCGCCGACCTCCTGCTGGTGGGAATGGCCTCCGCGATGAGCTGTCCCGAGGCGGGCCTGGTGGTCAGCGGGGAGATGGGGACGCGGTGCCCGCGGGTGCTCCAGCGGGTCATCGAGTCAGGAATCAAGCATGGTGAATTCTGCCCGGTGAACCCCGAGCATGTGTCTCGGGTGATCAGCGCGAGCGTAATTGGTATGGTGATGGGTCGGCAGCGGCTGATGCAGCACTGCAAGGGGCCGTTGCCTCCCCCGGGAGAAGTCCTGACGGAGTTTCTGCACTTACTGGAACGCGGACTGGCGAAGGAGGGGACATGAGGAAGGGGTTCGTGGTAGTCGCGCTGACGATCGGCGCGTGCAAGTCCGCTCCCCAGTTCACCCCGCCGCCCCCCGAGGTTGCGGTGGTCACGGTGGAACCGAAGACCCTCAACCAGGTCTTCGAGTTCTCCGGCGAGGTCGAGGCTTCCAAGTCCGTCCAGGTCCGATCCCAGGTGGGCGGGGTGATCCTCGAGCGGCCCTTCCGGGAAGGACAAGCGGTCCAGGCCGGGCAAGTGCTCTTCCGGATCGATCCGACCAACTACGACGCGGATCTCCGGGCCGCGCAGGGAAGATTCGCCGAAGCCGAGGCGCGCCAGACCAACGCCGCGGCGCGGCTGCAGCGGATGTCCGCCCTGTTGCGCGATAACGCCATTTCGAAACAGGACTACGACAACGCGGTCTCCGAGGCGAAACAGGCGGAAGCCGCGGTCGATGCGGCGCGGGGCGCGCTTGATCGATCCCGGAAGGCGATGAACGACGCGACAGTCCGAGCCGAGATCGCCGGCCGGGTGGGCCAAGCCATGCTGGAGGTCGGTGCCCGGGTCCGCGGTCCTGAGGACGTGCTGACCACCATCGACGTATTGGACCCGGTCTATGTGAACTTTCGTCCCTCGAGTCAGCAGTTTCTGGCGTGGCGGCAGAATCCCGAGTCGAACCGGAAGCTCCAGCCGGGCGGACCGCTTTCGATCGAAGCCACTCTCTCCAACGGCCAGCCGGTCCCAACCGTGGGCAAGCTGGGTTACATCGACCCGGTGCTCGACCCGGCGACCGGCACCCAGGAGCTTCGGGCGGTGTTTCCTAACCCGCAACACCTGCTCCTTCCCGGCCAGTTCGTCCGGGTCAAGCTGCTCGGGTTTACCCGGGACAGTGCGGTCCTGATTCCCCAGCGCGCCGTGCTGCAGGCCATGGGCCGCCAGAGCGTGTACGTGGTCGTCCCGGGCGATACGGTGAAGATTCGCGACGTCACCGCCTCGAGCTGGCAGGGGAACGACTGGCTGATCGAGAGCGGGCTCGCCGCGGGCGACCGGGTCGTGGTCGATGGGCTCCAGAAGATCGGCCCCGGCATGAAAGTGCGGGCGGTTCCCGCGGGGGACTCCACCGCGGCCCCGGTCCAGCCGGGCGCGCCGGGGGCCTCCCGCCCATGACCACGAGCACCTTCGGGCTTCCCGGCCTGGGCGGGGAGGAGCCGCCCCAGCCGGAGGAAAAGGCCCGCTATCTGTTTATTCGGCGGCCCGTCTTCGCCGCGGTCATTTCGATCGTCTTCACGCTGCTCGGCGGCTTTGCCATGCTCCGGCTGCCGATCAATCGCTTCCCCCAGATCACGCCTCCCGCGGTGCAGGTGACCGCGATCTATCCCGGCGCGAGCGCCGAGGACGTGGCACAGGCCGTGGCCGCGCCGATCGAGCAGCAGCTTTCCGGCCTCGACGGTCTGCTGTACTACCAGTCGGCCAACTCGAACAGCGGCGCGATGTCGATGTCGGTGTACTTCGACATTTCGCGGGATCAGGACCTGGCCGCGGTCGACGTTCAGAACGCGATCAAGCTCGCCGAGCCGCAGCTTCCCGAGGAAGTCCGCCGGCAGGGCGTAGTGGTCCAGAAAGCGATCGGCGCCAACATCCTGATGGTGGTGGCGCTGGTCAGTGACGATCCCCGCTACGACGCGGCCTACCTCACCAACTACGCCAAACTCTATATCGAGGACGAGCTCAAGCGGCTCCCTGGCGTCGGCAGCGCGTTCGTGTTCGGCGGACTCGATTTCTCGATGTTGCTCTCGCTCGATCCCGACAAGATGGCTCAGCTCGGTATCACAGTGCAGGACGTGGCCGCCGCGGTGCGGGAGCAGAGCACCACCAACCCCGCGGGAAGGCTGGGACGCGAGCCGGCCCCGCCGGGCACCGAGCTGACCCTGCCGATCACGACCAGCGGGCGACTCAAGACGCCCGAGGAGTTCGGCGCGGTCATCGTGCGGGCGCTCCCCAACGGTTCGACGGTCCGGGTCCGCGACCTGGCCCGGGTGCACCTCGGCGCGCAGAGCTACGACCAGGTCGGCCGGTTCAACGGGCAACCCAACACCTTCTTTCTGATCAGCGCCCGGCCCGAGGCCAACAACCTCGCGGTCAAGGGCGCGGTGCTGAAGCGGATGAAGGAGCTGGAGTCGCGATTTCCCGAGGGAGTCCGCCAGGTCATCGCGTTCGACACCACCCCCTTCATCACCGAATCGATGAAGGAAGTGTTCAAGACCCTGATCGAAGCGATGATCCTGGTGACCCTGGTGGTGTTCCTGTTCCTGGAGAGCTGGCGGGCCACGCTGATCCCGGTGCTGGCGGTGCCGGTCAGCATCATCGGCACCTTCCTCGGTCTCCAGATGCTCGGTTTCACCATCAACACCCTGACCCTGTTCGGGCTGGTGCTCGCGATCGGGATCGTGGTGGACGATGCGATCGTGGTGATCGAGAATACCGAGCGAATCATGGAGGAGGAGCACTTGCCACCCCGGCTTGCCGCCGACAAGGCGATCCGCCAGGTGGCCGGGGCGCTGATCGCGATCGTGCTCTCGCTGGCGGCAGTGTTCGTTCCGGTGGCGTTCCTGGGAGGGATCACCGGGGCGCTCTACAAGGAGTTCGCCCTCGCCATCGTGATCGCGGTCACCATCTCCGGCATCGTGGCGCTGACCCTGACGCCGGCGCTTTGCGCCGCGCTGCTCAAGCACTCTCCGGCGGACACCACCAACCGGTTCTTCAAGGCCTTCAACCGCTGGTTCGACCGGTTCCGCGGCGGATACGTCCGGCGTACCGACCGGATCGTCGCGCGCCCCAAGACCTGGCTCGCGCTCTTCGCCGTGGTGGTGGTGCTGACCCTGGTGCTGTTCCGGCGGGTGCCCGGCGCCTTCGTGCCCGAGGAAGACAAGGGTTTCTTCGTGATGGCGCTGCAGCTTCCCGACGCGGCCTCCCGGCAGCGCACCGAGGACGTGGTGAGCCGGGTCGAGCAGATCGCGCTCCACGATCCGGCGATCGAGGCGACCACCACCCTGGTGGGACTCGATCTCCTCACCTTCTCGCAGCAGACCAACAGCGCGACGATGTTCATCCGGCTCAAGCCCTGGGGCGAACGGCGGGGGAAGAACCTGAGCCTGCCGGCCACCCTGGGCCGGATGAACGGCGCGCTGTTCGGGATCAAGGAAGCGTTCGGGTTCGCCTTCAACTTTCCCGAGATTCCCGGGTTAGGCCGCACCAGCGGCCTCGAGCTCAACCTCCAGGCCCGGGCCGGCCAGGACTACGCCACCTTCCTGGGACAGGTCCAGGGCGTGGTGCAGGATATGAACAAGCTGCCCCAGCTGAGCGGGGCCGCGACCCTGGCGCGGGCCAACGTGCCCCAGCTCTACGTCACGGTGGACCGGGAGGTGGCGCAGGCCCGCGGGGTGAACACCAGCCAGGTGTTCGCCACCATGCAGGCGATGCTGTCGACCCTCTACATCAACGACTTCAATCTGTATGGCCGGACCTACCGGGTGCAGGCGGAAGCCGACATCCCCTTTCGGCAGCGCCCCGAAGACATCGGCCGGCTCTATGTGCGCTCCAACCGGGGCGAGATGGTCCCGCTCTCCGCGCTGGTCAGCACCGAAATGCGGGGTGGGCCGAGCATCATCAGCCGGTTCAACGGCTTCCCGTCCGCGCTGGTGACCGCGAGTCCCGCTCCCGGCAAGAGCTCGGGAGAAATGATTTCGGCGGTGGAGAATCTGATCAACTCGAAGTACACCGCGCAGGGAATCGGATTCGGCTACAGCGGCCAGACCTACCAGGAACGCATTTCCGGCGGAGGCAGCTCCACGGTGATCCTGCTGGGACTCATGCTGGTGTTCCTGGTGCTTGCCGCGCAGTACGAGAGCTGGTCGATTCCGTTCGCGGTGCTCCTCGGCATTCCCTTCGGTTTCTTCGGGGCGCTGTTCGGCGCCTGGATCCGGGGCATGCCACAGGACGTCTATTTCCAGGTCGGGATGATTGCGGTGATGGGACTCGCCGCCAAGAATGCGATCCTGATCGTCGAGTTCGCATCCAAGCTCCGGAATGAAGGGCGATCCATTCGTGAGGCCGCGACGGAAGCGGCCCGGCAGCGGCTCCGGCCCATCCTGATGACGTCGCTCGCCTTCATCGCGGGCGTCAGTCCGCTGGTGATCGCCGGCGGGGCCGGCGCGGCCAGCCGCCATTCGATCGGGACCGGCGTGTTCTTCGGGATGCTGATCGCCACCGGGGTCGGCATCTTCTTCATCCCCCTGTTCTTCTCGGTGATTCGCGGGTGGGCCGACCGGAGGCGGAAGCCGGCAGAAGCGGAGGCGGTATGATCAGGCGGACAGGCGGACGGGCGGACAGGCGGACAGTGGGCCTGGCTGCGCTATTGATTCTCGGAGGATGCGCTATTGGGCCTTCGACCAGGGTGCGGCAACCGGACTATCCCGCGCCCAGGATTGCCGACTCGCTTCCGGGCGCGGGCGCCCGAAGCTTCTTCGACTCTCTCGCCGCCGCGCGGGCCCGGAGCGACACCGGGATGACCGCGATTCCGGCGGCGCGTCCGCTCGCCCTCGATCCGGCCAGCGATCAGGCCTGGCTCGACGTGCTGGGCGACACCGCGGTGGTGCGCCTGGTGCGGCTGGCCCTCGCCAACAACCACGACTTCCAGATCGCGACCGCCCGGGTGCGCGAGTACCGCGCCCTGGTCGGCGTGGCCCGGGCCGACCTCTTTCCCCAGCTGAGTCTGAACGGCGCCGCCAGTACCAACCAGGTGGTGTTCGGATCCCTCGGGGCTCTCGGCTACGACGTGGTGCGGGTGACCGGCGATCTGTCCTGGGAGCTCGATTTCTGGGGCCGGATCCGCCGGCAGACCCAGGCCGCGTCGTTCGATCTCAAGGGACGCCAGGAAGACGAGCGCGCCGCGGTGGTGTCACTGGTGGGCGATGTGGTGACCGGGTATCTCGAGCTTCGCGAGCTGGACCGGGCAGTGGAGATCTCCCAGCAGACGCTCGAGTCGCGCCGCTCGACCCTCAATCTTGCCCAGCGCCGGTTCGCCGAAGGGGTGATTTCCGAGCTCGACGTGCGTCAGTTCGAGGCGGAGGCCGCCGGTTCGGCCACCCGGCTGGCGGACTTCGCCCGGCAACGGTCCGAGAAGGAACACCAGCTCAACGTTCTGCTGGGCCAGGCGCCCGGCCCGGTGATTCGCGGCGCGCCGCTCGAGCACGCGGTCACGGCGGTGCAGGTGCCCGACTCGATTCCGTCGGACCTGCTGCTCCGCCGCCCCGACGTGATGCGGGCGGAGCGCGACCTTCAGGCCGCCACGGCGAGGATCGGCCTCGCCATCGGCAACATCATGCCGCGGGTTATGGTGACCGGGCAGTATGGCCGGCAGAGCCAGGGATTCGACAGCCTGTTCGCCAAGGGCAACGAGATCTACGTGGGCCAGATCGGGGTCTCGATCCCGATCTTCACTGGATTGCGACTCGAGAACCAGGTCTCGGCGGCGCGGGCCCGGGCCGACCAGGCGCGAGGTCGCTACCAGCAGACCGTCCTCCAGGCGTTCCGGGAGGCGGACGACGCCCTGGTCGGACTTCGTCTCAGTCAGGACCAGCTCGTCTCCCAGCAAACCCAGACCCAGGCGCTGGCACGAGCCTATGCCCTGGCGGTGCAGCGGTATGACAACGGGATTTCGAGCTACCTGGAAGTGCTCGACTCGCAGCGATCGCTCTTTACCGCTCAGCTGGCCCTGGTGGCGCAGGAGCGGCAGTACCTGACCCAGACGGTGCGGCTCTACCGCGCGTTAGGAGGAAGCTGGACCGCGGAGACCCCCCACTAGACCAGCTCGCGCAGGGCATCCCGGCCGATCCATCGCGCCGCCGGATGCGGGGAGGCGACCAGTCGCCTGGAGACGGCGACCGCCGCCTTGTTCAGGGCTGGATTCCGCCGCCCGATCAGCCGGAGCGCCCAGCTTACTCCCTTCTTCACGAAGTTCCGTTCGTCCGTCGCGGCTCGCTCAATCAGCTTGAGCGCGCGGAGAAACGGTGCGTCGGGCGCCTGCTTGTCGTGGAGCGCAATACTCGCCAGCAGCGCGAACCCCGCGCGCTTGACGAATTCCTCCCGCCGGCGGCTCCACGCCTTCACCTTCTTCCAGGCATGGGGCGTCTTGTCGAACAGGTGAAAGCAGAGCGTATCGCAGATGGCCCAGTTGTCGAAGTCCCTGGCCCATCGGTCCATCTGCGCCGAAGTGACCCGGGCGGGCTCATCGACGAACGCCGTCAGCATCCGGGCTTCGTACCAGCCGGTCTTCCACAGGGCGAGCGCGAGCGCGTGGCTTCGCCCGGTCTTCTTGCCGAGGGTGCGGATATCGGCGACCGAAACGCCGTAGACCTTGTCGGCAACGATCGCATAGCGAGCCATCCCTTCCCGGTTCTTCCGGGTTCCCTTCCGGTTGAGCCAGGCGAGGATTTCCCGAACCTGCCGAGCCGTTGCGGTCACGCCAGGGTCGCGAGGTAGCGTTCCATCCGGGCGTAGCTCTGATCCGCCCCGTCTTTCATGCCGGTCTGCGTCTCGGGCCACTCCGGTCCCCACCGCTCGGTCGACACGACCCGACCGGGCGGACTCACTTCGCCGAACGAGCCCCGCATTTCCATTTCGGTGCCATCCGATTTCCGGAAGACATAGTGCCACTCGCCACCGGGCCGCAAATCCACCTGGTGACGCGGGGCTCAGCACTCTTCATCGCTGCTCTCCTGGTTGAACTGTTCGAGGTCGGTGTCGAGGCGCGCATCGCTCGCCTCCCAGCATCGGCGGAATTCCTCGGCCCACTCGGCCACCTGCCTGATCGGTTTCGGGTCGAGTGTGCTGGGCCGCCACTGGGCTGTCTTTCCACGTTGAATCAGACCGGCGCGCTCCAGCACCCGAAGGTGTTTGGAGATGGCCGGGCCACTCATGGAAAAGGGAGCGGACAGCTCTTTCACGGTCGCGGAGCCACGGGATAGCCGGGTCAGAATGGCGCGGCGGGTTGGATCTGCCATGGCAAAGAAGACGGCGCTCAATGCATCACTTGCTGGCCGCATGTGCTTCCCCCATAATTTATATAACCATTTAGTTATATAACCTAACAGTTAAGCTATCGCTAGTATTCCTTTCGGTCAAGACGGGTCGGGATCTTCGGGCTTTACATTTGTTCCGGCGTGGCGGGCCTCTCAGCGGACAGGAGAAACGAGTGAAGATCTCGCGAAGGACTTTCATCGGCAGCTCGGGACTTGCCATTGCGGGGGCCGCGACCTCGACAATCTCCACCACCACCGCCGCCCAAGGTCCGGCACAGCGGGATGACCGCGATCTGGCGCCATCGATTCGGTCGCTCAGCTCCATGCGGTCCCAGGCGACGCCGATCTCGCTCGAAGAGCGGCGACACCGGCTCGAGCGCGCCCGCCGCCTCATGACGGCCAACTCGCTCGACGCCATCGTCATGGCCGGCGGCACTTCGCTGGTGTACTTCACCGGGATGCGCTGGGGCAACAGCGAGCGGCTCACCTGCGTGGTGATACCGGTCAAGGGAGAGGCGTTCATTGTCACTCCGAAGTTCGAGGAAGAACGGACCCTGGAGCAGGCCCGGACCGGCCCACTGGGGAGCGGCACCAGGGTCCTGACCTGGGAGGAAGACCAGAGTCCATACCAGCGGGTGGTCGAGGGACTGAAGAGCGCCGGCCTCACCACCGCGCGGATCGGGGTCGAAGAGACCATCAAGTACGTCTTCGCGGACGGGATTGCGGCGGCGGCGCCGGCCATCAAGGTGGGAAGTGCTACCCCGGTGACAGCGGGCTGCCGCATGATCAAGGATGCGCATGAGCTGGCGCTCATGAAGCTCGCGAACCAGATCACGCTCAAGGCGTATGCGGCGGCGTATCAGGCGATCAAGCCGGGGATGACTCAGGGAGATGTCCAGTCGCTTATCAGCGCAGCGTATTCCCGGATGGGCTTTTCGGGCTTTGCCAGCGTGCAGGTAGGCGAGTACACCGCGCTGCCCCATGGTTCTGCCACGCCGCAGACGATTCGCGAAGGCACCATCATCATGGTCGATGATGGCTGCACGGTGGAGGGTTACCAGTCGGACATTACCCGCACCTTCGTGCTGGGCCAGCCGACTGAGAAGATGAAAAAAGTGTTTGCGATCGAGCACGCGGCGCAGTCCGCAGCCCTGGCAGCGGCCCGGCCCGGCGTGGAGGCGCAGGCGGTGGACGCGGCCGCGCGGAAAGTGATCGTGGATGCGGGTTACGGCCCCGACTACAAGTACTTCTCCCACCGGGTGGGCCATGGCATCGGGATGGACGGCCACGAATGGCCCTACCTGGTGCGAGGCAACACGCTCAAACTGCAACCCGGAATGACGTTCAGCGACGAACCGGGGATCTACATCCAGGGCGAGTTCGGGATCCGGCTGGAGGACGATATGGTGATCACCGAGAACGGCGCCGAGCTGTTCACGCCGCAGAGCCCGAGCCTCACGAATCCATTCGGGACCGCCTGATGCACCGAAAGCCCGCGCCTCGGGACCATGGTAAATTCATTTCCATGCCTGCGGGTCCGGTTTCGCGTCTGTTTAGAGCGCTATTCATCCTTCTGATGAGCAGCGGGGGAGGGGACCTTCCCGCCCTGGACGGCTTGCTGTACCACAGTCATCGGGGGGTCGTCGTTGCCCCGACCTCCCACATCGAGACCTCGGGCGGTTGTCACGCCGACCAGTGCAGTCTCCGGGCGACGGCCCACCATCCTCCGGTGACTCCCGCGTTCGTGGTGCCGACGCTCCGATCGATGGATCCCCAAACCGTCTCGGCGCCACCGGTCTCCCCCGAGCTGTTGCCTGCCTTTCCGGTCTTCCAACCTTTTTCTCGAGCGCCGCCACTCCTCCAGGTCTGAACGCCATTACAGGTGGTTTGGTCCATTTTGGAGGAATTATGCGAACACTGCTTGCCGCAGTGACTGTAGTCCTTGGTAGCACCACGCATGCGGCGGCTCAACAATCCGACAGTCTGCCTCGGGACCAGAATCCGGTTCCGCGGGATTCCGTCGTCGCCGTCTTGTCCAGGCTCCAGGCACGGTTTGACCGCCAGGCGCGATTTCGAGCTGGCAGCCACCCAGCCCCCGTGGAGCCGCCGGTGGCGCTGGTGCAGGCCTCGGCGGGCGTGTACATGAATTTCGGGTTCTCGGGGCTCTCCGACTTCGGATGGTCGAGCGAGAAGGACGTCCCATCGCTTCAGAAAGGGGATCATGATCCGCACGTCCGCGGCTTCACCATTCCCAACGAGGAGCTGACCCTCGACGGAGCGGTGGACCCGTACTTCAGAGGATTCGTCAATGTCGTGTACAAGCTCGACACCAGCGGCGAGTCGGAGTTCGAGCTGGAGGAAGCGTACGTCCTGACCACCTCGCTCCCCGCCAATCTTCAGCTCCGGGTCGGACAGTTCTTCGCCGAATTCGGGCGCCAGAATCAGCAACATCCGCACGCGTGGCCGGCAGTGGATCAGCCGCTGGTCCTCAATCGAATGTTCGGGGCGGAAGGGTTGAGGAGCCAGGGGGCAAGGGTCTCCTGGCTGCTTCCAACGAAGTGGTATACCGAGGCCCTGCTCGGGGTCTTCAACAGCAGGGGGGGGACCAACTGGAGCTTCGATTCGGAAGAGTCTTCCGAGATTCACGGCGGGGTCCCGGTTGACCGGGAGGTTTCGGGTCTCGGGGATTTCCTGATCCAGCCCCGGATCAACACCTCGCTCGACCTGACCTCCACCCAGGTCCTGTTGATGGGTGTCTCGGGCGCGTTCGGGCCCAACAGCTCGGGGCCGCATGCCCGGACCCAGATCTACGGGGCGGACCTCTACTGGAAGTGGAAATCGGCGAGAGCCCATCAGGGATTTCCGTTCGTATCCTGGCAGACCGAGGCGATGTTCCGGCGCTACGACGCGGCGGAGCGGCCGTCGGTGGAGGATCCTCAAGTCATGCTCCCCGCCGAAGAGCTCCACGATCGAGGGGTGTACTCCCAGTTGCTCTGGGGAGTCAAGCCGCGGGTGGTGCTGGGTCTTCGGGGCGAATATGTCAGCGGCAGTCAGGCCGCGTTCACGGTGGCGGATCGGGCGACCCGAACCCGGGTTTCCCCCAACCTGACCTGGTATCCGAGCGAGTTCTCGAAGATCCGCCTGCAATACAACTACGATGACCGGAAGGGAATCGGCATCGATCACTCGGTGTGGCTGCAGTTCGAGTTCATCCTCGGCGCGCACGCCGCGCACAAGTTCTAAGGAAGGGAAAGCTCAGAATCATGACTGGAACACTCAAACTGGCAATGCTGGCGCTTCTTGCGGGGGTGGCTCATCCACCGGCCGCGAAGAAACTCAACGTGGTCGCGACCACGCCGGACCTGGCGGCGATCGCGCGGGACAATCGGGGGTGACGCGATCGACGTGACTGCCCTCGCCAAGCCGACCGAGGACGCCCACTTCGTCGACCCCAAACCCAGCCACCTGATCACGCTCAACCGGGCCGACGTGCTGATCGAAGGCGGCGCCGAGCTCGAGCTGGGCTGGCTGCCGCCGCTGCTCGACAACGCCCGCAATTCCAAGATTGCGGCCGGGGCTCCGGGCCGAGTGGTCGCCTCCACCGGGATCCACCTGCTGGAGGTCCCGACCACCTTCGACCGGTCCAAGGGCGACATCCACGCCCTCGGTAACCCGCACTTCCTCATCGACCCGGTGAACGCGAAAATCGTCGCCGGCGAGATTGCCGACCACCTTTCCCAGGTGGATCCGGCCGACGCCGCGACGTTCAAGGCAAACCTCGCCCGCTTCACCGCGACCATCGATCAGAAGCTCCCGGAATGGCAACAGATGCTGGCGCCGTTTCGCGGAGCCAAGATCGTGACCTATCACAAGGACTTCATCTACTTCGCGACCCGGTTCAACCTGGACATCATCGGCGAGCTGGAGCCCAAGCCGGGAATCTCGCCCTCGCCCTCCCACCTCGCGGAGGTGGTGACGGCGATGAAGTCCCAGAACGCGCGAGTCATCACGGTGCAGCCCTACCAGAACCACAGGACCGCCGAGACGGTGGCGCGGCAGACCAACGGCACCGTCGTGCTGATGCCGCAACAGCCCGGGGCGGTGCCCAACACCACCGGCTACGTCGACCTGATGGATTACCTGGTGCATGCGCTCGCGACCGCCCTCGGGGGTAAGCCATGATTCAGGCGGATTTCCAGGTTGCCTGGCAGATCATGAAGTGGCCGCTGGCCGCGTGCCTCGTTCTGCCACCGCTTCTCGTCTATCTCGGTCTTCACGTGGTGAGACGCGAAGTGATCTTCGTGGATCTGGCGCTGGCCCAGGTCGCAACCCTTGGCACCTGCGTCGCCCTCCTGCTGGGTCACCATTTTTCCGATCCGATCACCTTCTGGATCTCGCTGGGGGTCACGTTTCTGGGGGCCGCGTTCTTCAGCTGGTCGCGCGGGGTCAAGAAACGAAACGTGCCGCAGGAGGCGATCATCGGGATCACCTTCGTGGTCGCGGCGGCGGGAGTGATCCTGCTGCTCAGCCGGGTGGCGGGAGGCAAGGAAGAGCTGGAGCACCTTCTGACCGGCGACATCCTCAACGTCACGCGGGGGGAAGTCGGCCAGCGGGCCCTGATCTTCATCGGACTGGCGGCTTTCTATGCCGTCTTTCACCGGCGGTTCGCCCTGGTGTCTTCGGATCCCGAGCAAGCCGAGTCCCAGGGGATCAACGTGCACCTGTGGGATTTTCTTTTCTACGCCGCCTTCGCGCTGGTGGTCGTCAGCTTCGTCCGGATGGCCGGCGTGCTGCTCACCTTTGCCTACCTGATCGTGCCGGCAGTGTGCGGGGTGATGCTGGCGAAGCAGTGGTCCACGCGATTGCTGGTGGGCTGGGGAGTGGCTGTGGCGGCGAGCCTGCTGGGCCTCTGGTCATCGTATGCCCTGGACCTGCCCACCGGCGCGGCGATCGTGGTGGTGTGCGGCATCCTGCTGATGGTGGTGAGCCTCGTCGCCTCGTTCCGGCGAGCGTAGCGACGAGCCACCGGAGAGGGTATCGTTCTCCCTCTCCATGCATCCCATCACCCTCGTTGTGAACGGGAGCAGCCAGACGCGGGAGGTCGAACCGCGGCTCCTCCTGTCGGACTTTCTTCGCCACGACCTGGGCCTGCCGGGCACCCATGTCGGCTGCGAACACGGGGTCTGCGGCGCCTGCACCGTGCTCCTGGATGGAGAGCCGGTGCGGTCCTGCCTGGTGTTCGCGGTCCAGGCTGACGGCCACGAGATCAAGACGGTCGAAAGCCTCGGCACTCCCCAATCGCTCCATCCGCTTCAGCAGGCCTTTCACGAATCCCATGCGCTGCAATGCGGGTTCTGTACCCCGGGTTTCCTCATGACCCTGGTGCCGTTCCTCGAACGACACCCCGCGCCGACTGAATCCGAGATCCGCGAAGCCATTTCGGGAAATCTGTGCCGCTGCACCGGCTACGCGAACATCGTGACGGCGGTGCAGCGATATGTGAACCGGCGGACTGACGGACCGGCGGACAGGCGGACATGAGCCCGGTGTACTTTGGCGTCTCAGTACCTCGGCTCGAGGATGCCCGGTTGCTCACCGGGCGGGCGCTCTTCGTGGACGATGTCGAGCTGCCGGGCATGCTGCACGTCGCGTTTCTTCGAAGTGATGAAGCGCACGGCACCCTTCGGAGCATCGACCCGGGCGCCGCCCGGGCGCGCCCGGGCGTGGTCGCGGTCTATACCGCGAAGGACCTGGGCGACTACTGGCGTCCCGGGCCGCTGCTGGTCCCGCCTCCGCCGATTCCCGGCATGGTGTTCAACGCGGCTACCCAGGTTCCGCTCGCGCGGGACAAGGTGCGGCATGCCGGCGAGCCCCTTGCCATGGTGGTCGCCGAGAGCCGCTATCTCGCGGAGGACGCTCTCGAAGACATCGTGGTGGATCTCGAGCCGCTTCCCGCCGTCGTGGACCTCGAGTCGGCGCTCTTACCGGGATCGGCGCTGGTGCATGAACAGTTTGGGACGAACCTCGCGGCTCACGTGCATCAGACCAAGGGTGACTACGCGGCGGCCGCGAAGACCGCGCACCGGATCATTTCCCGGCGCTTTCACTACGACCGGGGAGCCTCCGCGGCGATCGAGAACCGCGGCGTGGTGGCCGCGTGGGATACCCGCGCCGAAGAGCTGACCATCTGGGATACCACCCAGGCGCCGATTCCGATCCGGAACGGCATGGCCGAGTTGCTCGGGCTCCGTCAGTCGCAGGTCCGGGTGATTGCGCCGTTCATCGGGGGCGGATTCGGCCCCAAGATCATGATGTTCTACCCGGAGGAAGTGCTGATTCCCTGGGCGGCGATGCAGCTGGGCCGCCCGGTCAAATGGATCGAGGACCGCCGGGAGAATTTTTTCGCGACGACCCAGGAGCGGGGCCAGGTGCACGACGCCGAGCTTGCGGTGGCCGCGGACGGACGCATCCTGGGCGTGAAGGACCGGTTCCTCCATGATACCGGGGCGTACGATCCCTACGGGCTCACCGTGCCGATCAACAGCCAGTGCACGCTGCTCGGCCCGTATGTCGTGCCCAACTACGACAGCGAATTCACCGCGGTCTTCACCACCAAACCGATCGTGACGCCGGTGCGGGGAGCGGGGCGCCAGCACGGCGTCTTCGTGATGGAGCGGCTGCTCGACTTCGCCGCGCGCGAGCTCGGGATCGACCGGGTCGAGATCCGCCGGCGCAACTGCATTCAACCCGACCAGTTTCCCTATGACCACGAAATTCTGTTCCAGGATTTCCGTCCGCTGGTGTACGACAGCGGGAACTATCCCGCCGCGCTGGACCGGGCCGCCGAGCTGATCGGGTACGAGCGATTCCTGCGGGACGAGCAACCCGCGCTCCGCAAGGCGGGAAAACACGTCGGCATCGGCGTGGTGTCCTACATCGAGGGCACCGGGGTCGGGCCGTACGAGGGCGCGCGGGTTACGGTGGAGCCGAGTGGGACGGTCCGCCTTGCCACCGGCGTCGGTACCCAGGGGCAGGGTCACTTCACCACCTTTGCGCAAATCGTCGCCGAAGTGCTGACCGTCGGGATCGAACAGATCCAGGTGAGTACCGGGGATACCCGCGAGTTTGCCTGGGGCACCGGTACCTTCGCGAGCCGGGGAGCGGTGGTGGCCGGCAGCGCCTGTCACGCTGCGGCCATGAAGGTGCGAGAAAAGATTTTCGCGGTGGCGAGCGGGGCGCTTGGCGTCCCGGCCACTGAGCTGGTCCTCGCCCAGGGGAAGGTGTATCAACGGGACCGCGCGGCGAACGCGATTTCTCTGGGCGAGCTGGCGCGGCGGGCCAATCCGCTTCGGGGAGCGGTGACCCCAGGCACCGAACCGGGGCTCGAGGCCACCGCCTACTTCGGTCCCGATCGGGGCAACGCGGCGAACGGGGTGCACGCGATGGTGGTCGAGGTGGACGCCGAGACCGCGGCGGTGGCGATACGACGTTACGTGGTGGTGCACGACTGCGGCGTGGTCATCAATCCGATGGTGGTGGAAGCCCAGGTGCAGGGCGGGGTCGCCCACGGGATCGGCAACGCCTTCTACGAGCAGCTCCGATTCGACGAGAACGGCCAGCTCCAGAACGCGTCGTTCATGGACTACCTGCTTCCGACCGCGCTCGAAGTTCCGACGGTGGAAATGGCCCACCTGGTTTCTCCCTCGCCGCTCAATCCGCTGGGGACCAAGGGTGTGGGCGAGGCGGGCGCGATTCCCACCGGGGCGGCATTCGCCCAGGCGGTGGAGGACGCGCTGGGCGGCGGGTTCGAGATTACCGAGATACCGCTCAGCCCCAATCGATTGTGGGAGCTGATGGTCGCGGGCCAGAGTAGCCAGAGAGGAGCGATCGGTGATCGTTGACGGGACGCACGTACTGCCGGGCACACCGGAGCAGATCTGGAGTCTTCTCATGGATCCCGAGGTTCTCGCCAAGGCCATGCCGGGCACCCGGGAGCTGGTCCGGACCGCGCCGGATCGTTACGAAGGGAAAATGGCGGTGGGGGTCGGACCGATCACCGCGGCGGAATTCGACCTGGTGATCACCCTGGCGGACCTGAAGCCTCCCGCGTCCTATACGATGCAGATCGACGGCAAGGGGAAGTTCGGGTTCACCCGGGGGACCGCGATGGTGACGCTCTCACCGGAGGGGGCGGAAACGTCGATGCACTACCGGGCCGACCTTCAGGTGGGCGGGAAGATCGCCGGGTTAGGTCAGCGCCTGCTGGACTCGGTGAGCCGAATGCTCACCCGACAGGGCCTCGAAGCCCTGCAACGGGAGCTCGCGGCGCGGCTCGCATGAAACCGGCTTCGTTCGAGTACTACCGCCCCGATTCCCTGGACCAGGCCCTGGCGTTGCTGGCCGACCGGGAGGATGCCAAACCGCTCGCCGGCGGACAGAGCCTCATTCCCGCGATGAACTTCCGCCTCTCGGCGCCGGCCGCGCTGGTGGATCTCAATCGGCTCAGGGAGCTGGAGGGCATTACCGCCCTGGATGCCGGGATTCGGATCGGGGCCCTGACTCGACACGTCGCGATCGAGCGGAGCAGCCTGGTACGGGAACGGGCCCCTCTGCTTGCCGAGGCGATGCCTCACATCGCGCACCCGCAGATTCGCACCCGCGGGACGCTCGGAGGCAGCCTGGCCCACGCGGACCCAGCCGCGGAGCTGCCGGCCGTCATGGTGGCGCTCGAGGCGACCGTGATATTGCGGGGCCAGGGCGGTGAGCGTCGGGTCCGGGCGGAGGACTTTTTCACCGGGTTGTTCGCCACCGCGTTGCAACCGGGAGAGCTGGTAGTGGCGGTCGAGATCCCGCCGGCTCCGATACGAAGCGGCTGGGCCTTCGAGGAATTTGCGCGGCGGCACGGAGACTACGCGCTGGTCGGGGTCGCGGTGATGGTTCAGCTCTCCGATTCGAGGCGATGCCAGCGCGCCCGGATCGCGTTGCTGAGCGTCGGGGAGGGTCCGGTACTCGCGCGCGGGGCAATGGCGGCGCTCGAGGGACAACCGATCGATGACCAGTCCATCCGGACCGCCGCCGAGCTGGGCGCCACGATCGACATCGAGCCTCCGTCCGACCTCCATGCCACCGAAGCCTATCGCCGCCAGCTCGCCCGGGTATTGATCCGTCGCGCGCTGACCCGCGCCACTTCTTTCCTCCGAACCACGCCCGAGGCTTGAATGCGGACTTACGACCTTTCCCAGCCGCTCAACCAGGAAGTTTCCTTCTGGCCCTACTACCCGCCTTTCGAAGTGAAATACATCAAGCGCAAGGCCGAGCATGGGGTCAATGCCCAGTACATCCAGACCTCGAACCACATGGGCACCCACCTGGATGCGCCGCGCCATTTCGTCACCGCGGGCCGCACCATCGACGAGATCCCGATGGCGTGGCTCTGCGGTCCCGGTGTCATCGTCGATCTCCGCGACGAGATGGGCGAGCTCGGGGTGTACACGCCGAAGATGATCGAAAAACGGGTGAAGGTGAAACCGGGGGATCTCCTGATTCTGCACACCGGCTGGCACCGGCATTCCCAGTTCGGCGCGGAGCCGGATGAGGAGCGCTATATCCACATGCACCCGGGTGCCCATCCCGACATGGTTCCCTGGCTCCTCAAGAAGAAGATTCACATCTGGGGGGTCGATTGCATTTCGACCGATCACCCGATGAACCTCCCGATCGGGCGATTCCTGGGGAAGGGGATGCACGGCCAATGCGACCGGGTGCGGGCCCGGGCCGAGGCGCTGTTCGGCGGGAAAAAAGGGGTCGAGAAGATGTTCCCCGATTCGGCCTACCAGCTCACCCATAACGCGCTGTTCCCGCACGACTGCATGCACATCGAGAATGTGGGCGGCGAAGTCGACGTTCCCGAGCTCCAGAACAAGCGCTGTATCGTCGGGTGTTTTCCCTGGAAGTTCCGGGGTGGGGAAGCGGCCTTCTGCCGGACGGTGGCCTGGCTGGGCGACTGGCCCCGGAATCCCTGACAGTCCGAGTCAAACCGGTCTGGGGGGTGGGGTTTGGGATCCGCTTCCTTGCCACGGGGTCCACAGATTTCACAGATGGAAACAGTTGATTTGACAACAAAGGCAGGCCGGCTCCGGGATCGGCAGACCTACGCCATCATTGGGGCCGCAATGGAGGTGCATCGGAATCTTGGACCGGGCTTTCTCGAACCTGTTTATCAGGCCGCTCTTGAGGTGGAATTCGAGACACGAGGGGTTGTGAACCAACGAGAAATGGAGCTGCCGGTTTTCTACAAGGGATCACCGCTGGGACTGCGGTACCGGGTTGACTTCTGGTGCTATGAGGAAATCATTGTCGAGTTGAAGGCAATGGATCGCCTGACGAAACGGGAGGAAGGACAAATCATTCACTACCTGATGGCCAGCAGAATCGACTCGAGGACTCCTCCTCAATTTCGGCGCACCATCGCTCCAATACCGCCGGCTGGCAGGACCGTCTCCGCAATCCCTTTCTTCGTCTGTGAAATCTGTGGATCCCGTGGGTTCGTCCGCTTGAAGCCTGCCTGTGCTCAGCGCGACCGAGATCGCGCGCCAAGTGGCCGCTCGGGAGGTCTCTCCAGTGGAGGTGGTCGAGGCGGCGCTCCGGCGGGTCGAGGAGATCAACCCGCGGATCAACGCGATCGTCACACTCAACCCGCAGGCGCTCGACGACGCGCGGGATCTCGAGCGCCGTCTGGCCAGCGGCGAACCGGCTGGCCTCCTCGCCGGAGTGCCGGTCGGCATCAAGGACGTGACCCAGGTCGCCGGGCTCCGGACCACATTCGGCTCTCCGCTCTATCGCGATCACGTCCCCGAGGAAGACGCGCTGGTGGTGCAGCGGCTCCGCGCCGCCGGGGCGATCGTGCTGGGGAAGACGAATACCCCGGAATTCGCGGCCGGCGGCAACACCTGGAACGACGTGTTCGGTCGAACCAGAAACCCGTGGAGTCCACAGCTGAGTGCGGGAGGATCGACCGGAGGCGGTGCCGCGGCCCTTGCGAGCGGGATGATTGCCCTCGCCGAAGGAACCGATCTGGGCGGCTCGCTCCGGATTCCCGCTTCCTTCTGTGGTGTGGTCGGACTCCGTCCCTCTCCGGGGCTGGTACCCACTCATCCGAGCGACTGGACCTGGGACACGCTCCAGGTCACCGGACCGATGGCCCGCACCGCAGAAGACGTCGGGTTGATGCTCCAGGCCATGGCCGGCCCGAGTTCTTTCTCTCCGCTGCGTCAGCCCACCGCCGGACGGGATTTTCCCGGGGCGGTTCGACGGGGTCCCCGGCCGGGGCTTCGAGTGGCCTATTGCTCCGACATCGCGGGCATCGGAGTGGACCACGCGCTCGAGGCGATCTGCCGAAACGCCGCCCAGCGCCTGGCCGACGCAGGCGTGGAAGTCGAGCCGGTCGATCTCGACCTCTCGGAATGCCGAGAGGCCTTCCTCGCGCTGCGCGGGTTATGGTTCGTGAGCTGGATGCAGGAACGCCTCGACCGGATCGACGAGTTCGGCGTCAACGTCCGCAATAACACGAAGGCGGGGCTGGGCAGCGGAGTCCCCGACATCGGCCGAGCCGAAGCGATCCGGGGAACGATCTGGCACCGGTTCCGGGTCCTGTTCGAGCGTTACGATCACCTGCTCACCCCGACCATGGCCGTTTCTCCCTTCCCGGTGGAGCAGAACTATCCTGACACCGTGGCAGGCCGGGTCATGAAGACCTATGTGGACTGGATCGCACCGACCTTCGTGCTGAGCCTGACCGGATTGCCGGTGGCCTCGGTTCCCTGTGGCCGCGACGCCCTGGGGCTGCCGGTCGGTCTTCAGGTCGTGGGAAGACCCGAGGGAGAAGAAGCGGTCCTTGCTCTGGCTGCGGTGCTGCAACAGACGAATCCGATCGGGCTGCCCACCTAGAAGAGCTTCACTACCAGCGGCTTCATCACCTTCCCCATTGCATTTCTCGGCAGCTCACTGATGCAGCAGAGCTGCCGCGGGAGCTTGTACGGCGCGAGCCGGTTCCGGGCCCAGTCGCGCAGCTCCTCCAGAGAAAGCCGCGATCCGTCGCGCAGCTCGGCCGCCACGGCGATCCGCTCGCCCCACTCGGTGTCGGGCAGGCCGACGACAGCGCACTCGCGAATAGCGGGATGGATCCGGAGCTCCTCCTCGATCTCCAGGGCGGACACTTTGAAACCACCGGTCTTGATGATGTCGACGTTACTTCGGCCCAGGATGCGGTAAGAGTCTCTTTCGCGCACTGCGGTATCGCCAGTCTTGAACCAGCCTTCCCGGAAGGCGTCACGGGTTTCCTCCGGCCGGTTCCAGTACTCCAGGAAGACATTCGGTCCTCGAACTTCAATCTGGCCCGGGGTCCCCTCAGAAACCGGAACGCCGGCGTCGTCCACCAGCCGGACACTCACCCCGGGGAGCGGGGCGCCCACGAATCCGGGCTTCCGCTCTCCATGGAGGGGATTGGAAAGCGCCATGCCCAGCTCGGTCATGCCATAGCGTTCCAGCAGAGTGTGACCGCTGATGGCCTTCCATTCTTCGAGGACGCTGACCGGCAACGCCGCCGACCCGGAGACCATGAGGCGCAGGCGCCGGCACCCGGCGGCGCTGCGATCGCGGGTGATGGCGTCCATCTCCTTCCACGCAGTGATCAGTCGTTGATAAATCGTCGGGACGGCCATGAACACGGTGAGCCGTCCTTCGGTGATCCGACGCCAGGTTTCCGCGGCGTCGAAGCGAGGCAGCATCTCGCAGGTTGCTCCGGCCCGAAGCGCGCAGCCGACCACATTGATGATGCCGTGCACATGATGGAGTGGCAGCACCAGAAGAATCCGGTCCTCCGGAGACCATTCCCAGGCCGCGAGGAGCGCCGCGATCTGCGCCTCGATATTGCCATGGGTGGTTACCACCCCTTTGGGCTTTCCGGTGGTGCCGCTGGTGTAGATGATCATGGCGCGGCGTTCGGCGGCGATCACCGGCAGGCCCGGACGTCGAGGAGTGTCGAGCAACTCTTCGGTATCCAGGAAGCGAGCCCCGGCCGCCAGGGCAATCGGGCGCAGGCGATCGGCTGCGGCGGGCTCGGCGACCACGACCGACGCCCCCGAATCTCCCACCACATACTCGAGCTCGGCGTCGGGATGCGAAAGCGCGAGAGGGACCGCGATTCCGCCGGCCCGCCAGATCCCCCACTGGGTGGCCACGTAGTCGAATCCGGGAGAAACGAAGAACGCGACCCGCTCCTCGAGCAAGTCGGTTCGGGACTCGAGCAGGCCGGCCGCGGCGCGCTCGGAGGCTTCGAGAAGGTTCCGGTAGGAATGACTTCCGCGGTGATCCTCGATGGCAACCCGCTCCAAGTCTCTCGCGGGAAGAATCACTCCTCGCTCCGGTACAATCCGATCCGGACCGGGCGGGGGCGCTCGAGTGCGTCTTCGATACGGAGGCGGGCGCGGGTGATGACCCTGGGCTCGAAGCGGTCGAGCTTGCGATACCCGATGGTGGTCCCGCTCGAGAGCGATGTCCACGAGGTTCCGTCGAATCCCTCCAGCTCGTAGCGGGCTACGATCTGGCCGTGCACGATGTTCTCCTGGAGGTCCGCGATCCCGACCCGACCCGGCTCACTCAGGTCCACGGTGCCGACCGCCGAACGGGGACCGATGACCTGCCACGACGGCTCGCGGCCCATCGCGACGTCCTCCAGAAACATCGCCGCCAGCCGATGTCTGAGCTGGAGCAGGCGTGCCGCATCGATCTCATGCAGCAGACCTTCGCGGGTCGGGGGGACGTTGAGGAGCAGCTTGGAATTCCGCCCGACCGAGCTCAGGTAGATCGCGACCAGGTCATCCACCGATTTAACCCGCCCATCCTCTTCCGGGTGATAGAACCATCCCGGCCGGATCGAGACGTCGGTTTCACCGGGGCGCCATACGGTGCCGGCCGGGTCGCCCTGCTGGAGAGCCCGAATGACCGCATCGCCCGGAGCGCCGGGGTAGGGCACCGCGTCCGGATCCATGGTGGACCAGTTGGTCACGCCGGCCGACCCATTCTCGTTGCCGATCCACCGGATATCCGGGCCGGCATCCGAGAAGATGACCGCGTCCGGCTGGAGCTGGCGAACCAGTCCCCAGAACCTGGGCCAGTCATATTCCTGCCGCTTGCCGTTGGGTCCTTCGCCATTGGCACCATCGAACCAGACTTCGTGAATGGGCCCGTAACCCGACAACAACTCGGTGAGCTGGTCGCAGTAGATGTCGTTGTACCGCGGGGAGTCTCCGTAGGCGACGTTGTTCCGGTCCCAGGGAGAGAGATAGAGGCCGGCCCGAAGCTCCTCGGCGCGGCAGGCATCGACGAACTCGCGCACCACGTCACCGCCGCCGCCCCGCCACGGAGTGCTCGCCACCGAGTGAATGGTGGTCCGGGTCGGCCAGAGACAGAAGCCGTCGTGATGCTTGGCGGTGAGAATCATGGCCCGGAATCCCGCCGCGCGTGCCGCCCGAGCCCACTGGCGAGCGTCCAGGGCGGAGGGGTTGAAGATCTCGTGGCTTTCGGTCCCGTCGCCCCACTCCCGGTTGGTGAAGGTGTTCATGCCGAAGTGGAGGAAGAGCGCGAGCTCGTCGCGCTGCCACTCGAGCTGGGAACGGGAAGGAACCGGTCGAGGGGCTCGAGCGGGCAGATTGGCCAGACTGGCCAGAGGGACCGAAGCCATAGCGGCGAGGAACTCTCGACGTTCCAGGGTATTCATGGGAGGGAAAGATCTCCCCGTAGCCGGATGTCTGCGGATGAAGCGCCGATCAGCACCCGCACGGTTCCCGGCTCCATCACCCAATGCAGATCGCGATCCAGGATCATGAGCTGCCGCCGGTCAAGACCAAAGAGGACCTCGCGGGATTCACCCGGAGCCAGCGTCACCCGCTGCAATCCGGCGAGCTGCAGCACCGGTTGGGCAACCGACGCCAGAGGCCGCCGCAGGTAGAGCTGCGCCACCTCGTCGCCGGCGCGCGTGCCGGTGTTGCGCACTACACAGCGAACAGTAAGACCTGCCGGATCGATCCGCAGGTCCCGGTATTCGAACGTGGTATAGCTGAGGCCGAATCCGAACGGGAAGAGTGGTTTGCCGGAGAGATCGAGATAGTCATCGCCCCGTCCGGTCGGTTTGTGATTGTACACCAGGGGCAGCTGCCCCTCCGCGATGGGAAACGAGATTGGCAGCCGGCCGCCGGGGTTCGCATCGCCGAACAGGATCTCCGCGATGGCATTGCCACCCGCTTCTCCGGGATACCAGGCCATCAGGACGCCTTGTACCTGATCGATCCAGGACGACATGGTAATGGCGCTTCCCCCCACCAGGACCACGACGACAGGTACCCCGGTGGCGGCGATCCGCCGGATCAACTCTTCCTGGTGACCCGGCAGGGCCAGGGACACCCGGTCCCGGAACTCGCCCTCTTCGATCCCGGCCACGACGATCGCCAGGTCGGCACCGCGGGTTATGGCCGCTGCGCTATCGATCCGGTCGCGCCAGTCGTCCGGGACGCCGGCGGTCCACACCAGGCGAACCACCGCGTTACCGGTGGTTTCGAAAAACTCGAGCCGTACTCGGTGGTCGGAGCCCGGGGTCCAGTCGACCTTGACCATGCGGGTGCTCGGCACTCCGCTTGGTCCAGTCGTCGATCACAAGACGATCGTCCAGGTAGAGACGATAGCCATCACTTCCTTCCACGCCAATGTTCCGGACTCCCGCGGCCGGAGCGAGCACCACACCATTCCACCGTACCGAATACCAGTCGTTGGACAGATTTCTGCCGGGGGCGTTGAAGGTCCAGCGAAAGTCGATCTGCGCATCGTCACGGCTCTGCGCCGGCGGCCCTTCGAGCGAGGGGTTGCCGAAATAGTCGCCGTGCAGCGACCGGAATGCGTCCGCCGGAATCACCACCCACTCGGGGGAGGTTCGGCCCGGCCCCGGCGCAAAGCGGACTCGGGAAACCCCTAGCTTCTGACCCAGCGCATCGAGCATGGAGACCACCCGAATGCCGGGCCCGCTGTATCCCCCGAGCCTTGCTTCCGTGGCGTCGGTCCCGATCAATGCGACTGTCCCGAGGGTCGCAGCCAGGGGAAGAACGTGGTTCTGGTTGCGCAGCAGGACGACCGACTCCCGGGCGGCGCGAACCGCGAGCTCACGATGAGATGCCTTGCCGGCCGAGGCGCCGGCACTGTCGGGCTCGACATAGGGGTGCTCGAATAACCCAAGGTCAAACTTGGCGCGAAGCACGCGAACCACCGCCGAGTCGATCACGGCAGCGGGAATGCGGCCGGAGCGGATCGCATCGAGGTAGGGACGATGCTGGGGCCAGGAGGACTGAAACACCACGTCGAGGCCTGCCTCGAGCGCGTGTGCCGCCGCCGCCGGGGTGTTGGGTTCGGTGTGATGCAACACCACGGCACCACCGGTCGCGGCGGCATCCGAGATGACGAAGCCGGGGAATTTCCACCTTCGCTTGAGCACTTCGGTGAGCAGCCAGCGATTCTGGGTCGCCGGGATGCCGTCCACTGAGTTGTACGCGGTCATGACCGAGCGGGCGCCGGCTTGGTGAATGGCGCGCTCGAAAGGCGGAAAGAACCGTTCCTCGAGAGCACGACGGCTCCATTCGATCGGATAGCTGTCGCGGCCGCCTTCTCCCACGTTCGCCACGAAGTGTTTGGGTGTTGCCATGACACCGGTGCGCTCGAACCCGGCGACAAATGCATTTCCCATCAGGGACGCCAGCCAGGGATCCTCGCCGTAGGTTTCCTCGACTCTGCCCCAGCGGACGTCGCTCGCGAGGTTGAGCACCGGCGACAATACCTGCCGGATACCGCGGGTTCGGGTTTCCGCGGCGATCGCGCGGGCGACTTCTCCCACCAGCGCGGTGTCCCAGGTGGCGGCGAGCGCGATGGCCGCGGGGAAAACCGTCGCGCCGGGACGAGCCAGCCCGTGCACCGCCTCGTCGAAAGGAATGATCGGGATGCCCAGCCGGGTGCGCTCGACGAAGAAACGCTGGATCTCATTGATGCGAGCGGCCTGTGCCGAAGGGTCCGCCGATTGGCTCGGGATCTGGAGGCCGAACGCGCCATGTGACCAGTCATTGCTCGGGTCGTCGAGATCCCCGGGCGTCATGTAGAGCTGCCAGAATTTTTCCTCGAGGGTCATGCGGCGGAGGAGGTCACCCGCCCGGACACCGGAGGAAAGATCCGGATTCAGGTAAGCCGGTCGCTGCGCTGGAGCGCGCGCGGCGATCGCTGCAAGGAAGACGACTCCCAGGGTTATCGCACGAAGCATTGCCTTGCCTCGGCGGCTACGGTCGCATTGGTGGCGATTGCGTGGGGAAGGTCCCAGCCCTTGCGACCGAACAGGTCAGTGATGGAACCACCCGCTTCCCCGACGATGGGGACGAAGCAGGCAGAATCCCAGGCGTTCAATCTGGCGTCCACCATGACGTCGGCACGGCCGGTGGCGACGAGCAGATAGCCGTAGCAGTCGCCCCAGGTGCGCACTGTTCCCGCAGCGCGGCGAGTCGCTCCCAGCCCAGCTTCAGTTCGAGATCGGCGAATCCGTGCTCGTCGGTCGTGAGCACTGTGGCCTCGGCCAGGCGGGGTGTGACACTCACGGTGCACCGCCGCCCGTCGTGCCAGCATCCCCCGCCCGGACTCGCGGCGATGGACTCGTTGATCGCCGGGTAGGCGGCGGCGCCTGCGAGCACGGTCTCATGCTCGACCACTGCGACCAGACTGCCCCAGAGCGGTACTCCGCGCACGAAGGTCCGGGTGCCGTCCACCGGATCGAGCAGCCAGCAGCGGCCGGATTTCCCGGGTGATGGCGCCGAACTCTTCGCCGAGGACCCCATCGTCCGGAAAGCGCCGCGCGATCCATTCCCGTGCGAGGTGTTCCGCTTCGCGATCCGCCACGGTGACCGGCGAACCGTCGGCTTTCCGTTCGACCTCGATCTGACGACGAAAATGGCGAAGCGCCGACTTGCCGGTGAGCTGGGCGAGCTCGAGTGCGGCCTCCAGGAGCGCGGGCGCCGGATCGGTCATCCGGGAAGGATACTTTCGGGGCTAACTTGCTGGCCATGCCCGCTCGACTGCTTGCACTACTGATGATTCCGCTGCTCCTGGCCATGACCGCGCGCGAGGACGAGAATGACGCGTTACGGCGCCTGGTCGAGCGGGGCCGCCATCCGGCGATTCGATGGGGCAGGTTCAGCGACGTGCAGCCTGACATGCTGATTCTGTACCGGGACAATTCCTGGAATCCGTTGTGGCTCGAGAAGGGGCGGCCGACCCGTGAAGCCGAGTCCCTGATCGACGTTCTCGCCACCGCGGGGAACCGGGGGCTCGATCCCGGAAGACTACGACGCGCCACAGCTCAGTGCGCTCCGCGCCACGCTCGATCGCGGCGGCGCCGATCATGAACAGGAAATCCGTTTCGACGTGGCGCTCTCCATCGCCGCGCTCCGCTTTACCACCGCGCTGGCTCGCGGCCGGCTCTCCTGGAAGGAAAGCGGCATGCTGTCCGACCTCGATCCTCCGGCGTATGACGGCGTGTCGCTGGTGCGAAGTCTTCGAGAGGCCTCGAGTGCGGACTCGATCGTCTCGGCGCTCGAGCCGCCCTGGCTGCCGTATCGGGAGCTCCGGCGCGCGCTGGGCACCTACCGGCGCTTCGCCAGGGACAGCGGACAGCGACGGGCCTTCTTTCAGGGCGGGGTCCACCGGATCGAGCTGGCCCTGGAGCGCTGGCGATGGCTCCCCCGTCGCCGCTCCGAGCGCGCCATTTTCCTGAGTGGGCCGGCGGGCCGGCTCGAATTCATCGAACCGGAAGCCACCCCGGTCTGGCTCCATGCCACGCTGGTGAGCGAGCGGTGCCGGAAGGCGCCGGCGTTTTCCGGGGAGATGTGGATGATGGCGTTTCGTCCGCGGGAAACCGCCTCGGCCGCAGTGAAGTTTCCGGTCACCGGCGATTTCCCGCTCTATGATGCCCCGGCCGCCCAGGATTCCCTGCGGGGAAGCACCTGCGTGCGGCTCCAGGATGGTGAGCTTCTGACCCAGCTCATTTTCCGGCAGCGACCCGAGTGGACACCCGCCCGCATCGCCAGCACGATCGGAGGGACTCGGCAGGTCTTCGTCCGGCTGAAGCGCCCGGTGGCGGTGATGTACGTGTATTCGACGGCGTTCACCAGCGCCGACGGACAGGTCACTTTTCTTCCTGATGAGAACGCTCACGACCGGACCCTGGACCGGTTGTTGCGCCGAGGTTACCCCTATCCGAACTAGGTATGCCATGAACCTGCTTCGTTTTTCCGCGTTTCTCGTTCTCCCTGTCTTCGTGGTGCCACCCCTGGCCGGCCAGGAACCGCCTCCCCCGATCCAGTTCACCGGGGACTTCGGCCTGGTCAATGCGGCCGGGAATACCGAGGTCACCACGATCAACGTGGGCGATCGCCTGGTGCTGCGCTCCCGCCGCCTGTTGTTTACCCAGACCTTCGGTCTGATCTATGGGCGGAACGGCGGTGAGCAAAACGCCAACAGCCAGCAGGCCCGGTTGCGGGGCGAGTATCCCGCGGGCGGGCGGGTCACGACCTACGCGTTTGTCGGGTATGAGCGCGACCGGTTTGCCGGGATTGCGCGACGGGTGGAAGAGGGAGCCGGTTTTGCGTGGTCGGCCCTTGACTCGAAAACCAACGAGCTCCAGCTGGAAGGCGGATTCGGTTTCGTCCAGGAGCGCCAGTATCTGAACCCCGACGAAACGGTCACCGAGAGCGATCAGTTCGCCACTGGCCGCGCGGCGTTCCGGTACCGCCATCGCTTCGGCGAAAAATCCTATTTTCAGGAGAGCTTCGACTTTCTGCCGGATCTCCGGAGCGGCCGGAACCATCGAATCACCAGTGAAACCATGCTGGTGGCCCCGATCTCCAGCCACATCGCCCTCAAGGCGAGCTACCAGATCAAGTACAACCGCACCCCTCCCTCGGCCGACCTGGTGAAGACCGACCGGCTCCTGACGACAGGAGTGCAGGTGAGCTGGTAGGGGCCAGGGGTTAGGGTTAGGGTCTAGGGTCTCGTGAGCTCGGTGCGGATGCGCTCAAGGAGGGCCTTGGTCTTGGCGACGCCTTCCTTCTCGCCGAGTCGATCGCCTTCGTACTCGATGCCAATCCAGGAATGGAATCCGGCGCCGGTAACGATCCGCAGCATGCGGTGATAATCGATGGTGGTTTCTTCGCCGCGATCATCGAAGTCGTATGACTTGGCGCTCACCGCCTTGGCAAACGGCATCATGTCGGTCACGCCCTGGTACCGATCGTACTCGTAGAAATTTCCGAAGTCGGGCAGAGTGCCGCAGCGGGGATGGTTGACCATCCGCATCAGGCCGGCCATCCAGTCGCCGTGGGAAGCCAGGCCGCCGTGATTCTCCACGATCACGTTGATGTCCTGGCTGGCCCCGTATTCGGTGAGGCGGCGGAGCCCGTCGGCGCAGAGTTTCTGCTGCTCCTCCGGTGTGCCGGCACTCTCGGCGTTGACCCGGATGGTGATGCAGCCAAGTGTCTTCGCGGCGTCCACCCACTTCCGATGGTTCTCGATGGCCCGGGTCCTGAGTGCGGCATCGGGGTCGCCCAGGCGGCCTTCGGCGTCGCACATGATGAGGTGGTGGGTGATGCCGTAGTCCTTCGCGCGCCGGTTCATGTCGGCGAGGTAGGCGGCGTCGGCCGCCCGGGTCTTGAAGAACGTGTTGACGAACTCGATGGCATCGAGATCAAATTCGGTCCGAGCCACCCTGGCGAAATCGAGATGATCCATCGCCCCCGATTGCAGCGCCTTGTGAAACGACCACTGGGCCAGCGAGATCCTGAACGGCTCGGCCCCGGCACGCCGAGGGAGCGACGCCGGCAGGCCCAGGGCCAGCGCCGCGCCCCCGGCGCCGGCCAGGAAGTCTCTGCGGGTTATGGTTTCCCGGTTCATGGAACCGCCGGCCAGCTCGGGGTCACGCCCATGTTGTAGAACATGAACGAGTACAGGTCGGCGGTGGTGTCGAGCTGCTTGGCGACGTTGACTGCGCCGTGCCCGGACCGGGTCTCGATCCGGATCAGGACCGGATCCGGTCCGGCCTGATCCTCCTGCAGCGTCGCCGCGAACTTGAACGAATGGGCCGGCACCACGCGGTCGTCGTGGTCGGCGGTGGTGACCAGCGTGGCGGGGTAGCGGGTACCCGGCTTCAGATTGTGCAGCGGGGAGTAGGAGAGCAGGTTCTGGAAATGCTTCGGATCGTCGCTGGAGCCATATTCGGCGGCCCAGTTCCAACCGATGGTGAAGGTGTGATACCGGAGCATGTCCATCACCCCGACCGCGGGCAGCGCCACGTGACAGAGGTCGGGGCGCTGGGTCATGACGGCGCCGACCAGAAGCCCCCCGTTCGAGCCACCCTGGATGGCGCAACGATCGGTCGAGGTGTAGCCGTTGGTCTTGAGCCATTCCGCGGCCGCGATGAAGTCGTCGAAGACATTCTGCTTGTTGAGCAGCATCCCGGCCCGGTGCCACGCCTCGCCGTATTCGCTGCCGCCCCGGATGTTGGCGAGGGCGTAGACGCCGCCCTGTTCGAGCAGCGCCACCAGCAGCGGATTGAACGACGGCGCCGAGGTGATGTTAAATCCGCCGTAGGCATAGAGCAGGGTGGGACGCTGGCCGTCGAGGGCGAGCCCTTTACGGTGGACCAGGAACATCGGAATCCGGGTGCCATCCTTGCTCGGGTAGAAGACCTGGCTGGTTTCGAACTGTCCCGGGTCGAAAGGAACCTCGGTCCGGCGGAACGGGGTGGAGGCCCCGGAAGCGATGTTGTAGCGGAAGACGGTGGGCGGGTAGGTGAACGACACGAAGGTGTAGAAGATTTCGCGGTCGTCATGGTTGCCCCCTAACCCGCTCACCCGGCCCAGCGTGGGGAGCTGGATCTCCCGCTCCAGCTTCCCGTTCAGATCGTACCCGTAGACCCGGTGGGCCACATCCTTCATGTAGGTGGCAAACAGCCGGCCTCCGGCGGTCGAGGCGTTGTCGAGTGGCTCGGGTTTCTCCGGGAGAATCTCCCGCCAGGCCGATTCCTCGGGGTGGAGGGGATCGATCTCCACCACCCGCCAGTTCGGGGCGCCCCGGTTGGTCTTCACCAGAAGCTTGCTCCCCACGTTGTCGACCACGTCGTAGGTATCGAGGAATGAGGTGACCACCGGCCGGAACCCGGTCTCGCCGGTCGAGAGGTCACGCAGGTAGAGCGCGTTCCCGTCGTTTCCCGCGGTGCTGCGATCGGAGATGGTCAGGATCAGGTAGCGCTGGTCTTCGGTGACCTGCACGGTGTGAAACCGCTTCGGATGCGCCGGGTCCTCGAACACGAGCTGGTCCTGGCTCTGCGGCGTGCCGAGACGGTGATAGTACACCCGGTGGTTTTCGTTCGAGCCCGAAAGTGCCTTGGTGGTGTCGGCGGGAGCGGGATACCGGCTGTAGAAGAATCCATTCTTGTACCAGTTGAGCCCGGAGACCTTGACCCAGCGAAGCAGGTCCGGCAGCGGCTTCCGGCTTGCCGTTTCCATTACCCGATACTCCTGCCAGTCCGAGCCACCGCTCGAAGTGCCATAGCCCAGGTATTTCCCGTCGGGGGAGAGGCGAGCGGTGCCCAGCCGCACGGTACCATCGCTGGACAGCGTGTTGGGATCGATGAGCACCTCGGGCGCTCCATTCAGCCCTTTCTGGATGTAGAGCACCGACTGGTTCTGGAGCCCGTTGTTTTTCGAATAGGTGTAGTACGGTCCGGTGCGGGACGGCGCGCCCACCCGCGGGTAGTTGTAGAGGCGCTCCAGCCTGGCCCGGAGCTGGGGCCGGAACGGGATCTTGTCCAGGTAGCCGAAGGTGACCGCGTTTTCGCTCTGGACCCAGGCCTTGACCGCGGAGGCGGTGTCGTCTTCCAGCCAGCGAAACGGGTCTGCAATCCTGGTCCCGAAATAGTCGTCCAGGTGGTCCACTTTGGCCGTCTTTGGATAGGAAAGGCCTTGAGCCGTTGCCTGGCCAGGGAGGACGGCGAGGAAAAAGAGGATTGCGGGGGAAGAAATTCGGCGCAGCATCGGGAGGAGCCTCGAGAGTGGATCGCGAGGCTGAACCTACCAGCCGATCTGGCGCGACGCCACCGGGTCCAAGGCGGGTCCGGCGGGGACCGAGTATTTTTCCGGGGCGGGTTTCAACTCGAAAGGAACGGACTTCCCCATGCGTGGCATCAAGTGTCTGGCGGTTCTCGGCCTGGTGGCGGGCCTTGGCTCAACGTCCCTGGAGGCCCAGAAGGCTCCCGACCTGAGCGGCGTCTGGGTGCTCCAGATAGACAAGAGCGATTTTGGCCCCTTGCCGCCGGTCGAGAGCCGCACCGACAGTGTCGATCACAAGGATCCGAAGCTCATCATCAAGCGAGCGGTATCGGCGGGCGGACAGCTGAACGTGACGACCCTGACCTACGGAATCGATGGCAAGCCGTACACCAACAAGGTGGGACCGAATGAGGTCACCAGCACGCTGCACTGGGAGGGGGCGGTCCTGGTGAGTGTGAGCAGCGTGCCGAATCCGGAGGGGCAGATCACCATCACTGATCGTTACGAGGTTTCTGCCGACGGGAAGACCCTGACCCAGCGGCGCACGCTGAGCATTCAGGGGCAGGAAGCCATCCAAACCTTCGTGCTCGCGAAGCAGTAAGCAGAAAAGCCGGCAGAGCGGATGGAGTTCGTCCGCTCTGCCGACCCTTTTCTTGGTCCTTCCGCTGCTACGGCTTGGTCACCGTCAGCCCGGTCACCGTCGCTTCGGTGTTATGACCGAACCGCATCCCGTACACGCCATCGGTTGACTTGAGCTTGCCGGCACCGACCACGTCGGCCTTGGCGTAGCTGCCCACCACGGTGCCGTTGACGGCGCATTCGACTTTGTCACCCTTCACCGACAAGGCAATTTCCTGGGTGACTGGCTGGCCTGGTCCGGCCGCCTTGTGCACCGCATCGTTGGCCTCGCCCCGTCCACCGTTCATGCGGAACGGCGCCGGGCCAAATCCCCGGACGATGAAGAACCCATTTCCGTACGCCGCGCAGTACAAGAGGCTCTGGTCGTCGCCGCCCAGGTCGTTGCCCGCGATCACGATCCCGTAGGGGTGGGGATGATCGTTCAGGTTCATGTACTTGGCTTCGGTGAAAGTCGCTTTGACGGTGTAGTCGCCGGTCGCCTTGTTGGCAGGATTCCAGTAGATGATCGCGGGGCCGGTAACGACGTGCATCCCGTTGCCCTCTTTGGTCAGCTTGGCATCGTTGACGGTGCGACCGGCCTTCTCCTCACTGGCGTCCACCTTTCCGGCCCATCCCGGAACTGAAATCCCGCCGCCGGAGACGGCGCGGGAGGTTTCCTGGCCGTGGGCGACGGCCGGCAGGGCGAGCACTGCGAGTGCTAATACGGTGCGGGGCAACGCGGACATGGTAGTGCTCCTCGGGTAAGTTGGCCGAACCTCATACGCCTCAGGATAGTCGGGGCCGAAGGACCGGGCCAAGCCCGGGGCCAGGCGGTATTATAGAGACGCCCGAGTGGCCGTTTTCGACGCCAATCCGTTCGGAGTTCCCATGTATCCCCTCCGTATGTCCGCGACTCTGCTGTTTGCCATTCTGGTGCCTGGCTCGGCGCACGCCCAGTTCCGTCCGGTTGCCAGGCCAGAGCTGGCGGGGTTCTCCTCCGCCCGGCTGGCCCGGATCGACTCCCTGATCGAGCCGATGGTCGCGAAGGGGCAGATTCCCGGCGCGGTCGTGTTCATTGCCAGGGACGGTCAGGTCGTCATGTACAAGGCGTATGGGTATCGCGATTCGGAGACCCGGGCACCGATGCGGAAGGACGACATCTTCCGGATCGCCTCGCAATCCAAGGCGATTGCCTCGCTGGCGGTGATGATGCTCTGGGAGGAGGGCAAGTTCGGGCTCGACGACCCGATCGAGCGGTACATCCCCGAATTCGCCAGTCCGCGGGTGCTCTCCAAATTCAACCCGGCGGATTCGAGCTACGAATCAACCCCGGCCCGGCGACGGCCCACCATCAGGAATCTGCTGACCCACACGTCCGGGCTCGATTACGCCGCGATCGGCAGCGACGAATTCAAGGCGATCTACGCCAAGGCCGGCATCCCGAGCGGGATCGGGAACAACACCGCCACCATCTGCGAGAAGATGCGGGTACTCGGCAAGCTTCCCCTGAAACACGAGCCGGGCGAGCGTTTCACCTACAGCCTGGGGCTCGACGTCCTGGGGTGTTTCGTGGAAGTCATCTCGGGTATGCCGTTCGACAAGTTCCTCAAGACCAGAATCTTCGATCCCCTCGGCATGAAGGACACCTGGTTTTATTTGCCCGGCGATCGGTCCGATCGAGTGGTGGCACTGCATGCGTTCGAGGGCGGGAAGATGGCACCGATGCATCAGCTCGCCTTCGACGGGGTCGATCCGGATTACCCCAAGCATCCGGGAACATATTTTTCCGGCGGTGCGGGCCTCTCCGGCACCATCGAGGATTACGCGAAGTTCCTTCAGCTTTTTCTCAACGGGGGCGAACTCAACGGGGTCCGGCTGTTGAGTCCCAAAACCATCCAGATGATGCTGATCGATCAGCTGCCGACTCTGTCCAACGAGTTTGGTCTCGGTTTCGCGCTCGAGACCGCCGCGAACGACTACCTGTCGCCGATGACGGTGGGCTCGTTTTCCTGGGGCGGGGCGTTCCGTACCACGTACTGGGCCGACCCGAAAGAGAAACTGGTCGCGCTGGTGTACACCAACACCTACGGCGGGAGTCCGCCTCCGCTCGGCGCCCAGTTCACGGTGCTGACCTACGCCGCGATGACCAGGTAGGCGCGCTGCGCGGACTATCATGAGCAACGCTCCGGACCGGCTCGTCGCGGCCCTCGCCCATCGGTATCGCATTGAGCGGGAGCTTGGGCGGGGCGGAATGGCCACGGTGTACCTGGCCCAGGATCTTCGGCACAACCGCAAGGTGGCGCTCAAGGTGCTGAAGCCCGAGGTGGCTTCCGTATTAGGAGCAGAGCGGTTCGACGTCGAGATCAGGACGACTGCGGCGTTGCAACACCCCCACATTCTTCCTCTGTTCGATTCCGGCAGCGCAGACGGGTTCCTCTTTTACGTCATGCCCTACGTGGAAGGCGAGACGCTGCGTACCAAGCTGGACCGGGAGACCCAGCTGGGCGTCGACGAAGCCGTCAGCATAACCCGGGATGTTGCCGATGCGCTGGACTACGCCCATCGCCACGGGGTGATTCATCGGGACATCAAGCCCGAGAACATCCTGCTCCACGATGGACGGCCGATGGTGGCGGACTTCGGGATCGCGCTGGCCCTGAGCGCGGCTGCCGGCACCCGAATGACCGAGACCGGTCTGAGCCTCGGCACACCCCACTACATGAGTCCGGAACAGGCGACCGCGGAGAAGGAGCTGACGCCGCGGAGCGATATCTACTCTCTGGGCTCGGTTCTGTACGAGATGCTGACCGGCACCCCGCCCCACACCGGGGCGAGCGCGCAGCAGGTCATCATGAAGATCGTGACCGAGGAAGCGACCCCGGTCACCCGGATTCGAAAAGCGGTACCGCCCAACGTGGCGGCAGCGGTCGCCAAGGCGGTCGAGCGACTCCCGGCCGACCGGTTCGAGAGCGCCGCGGCCTTCGCCCGGGCCCTCGGCGATCCGAGCTTCCACACCACCGGAGCGCGCCGCGATAGCGGAGTGACCCGTATGGCGAACCGCCTGAGCGGAAAACTCGGTGTGGCCGCGCTGGTGGCGGGTAGCTTCGTCATTGCGGCTGTGGGATGGCTCCGGCCTCGGCCGTCCTCGCCGATTCTTCGCTATGGACTGGCGCTACCGCCCAATCAAGCCCCGGTCATCGGGCCGGTGCTGGCCACCCCGGCCCCGGACGGAACGTTTCTGGTCTATCTCGGTCCGGGTCCAGGTGGAAGGCAGCTCTGGATCAAGCCACGGGATCGTTACGACGCGACGCCGGTCCCCGGCACGGCGGGAGCGACGAGCTTCACCCTTTCTCCCGACGGCGATTGGATTGCGATGATCGCGCACGGGCGACTCAGCAAGCTGCCGGTGCGAGGCGGTGCCGAGGTGCCGCTGGTAAGCGACGACGTGGGCAATGCGTTCGGAGTCGCCTGGCTCGACGACGGAACCATTGTCTATTCGAGCCGGGATGCCGCCGACCTCATGCGGGTATCCTCAAAGGGAGGCGCCGCTTCGCTTGCCTGGCGATCCGACTCCCTCGTTGCCCTGGCGCCGATCGCCATTCCGGGAGGTCGTGGCGTCACCTTCCAGGCCTGCACGCCAGGATGCCCCGAGCCCCAGGTCTGGGTACTCGACTTCAAGTCGGGCCGCGCTCACCTGCTGGTGCGCCGAGCCTCTTCGGGCGAAGTCGTTTCGATGGCTGGTGGGCTTCTGCTGTACAGCTCCGAGGGAGGAGACCTTTTCGCCGCCCCGTTCGACTTGGGCCGGCTCGAGCTTACCGGGAATCCGGTCTCGCTCGGAATCCAGACGGCAGCCGGCCTCGACCTCACCGCGGTGCTGAATCCGTTCCATCTCTCGCGAAACGGCACCCTCACGATGCTGGCCGGGGGACGGTTGGTCGACCGCATCGTGGAGTTGGTCTGGGTGGATCGGACCGGGGGTCAGACGCCGGTGGACACCACCTGGAGGTTTCGGCTCACGGCACTCGCCAACAATCATGGCTGGGCCCTCTCTCCCGACGGGTCGCGCGTGGCTGTCGGAGTCTCCTCCGGGGCTGGAGACGATATCTGGGTCAAGCCCCTGCCGCGTGGCGCGCCCTATCGGGTAACCTTCGATCCTGGATCCGACTCTCGGCCCCGGTGGACCGCGGATTCCCGGTACATCAGTTTTCTGGCGACTCGGACGCCAGGTGGACTCTATCTGCACCGCGCCGATGGGACCGGCTCCGATTCCCTGCTCTACGAAGGGAGTATCGATGAAGGCCTGGTGACCAATGACAAACGGACACTGCTCCTCCGGCAGGGTTCACTCGGTGCCGTCGCGGGTGGGCGCGACATAACCCGGTTCCGAATCGGGATCGATTCCGCGCCTGCGCCCCTGCTGGCAACCAGTTTCGACGAGGAAGCCATCGCGCTCTCACCCGACCAGAAGTGGCTGGCGTACCAATCGGACGAGACTGGCCGAAGCGAGGTCTTCGTGCGGCCGTACCCCGACGTGGATTCCGACAAGAAACAGGTTTCGAGTGGAGGGGGGCGGGCTCCACTCTGGTCCAGGGATGGAAAGGAGCTGTTCTTCCTGAGCGCCGACTCGACCATGATGTCGGCCCGGCTGGACCCCGGAGCCAGGCTCGATTTCGCCGATCCGGTCGCCTTGTTCCGAGTGCCCGACGAACTCCTTGTTGCGGATGCGACCTATTACACCCCGTGGGATGTCGCTCGAGACGGGCGCTTCCTCATGGTACGGCAGGTCGCCGGAGGTCCTCCCCCAATCAGAATGCTCGTGGTGGTCGAGAACTGGATCGAAGAGCTGAAGGCGAGACTGAAACGATGACGGCCATGGATCGCAGGGTCTTTCTGAATCGGAGCGCAGCTGCCGTGGCGGCCCTTGGGTTTGGTCGACTTCAGGGGCAGCCTCCGCTCCGGGTGAATGGCGATCGTCTGAAAGGTTGGTTTTCCCGGTTCGACACAATCGGACGAACTCCGGGCGGGATCAACCGGGTCGCCTACTCCGAGGCAGACCTGGCGGGCCGCGTCTTCACGATGGATCTGTTCAGGGAGGCCGGCCTTAACCCGCGGATCGACGCTGCTGGCAACATCCGTGGCCGTCTTCCCGGTACGGCGTCCCTGCCGCCGATTCTGATCGGGTCCCACGTGGACTCGGTGACCGATGGAGGCAACTACGACGGTGTGGTGGGCTCGTTCGGTGCGATCGAGGTTGCCCGGTCGATCCTGGAGCAGAATGTTCGGCTCCGCCATCCGCTCGAGGTGGTGATCTGGCAGAACGAAGAAGGGGGGACGATCGGAAGCAAGCTTGCCATCGGGGACTTGTCCGATGCCGACCTGGACAAGACCGCCCGCTCCGGGAAGACTATTCGCGAAGGGATCGGCATCCTCGGCGGGAACGTCCCCCGTCTGGCGGAGGCGGTGGAGAAGAAAGGCGATCTGGCCTGCTACCTCGAGCTTCACATCGAGCAGGGCGGCCGGCTCGACCAATCCGGGATCAATATCGGGGTCGTCGAAGGCATCGTGGGCCTGCGCTGGTTCGAAGTGACCGTCACCGGTTTCGCGAACCACGCGGGAACCACTCCAATGGATCAGCGGCACGATGCGATGCTCGCCGCGGCGAACTTCACCGTGGCGATCAACCAGGCGATTCGCAGCGAGCCGGGCCGGCAGGTGGCGACGGTCGGGCGGGTGATTCCGTCGCCCAATACCACCAACGTGATTCCCGGACAAGTCGTAATGACCATCGACCTCCGGGATCTCGAGGTGGAGAAGCTGGAGCGATTTACCGTGCGCTTTCAGCGGCTGGCCAAGGAGATCGGGGAGGCGACCGGAACGACGTTCGCCTTCGCACCGCTGGTCCACAGCCAGCCGGCCCTCGCCGATCCGCGCCTCATGGGCTGGATCGATCAGTCCGCCGCCGCTCTCGGTCTCACCCGCCAGCGGATGCCCAGCGGGGCGGGACACGATGCCCAGGAGATCGCCCGGATCGCGCCGATGGGCATGATCTTCGTGCCCAGCGTGGGCGGGATCAGCCATTCGCCGAAGGAATTCACCAGACCGGCGGACATTACCAATGGCGCCAACGTGCTGCTCAATACGGTGATCGCTACCGATCAGTCAGGGATTTGAGTGCGAGAACTCTGTATCCACAGATTACGGCGATTGTAGTGGATTTGGAGACAAGAAGGACGAAACCCTCAAGAGCGGGGGGCAATCAGCCTTGAATCGCTGGAATCTGTGGATCACCGTGGGTTCGCAGACCGGAACCCTGTCGTTAGTCGCCCTGCTGGCGCTTGGATGCACCCGATCCGGGCCGGAGACCGAACCAGCTCCCACGCCACGCCGCGCGATCTTCGCGAGCTTCGACGCAATGAACCAGGACCGCGCCCGGCGCACCGTGGATCCCGCCGCGATTCCCAACCTGCTCGCCTTCTTCGACCAGGCGAGCTGCGCCGACGGTGCCCGGCCCATGTGGCCGAGCCTGACCGCGGCGAGCCATGCAGCGCTGTGGACCGGGACCTATGGCGATGCGAACGGCGTGGTGGCCAACACGATGACGCCCCTGCCATGGGAAGAGTTCCCGCTCACCGAGACCCGCTCAGGGTTCGATGCCCGTCAGCTCGATGCCGAACCGATCTGGATCACCGCGGCGCGGCAGGGCCGAAGGGTGGTGGACCATCATGCCACCCAGACCGGCTACCCGGGACGCTGGCGCCCCGACGGGGGACGGGACACTGCGGCGGCGCGACGAGACAGCGCGGCCATTGCGAGCCCGCTTCTTTTCATGGTGAATGGCTATACCGACGACACCGATCCCCGGCTGCTGACTCCCGCGCGTAACCCGGCGCACCCCGCTCCTGCCTGGGCCAACCTCGGCGAAGCGGGAACCACCACTTTGCGAGAGGTGAGCTGGACCATCGGGCGGGATTCGGTCTTTGCGCTCTTCCGTCCCGGCGAGGTCCTGGTCAACCGCTCCCGCGACGCAGGCTCCGCGATCCACGTGAAGCTGATGCCGCCGGAACAGGCACCCCTCGAGGGCCGCGACCTGGCGCGCTATTTCTCGGATCCGCTCTGGTTTCCCGAGCCCGGCGGGCGCCGGAGCGGGGTGTATTTCCGGCTCTGGCGGCTCGATGACCCGGACGGCCGGTCGTACCAGCTGTACCAGGGCGCGCGGCACACCAACTGGACCAATCAGCCCCAGGTCATCGCGGGTTATGAAGCGTATGTCGGCGGTTTCGTCGGCAACGGCGCGTGGAGTCTCATGCGCGAAGCGGGGCCTCCGATCGAGCAGGGGGGCGACGGGAGTGCCGAGCTCAAGTATCTGGAGACCGCCGAGCTGGAAACCCGTCAGATGATGCGCGGGTCGGAATGGACCTGGAAGATCCGGAATCCCGATCTGCAGGTGGATTACTTCTCCCTCGCCGACGACCTGGACCACAGCTGGTACGGGTTTGTGACCGGAGCGGCCCCGGGGGTCGCGCCGGAGACTGCCCGGAAAATCAACGCCATGCGAAGCCGGGGCTGGGGCCTGGTGGATCGGCGTCTTGCGGCGCTCCGGGAGCTGGCCCGCGGGAGCAACGCATTACTCGTGCTGAGCGGCGATCACGGGATGCGGGCAATCTGGCGGCTCTTCTATCCGAACAGCGTGTTACGCAATGCCGGGCTGCTGGCGCTGGACGCGAACCGGCGAATCGATCTCTCCCGGACCCGCGCGGTGGCCAATCCGTATTTCATCACCGTGAACCGGGTTCGCCGAAAGGGCGGCATCGTGCCCCCCGGAGAGATCGAGCGGGTCGTCGACTCCGTGATCGCCGCGCTCAAGCAAGCCAAAGGGCCTGATGGGGCACCCATCGTGACCGGGATCCGGCGCCCGGTGCCGAACGACACGCTGGGCATCGGCGGTCCTGCCGGTGGCGACGTGTACTTCGGTCTCGCGCCCGGCTACTACTACTCCGGCGCCATCACCGATTCCATCAGCAGCGGAAGAACACCCGCCGGCAACCACGGGTTTCCCAGCACCGATACGGACATGCGGACGGTGCTCTGCGCGATCGGCCCCGGCATCGGGGGTCGTCACCTGCCGACGGCACGAGTCATCGATGCCGCGCCGACGGTCAGCGCCTGGCTCGGGATCACTCCCCCGGCCGACGCGCGGGGCCAGTCACTCCTCGACGCGATGCGCACGCGATAGCGGACCACGGTTTTCGGGAGAGCTCATGCCATCCACCAGACGACTCGGCGTCGGATTCATCGGCAGCGGGTTCAACGCGCGCTTTCACATGCTGTCCTGGGCCGGGGTCCGCGACGCCGACGTGCTCGGCGTCTGGAGCCCGAACGCGGCCCACGCCCGGGACACCGCGGCCTACGCGCGGTCGCTCGACATCGGCGACTGCCGGGCCTATCGCTCCATCACCGACATGATTCGTAACCCGGCGATCGACGCCCTCTGGATCTGCTCGCCCAACCAGGCCCGGGTGGACAACATGGAGGAGATCGCCGCCGCCGATTGCGCGGGGGCGGGGGACCCTTCGCGGCATCGCCTGCGAAAAACCGCTAGCCCGGAACGTGGAGGAGGCCAAGCAGGTCATCGCTCTCGCGAAACAGGCCCGGCTCGCCACGGGATATCTCGAGAACCAGCTCTTCGCCCCTGCGGTTGAGCGGGGCAAGCAGCTCTTGTGGGATCGGGGCGCCGCGCTCACCGGCCGACCCTATCTCGCCCGGGCCGCCGAGGAGCACAGCGGACCGCACATGCCGTGGTTCTGGAAAGGGAAACTCCAGGGCGGCGGCGTGCTCAACGACATGATGTGCCATTCCGCGCTGGTAGTGCGGCATCTCCTCACCAAACCGGGTCAGTCGCTCTCCACGGTCAAGCCGGTCCGGGTGACGGGGCACATCGCCAGTCTCAAGTGGACCCAGCCAGCCTACGCGAAGCGGCTGAAGAAGGAGATGGGGGCGGACTACACCCGCGAGCCCTCGGAAGATTTCGCCAGCGTCACGATCGAGTTCCGCACCCGGGAAGGGCAAACCGTCTTCGGTGAGGCGACCACATCATGGAGCTTCATCGGTGCCGGCTTGCGACTCAGCGCCGAACTCCTGGGTCCCGAGTACTCGATGAGCTGGAACAGTCTGGATCCCGGACTTCGGCTCTTCTTCAGCCGCGAAGTGAAAGGGAAAGCCGGCGAGGACCTGGTCGAGAAGCAGAACGCCGAGGTCGGGCAGATGCCGGTGGTGCCCAACGAAGCGGTCGCGTACGGATACGAGGCCGAAGACCGCCACTTTGCCCGGGTGTTCCTGGGAAAGGAGAAGCCGCTGCTCACGTTCCAGGATGGTCTCGACGTCGTGAAACTCCTGATGACTGCGTATCGAAGCGCGGAGCAGGGCAAGACGCTCCGATTCCCGCCGCCCGGCATTGATCGGTTCGTCCCAAGAGTCGCGAAAGGGACCTGGCGGCCATAGATGCGACGAAACGGTCGCCCGATCCGCCATTCCACCCCTGGGACGGCTTTCTTCCCTCCGCTCGCCGAGGTCGCCGTCCATTGTGTTTGTGGCCCCAACGGGCTACATTTCAGCAGACCCCAACTGGAGGAAACATGGGCAAAGGCAAGACGGCAACTGCCCGGGCCCGGCTGGAACCCAGGATCAAGGAAGCGGCCGAGCGGATCCTCGAAGAATGCGGCGTCGGCCCTTCCGAGGCGATAGGCATGTTCTACCGCCAGGTGATCCTCCACCATGGCCTGCCGTTTCCCGTCCGGACGTTCAATCAGGAGACCAGAAAGGTTCTGAGAAAGAGCAGACAGGGGATTGGCGTGACCCGGTTCGATTCGGCTGAAGCGCTGTTCGAGGATCTCGGGATTTGACGCCGCCGGGGCGTTCGCCCCTGCGGCCGGCGCGGACCAACCCGTTCAAGAAGGACCTGGAGCGATGCCGGAAGCGGGGGTACGACATGAACGTCGCTCGGGTTGTCATGGGGCGGTTGATCAATCGGCAGCGCCTGGATGCTTCGTTCAGCGACCATCCCCTGAGGGGGGAATGGGCGGGGCATCGCGAGTGCCACCTCGCTCCTGACTGGCTACTCATCTACCGGATCGATGGAGGCCAGATCACATTCGAACGCACCGGCAGCCACGCAGACCTTTTCGACGAATGACACCCGGGAAGCAGCGACCGACGTATGAGTGACGCCGCCAGCCGCATCGTCCAGAAGCTCTGGTCCTACTGCGACGTCCTCCGCGACGACGGGCTCTGGCTGCGCGACGAGAGCCTGGAGGATTCAGCGAGCCTCCCTGGGCCGCCATCTCCTGCACAGGATGATCGGCCCGAGGGCCGATCTGCGCTCGGCCCTGGTACAGGGATGTCGAACACCTTTAAGACCATTGATGCTGGAGGGTCGACGAATATGAGCGGTTTCTCCCGCAAGGAGTTTCTGGTGCTGGGAGCGTGGCTGGCGGCAGGCGGACGGGCGGGCTGGCGGACAGTCGGACGAACTCCAGCCGCCCAGCCGCCCGACAATCCGTTTGAGCCCGACCTCATCCTGGTGAATGGCCGGGTGCTGACCCAGGACGACGGACTACCCCGCGCCGAAGCCTTCGCCGTGAAGGATGGGAAGTTTCTCGCCGTTGGCTCCAATGCCGATGTCCGGAACCTCGCGACCCCGCGGACCCGGATCATCGACGCGGCCCGGATGACCGTCCTGCCGGGGTTCATCGACTGCCACTGCCACCCGAGCGGCGTGTCCGAGCTGTTCGATGTGAACGCCAACGTCCGAACCACCGCCGAGCTGCAGGCGAATCTCCGGAAGCGGGCCCGGGAGACTCCAGCGGGGTTCTGGGTGGTCGGCGACATGTTCGACGACACCAAGCTGGACCGCGAGCTGACCCGCAAGGAGCTCGACGCGGTCAGCACCGAGCACCCCATCGCGGTCAATCATCGCGGCGGCCACACCAGCTGGTACAACAGCAAGGCGCTGGAGCTCGCGGGAATCACCCGGGATACGCCGGACCCTCCCGACGGCCGGTTCTTCCGGGACGCAAGCGGGGAGCTCACCGGTCGAGTCGCCGAGCTGGCGCGGGGCGTAGTGGCCCGGGCCGGGAAGCACCAGGAATTCACCCTGGCCGAGGAGCGGGAGCGGGGTCGCCAGGGCATGGCCTACATCTCCGAGCTGCTGACCGCCTCGGGACTCACCACGGTGCACGATGCGGGCGCTAGTGTCGATCACATCAGCGCGTATCAGGACGTCTATCAGCGTGGGGAGCTTCGCCATCGCAGCTACATGCTGGTGCGGGGCGCCGCCTTCCCGCGGATGCGGGATGCCGGGCATCTACACCGGGTTAGGGGACGAGTGGCTCCGGGTCGGCCCGGTCAAGTTCGCGGCCGATGGGTCCGCCTCCGAACGCACCATGCGGATGAGCACGCCGTATGTGGGCACCCAGGACTACGGCATCCTCACCATGACCCAGGACCAGCTCTACGAGGCGGTGGACGACGCCCACAGCCACAACTGGCAGATCGGGATCCACGCCAACGGCGACGTCACCATCGACATGGTCCTCAAGGCGTACGAGCGCGCTCTGGGCCAATGGCCTCATCCCGATCGGCGCCACCGGATCGAGCACTGCACCCTGGTGAATCCGGACCTGATCCGCCGTATCAAGGCGATCGGCGCAATCCCGACTCCGTTCTGGACCTACGTCTACTTCCATGGCGAGAAGTGGTCTCAGTACGGCGACGAGAAGCTGCGCTGGATGTTCGCCCACCGGTCGTTCCTGGACGCCGGTATCCGGGTGCCGGGCGCGTCGGACTACGGGCCGGGACCATTCGAGCCCCTCATGGCGATCCAGTCCATGGTGACCCGGCGCGACTATCGCGGGCGCGAGTGGGGACCCAATCAGAAAGTGACGGTGGACGAGGCGCTCCGGATCGGCACCCTGCACGGTGCCCATGCCTCCTATGAGGAGAAGGTGAAGGGCTCCATCACGGCGGGAAAGCTTGCCGATTTCGTGATGCTCGAGAAGGACCCCCGCGAAGTGGACCCGAACACGATCAAGGACATCACGGTGGTGCGTACGGTGGTCGGCGGCAGGACCATGTATCCCAAGAGCGAGGGGTGATCTCGTGATGAAGCGCAACGTCGGCCGGCTCTCCCTGATGATGTTCCTCCAGTACGCGGTCTGGGGCGCCTGGCTGCCGCTGGCGGCCCGCTACCTCACCGCGAGCACCGGGGAAGGCGGGTTAGGCTTCACCGGGACCCAGATGGGAACCATCCTCGGGCTGGCCGGCTCGATCGGCGCCATGGCCGCACCGTTCATCGCGGGGCAGTTCGCCGACCGCCGATTCAGCACCGAACGCTTTTTGGCGTTTCTCCTCGCGGTGGGCGGGGTGGTGAAGTGGGTAACCGCCTCCCAGACCGGCTTCGGGGCGTGGCTCCTCCTCTCGATCGTCTACAGCGTGGTGTACATGCCGACGCTGGCGCTGTCGAATTCGATGGCCTTTGCCCACCTCACCAACCGGGATCGCGATTTCGGCAAGATCCGGGTCTGGGGCACGATCGGGTGGATCGCGGCGAGCTGGATCTTCCCGATGATCTACCTCCAGACCGGCCTGCACCTGCAGTGGATGCCACCATTCCTGGTGGGACCCGAGCTCCCCAACGTCACCCACCGGCTCGCCGATTCGCTCCGGTTCTCCGCCTTCATCTCGTGGGGCTACGCCCTCTTCTGCTTTGCCCTCCCCCACACGCCGCCCAGGCGCGAGGGAGTAGAGCCTTTGGCGTTCGCCAAGGCCTTCGGCTTGCTGCGGGTGCGCTCCTTCGCGATTCTGGTCGCGGCGAGCCTGCCGATCAGCATCATTCACCAGGTGTATTTCCTGCAGACCCCGCCGTTCTTCTCGCACCTCGGACTGCTGGACAGCCAGATCGGCCCCGCGATGACGATCGGGCAGTTCAGCGAAATCATCATCATGGCGTTGCTGGGTGTAATGCTGGTGCGCCTCGGGTTCCGGACCGTCATCACGATCGGCGCCTTCGGGTATTTCGTACGCTATCTCATCTGGAGCTTCCCGTCCCTTCCGGTCAGCGTCCTGGTCGGGAGCCAGTTCCTTCACGGGATCTGTTACGCCTGTTTCTTCGCGGGCGCATACATCTACACCGACCGGGTCGCCCCGCCCGATGTGCGCCACTCCGCGCAAACCGTGTTCGGCATTCTCATTCTGGGAGGCGGGCCGGTGCTCGGCGGCGTCCTGTCGGGCTGGCTGGCCGACAGCTATGCCAACGTAGGAGGCCAGATCGACTACGCCGCCCTCTGGCGGGTCGTTTCCCTGATCGGGCTCTTCGCGGCGGTGTTCTTCTGGACCCTCTTCCGGGAAGCCAAGGCCCCGTCCTCCGCTCCTGCAGCCAAGGGCCCGGCCGAAATCGCGCCGGCATAAACCCGGGCAAGGTGGCCGGCATCCCACTGTTGTGTATACTGCCGCCCTCGCCGAGCTGGATGGACGGTCGGCCGCCGGTTCCCCGGTCCCGCAACATGCCGAGCCGGGGAGCCGCGCGGCTGTGAACGAGCTGATTCGGCAAGCGCAGGCAGGGGACGAGGCTGCCTTTGCCTCCTTGTACCGGGAGCACGCGGGACGGGTGCATGCGCTCTGCCTTCGTCTGTCGGGCGAGGCCGGTGCCGCGGAAGAGCTGACTCAGGACGTGTTCGTTCGGGTCTGGAATGCTTTGCCTTCGTTTCGCGGCGAGAGCGCCCTGTCGAGCTGGATTCACCGGCTGGCGGTGAACGTTTTCCTCGCCGAGCGCCGCGCCGCTGGCCGACGCGAGCGCCGGGTGTTCACCACCGCCGGTCCGGAGGAGTTCGAAACCACCGGGCAAAGGGCCAGCGATCCGGCTGGAATCGATCTGGAGCGGGCCATCGCAGGGTTGCCGAAGGGAGCGCGAACCGTTTTTGTGCTGCACGACGTCGAGGGGTATCAGCATGGAGAGATCGCCCGCATGATCGGAATCGCGGAGGGCACCTGCAAGGCCCAGCTCTTCCGGGCCCGCCGGCTGCTCCGGGAGGCGCTCAGCCGATGACCTGCATGGAGCTTCGAGAGCGGCTGGACGACTATGCCCGCGATGCGCTTGTCCCGGACGAGGCGACCGCCCTGGAAGCGCACCTCTCCACCTGCGAAAGCTGTAGCGCGCTTCTTGAGTCGCTGGCTCCCAGACTCGAGGAAACCACCGCGCTTCCCCGTGCCATCCAACCGCCTGCTCGAGTGTGGGAGAAAGTGTCGGGCGAGATCGCGCCTCGACGGTTTGGCCGAGGGCACGTACGGATCCCCTCGTGGATGCTCGCGGCTGCCGCGGTGCTTCTCATTGCGCTCTCGGCGGGAGCCACCGCGCTCCTGCTGCGGCGACCGGTTGCCGTGGTTCCTGGCGCGTCCTCGGCAATGGGCTCACCGCTCGAGGCCCAGTACGCGTCGGCGAGCGCCGATCTCGCCGCCGAGCTGGCCAAAGCCAAGGGACTGCTGGCTCCCGCCACGGTGGCGGTCATCGAACGAAACCTCCGGGTCATCGACAGCGCCCTCGCGGAGTCGCGCCGGGCGCTTCAGGCCGACCCGAGAAACCGGGTGCTGGAACAGATGCTGGTGGCGGTGTGGCGCCAGAAGATCGACTACCTTCGCCGCGCCACCGCGCTCTCCCCCGCCTCGTGATGCGCACCTTCGCGTTGGTCCTCGCCGTCCTCACCGTCCCCGCTGTCCGACTTCCGGCCCAGCAGAAGATCGATCGTCGTTTCGCGGTCGATTCCGATGCCTCCATCCGGATCAACAACCTCGCCGGCAACACCCGCCTGATCGGCTGGGACCGGGACAGCATCGTGGTCACCGGATTCGCCCCGCCGGGGACCAGCTTCTTCGGCGGTGGCTCGGGTCGGCTCGCCAAGCTGGGCCTCGAGCGGGACGAGAAGGTCCCGCTCAGCGGGTTAGGAGAGCTCGAGGTCCGGGTCCCGGCGGGCGCCCGGGTCTGGGTCAAGACCCTGGAAGGATGGATCGATGCCTCGGGCCTCTCGGGCGAGGCCGACCTGGTAACCGTGGCTGGCTCCATCAAGGTGACCGGATCGCTCCGGGTCCTCAGTGCGGAGACCCTGGACGGATCGATCGCGGTCGCAGGGGGCTCGCAAATCACCCGGCTCAAGACCGGGGGTGGAAAGGTCGATGTGACCCAGCCGGTCGGCGACCTGACGGTGTCGACCGTGGGAGGACCGGTCACGCTGCTCGCCGCCGAGCCGGCGTCGGCCCGGATCGAGACCGTCTCCGGTCCGGTGGTGTATGACGGGAGGCTCGGCCGCCGGGCCACCCTCGAGATCCAGACCCACAGCGGGGACGTGGAGCTTCGGCTGCCCCGCGACACCGGCGCCGAATTCGACCTTCATTCCATTGATGGGACCGTCCAGGTCGCTCTGTCGCCCAAGGGTCCTTTCCCCAAGCCGGTGCACGGGAAGCCGCTCTTCTTCGGCAATGCCGGTGGCGGGGCCAGTGTGGTGGTGCGCTCCTTCAAGGGCGAGATCCGCATCGTGGGGCGCGAGTAGAATTCAAACCGCCGGCTCCGGTCCGGCATCCCAGGAGTATCTCTGACCGGAGCGTGTTATGTCTCGCCTCACCCTCGCCGTCGTTGCCGGACTTCTGCTGCCCGCCGCCCTGCTGGCCAAAGGGCCGCCGTGGATCTCGATCGAGCTGCCCGCCAATCCGTGGGACCCCGAGACCCGCAACGCCTTTCTGGTGGTCCATGCGTTTCACCACGAGGTATCGCTTCCCCTCCCGGTGACCGGCACCGCCGAAGGGATCGTGGATGGGAAGCGGCGCAGCGTGGCCCTGCAGTTCGAGCGCACCAGCCGGACCGGCGCGTATGCCCTCCGCAATCAGTGGGGCGCCAAGGGGAGGTGGGTGCTGATCATCAGCGTCAATCAGGGTGACCACGGTGACGTGGCTCAGGCGATGGTGCGGATTGCCGAAACCGGCCAGGTGGCGGGGTGGAGGTCCCTACCAGGACCCGGGACCGCGGGGTGCCCCGCCGGGTGACCTCGGAAGAAATCGAGGCCGCCGGTAGCCGGACGGGGCGGTAGGGAGGGGTGGCATCCCGACCGCTCGACGCCCCAGTGGTCCGCTACGGCTGCTTTGGCGCTGCCGGCGCTTTCTTGGCCGAACCGGACTGGTGGGTGTTGGACCCCAGCGCTCCCGTCATCGCGTCGACCGTCACGCGATCATAGCCTTCCTTCCCGCTCGTCTTGATGTTGAACACGTAGACGAGGTTCGTCTTCTCCTTGGTGATCATCCGTGCCGACACCATCCCGCCGGGAACCGCTCCCAGTGCGGTCTGCTCCGCGGCATCCGGAGTGATCTTCGCCTGTTTGAGCAGGCCGGGAGACGACTCGTGCACCTTGTGCGTCGCGGTGTGCATCGCCATCTGGTTGGTGGGCTTGGGTGGCTGAGTAGCTGCCGCCGGGGCCGGTTTCGGGGTTGGCTTGGCGGGCTGGCCCTGCGCCGCTGCGCCAACGGCAACCGCCGCGAGCGCGAACACGAGCAACGAAGCCTTCTGAACCATACGGGTCACTCCTGTGCTGGGAGAGCCATTGAGACCGCCTCAGGCGAATCCTGATGCCCCCGGGCTCTGCGGCGAGCGCCACCCTAAAGGCAACGGCCATGCCCGGAGAAGTGGCTTGGCTCGGTGGGTCTGGGAAGGGACGCGACACTCCACCATGACAAGCTGACCTCGAGGCGGTCAGCTTGTCCCGGCGCCTTGTCACCGGCGGGGTGGATTTTCCCAGCGCTGGAGCATCCGGACCAGGGTTCGTCGGGAGATTCCGAGCACCCGCGCGGCGCGCTCACGGTTTCCTTCCGATTGACCCAGCACCGCGAGGACGTGCCGCTTCTCTACCTCGGCCAGGGACAGGGGCGCTGGCGTCAATGAGGTTGCCGGCATCGGCGGAGAGGGCAGGCCGCTACCGTCGTGGAGATCACGGGGCAGATGTTCCGGGCCGATTACCCCCTGCGCGGCGAGCACGATCGCCCGCTCGAGCACATTCTGAAGCTCGCGGATATTGCCCGGCCAGGGGTATCTGAGCAGTCGGGCCTCCGCTTCGGGATCCAGCGCGACCGGATCCCGATGATGTCGCTGCGCCAGCTCGCCCAGCAGGTGATAGATCAGCAACGGAATGTCCTGTTGCCGTTCGCGCAGCGGCGGCAATGCAACCCGCACGACATCCAGACGGTACAGCAGATCCTCCCGGAACCGTCCCTGCTTGACCAGCGCTTCCAGCTCCTGGTGGGTCGCGGCGATGATCCGCACATCGACCCGCACCGCGGTATCTGATCCCACCGGGGTGATCTCCCGCTCCTGCAGGACCCGAAGGAGCCGGGTTTGCAGCGCGGGCGAAATGTCTCCGACCTCGTCGAGGAAGATCGTGCCCCGGTCGGCTTCCCGGAACAATCCGGTTCGGGTTCCCGAAGCCCCGGTAAACGCTCCCCGGATGTGCCCGAACAATTCGCTCTCGAGCACTCCTTCGGCGAGGGCCGAACAGTTCACCGCGACGAAGCGACTGGCGCTGCGGTCCGAATAGCCGTGGATAGCCCGGGCAATCAGCTCCTTTCCGGTGCGGTCTCTCCCGTGATCAGCACCGTGGCCTGGCTCTGGGACACGCGCCCCACCGTCTTCATCACTTCGATGATTGCCGGACTGTGGCCAACGATGACCGGACTTCCCGGAGCGATGCGGCCGTCTGGGTCGCGGGGAACCACCGGCCGCGCCCGGCGCTCCAGCGCTTGTCCGATTGCCTGACGGAGCGCGGCAAGGTCGTACGGCTTCGAGATGAAGTCGTACGCGCCAGCGCGAATCGCAGCGCCCGCGGCCACTGCGTCGCCGAACGCGGTGAGCACGAACACGAGGGCGTTGGGATCTCGCCGGCGGATCTCCCGCACCAGATCGAGCCCGCTCGCGCCGGGCATCCTGAGATCGGTGAGCACCGCATCGAATGGCCGTGATTCGGCGTCGATGGTCGTGAGGGCCGCATCAACCGAAAGCGCCCGGGCCACGACATACCCCTCGCGCTCGAGCACCTCGGCGAGCATGCGGCAGGCTTGCTCGTCGTCGTCCACCAGCAACAGATGCCCGCGGCGGTCCGACATCATCCTCGTCCCATCGGCAGGGTCAGCGCCAGGTAGTCCCCCGATGGCTCGGTTCCAGGACCAGGTCTCCCCCAAGGGTTGCGGGCGGCGGCTCACCCTGAGGCCAAGCCCGCTCCCGAGGGCACCTTTGATTCGCGAAGGGATGGAACAGCTGCTCACGAATTTTCCTGCTGATCCCCGGTCCGGTATCAGACAGAGTCAGCCAGGCGAAGTTCCCATCGCTTCCAAGCCGGATCTGGAGTGCGCCCCCTGGGGCATGGCATCGAGGGCATTCTTCAACAGATTGAGCAGGATCTGCTCCAGCAGGTCCTCGTCGCCGAGCGCCCGCACGGTGTGATCGCTTCCATTCTCGATACTGGTCGAGACGCCGGCGGCGAGCGTGGAGGGGCTCGAGAAATTCCAGCATTCGAGTCGCGATGTGGCCGAGGTCGAGCAAGTCGCTCCGGGCACTGGGCCAGGATACCCTGGTCAGCCACGCCCGCACGATTCCGGCGACCCGCTCGACCTGTCCCAGCATCAGATCCACTCGATGGGCAGGACCGGCGGCGTCGAGCTCTTTCAGATCGTCCCGCAGCATCTGGAAGTGCCCGTTGATGGTGCTGAGCGGCGTACCGATCTCGTGCGCGAAGCTGCTGGAGGCCTCCTCGACCAGGGCCGCCCGCTCCAATCCGCGATTCGGTCCTGAGGGTCAGGAGTGCGGCGCGTGACTCGCCCTCCGTTCCCATCTGCGAGGGAAGCCCGCAACTCGTTGTAGCCTCGGGCCAGGGTTCGGAACTCCTGGGGGCCCAGCTCGGGCGCAACCGGCCCGAGGCGCGCACCGCCCCGTGCTCCCGCCATAGCCTCTCCGAGAGCCGCGAGCGGAGCGCCGATCCACCGGCTGGTGAGCCACATGACACTCCCTGCCAGAATCAGAGCGGCCAGGCCGGCGAGCAGGTAGCTTCGCGTCCTCTCCTCGCTGGCCCACTCGTGCAGCCGGGAGGTCGAAAGACGGAGAGTCAGAAGCGCGTTCACCGTACCGATGCCGAGCGGCTGGGCGACATGCCATGCGGGGTGTGGACCGGATTCCTGCCAGGCCATGGCCTGGTCCCGGACAATTGCCTGGCGGTCCTGGGAGGACAGGGCGCGCTGCTCGAGTGAATCGGTCGCCGCAACGAAACGGGCCTCGCCACCCCGATTCACCACGAAGAGTGCAGCCGCGGTGGACCGCAGGCGAAGACCGCTCCAATCTGCCAGGGCATCCTCCAAGCCTTCCCGAGTCCCGTCCGCGCGGCGAGATTCGTAGTCTCCCAGCACCGTGGCAATGCGAGGGCTTCCTGCCGGAGGTCTTCCATCCGGGATCGTTCGGAAAGGGCAAGCGAAGCTTCCGTGGCAACCAGCACCAGTCCGGCTGCGAGGCTCGCGCATGACTGAAAAGGCGAGGGAGGTTATTTCTATTATACGGCGGCAACGGCATGCGGATTGCCCGCCGGCACCGAAACCTTCGCCACCACTCCAACCCTTTTGAGTGAATCTGAATGAGCCGCGAGCTCCGGCTCGGCCTGCTCCTGGTCGGTGCGGGCCTGGTCACCCTGATGATCTGGAAAGTGGGGCCCGCGACCATCTGGAACGGGGTCAGCGGATCATGGTGGGTGGCCCTGGCCCTGATCCCGCTCTGGGCGACCGTGTATCTCCTCAATTCGATCGCCTGGCGCCAGCTCACCTCCGCCGGCGGCGCACCGATTCCGCTGCTGCACGCCCTGCGCATGACGGTCATCGCCTTCGCGGTGAACTACTCGACCCCGCTCCTGAGCTTTGGCGGCGAACCGCTCAAGGTGATGGCGGCCACCCCGGCTCTGGGGCGCCGCCGGGCGGTGGGATCTATCGTCGCTTTCCGGCTGCTGCACTCCCTGGTCCACGTCGTCTGGTGGCTGGTCGCCCTGATCCCCGCGGCGCTGCTGCTTCCCAACAGCCTGCTCGCGGATTCGACGATCCTGGTGACCGGCGCCGTGATGGTCGGTCTGATCCTCTTTTTTCTTTCCCGCCACCGGGAGGGGATGGCGCTCCAGTTGCTCCATCTGCTGAAGCGGATCCCTCTGCTCAAGCGGCTGGCCACCCGGCTCGAGCCCCAGGCCGAAGCGCTCCATGAGATCGATCAGCACGTCACCGAGATCTACAAGCGGGCCCCGGGACGATTTTACGTTGCCTTCGCCGCGGAGTCGGTGGCCCGGCTGCTGTCGCTGGCCGAGTACTGGGTCATTCTCTACGGGTTAGGGCTGGGGATGAATCCCTGGCGGGCGCTTGTGGTGGCGAGCTTCGCGTCCCTGGTTGTGAACGCACTGATCTTCGTGCCCTTCGAGATCGGGACCCGGGAGGGTGGCTCCTATCTCATCTTCCACCTGCTCGGCATCGACCCTGCGCTGGGACTCGCTGCGGCGCTGCTCACCCGGATCCGGGAGCTTACCTGGATCGTGATCGGCTGGGCGATGGTCTGGACGGTGAAGTAGTCAGCTGCCGCCCCGGCGGGCCAGCTCCTTGACGGCTTCGCTGTGTCCATGCTCCGCGGCGCGGCGGAGCCACTGCATCCCGGTCGCTTCGTCCTTGGTGAACCCGCCCTTGCCGGTGAGCAACCGGATCGCGATCTGGTATTCTCCCTCGGGGTCCCGCTGCTCCGCCGCCCGGCTGTACCATTGGCCCGCCGCCGCCTCATCCTTCTTCACTCCCTGTCCCCGATCGAGCAGCTCGGCGAGCCGGAGCATCGACGGGACGTCGCCCGCTTCGGCCGCCTTCTGGTACCAGCGCGCCGCGATCGCTTCGTTCCGGCGCCGCCCATCGCCCATGGCGTAGCGCTGGGCAATGATCGGCCAGGCCCGGGAGACCCCCATCGCTGCGGCCACCTCCCATAACCCGGCGCCCTTGTCCCGGTCCGGGCCGCCCGCGATCCCCAGCCCCTGATCGTAGCGCTCCGCCATGAGCACCACGGCCTGGGTGTCGGGGAGAATCTGGTCCTGCGCCGCGAGTCCCAGGTGCACCGAGGCGAGCCGGTCGTTGCGCGCCACGCCTTTCCCTTCGGCGTACAGGATGCCGAGGTTGCGCCGGGCCGCACTGCTCGAATCGGCTTCCAGACTGCAGCGCGCGAAGGCGGTGGACCAGTCCTCCAGGTGCATTGCGTCCTGGCAGGTGGCCGGCACGGCCGGAGCAAGAGTCCCACCGCCCGCGGTGTCGCGGGTTAGGGGCCGGGACGCGGTACCCGGTCGGGTGGCCGGCGGATTCCGGGTGATCGGCCCGGTCGGGGCAGAGGCCGGGATCCTCCCCGGATCGGGGGGAGCCGGGGGAGAAGCGGTGGACGGCGTGGGCGCCCCGAAAATCCCGGCTCGATTCGCTCCGTACCACCCGCCGGCCAGCAGCACCGCCCATACCGCCAGCGTGGCCCACCCCCGCCCGGCTTTGGGCTGGGCCGGATCCGGGCCGTTCTTCCGGATCTTCCGCCCCTTCACCGCGACCTGCTCGCCCTGAAGCGCTCGGGCAAACTCGTCCATCGAGGCGAAGCGCCGGTCGGGATCTTTCCGGAGGGCCCGATGGATCGAGGATGAAATGTCGGCAGGAATCTCGGGGAGCATCCGGGAGAGCGGAATCGGCTCGTCGAAGAGCTGGCGCGTCATCACTTCGCGCACGTTCTCCCCTTCGAACGGCACCCGACCCGACAGCATCTGGTAGCCGACCACTGCGAGCGAGTACTGGTCCGTCGCGGGGGTGAGTGCCTGGTTGCCGGTCGCCTGTTCCGGGCTCATGTACCGCGGGGTCCCGATGATCACACCGGTGCCAGTCAGGGAATGATCGCCTCCGGCGTCGATCGCCTTCGCAATACCGAAATCCATCAGCATCACCCGGCCGGTGCCTCCCTCGATCATCAGATTCTCGGGCTTGATATCGCGGTGGATCACCCCAGCCTGATGGGCGGCGTGTAATCCACTCGCAGCTTCAAGAAGAATCCGCCGGGCCTCCGCCACCGGCAGCCGTCCTTCCCGGGCCAGGGCGCCCTTCAGGGTTTCGCCCTGGATCAGCGGCATGAGAATCCACAACACGCCCTCCGATTCGCCCACGTCAAAGACCGGCACGATGTGGGGATTCTGGACCGCGCCAACCGCGAGGGCTTCCCGGCGGAACCGCGCCACCAGCTGCTCGGAGAGAATCAGATCGGGGCGAAGGACTTTGACGGCGAGCTCGCGCTGGAGCCGGAGGTCACGAACCGTGAACACTTCCGCGTAGCCGCCCCGGCCCAGCAGCCGGCCCAGCTCGTAGTTCGGCCCCAGCGCGGCCTGGAGCCGCTCCGGGGCGACCTCGTAGCTCGGGGTGAGGCCGCCGGCTCGCCCAGCGCCCAGCAGGGTATCGTCGAGGGGTGCCGCGGTCAGGGATGCCCCGCAGCCCGGACAGAACGCGGCGTCCGCCGGAACCGAGGTGTCACAACGGGGACAGGGATGGGTCACGCCGGGTGCCCCATCAGGGCTTGCGTCGCTGCATCTCTCGCTGCGCTTCGGGATGGCCTTTCGCCGCCGCTTGGGCGAGCCAGGCATAACCCGCTGAATCCGACTTGGCCAGACCGCCCCGGCCCCTCAGGTATGCCATCCCCAGCTCGTACTCGGCGTCGCGGTTTTCCTTGTCGGCGGCGAGCCGGAACCATCGCATGGCCTCGGTTTCATCCTTGTCCACGCCTTTGCCACGCAGGTACATCTCGCCCAGCTTCGATTGCGCCAGGACTTCGCCCTTCTCGGCTGCCTTGCGGGTCCAGTACGCCGCGTCCTTGTCGCTCTTCTTGGTTCCCAGTCCCTTCTCGAATCGATCGGCGAGCACCATCCACGCTGGCTGATAGTCCGCTTCGGCGGCCTGGCGGATCCGCTCGGTGGCTTCGAGCTCATTCTTGGTCACGCCCTTGCCGAGGCTCAGGAGCTGGCCGTAGCGAAGGGCCGAGGGAAGGTCGCCGGCTTCCGCCGCCTTGCGATACCAGGTCACCGCTTCGGCGTCGTGCCCGGGCACCTGGCTCTGATCGTACAACCCGGCCAACAGGCGTTCGGAGACCGGACTGCCACGCTGGGCTTCCTGGGTGCAGACCCGGAACGCGAGGTCGCGATCGTCGCTTGCGGCCGCCTTGGCACAGGTCGGCGCGTTCGAGGCGGATGGCGGAGCCGGCGGAGGAGCAGCCGGCGTCGTTGCACCACGCTTGGGATCGGGAGTCGCCGGCTTCTTTGCGTTGGTGCCGGTCTCTGCCGGCGGAGCCGCAGGCGGATTCACCGCCGCAACCTGGGTTCCTGCGACGGTCTGACCGGGGGCGGCGGCGAGCGAGTCGGCATGCCGGGTGGTATCGGTCGCGACGGTCGTGCTGTCGGATGGCAGAACCTCGGCCTGCGGTCCCTTGCGGAGCAGGGCCGCGGTGACCGCCGCGACGACGAGAAGCCCGGCGCCTGCGGCCATCCAGGTCGCGCGGGACCGCTTGCGAGGAGGCACCGTGGCGAGGGCCGCCGCCCGGGTCTCTTCCATGATGGTATGCTCGATCGCTTCGCCGAAGGCTTCCATCGAAGGGAATCGCTCGGCGGCTTCCTTCGCCATCGCCCGGGACACCGATTCCATCAGGGCCTGGGGGACCTCGGGCACCAGCTCCCGCATCGAACGGGGCGACTCCATCATCTGTTTGAAGAGCACCTGGCGGGTGCTCTCGCCCTCGAAGGGGACCGCCCCGGTCAGCATGTGATAGCCGACCACCGCGAGGGAGTACTGGTCGGTGCGGGCGTCAATGCGGGGATCGCCGCTGGCCTGCTCCGGACTCATGTAATGCGGCGTCCCGACAATGGTGCCGGTCGAGGTCAGGGTGCTGTCGCCGGCGGCATCCATCACCTTCGCGATGCCGAAGTCCATGACCAGGACCCGCCGGGCCTTGCCCTCGAGCATGATGTTCTCGGGCTTGATGTCACGGTGGATCAGTCCGGCCTCGTGCGCCGATCCCAGCGCCGCCGCCGCTTCGAGCATGATGCGCCGGGCTTCATTGATCGGCCGCCGCCCGTCCCGGATCAGCAGCGACTTGAGGCTTTCTCCCTTGATGAGCGGCATCAGGATGTACATGATGCCGTCGGCTTCGCCGATGTCGTAGATCGGCACGATGTTGGGATGGCGCAGTGCGGCGACTGCTTCTGCTTCGCGACGGAACCGGGCCAGGATGGTCTCCGAAACCCCCAGGTCGGGCCGCAAGGCCTTGAGCGCGAGATCCCGCTTGAGCCAGAGATCGCGGACCTGGAAGACCTCAGCAAATCCGCCCCGCCCGATCAGGTGGCCCAGCTCGTAGTGGTTCCCCAGCGCTGGTTTGAGCTTGGCGGTCAGGCTCTCGGTTGCCGCCCCCGGCCGGAGCAGACCATCCGGGATGAGGATCTCGCCGGTTTCCTTGTCGATGGCGGGAGGGGTGGCCGATCCACAGACATAGCAAACCGAGGCCTGCTCGGGGAGCGGTGTGCTGCAGGATGGGCAGAGCCGGGTGGTCGCCACGAGACACGATCTTGCTGAGGGGTTGACCAAAATAGCTCTCGGACCGCCAATTCGAAAAACCGGTAGCCTGACCGGGGTGCAATTTCGAGCAGGGGGTCGGGGGGAGGAAGCGGAAGGGTCGGAGGCCGGAACATCCCACGCGAGGGCACTACGTTGTCCCGACCCCCGATCCTGATCCTAACGATTGATCCAGTAGTTGAGTTTCACCAGGAAGATGTTGTCCGCCTTCGCCGAGAAGAGGGCATCGACGTCACGGGAGAACTGGAGGTCCCCGACCCGGCTGGCAAAGTCGCTGCCGCTCCGGGTCCAGACCAGGAAGAGGGTCGAGCCGGGCCGGTACTCCCATCGGATCACCGCATTGCCCCGGAGCGATCGCAGGTTGAAATCAGGATTCGACACCACCATTTCGGGAGCAGGGCCGGTCCCGTCCGGATCGATGTGATAGGTGTTGACTCGGCCGTTGGCGTCCAGGTCGGTGGTGACCGTCCCGATTCCTTCGCCGTAGACCACCACGTCGAGGCTCCGGGGGGCGGCGATCTCCTTGAAGCGGCTGTAATGGGCGCTGGCGATAAACGGCTGGGCGTAGAGCTCGAAGCTCAGCGTCGGGGAGAATGTCAGGCTCATCCGGGTGTCGATACTCGCGGTCTTCTGATCGATTCCTGCGAAGAGATAGCGGGAGCCATAGAAGGCCGTTGCGGTGGCATCGGTGAACCGGCTCACGTACTGCCGGTTGCTCCGGGAGTGATCGAAGTACGGCGAAAGAGACACCGAAAAGTTCGACGCGACCCGAACCTGCACCTGGGCAGAGATGCTCTTGTCGTCGTAGCCCTCGGAGCTGCGATAGTAGGAGGGGCTGAGGCTCAATCCGATCCGTTTGCGGCTGTCGGTGTTGACGCTCAGGGAGTAGTACATGCTGCCGGGGCGCTTGACCACCGGGCCGCCGCGGGTCAGCCGGTCATCGTAGACGCTGGGCCGGTGGATGACGAACGTGTTCACACTCCAGTAGTTCCGAAACGTGCCAAACAGTCCGCCATGAACCTGGGTGTCGGTCCGGTCGCCGTCGAAATTCATGGCGGCCTGGGTGCCCGCCACGATGAAATAGTTCTGGTACCAGCGGGTCGGCTTGCTCAGGGACAGGGCGAGATTGGTGTTGCCCCACAGGTAGTCGGCCCGGGTATTGAACGCCACGTCATTAGCCTCGAAGCCCGGGGTCCGCCAGTTCACCGTGCTCTCGAAAAGAATCTTCCCGGCGTCCTTGGCGAACCGGGTGTATCCCCCTAACCCGCGTAGCCGGCTCAGGGTCGGGTCGTACCCGTTGGTCAGGAATCCGTTGCCGTGGCTCTCCCGGTCGGGGCGCTGGAAGTACCGGGCGCTCGAATTCTGGAGCCGGAGGATCGCGGCGGGGTCGCCCACGTTGTTGGTCAGGGCGAGGTTGCCCACCACCGAATAGGTACGATTCTTCCAGCGGGCGGCGTAATCGAACCCGACCGATTCGGAGTGCCGGTTGAGCCGCTGCACCAGCAGGGGATCCTCCAGCGAGCGGATCACCGAGGTGACCATCCCACCCACCACGAGGTTGCCGCCCCGCATGTCCTGCTTCATCCGGCCCACGAAATAGTTGGTGAGTGGCTCGACTTCCTGCTTGATCTCGTCGCCATCTACCAGCGCCGTGGCGCGCTCCCGGCCGGTCACCGCGTTGAGGAGGCCCAGGGTCGTTCCGCCCCGGGTCCGGCCGGTGACCTTGGCCGCGCCGAGGATAGAGGTCGCGTCCGGAATCGAGGAATAGGTCGCATCGGAGGGGAGCACCCCTTGGGGCGACCGGCCGATTCGCCGGCTGTAGAAGAGCGACAGCGACGACACGTTGCTGCAGAAGAAACAGCTGAAGCCGCCGAACCCGAAGGTCCCGCTGCCTTCGATGAAGAAAGGCCGCTTCTCCTGAAAAAATGTCTCGAACGCCGAGAGGTTCACCACCGCGGGATCCACTTCGACCTGGCCGAAGTCCGGATTGATGGTGGCGTCGAGCGTGATGTTCGAAGTCAGCAGGTACTTGAGGTCCGCGCCAAACCGGCCGTCCACCTTGCGCTGGTGATAATACGGGTCGCCGGGGTCGCCCGGCTGGAGCCGTTGATAGCGCGCCACCGTGTAGGGCAGGAGCTCCAGGCGGCGGGCCGATGACTGGCCCGGCATCAGCTCGGTGATGTGGCCGAACCGGGAAGGCCCACCGGTTTCATCGGGCCCCCAGTAGGACCACATCGAGATCTCGTTGGTGCGCGCTTCGGTCCGCCAGACCTGCATCCCCCAGACCTGCACCGAATCCCGCGCAAAACGAAGTTGGGAGAACGGAATCCGGAACTCGGCGGTCCAACCCAGTGAATCGATCTGGGTTTTCACTTGCCAGACCGGGTCCCAGGATTCGTCGGCGTTTTCGGACGCCTGGCCGGCGTCACTCTTCACGCCCGAGGGATTGACCGAGAAAATGGTGCGCCCCAGATGGTTGTGGTACGTGTCGAAAATGAACTGAATCAGATCGCTGTTGGCCGCCTCGCCGTCGCGCCGGACCAGCTGACTCCGCACCCCCGCGGCTCCCTTCTCATCGAACATCCGGGCGCCGAGGTACAACGCATCGTCGTCAAAGAGAATCCGGATCTCGGTCCGCTGGGTCGCGGGATTTCCCGGGTTGGGCTGCGCTTGCCGGAAATCCGTGGCGATCTGGGCCTCTTTCCAGACCGCCTCGTCGAGCTTTCCATCCAGGATGATCGGAGTATCCCGTCGGAGCGCGCGAATCGAGGGCGACGGAATGGCGTGCATGGCGGCGGTGTGGGACTCGCGAGAGACTGAGCCCTCATTGCTTGCGGCCTGGGCGCCGAGCCGGACCGGGGCGGCGGCCGTCAGGAGGAGCATCCATTGGGGAAAGCGCTTCCGCATTGCCACCTCTGCTGGATCCCGTTGGGTCGTAACGGGATTTGATGCCTCGGAGCAGCGAAACGTTGCCGCCGAACCCTCGTCAGACCGACCCGGTCACTACGACAATGCCGCCAGGAAGGTTCTGAGCCATGAACTCGACACCGATCCTCGGAAATCATTTGAATTCAGCTTTCAAGGCGCCGAGTTGAATCGGGCGGATGATCAGCCTATCTTTATAGGCTGTCTGCGTTTACGGGATTGGAAACCATGGGAATCATTGCGAGCGACATCCGCCGGGGCATGGCGATCATTTTCAACGGGGAGCCTTGCCGGGTCCTCGAGTTCCACCACCACACGCCGGGGAATCTCCGGGCCATGGTGCAGGCCAAGCTGCGTCGCCTCAAGACCGGGACCCAGATCGAGCACCGGTTCCGCTCGACCGATACCGTGGACGTGGCGGATCTGGAAACCCACGAGCTCGACTTCATGTACCGGGCCGGGACGACCTACCACTTCATGAACGCCGACAACTTCGACCAGCTCGAGATCGACGAGGAAACGCTGGGCGATGCCGCCAAGTGGATGGCCGAGGGCATGCGGATTCTGGCGGAGTGGTACGAAGGGCGACCCATCGGGATTCAGCTTCCGTCCGCCCTCACGCTCGAGGTGGCGGACACCACCCCGGTCATGAAGACCGCGACCAAGACCGCCTCCAGCAAGCCCGCCACCCTCAGCAATGGCGTCACCATCAACGTGCCTGAATTCATCCAGCCCGGCGAGCGGGTACGGGTGAATCCGACCACGGGCGAGTACATCGACCGCGCCAAGGAATAAGGGTCAGACTCCTTTTCCTGGTCCGCGATGGAATGATTCGCGGCGCGGAAAAAACGGTCCCCTTCTTTAGTGGCATTGGACCGAATCTGGAGGAATGGCGAGGCTGCCCGCTATTTCCTTCCTGGAATTCCCCAACACGTCATCCAGCGCGGGAATAACCGCTCGGCCCTGTTCACCGCGTCGGATGACTACCGATTTTGCCGGTTTCTTCATGGAATTTCGGGCCTTCAAGCAAACTGCAGCTTCCGCTCTCTCTGGGTTCGGTCGCCCACTAAGATCGTCAACAGTAGACGCGAATGAGCGTGGGAACAGGGATGGAACCGATCAGCGCCTAGCTACTGCGAGTTTGGCCGACCGCCGATTGATCCTTCCCTGGTCCAGTTACCTCGACGACGCCCCCGGCCATCCGGATCGACTGGTCACGCGGCACGCTATAAGATGTTATAGTCGCGCGTCACGACTACAAGATGTTATAGTCCGACCTAACCCGCCTCAATAATTGCTTGCGTACTAACCGGATTTTTTGTACCTTCGTGTGGAAGGCCTTGTCCGTTTGCTGCATACCGGTTTCCTGTGGGCGCACCTAACGCCGCAGCAGAGGGAGGAGAGCGAATGTCTCTCTTCAGACGATCCAAGCCGGCATTGGGCCATCTGTTCATAATTGCCGTGGTGGCCGCCTGTACTGAAAGCACTATCGGCCCACGTAGGCTTCCATTTACTACTCTTCCACTATTCTCGGTCCATTCCATCTCTGATGACCAATGGCCATTTTCTCTCAGTCCTTCAAACAGCAATGACACTGTTGGCCCCTACACCATCACCACTCTACCCCGGTGGACTCTCCTAGAGCTGATCGTGTCCGGATCTGAGGAGGCTACGTACGAGTATGGGCCTCATATCGGGGAGGCGACTGGGTTCACTTAGGGACCAGGTGGTGAGCCAACTCTCAGCGGTTGTTCTGGAGCGAATATCGCCATCACCTTCACCACAGGAGGTGGCTACACGTGGTGTGGGAACGACACAACGTCCAGTGTCGTCTCAATCGCCAAGGGGACGGGGGTAGTCTTTTGGAATCCGGGGCCTGGGGACGTACACATACCCGAGTGCGGTCGCCCTCCATATAGTCCGTGTTACTCGATAAGCGGGACTTTCGATGTAACTGTTAAGAAACCTGCCACAACGCTTTCTTTAACTCCGGATGCAATCTCGACCACGGCCGGAGCAGAACTAACCTGGTATCTCACCCTGACACCCTACAGCTACCACGGAGTAGCATTTCCGTTTCAGATCCAGGATTACTGGAAGTACTACGCTGACTCTGGAGGAACGTATTCTGTTTGCCTTTTCTACGACAGTTGTTCCTATTCTCCAACGAAGACTGGAACGATCAAGGTCCCTGTGTTTGTCCAGGGAGACAGCGTCATGATGTTTGGCAAAGTCTACGTGTTCCCATGCCTGATTGGAGACTCCTTGCTTGACGACCCGATCATCCGACAGGGCCTTCGTGATGCATGGGCTGGCTCCAACCCTGATGGGAATGCCAATGACCGTACTGAGAGATACGGTGGCAAGGCTTGCACGAACGGAGTGTGTTCTCCAGTGTTGGGACCTATCGGGGCCAACGACAACGCTTGCAGGAATTTCCCGAGCGATCCGTCTGGAAGTTGGACAGTCACCTGGCATACCCACCCGTTCATGCCAGGTGATACCCTAGACCCACTACCATCGGATTCTACGAAGTGCGCTTGGCCAAGGGACACGAATGGGAATCCTTTTCAACCGCCGAGTCCCCGTAAGTCAGCTCCAAGGCCCTCACGTGAAGATCGGGTGACCAATTCCTGGCTTCCAAGAATCGTGATAGACAAGCAGAACGTCTACTTCTTACCCGCCAATGATACCCTTACGGTCAAGACCTTCGACAGGAACACTTGCGACCCGCTTGCCGGTGCTATCTATTAAATGCGATGGTGGGAGGGTCATCCCAGCCTTGGAGTTCAAGATGCGATACTCGACACTTCTAGTATTCGTCGTACTCAGTGGGGTTTCGACAGCTGCTCGTAGTCAGTCGAGTTGCTTGAACGACGGTGGAGTGGGCCTCCAACTCATTGCACTCAAGCAGATGGTTGCCTCCAATGATTCACTAACATTGGCCAAGCTGTCGATCATTAAAGTTGACAGCTCACAGGTTGTGGCGGTATCGACCGACTCGGTCTGCTCGCCTGCTGTCTCGTCCTTCCGCTCCAAACTCGGACTCTCAACTAGTCCGACAACAGCCTATGTATTCCAGGTCGGAGCCAGTCGTTTGGTAGTGCTGCATCCCTCCATCGGATCGGGCGAGTTTCGAACCCACGTTGTAATGCGAGCATCGGATTACGTGGTTCTTGACGTCTTTGAAGGCTAGCACTTGCAGTGGGCCGAGGACCCCATTTCAGACCCGCAGTACGAGACCCCGTCGCTCCATAACCCGCAGTATCCCGTACCACAGCGCCACAAACCCGATCGCATAACCGAGCGAGGCGACTCGTGGCGGCAGCCACGACGCGAATGCGGCGTGGTAGATCCCCTGTTGCAGCGACGTCGTGCCGTCGGCCGAGGGCAGCCGGATCATGCCGAGGACCCGGGCCATCGCCCCGGAGCCAATGAACGCGGTGAGCGGGTTGAGCCCATAGGTCACCAGCGGCGCGGCCCAGCGATTCTTTCCCTTGACGTCCATGATCCAGGAAATCACCCCGAGGATTACTGCGGCCATCCCGGCGGTGAAGACCACGTAGGAGCTGGTCCACAGGTTCTTGTTGATGGGGAGGGCCCAGTTCCATACCAGGCCCGCCATCATTCCAATCGCTCCGGCCGAAAACAGGCCGTTCAGCCGTTCGGCCAGCGGAAGGGGCCGGGTCAGCCAGCGCCCGGTGAGGAGACCGAGGAGACAGGTGCCAATCGCCGGCAGGGTCGAGAGGAGACCTTCGGGGTCCCAGGTCCGGGATTCCTTCCAGAGGTGGGTGCCGAAGATGCTACGGTCGATCCAGGCCGACAGGGTCTCGCCCGGAACATCGATCGTGGGATGGACAACCCCGGGCGGCGCAATGAGGGTCTGAAGGCCCCAGTAGCCGAACAGGAGCACGACGACGATCAGGGTGATCCGACGCCAGGAGCTGCCCCGGGCCAGGAATGCGGTGGCCAGATAACACAGGCCGATCCGCTGGAGCACGCCGGGGAAGCGAACTTCGGTGATTCGGGTCAGGGGAAACCACGGGAAGGACTGAAGCATCAAACCAAGGAAGATGATGAGCAGTCCACGCTTCAGAATCCGGAGCCGGACCGAGGCAGGTGCAATTCCCCTCCGCTCGGCACTCTCCAGCGAGAGGTGGCTGGTGATGCCCACGATGAATACAAAGAACGGGAAGATGAGATCGGTCGGGGTCCAGCCGTGCCAGGGTGCGTGCTCGAGCGGCGGGAAGATCGCGCTCCAGGTCCCGGGATTGTTGACCAGCAGCATCCCCGCGATAGTCAGGCCGCGGAATGCGTCCAGGGCGGCGAGGCGCTCCCGCATGATTCCTCCGACGAGGTATCTTCCGAATGAGTCTCCCAAGATACCGTCGTTCAGCAGGTTGTGATTCAGTATCGTGCAAAACGCTCTAGACGCCCTGCTCGCCTTTCTCTTCAAGTTCCCCCCGCACTTGTTCAAGCGCGGGGTTCTGGCTCTGGCCCCGGACCTGCCGATCCCGCTTCTGATCGGAGCGATCGGAATCGGACTGGCGGTGATTCTCTTCGCCTTGCGGGGACTCCGAACCTCCGCCCCAGGACGCGATCGCCTGGTTCTGGGCGCGATCCGGCTCGCGGTCGTGCTGCTCCTCGCCGGCTGCCTGATGCGACCGGTGCTTCTGCTTTCCAGCTCGGTTCCCCAGCGTAACATCCTCGCCGTACTGCTCGACGATTCGCGCAGCATGCAGCTTCGTGACGTGAACGGCGCGCCCCGGCTCGATGCGGTCAGGGCCGCCTTCGGCGATTCGGCGGCCCTGGTGCGACGGCTGGGCGAACGATTCGTGCTTCGATTCTTCCGTTTCGGGGCCGATGCCGGTGCGATCACCGGAACCACGGCACTCAAAGGCAACGGAACCAGAACGGATCTCGCGGGTGCGCTCCAGGCGGCCCAGGATGAGCTGGCGGGCGCTCCGCTCGCCGGTCTGGTCCTGGTGACCGATGGCGCCGACAACGCCGGCGCCGACCTCACCGCGCCCCTCCTCTCGCTACGGGCCCGCAAGGTCCCGGTCTACAGCGTCGGGGTCGGGCAGGAGCGATTCGAGAAGGATGCCGGGATCGAGCGGGTTTCTCTGCCGGCGAGCGCCCTGACCGGCGCCGGGGTGATGAGCGAGGTCGCGATCCGGGTGCGGGGCTTGAGCGGCCAGGAACTCGCGGTGGTGGCAGAAGACGATGGCCGGGTAGTCGCCGAGCGCACGGTGCCGATTGGCAAGGAGGACGTGGCACGGGTTCAGCTTCGGCTCCCCCAGCTCGCACCCGGGTCGCATCCGCTCACCTTCAAGATCCGGCCGATCCCGGGAGAAATCGTCACCGAGAACAACGAGTATCGCAGCGTGCTGCGGGTCCGGCCCGGGCCCGAAAAGATTCTCTACGTCGAAGGTGAGCCTCGTCCCGAGCTGGCATTCATCCGCCGGGCGGTCTCGGGAGACAGCGCGCTGCAGCTGGTGGCGATGCTGCGGAGCGCCAAGGGCAAGTATCTCCGGCTCGGCGTGGACGACAGCCTCGAGCTGGCGAGCGGCTTTCCGACCCGGCGCGAGGATCTGTTCCGTTACCGGGCGATCGTCCTGGGGAGCATCGAAGCGTCGTTCTTCACCGGCGATCAGCTCCGGATGATGGCCGACTTCGTGAGTCGCCGGGGGGGCGGCCTCGTGGTCCTGGGCGGCCGATCGGCGCTCGCCGAGGGCGGCTACGCCGATACTCCGCTCGAGGACGTGTTGCCGGCGGGGCTCCGGCGCCCGGCCAATGAGGAAACCGACCCGGTCGCCATCGAGCTGACCCCCCGACTCACCCCGGCGGGCAAGGTCCATCCGATTCTTCAGCTCGGCGCGACCGAAGCGGCCGCGGCGCGGTGGGATTCGATGCCGGCGCTGACCTCGGTTAACCCGCTCGGGCCCATCAAGCCGGGCGCGACGGTGCTCCTCAACGGGAAACCTGCAGGGACCACCAACAACACCGGAGCCGGCCAGCCGCTGCTGGTGGTGCAGCGGGTGGGGCGGGGCACCGTGGCCCTGCTCGACGTCCAGGACACCTGGCTCTGGCGGATGGACGCGCGGATTCCGGTGGAGGACCGGACCCACGCGACGTTCTGGCGTCAGCTGCTCCGCTGGTCGCTGGACGGGGTGCCTGAGCGGCTCGAAGTCGCATCCGCACCGACCCGGGTGGGTCCCGGGGAGCCGGCGACCATACGGGCCCGCCTGGTGGACCAGAGTTATCTCGACGCCAATGACGGCAACGTGATCGCGAGGGTGGTGGCACCGGGGGGAGATACCATCGAAGTGCCGCTGACCTGGACCATGCGGGGCGATGGGATCTACGAGGGCCGCTACGTGGCTACCGATCCGGGGGTCTATCGGGTCGAGGCGGAAGCCCGGCGGAACGATGAGCCGGGCCTGATCCGCGCGGATCCGGCCGCCCTTCTGGTCGATGACTTCGGGGCCGATGTCGAGCAGCCCGAGCTCCGGACCCAGCTACTCGAGCGGATCGCCGGGGAAACCGGAGGCCGCTACTACCCGCTGCGCGAGGCAGCCCGACTCTCCGAGGACGTCGGGTACACCGAGAGCGGAGTTACAGTGCGGGAATCCCATGACCTGTGGGACATGCCGATCGTGTTTCTCCTTCTGGTGGGCCTCCTTGGGACCGAATGGGCCTATCGCCGCCGCCGGGGACTCGCGTGATTGGCCTGGTGTGCTTCGGGGCGCTGGCAATCGCCCTTGGCGGTGCTCTCCAACAGGGTCCCGCGACGCACGTGCTCATCGTTTCGGGGCTTTCGGGCGAACCCCAGTACGCGACCGCATTCCATGCCGCGGCTTCGCAGGTATTCGATGCGGCAAGGACCCGGTGGGGAGTCTCCGATTCCAGTCTGGTGTACCTGGCGGAGGCGCCCGAAGCCGATCCCGCCCGGATCCGCGGCAAGGCGACCCGCGACGAGCTGGCCGCCGCCTTCGGGCGATTGACCCGCCGGAGCCGGCCCGGCGATCTGGTGCTGGTGCTGCTCCTGGGTCACGGCAGTGGACAGGGCGCCGATTCCCGCCTCAGTGTTCCCGGGCCGGACCCGAGTGCCGCGGATTTCGCCGAGTGGATCAAGCCACTTACCGGACGGACGACGGTGCTGATCAATGCGGCGACCGGCAGTGGCGATTTCGTGGCGGCCCTGAACGGCCCCGATCGGCTGGTGATCACCGCGACCAAGAGCTCCTTCGAGCGCAACGAATCGGTCTTCGCGGAGATCTTCGTGAAGGGACTGACCGGCGAGGCCGATGCCGACAAGGACGGCCGGGTCTCGATGCTCGAAGCGTTTCAGTACGCTCGGCGCGAAGTAACCCGGCGCTATGAATCGAAGGGCCTGCTCCAGACCGAGCACGCCCAGCTCAGCGATTCCTCCCTCGCGCGCACTGTCGCGCTGGAGACTTCGGCGCCGCCGGCGGATCCCCGCGTGGCGGGCTTGATCGCGGAGCGGCGCGCCCTCGAAGCCCAGGTCGATGCGCTGCGGCGGAAGAAAGCCACCATGGACTCGGTGAGCTACGAGAACGAGCTGGAGCGTCTCCTCATCCTTCTCGCGGAGAAAACCGCCGCGATCAAGGCCGCCGGGGAGAAACCGTGAGCATGCTTCTCCGGGCAGCCGCGATGGTCCTTGCGCTCGGCATGACCGGCTCGCGGGTGCCGGCAGGACAGGTCGTGCAGTCACCGGCTGCGCAGGTCAGAATGCTGGCGGAGACCGGGCGCCTCGCCGAGGCGGAGCGGATGGCCCGGGAAGGAGGGCCGGCCTTGCTGACCCCATTGGGAGAGGTGCTCGCGCTGGAGGGCAGGCTGGTGGCCGCCGAGTCCGCCTTTGCCGCCGCGGCGAGGGCGGGCGGGTCCGACCGCCGCACCGCGGAGGTGTCGCTCGCGGAGCTTGCGGTCCGGCGGGGCGATCCCCCGACCGCGCATCGGATGGCGGAGAATGTCGTCGCGGGTTATGAAGGCGAGGGCGACCGCTGGTCGCCGGCCGACCGGGTGGCCGCGGGCCGGGCCTATGCGGTGCTCGCGCCCGGCGATGCCGAAGCGGCCCGCGCGGCGCTCCGCGCGTTCGATGCCGCGGTCGCGGCCGACAGCGGGCTGCTCGAGCCGCGGCTTCGGACCGGCGACCTCTTCCTCGATCATTACAACGCCCCCGATGCGGAGGCGAGCTATCAGGGCGTCCTGGCGCGTGCGCCCGAGAATGCCCGTGCCCTGCTCGGCATGGCGCGGGTCCAGCAGTTCCAGGGGAATCCCCACGGGTTCGAGACGACGCAACACAGCCTGCGGGTTAACCCGGCGCTGGTGCCGGCCCTGGTGCTCGAAGGCGAGCTCTTCCTGGACGCGGAGGCCCACGACTCGGCCGCGGCGCTCGGCCGCCGGGCGCTGGGGGTCGATTCCACCGCACTCGGGGGCTGGGCCCTGCTCGGCGCGACCGCGTTGCTCACGGGCGATTCCGCGGGCTTCGCATCGGCGCGGGCCGGCGCCCGGCGATTCCATCCCCGGCCGGCGGCTTTTTTCGCGATGATTGCGGAATGGACTGCCCGGCACCGCCGCTACGCCGAGGCGGCCCGACTGGGCCGTGAGGCGGTGGCGATCGATCCGGAGTCCTCCGAGGCTCAGGGGGTGCTGGGGATGAACCAGCTCCGGATCGGCGCGATGGATTCGGGGCGGGTCCATCTGGAGCGGGCCTTTGCGCAGGACCCGTTTCACGTGTGGTACAAGAACACCCTCGATCTCCTCGACGAGCTGGCGAAGTTCCGAACCATCACCACCGGACGGTTTCAGATCGTCGCCCCGGCCGATCAGGCCGAGCTGCTGGCGATGTATCTCGGGCCCCTGCTCGAAGAGGCCTACGACACGCTGGCGGCGCGCTACGAATACCGGCCGCCGACTCCGGTCCGGATCGAGCTCTACAGCCGCCCCGCCGATTTTTCGGTGCGGACCGCCGGTCTCACCGGGTTAGGGGCGCTCGGCGTCAGCTTCGGGTCGGTGCTGGCGATGGATGCGCCCTCGGCGCGGGAAGCCGGAAACTTCAACTGGGGGTCCACCGCCTGGCACGAGCTGACCCATGCCTTCACCCTGGGACTTTCGGACCACAAGGTCCCCCGTTGGTTTTCGGAAGGTTTGTCGGTGCTGGAGGAGCGACGAGCCCGGCCCGGCTGGGGCGCGGGTCCCTCGCTGGCGTTTCTCGCGGCCTTCAAGGGAGACAAGCTGCTGTCGATGAAACGCCTCAATGAGGGATTCGTCCGGCCCAGCCATCCCGCCGAAATTCAGTTCAGCTACTACCAGGCGTCGCTGGTCTGTCAGATGATCGAGGAGCAATGGGGAAGAAAGGCCCTGGTGGCGATGCTGCGCGCCTATCGCGACGGACTCGACACACCGGGCGTCTTCCAGAGAGTGCTGGGCGTCAATGAGGATGAGCTGGGGCGGCGCCTTGCCGGGTGGAGCCGGCAGCGGTTCGGGCCGGCGCTCCAGGGCGTCGAGGCATGGGACGGGAAATCACCGCCCCGTGGCGAGTTCGTCACGCTTCTCAACGAGGCCGAGGCCTCACTCCGCGCCCGGCGCCCGGAAGAAGCCCGGCCCAAACTCGAACGGGCGGCGGCGATGTTTCCCGAGTACACCGGAGAGGATGCCCCCCTCGTCCTGTTGGCCGAGATTCGCGCTTCCCGGGGGGACCGGAAGGAGGCGGCGGATCTGCTCGAGCGCTACAATGCGGTGGACGAGGCGAGCTGGGAGTCGAACCAGCGGGAAGCCGAACTCCGTGAACAGCTCCAGGACTGGGCCGGAGCCCGCAAGGCGCTGGAGCGGATGATCTGGATTTCACCGGGCGAGGCATCGCTGCATGAGCGGCTGGCGGTGGCCGCGGAGCACCTGAGCGATCGCCGGACCGCGCTGCGGGAACGGCGCGCCGTGCTTGCCGCGGGCCCCAGCGACGTGACCGAGGCTCGCTACCAGCTCGCCCGCGCGATGCTGGCCGCGGGGGATCCCGCCGCGGCGCGCCGGGAGATTCTCCAGGTGCTGGAGAACGCACCGGGATTCGAGAAGGCGCAGGCCCTGTTGCTGGAGCTGGCGAACCGCCGGCCGGAGGATTGAGATGACAGACAGGCGGACAGGCGGAAAGGCGGGCCGGCGGACCGTGCGGGTTCTTGCCGTTGCCACGGCGCTCGCGGCGGGGGTGGCAGGGCTGGTGCTGGCCCAGCGGGGCTGGTACGTGAACGGTGAGGCCGCGCTCTACGCGCCTCCTAACCCGCGCTACGACGGGCGCTTTACCTATGCCCGGATCCGGTACACCCAGACCTGCTGCGTGTACAACGGCCAGTATCGCGACGTGAAGTGGGGCCACGACTATCCCAAGTCGGATTTTCACTTCCCCAAGCTGCTGGAAGAGCTGACCACAATGAAGGTCCGGACCGACTCGACCGCCATCGTGACGTTCGACGATCCCCAGTTGTTCCGCTATCCCTGGGCCTACTTCTGCGAGCCGGGCTACTGGATGCCGAACGACAAGGAAGTCGAAGGGATGCGAAATTATCTCCTCAAGGGCGGCTTCCTGGTGATCGACGATTTCGTCGGCAATCACTGGTACAACTTCGAGGAGCAGATGCGGCGGGTTTTCCCGACCCTGCGGCCGATCCTCCTCGCCCGGGACCATCCGATCTTCGATTCCTTCTACCGGATCGAGTCGCTGGAGTTTCCCCACCCGAACTATCCGGGGATTACCGGCAAGTTCTACGGATTCTTCGAGGACAACGATCCCGCCAAGCGGATGATGGCGATCGTGAACTACGATTACGACGTGAGCGAGTACTGGGAATATTCCGACGAGGGACTCTTTCCGGTCGATCTTACCAACACCGCGTACAAGCTCGGCATCAACTACATGATCTACACGCTTTCCCGTTAGCGAAAGGAATCCCGTGACCGCCGCCCCCTCCTCCACCGCGCTCGACTCCCGGGATGACGCCGCACTGGCCCAGCGCCTCACCGACGCGCGGGGCCGGATCCTCACCGAGCTGCGCAAGATCATCGTGGGACAGGACGGGGTGATCGAGCAGGCGCTGGTCGCCCTTCTCGCCGGCGGAAACTGCCTCGTGGTGGGCGTACCGGGATTGGCCAAGACGCTGCTGATCCATTCGCTGGCGCGGGCCCTCGATCTTCAACTTCTCGCGGATCCAGTTCACCCCCGACCTGATGCCCTCCGACGTAACCGGCACCGACGTGATCCAGGATGACCCCGCGACCGGCAAGCGCCACCTGGTCTTCATGCGGGGGCCGATCTTCGCGAACGTGGTGCTGGCCGACGAAATCAACCGGACTCCGCCCAAGACCCAGGCCGCGCTGCTCGAAGCCATGCAGGAGCACCGGGTGACGGTGATGGGCAAGACCTACGAGCTGGAGCCGCCTTTCTTCGTCTTTGCGACCCAGAACCCGATCGAGCTGGAGGGAACCTATCCGCTGCCCGAGGCGCAGCTCGACCGGTTCCTGTTCGAGGTGGTGATGACCTATTCGCCCGCCGAAGAAGAGGTGGAGATCGTGCGGGCAACCACCCGCGCCGCGCCGGAGGTGATCCGGCCGGTGGTTTCCCGGGAGGAAATCCTGGCCTACCAGGCCCTGGTGCGCCGGGTCCCGGTGGCCGACCCGGTGATCGAGTACGCGGTGCAGCTCTCCCGGATGAGCCGGCCGGTGGATTCGGGATCGCCCGACTTCGTGCGGCAATACATCGCCTACGGCACCAGTGTGCGGGCGCCCCAGGCGCTGATCCTGGGGGGCAAGGCGCGGGCACTCCTCCAGGGCCGGACCCATGTGAGCTTCGACGACATCAAGGCGCTCGCCCCGGCGGTGTTCCGACACCGGATCCTGCTCAACTTCCAGGCCCAGTCCGAGCGGGTCACCACCGACCAACTGGTCGAGCGGCTCATCGGGACCGTCCCGACACCGCGTTCCGGGTTAGGATGACCGCGACCGCCCCGGCCACTCTGCTCGATCCCGCGCTGCTCGCGCGGATCGGCGACCTGCCGCTCCTGGCGCGCACGGTGGTGGATGGGTTCATGCACGGGCTTCACCGGTCCCGCCGGGTCGGCCTCTCGCTCGACTTCGCGGAGCACCGGGCCTACCAGCCCGGCGACGACATCCGCCGGATCGACTGGCGGGTCTATGGACGCACCGATCGCCACTTCGTGAAGGAATACGAAGCCGATACCAACGCCAGTGTGATCTTCGCGCTGGACGCCTCGGGCTCGATGGATTTCGCGAGCGGGGCGATCACCAAGTTTCACTACGGGCGGGTGCTGGCCGCATCGCTCGCCTGGCTGTCCCAGCGGCAAGGCGACCGGATCGGCCTGGTGACGTTCGCCGACGATCTCATCGATGTGGTGCCGCCCTCGACCCGTCACCTCCAACTCCTGCTGCACACCCTGGGGCGTTCCCGGGCGGCTGGCGCCGGCCGGTTCGCGCCGATCCTGGAGCGGGCCGCCCGGCTGATGAGCCGGGCCGGCATCGTCGTGGTAATCTCCGATTGCTACGAAGATCCCGCGCTGGTGCAGCATAGCGTCGGCGCTCTCCGGGGCCGGGGCCATGACGTGGTCCTCTTCCATGTCCACGACCCCGCCGAGCGGGAGCTGCCGGGCGATGCCCCGGTCACGTTCGAAGACGCCGAGTCGGGCGAGCGGCTTCCGCTCCGGCCCGAAGTCCTTCGGCCGAAATATCAGGCCGAGGTGGAAGCCCACCGCCGCGAGCTGGCCCGGCTCCTGGGCCGGGACCGGGTGGACTACGTGCCGCTGGTGACCACCCAACCGCTCGACGTCGCGCTGCACGCGTATCTCGAGAGTCGTCTCGCCAACAGCCGGGTCCGGTGATGGGTCTCGGATTCCTGGTTCCGCTCTTTCTGGCTGGGCTCGCCGCGCTCGCGATCCCGGTGTTCATCCACCTCCGTCATCGGGAATGGGAGAAGCCGCACCGGTTCCCCTCGCTCATGTTCCTCCGCCGCATTCCGATTCGCACCGCCCGGCGGCGACGGATCACCGACTGGCTGCTCCTGCTGCTTCGCGCCGCGGCGGTCGCACTGCTGGTGCTCGCCTTCTCGCGGCCGTTCTTCCATAAGGATGCCGCCGCGGTCGCCGCGGGCCGTTCGCGTGCGGTGGTCGTGCTGCTGGATCGGTCGCTCAGCATGGGACATCGCGAGGTGTGGCCTGCCGCGCTCGATTCCGCTGCCGGAGTGGTGCGCTCCCTGGGAGCGAACGACCGGGTCGCGGTGGTCCGCTTCGACGAGCAGACCGAGCTGGCCCAGGCGCTCACCACCGATCACGGGGCCGCGCTCGCCGCGATTTCCTCGACCGCACCCACGACGCGTGGCACCCGCTACGCGGCCGGCCTCCGGGCCGCCCGCCAGGCGCTGGTGGGCGCGGGCGAGGCGGGAGAGATCGTGGTGATTACTGATCTCCAACGGAGCGGTCTGGCCGGACTTGCCGGGGTGGAGCTTCCCTCCGGCACCCTGGTGCGCACGGCGAGTGTCGCGGCGCATGACCGGAGCAACCTCTCGGTTCTGAGCGCCGAGGTGCAGCGGGTGCCGTCGGGCGATCGCACCGAGCTCCTGGTCACCGTCCGGATCCGGGCCCAGGACCTGCCGGCTCCCAGGAAAGCGCGGGTTATGCTGAGCGTGGACGGCCGCGCCGCCGGCAGCAAGGATGCCCCGGTCTCCACCGACGGCGTGGTGACCGTGTCCTTCGACCCGGTGCCCCTGGCGGCGGGGCGGGCCCGCGCGGTGGTGGCGCTGGAGCCCGATGCGCTTCCGGCGGACGACACGTTGCGCATGGTAGTGCCCGCCGAAGCCGGTCTCCGGGTGCTGATGATCGGGTCCCGGGGCACCGGGGGAGACGACCTCCTGTTCACCGAGCGCGCGTTAGGGATCGGGCGGGATCCCCGCTTTACCGTCGAGCGGCGCCAGGTACTCGACGCTTCCGCGCTCCGGGGCGCCAGCGTGGTGCTCTGGCTCGAGGGCAGCGTCCCGGACCAGGTGCTGACGCCTTGGGTTCGCGAGGGGGGCGGGCTCATCGTCGGAGCGGGGGCGCGCCTGGCGGGTGAGAATGCCCTGCTTCCGGGAACCAGCAACGGGATGATCGAGCGGCTCGGCGATGGTGGCGGCGCTTTCGGCGAAGTGTCGGTGGATCACCCGATCTTTTCCCCCTTCAAGGAAGGGGGCACCGCGGTGCTCGGCGCAGCGCGGTTCCTCCGCTATCCGCGGATTGCCGCCTCGGAGGGAACCCAGGTGCTGGCGCGATTCGATGACGGCTCCCCGCTGCTGCTCGAACGGAAAGTTGGCGATGGGCGGGTGCTGCTGGTGGCCGCGCCGCTGGACAACCTCACCGGAGATTTCCCGCTTCAGCCGGGGTTTCTTCCTTTCGTCCGCCGCCTCGCGATCTACGCGGCGGGCCACCAGGTGGCGCCCCTCTGGCGCACCACCGGTGAAACCGGCATCGTTCCTGGGGGAGTGCGCGAGCCGGTCATCGCAACCCCTCGGGGCGAGCTGGTTCGTCCCGCATCGGATTCGGCGCCGTGCACCGTGGTGCTCGAGGATGCGGGCTTCTATCAGACCTATGCGAATCGCGCAGCGGGGGAGCCGATCGATGTGGTCGCGGTCAATCCACCCAACGCGGAATCGGATCTCACCCCGGCCGACCCGCGCGAGCTCCTGATCGGGGTCCGTCAGAGCGATTCGGCGAACGCCGCGCCTCGGGAGCGACTGGCCGCGGCGGAGCAGGAATCGCAGCAGGGTGTCTGGCGCCTCCTGATCGCCGCGGTTCTGGTGCTGGTGGTGCTCGAAGCGTTCGTCGCCAATCGTGGCTGGAGAGGCACCGCAGCATCGGTGCTGCCGGCCCCGCCGGAAAGGAAGTCTCCATGAGTGGAATCGATCTGGCCCTTCGCCAGGCAGTCGAGCGACTGCGGCGCCGGCGCCTGAACCGGGTGTTGCTGGAGGGCGCGGTGAAGGTGGTGGCCGCGGTGTTCCTCGCAGTGCTCGCGGCCATGGTGGTGAGCGCGCTGCTCGGGTCCGGCTCGAACTCCCTGATCGTCGCGCGGGTTATCGGATACCTGCTGATTGCGGCTGCGCTGGTGCGCTACCTGGTGGTTCCTCTGCTTCGGCGTCCTGATGATCGCGTCCTGGCCCTCTATATCGAGGAGCGGGAGCCCGATCTCAAGCAGGCCCTCCTCAGCGCGGTGCACGAGCTGAACATTCCGGAAGAGGAGCGGGCATCTTCGGGCCTCAGCGCCCTGGTGGTGGAGCGAGCACTGGCGGAAGTCCGGAAGCTCGAAACTGGGCCGGGCCTCGAGCGCACCCAGGTGCAGCGAGCGGCCGGGATGCTGGCGGCCGGCGTGGCGATCGGCGCGATTCTCGTGTTGGCGGGTCCCCGCGTGGTGCGCGATGCGGCCAAGGTGCTGTTCGTACCGTGGAGCGAAGCCGAAGCCGAGCCGGTGCTCGCGATCTCGGTGATCCCGGGAAATGCCGCGGTGCCTCGGGGTGGTGCGGTCCAGGTCGAAGCTTCCCTCCGGGGCTTTCAGTCCGACGGCGCCGAGCTGGTGATGCGGGCGGACACGGCGAGCGAGTGGATCCGGGTGCCGATGCAGCGCGATTCGGCGGCGGGAACCTTTTCCGCGCGGGTCTTCGATCTGGTCCGGCCCACCGAATACTTCGTCGAGTCGGAGGGGGTCAAGTCTCCCGCCTACCGACTGGGCGTCACCGATCTCCCCGCGATTCAGCGTCTCGCGCTCACCCTGCGCTATCCGGCGTACACGAGGCTCGCGCCCGAAACCATGGATCCGGGCGGCGACGTCGCCGCGCTCACCGGAACCACGGTGACAGTCCGGAGCACGTTAACCCGCGCTGCCAAATCCGCTTCGCTCCGGCTCGATGACGGCACGGTGATTCCATTCACCGCCGACTCCGCGGGGCGTTGGAGCGGCAGCTTCCGGATCGCGAAGGACGGTTTCTACCGGGTGGACCTGGTGGCCCCCGATGGGACCCCGGTCCCCGGTTCGGTGCAGTATGTGATCGAAGCGCTGGAGGATCACAAGCCCGCGGTGCGGATCGAACAGCCGGGTCGGGACACCAAGGTGACCTCGGTGGAAGAGGTCACCATCGCCCTGGCGGCGTCGGACGACTACGGCGTGACCGGCCTCGAGCTGCTCTATTCGGTCAACGGCGGCCCGGAGCAGCGGGTCATCGTTTCCGACTCCGGAAAATCATCGGAAGACCTTCGCGCGGCCCACACACTCTTTCTCGAGGAGATGCAGCTCAAGGCCGGCGATCTGATCTCCTACCACGCCACGGCGAAAGACGGGGCGGGGAACACCGGCTCGAGCGACATCTATTTCCTGGAAGTGCGCCCCTTCGGACGGGACTACCGCCAGGCCGAATCCGGCGGCGGAGGTGGTGGCGGGGGCGGTGAATCTCCCGAAGGCCTCTCGGCGCGGCAGCGCGACGTGATCGCAGGCACGTTCAACTGGTTGCGTGACAGCGCCGCCACCGTGGCCAAGCAGCGCACCGAAGATGTGACGACGCTGGCGATCAGCCAGGGCCGGCTCAAACAGGACGTCCAGGGAATGGTGCGCCGCCTGGTAGAGCGGAATGTGGCTTCGCGCGACACCAATTTCGCCAAGATCAAGGATGAGCTCGATGCCGCCGGCAAGGAGATGGAAACGGCGGAGCAGCAGCTCGGCACCGGGAAGGCCCGTGACGCGCTCACGCCGGAACAGCGGGCGCTTCAGCATGTTCAGCGAGCCGAAGCGGTGTACCGCGAGGTCCAGATTCAGCTTGGTGGCGGGGGAGGAGGCGGAGGGGGCGGAGCCCAGCAATCCCGGGCCGAGGATCTTGCCGACCTCTTCGAGTTGGAGAATGACAAGCTCAAGAATCAGTACGAGCAGGTTCAGCGGGAGCAGTCCCAGGCCGCGCAGCAGGAAGTGGACGAAATCGCGGAGCGCCTGCGTCAGCTTGCCGCGAGGCAACAGCAGGAGAATGAGCGGATGCAGCGCGCGGCCGATGCCATGCGCGACCGGGTCGGGCAGCAGGGCGGTGGCGGCGGTGGTGGCGGAGGCGGAGCCCAGCGCGATCTGGCCCGGCCAGGCCGAAGAAGAAGCGCGCCGGCTGGAACGGCTGGCCCGGGAGCAGAACCAGCCTCAACTCAATGAGACCGCGCGTCAGCTCCGGGAGGCCGCCGACGCGATGCGGCGAGCCGGGAGCGACGCGGCGGGCTCCGCCGCGCAGGGCGGGAATGCGCTGGACCGGCTGCGGCGCGCGACCAAGGATCTGGAAGAATTCCCGGAGCACCGGCCTGGCGGATCAGGTCCGCGACCTCGAGCGCCGGGCCCGGCAGCTTGCGGAGCGGCAGCAGGATATCGCGGACCAGGTCCGCGGGTTAGGCTCGGCGTCTCCGGCCGAGCGGAACGAGCGGCTCCAGCGGCTCGATGAACGAAAGGACGGATTGGCTGCCGAAGTTGACCGGCTCCAGTCTGACGCCGAGCGCGCGGCGCGGGAAGGGCGCCGGGAACAACCCGGGGCCGCGGGCCGGGCGGGACAGGCCGCGGAACAGCTTCAGAGCGGGCAGGATCCGCGATCGCATCGTCTATTCCAAGGGAGTGATGCGAGGGAATTCCCCCGATTACGCCAACCAGTTCGAGGGACAGATCACCCAGGGGCTCAAGGACGCCGCGGACCGACTCCGGGATGCGGCCGGTGCGCTGGGTGAATCAACGGACGATAAGCGCGACCGCGCGCTCGAGCAGGCCAGGAACCTGGTGCGAGGGCCTCGAGTCGACGAAGGAGAGGAGCCAGAGTGGTCAGGCCGCCGGACAGGCGGACAGGCGGACAGGCGGCCAGGAGAGTGATCAGCAGGGGCAGGCCCAGGGGGGCCAGCCGGGAGCACAGCCCGGGCAAAGCCAGGGCGGAAGTCAAGGAGGTCAGCCGGGACAGGCTCAGGGCCGGCAGCAGGGAGGTCAACCCGGCGGTCAGCCGGGCCAGAACCAGGGCGGGTTAGGGCCGAATCCGATGGGCGGCGCCGGCAATCCATCGGGCGGGGCGGGCCCGATCACCGGGGAACAGGCTCGGCAGCTGAGCCGGGAGTACCGGCTGCGGCGGGAAGCCGCCGAGAGCCTGCGCCGCGAGGTGGGCAGGCAGGAGGGGGTCGAGCTGGGCGAGCTGGATCGTGCGATTCGCGGTTTGCGTCAGCTCGAGAGCGGGGAGCCGTTTCGGGATCCCCAGCGGATGGAGGATCTCCAGCGCTCCATCATCGAGGGACTCAAAACCTGGGAATTCCGGCTGTGGCGCGCGCTGACTCAGAACGGCGACAAGGGACCGGCGGTGGGGTCGCCGTCGCAGGCCCCGGCCGAGTACCGTGCGCTGGTGGAAGAATATTATCGGTCGCTGGCGCGGGAGAAGAAGCCGAACTCGAACCCGAGGCCCTAACCCGGAGGGACATCATGTCGGTCGAGAGCACTCGCAAGGCAGTGGAGCGTTACATCCAGTCGGACCACACTGACCTCAGCATGATGGCCGCCAACGTGGTCTTCACCAACATGGCCACGGGAGCCGAGCACAAAGGGGTCGATGGAGTGAAGCAAATGCTGCACTACGTCTACCATGTCGCGTTCGACGCCAGGGCCGAAACCAGAAGCCTGGTGGTAGCGGACGGGAAAGCGGTGTTCGAGGCGGACTTCGTTGGCAAGCACATCGGGGAATTCGCCGGGGTCAAGCCGACTGGTAAGCAGGTGCGGGTTCCGCTCTGCGTGACCTACGATCTGGAGAATGACCAGATCAAGCGGGGCCGGGTGTACTGGGAGGTTCCGGCTTTTCTCAAGCAAGTGGGGTAAAAGGCTCAGCGCCCCCGACGGGTCCAGAGGACGATCACTCCGCATTGACCGAGCTGCCGCTGAATTCAGCGGGTAGCTCCGCGGCGCTGCGGTACACCTCCACCGCCTCGTACTCGTTGATAGAGAACTGCCGGCTCCAGTCGGGCGGGTATCCCAGGCCTCCGTCGGACCGATAGATCATCATGCCGTCTTCGATGATCGTCGCGAAGCACGCCCCTGACATTCTGCCAGTTCGAGTCCCTCGTGCGTAGAGCTCACGGGGGCATCTTTTGAAATCTCCGAATGGGCAGTCAGGAATCGGGGCCCACACGAAAGCGATCCCGGAGATACCTCGCAGGAGGTCCACCATTCGCCGGTGCTCGTTTCGGCGGAGCACCGTCGAGTCGATGAACTTTCCGAATCCCATCTTCCTCCGCTCCTCGAAGGATTCGCGGATTCCCATCCCTCGCGGTGGTTGCGCTCGCGTTTTCGTCGTGACGGTGGGCAGGGTCTGGGCAGATTCGGCGGTCAGGGTGATCTCGAGGCGAGTCGTGTCGCCCTTGAGCAGGATCACCCCCCGCTCGACCGGGCGGAACCCCACTGAGCGAATCAGGAGCGTGACCGGACCGAAGGGCAACCCGGTGAGCACGAAATAACCGGCCTTGTCGGTCGTGGTCTGACGCCCTGATCCCTGGACGAGCAGTTCAATTCCGGGAAGGGGAGCCCCGCTTGAGTCACGGCGGACCGTTCCGCTCAGCGTGCCCTGCTGGGCAAGGAGCGCTCCGGAAGATTGCAGCAGAGCTCCAGCAAGGAGCCACCTGGAAGCAGCCATCCACCGTCCTGAAAGTCCGCCCGGTGAACTTACCGGCTGGAACACCAGGCGGCAATTCTGGTGGGTTGGTCCTGAGAGGGATACTGCTATGACAAGTTATAGCCTGGCCTAACCCGGGGCCTCTGCCTTCTTCCGGAGCCGCAGCGCGCTTAGGTCAGGGCCGCCTTGAGCACGGCTTCCTCTTCCGATGCGATCGAACGAGCACAGCTCTCGCGCCTCGCCGCCCGGAGCATGATCACCGGTGCCTCCCGGAAGCAGGTCGGGTAGCAAGGGCGGGGGGTCTGCAGGCCTTGCAAAATTACCCTAGTGATGCCATTTTGGGACTCAATATGGCGCTAATAGGTAGATTTCTCCAGCTCCCTCCGGGGAGCTTCTTCTCTTCGGACCCCGGGGCACCGGTAAGACGACCTGGCTTGAGCTTCAACTCCCCGGCGCGCTGATGGTGAATCTGCTCGAGCCAGAAACCTATCGGAGCCTGACCGCCCGGCCGGAGCGGCTTCGGGAGCTGGTGCTGGGAACGAAGAGTCGGGATGTGGTAGTGGATGAAGTACAGCGGATTCCTGACCTTCTGCATGTGGTTCACGACCTGATCGGGCGGCGAACGTCGCATCGATTCGTGCTGACCGGCTCGAGTGCGAGAAAGCTGCGGCGCGGGGGGGTGAATCTACTGGGTGGGCGCGCAGTGGTCCGGACCCTGCATCCTTTTCTTGCAGCGGAACTGCCGAGCTTCGACCTGCCCCGGAGCTTGGCGATCGGGCTGTTGCCTCTGGTGGTTACCTCGCCGACTCCCGAAGATGTCCTGAGAGCCTACGCCACGCTGTACCTGGAACAGGAGGTTCAGGCGGAAGGGATGGTTCGCAATATTGGGAGCTTCGCCAGGTTTCTCGAGGTGGTCAGTTTTTCCCATGGCTCGGTCCTCAATCTCAGCAACGTAGCGCGGGAGAGCGCGGTCAACAGGAAGACCGTGGAAGGGTATCTCGAAGTCCTGGAAGACCTGTTGCTGGCGTACCGAGTTCCTGTGTTCACGCGCCGGGCAAAGCGGGAGACCTCGGTCCATCCCAAGCTCTATCTCTTCGATACTGGAGTGTTTCGTTCGCTCCGCCCGAGTGGGCCGCTCGACCGTCCGGAGGAGATCGAGGGAGTGGCTCTGGAGGGACTGGTGGCGCAGCACCTCCGCGCCTGGGCGGCGTACGGAGGTGAGAAGGACGCGCTGTTTTTCTGGAGAACCCGGTCCGGGGTCGAAGTGGATTTCGTGCTGCATGGGAAGTCGGGATTGTACGGGATCGAAGTCAAGAACACCGATGCGGTTCGCCCTGAGGATCTGCGGGGCCTGCGGGCATTCGGGGAGGATTATCCCGAGGCCCGCCTGGTACTCCTGTATCGTGGGACGCGAGCGCCTTCGGATAAAGAACGTGCTTTGCTTGCCGGTCAGAGAGCTGCTGGAGAACCTGCGGCCCGGGGCCAAGCCGGTGCCGTCCGAATCCTCACCGTCCCCGCCTGGTATGGTACAATGACCCCGCACAACTGGATCCAATCGAGGTGAAGGGGGCTCCAGACCCTCCTCGTGGCATCGGAATCAGAGAGTCTATTGAGGAACGCAAAAAGTTAGGTTTCGGCAAATTCGTGACCACCGAGTTCCTTAGAGCAAATGAGCATAGACGGGTGGGGGACATTCTCCGAGGTATCCCCGGACTATGGCTGATTTGGTACGCCGATACCCTGCGGGGGGTGCCCCGAGCGGTTGGCATTGGGGCCCAGCGTGAACCTCCTGAGCTGAGAGCAACGACGACTCGCCGTCCATTTGGAATCCGGGGGATGTGCTGGTCGTCGGTCTTCCTCGATGGCATGATCCTCTATCGCTCCTGGAGCAACGCCCCGCCCCCGGATTGGAGCAAGGACTTCTACGTAAATGAACTCGATGCGATAGAAGTCTATCGAAGCGCCGCAGAGCTACCTTCGGAATTCGGCGGTACCGTGGGTGAATGCGGCGTGATCGTGCTTTGGTCTCGACGAGGAGGATAGACCCTAACCCGGGGCCGGCGCTTTCTTCCGGAGCCGCGGCGGCCGATCGGGCGATTCTGCGCCCGCCCGGCAATCCCCAGATACATCCGGAGGCTCGGACTGACCGCCCGCCTGATCAAGGCGGCCTTGATCGCGTGTTCCTCTTCCGGTGCGAACTCCTTGAGAAACCGGGTCTCGCCCGACTCGAGCACCGCCACCGGCACTCCGTCTTCGAACAGGATCCGGTTCCGGGCCAGCGCCGGAATCCGCTCGCCCGGAGTCACGATCCCCACCAGGTTGAGCGGGTCGGCCGCTGAAATGCTGACCAGCGTTCTGCCCCGCTCTCCCGCCGAGCTGCCCGGAGCGCGACCACCGCCTCGGGCAGCGCGAACTGCTCGCCGGTCACCCCCGCCACGAACCGCCCGCCCCGAATCTCGCCTCGCGCTTCCAGGCGGCGATAAACCATCATCAGCTCGCGCCACGGAACCGTGAAGGGCTCCCGGGTCAGCAGCTTGTGGAACACCACCCCATACCGCTTGAGCAGGATCCTCGCATACCGCTCGATCGCCTTGGGATGGTTCCTGGGGCTCCCGGGGCTCCGGGTCCTGACCAGTGACCAGCGCCCGGCGCGATCGATCCCGAACGGGGCGACCCGGTGCCGCCTCGGACCGCCGGTGAGGGGCTGGCGCTTGGCCGACGGGGTGAGCAGCGCCCGTAACCCGGCAAAACTGTCCGAGCGTCACCAGCCCGGCCGCCGCGAGCTCGGCCAGCGCCTGCTCGACCTGGGTCGCCAGGAGCCCCGATTCCGCCACGATCTCCGGGAAGAACGAAGCTCCCCGCCGCTCCAGCACATCCCGTACCGCCTCACCATAACTCGACAACACCGGCTCTCCCTCGCCTCCACCAGCTCACGCCACAGGTCGGCGTTGCTGCGCTGGAGCAGAGCCATCGGCGTGCTGCGGATCGGGCGCGCCGCCGGCCCATCTCCATTCTCCCTGATGACGCTCGGCAGTGACAGCCGGCCCCAGGTAACCCGGCCGGTGAGACACAGCATGTCGAGCAGCGCGGGATCGTATTCTTCGCAGCGGGTACCAAGGACATCTGCCTCCCAGGCCGATGCCGCGGGACCTCGTAGCCGTCGAGCTGCTCGATGATCGAGGCGAGCCCTTCGAGCCCCGCGACCTGCTCGCCCGGCTCAACCCTCTGCCACCCAAACAGAAATCGCTGGAAGTCCGCCGCGTTGACCGGCGCGATCTCGGCGCGGAGCCGGTTCAGGGTGTAGCGATGAATCCGGGCCAGCAGGCGGCGTTCGCACCATTCGAGGTCCGAGGTGTGGGTGTGGGTTGAGGAAGAACGAGGGGTAAAGCGGCCCCGGAGGATCACCCCTTCGCTCTCGAGCGCGATCAGGGCGGCGTCCACCACCGGAACATCGACGCCGAGGGAGGCGGCGAGCTCGCGTGCGGTCGTCGGGCCGACGATCTCGAGCCGGCCCCGGAGCAGCTCACGCACCGCGCCGTCTTCCGGCAACGCCCGCGCCAGCGGGACTCGCTCCGCCGCCACCCAAAGTCCCGACCCGCTCGGCCCGACGGTCCCGGACCAGCTCGTCGAACCAGGGCTCCCAGGAACATTCCGTTCCGCCCGGTCCGACCTTCCGCCTCGGTCAGGAAGCCCGACACCAGCAACGCATCGTGCAGCTCGTCGGCGTGGATCACTTCGGGCCAGGCCTCGTCCCGCACCCGTGCGATCGCATCGGCATCCAGCGCGCCGAGATCATCAGCGGAGCCGGGCTCGAAGGCGCGCCGCGTCTGCACCGCCTGGGTGCGGCGCTCCTCCAGCGGCGCATCGTCCAGGAAGGCGTAGGGTCGCGCGTTCAGGATCTCATGGGAGAGCGGCGACGGCTCGGGTAGGTCGCGCGCGACGCAGCGGATCTCCCGCTCTCGATCTGTCGAGCATCTCTTCGAGCCCGGTCAGGTCCATCGCCTCGTGCAGGCAGTCCTCGATGGTCTGCTCCACCAGCGGATGGCTCGGGAATCTCCCGATCGCCCGGAATGTTCTCCAGGCACGCTGCTGCATCGGGAAACGCCGCCGCGAGCAGATCCTCCGACTCCATCCGCTGAAGCTGGCGGCGCCACCTTCTTCCCGCTCCGATATCGCGGCACCGCGAGCGAGATGTTCGCGTTCCAGCGCCAGCGGGTCCCGAACACCGGCGCATCGAGAAAAGCCTGGATCAGGATTTCTTGCGCGGTCTTCGGGTTCAGGAACCGGAAGACCGAATCGAGCGGGAAGGAATGCTGCGGTCCGAGGGAGAGCAGCACCGCGTCTTCGGTCGCCGCGGCCTGGAGCTCGAAGTTGAACGTGCGGCAGAACTTCTTCCGGAGTGCGAGCCCCCACGCCTTGTTGATCCGGCTTCCAAAGGGCGAGTGCAGCACCAGCTGCATCCCGCCCGCCTCGTCGAAGAATCGCTCGGCGATCAGGGTCTCCCGGGTCGGCAGGTCGCCCAGCAGGCGATACGACTCGCCCAGGTACTCCACGATCTGGAGCGCGCCGGATTGGGGAATGCCCTGGCTCGATCAGCCATTCCACCGCCTCCGCGCGGTCTTCCAGCCGCTCCTCGATCTCGCGGCGGAGCTCGGAGACTTCGGCGGAAAGCTCGTTGCTCCGGCCCAGCGCTTCGCCGAGCCAGAAGGGCACGGTGGGCGGCTGGCCCCGCGCGTCTTCCACCCGCACGGTGCCGCGCTCGATCCGCAGCATGCACCACGCCGTGTTGCCGAGCTGGAAGATGTCGCCCGCGCTGCTCTCGATCGCGAAGTCTTCGTTGATGGTGCCGACGAAGGTCCCTTCCGGCTCGACGACCACCCGATAGTCGGCGACATCGGGGATGGCCCCGCCCGAGGTGAGTGCGGTGAGCCGCGCTCCTCGGCGTCCCCGGATGCGTCCATTCACCGTGTCATGGTGGATCAGCGACCCCGCCGGCCGCGCCGGGTCACGAACCCGTTGGCCAGCATCTCGACGACCGCGTCGAACTGCTCGCGTGTCAGCCCGCGATAGGGATAGGCCTGGGGAATCGCTCGAACAAGCGCCTCAGTGGACCACTGCTCGGCGGCGGATTCGGCGGTGATCTGCTGGGCCAGCACATCGAGCGGCCGCTCCTGCATCACGATCCGGTCGAGGTCGCCCTTGCCGACCGCGCGGAGCAGCGCGGTGCATTCGACCAGCTCGTCGCGGGTGAGGGGGAACAGCCGTCCCTTCGGCGTTCCGCGCACCGTATGGCCGGACCGGCCGACCCGCTGGAGGAAGGTGGCGATCCGCCGGGGCGAGCCAAGCTGGCAGACCAGGTCCACATGGCCGATGTCGATGCCCAGCTCGAGCGAGGAGGTCGCGACGAGCGCCCGTAACCCGCCGTTCTTCAGCCGATCCTCGGCGTCGAGCCGGGTTTCCTTGGCGAGACTGCCGTGGTGGGCGGTAACCGCCTCGTCGCCCAGCCGGTCGGCGAGCTGGCGGGCCGCCCGCTCGGCGAGCCGCCGGGTGTTCACGAAGATCAGGGTGGTCTTGTGCTGCCTGATGAGCTCGAGTCAGCCGGTCATAGACCTCGCTCCAGACTTCGGCCGACATCACCGCCTGGAGCGGCGAACCGGGCAGTTCGAGCTGGAGGTCCGGGCCGGCGGCGATGGCCTTCATCGATGATGGTCGCGCGTGCCCGCCGCTCCCGGTCAGCCATTCGGCCACCATCTCGATCGGCTTCTGGGTCGCCGAGAGCCCGATGCGCTGGAGCTTCCGTCCGGCGACGTGGTCGAGCCGCTCCAGACTCAGCGCGAGGTGCGCGCCCCGGCGGGTCTCCACCACCGAGTGGATCTCGTCCACGATCACGGTGCGCGCGGTGCGGAGCATCTCCCGGCTCCGCTCCGAGGTGAGCAGCAGGTAGAGCGACTCCGGCGTGGTCACCAGGATATGCGGCGGGGTCTTGAGCATCGCGAGCCGCTCGGCGGGCGTGGTGTCGCCCGAGCGGACCGCCGCGGTGAGGTGCGGAGCGTTCCTAACCCGGCTTCCTCGGCGAGCTTCCGGATCTCGCGGCGGGGCTCGGCCAGGTTCTTGTGGATGTCGGCGCTCAGCGCCTTGAGCGGAGAGACGTAGATGACCCGGACTTCGTCGGGCAGCGGGCCTTCGAGCGATTCACGGAGGAGCTGATCGAGCGAGATCAGGAATGCGGCGAGGGTCTTCCCGGAGCCGGTCGGGGCGGCGATGAGGGTATTCTGGCCGGCCCGGATGGACTCCCAGCCGCGGGACTGCGCGGCGGTCGGCTGCCCGATCCGTTTCCGCGAACCAGTTTGAGATTACGGGGTGGAAACGAGTCAGCGGCATAGCTTGAAAAGATACGAGCGCAGAGATGACGCAGATGAGACGGGTCCCGAATCCGCCTCATCCGTGTCACCTGTGGACCAGCATCAATAGCGGTAATGCTCGGGCTTGTACGGGCCCTCGACCTTGACCCCGATGTACTCGGCCTGATCGGGCCGGAGCTGGGTCAGCTTCACGCCCAGCTTGTCGAGATGGAGCCGAGCCACCTGCTCGTCGAGGTGTCTTGGGCAGGATGTAGACCTGCTTCTGGTACTTCGACGCGTACTTGTGCAGCTCGATCTGCGCCATCACCTGGTTGGTGAAGCTGGCCGACATCACGAAGCTCGGGTGGCCGGTGGCGCAGCCCAGGTTGAGGAGCCGTCCCTCGGCGAGGATCAGCACGCTGTGGCCGTCGGGGAAGACGAATTCGTCGTACTGCGGCTTGATATTGATCCGCTTGATCCCCTTGATCTTCTTGAGCCCGGCCATGTCGATCTCGTTGTCGAAGTGGCCGATGTTCCCGACGATCGCCTTGTCCTTCATCCGCGCCATGTGCTGGCGCGGTGATCACGTCGTGGTTTCCGGTCGCGGTGATGAACACGTCGGCGGTCTCGACCACGTCGTCCACGGTGGTCACCTGGAACCCTTCCATCGCCGCCTGCAACGCGCAGATCGGATCGATCTCGGTGATGACCACCCGGGCTCCCTGGCCCTTGAGCGCCTGGGCGCATCCCTTGCCGACCTCGCCGTAGCCGCAGACCACCGCGACCTTCCCGGAGAGCATCACGTCGGTGGCGCGGTTCAGCCCGTCGATGACCGAGTGGCGGCAGCCGTAGATGTTGTCGAACTTCGACTTGGTCACCGAGTCGTTCACGTTGATGGCGGGGAAGAGCAGGGTGCCCTTCTCCATCATCTCGTAGAGCCGCCGCACCCCGGTGGTGGTCTCTTCGGAGACGCCCACGATGCCGGCCGCCACCCTGGTCCAGCGTCCCGGGTGCTTCTTCTGCTCGGCGCGGAGGAGGTCCAGGATCACGCCCCACTCCTCGGGCTCCTTGTCGGCATCGAAGCCCGGGACCTTGCCGGCCTTCTCGAACTCGGCGCCCTTGTGGATCAGGAGGGTGGCGTCGCCGCCGTCATCGAGCAGCAGGGTCGGGCCCGACCCGTCGGGCCACATGAGGGCCTGGTCGGTGCACCACCAGTATTCCTCGAGGGTTTCGCCCTTCCAGGCGAAGACCGGCGTGCCCTGCGGGTTAGCCGGCGTGCCGAGCTTCCCGACCACGACCGCGGCAGCGGCCTGGTCCTGGGTCGAGAAGATGTTGCAGGAGACCCACCGGACGTCGGCACCCAGCTCCGTCAGGGTTTCGATCAACACGGCTGTCTGTATGGTCATGTGGAGCGAGCCCATGATCTTCGCCCCGGCCAGGGGCCGCTCCCCGGCCAGCTCGGCGCGGAGGGCCATCAGGCCCGGCATTTCCTGCTCGGCGAGGCGGATCTCCTTGCGCCCAAGCTCGGCGAGCGAAAGGTCCCGCACCTTGAATGCGGGCCGGCCCGATTCGCGGGCCGGGGTGAAGGCGTCGGGCGGAAGGGTCGCTGTGGACGTCATGCGGCATGAGCTCCGTCGAAGTAGTTGAAAACTAACATCCGACACACTTTCATTCAGGTCTTATGCAAATCCGATTCCTCGCCCTGATGGCCGCGCTCTCTGCCGGTGGCACCGGCCTGCTCACCGCCCAGGAACAACCCAAGCCGGTCGAGAAACCCCAGCCTCCGAAGAAGCCCACGGTGGACTTCTCGAAATTCAAGTTCATGGAAGGGTGCTGGCGCGGCCAGACCGACAAGGACGACTTCGTCGAGGAGAACTGGACTTCGCCGTCGGAAAACCTGCTCCTCGCGACCACCCGGTATCTCACCAAGGATCGCGCCACCGGATACGAATTCACCCGGATTCAGTGGGTCGATTCCATGGTGGTGTTCGCCGCGTCGAGCGATGGCAAGCCGGAGGACGTCTATCCGCTCAAGACCCTGGCGGATGAGTACGTCCTGTTCGAGAATCCCGCCAAGAAGGGATTTCCCACCCGCATCATCTACCGCATGGCGTCGGACGGCTCGCTGATTCCCCGGAACGAAGGAGAGGGGCCGAGCATCGAGGTGCGCTTCGAGCGGGTCAAGTGCCCGGGAGCGGACATCAAGATCAAATAGCCCGCCGAATCAGGGCGAATCGCGACGCTGCTCGGTCGGAGTGCGGCGGAGCCACTCCTCGATGGCAGGAACCAGCTTCCCGGCGAGCTGCTCCGGCGCGCTCCGGGCGCCATGGTGCGGAAGGAGCGAAGGTAGCGCTGGGCCCGGGTGTCGAAGACGGCGACGAAGAGCATCAGGCTGTCCCGCCGGGATGTGAGCGAGCTGCGGAGCACCGCTGAGGCCCCCAGGGTCATCCCGAGTACCTGATCGCTGCCGAACTGCCGCTCCAGCTCGTCGAGCCGGCCTCCACTCAGCACGTGCACGTTGTTCTGCCGGCGAAGGGTCTGGACCAGGGAGTCGGTCACCGCCGACGCGACATCGCCAGATCACGCTCCCGGCTCACATCCACCACATCGAGCACCACCAGACGATGGGGGCCGCGCGGTGCTGGCCGGCCGGGGGAGCGGCGAGCTCGGGTGGGAAGCGCCACGCCAGGGCGCTGGTGGGAATTCTGCCCCGGAGGTTCCGCATCACGCGAGGGTCCGCAGCACCGAATCGCCGATGGCGTGTTCGACCAGGATCCGGACCGAATCCATTCCTTCAGGGTGACCCCGGGGCCGGTGCGGATGGTGATCGTGGCGTTCCGGCCACCACTTCCCCACCGCGTCGGGAGCCACCGGAGCGGGGCGGCGCCTGGGTGGCCGCCTTCCCGGACTGCTGGTTCGCGGTCCCGATGGGTGCCGGACTCACCGTGCCTCGCTGCTCCAGGATGCGGCGGGCAAACGCGGCGGCGATGGCTTCCGAATCAGCGCGGGTTAGGGCGCCCTGGGTCGAAGTCCGGATCGAATCCGGCGCCGGCGCGACCGGCTCGGGCCTGGCTTTCCGGTGCGCCCCCAGCATGGCGTAGGTGCTCAGGCTGGCCGCCAGGAGCATGATCAGCGTGCTGCCCACGAGGACCTGCGCCGGGGCGCCTTGGGCATGTGGGCGAGCCCCAGTGCGCGACTGATCGCGGGCATCCCGCCCGAGGTGAGCCGCAGCCTGGACAGGGCGCCCAGCAGCTCGTCCGCGGAACTCCAGCGCGACTCAGGAGCCTTCTCCAGGCACCGCATGATCAGGTCGGAGAGATCAGAGGGGATATCGGAGCGGCGAAGGTGGGGCGGGGTGGGCCGCTCGGTCATCTGCCGGGCCAGGGTCTGCTGGGGCGAGGAGCCGCTGAACGGGGAGGACCCCGAGAGCAGCTCGTACCCGAGAAGTCCCACCGCGTAGAGGTCGATGCGGTGGTCGGCCGCTGGGTCGGCGGCAAGCTGCTCCGGCGCCATGTAGGCCGGGGTACCCACCGCGATCCCGATCGTGGTGGCGGCGGTTCCGGGGAGCGCCTCGCTGATCGCCTTGGCCACCCCGAAATCGGTGACCAGAGCGTGATTCCGCTGGAGCAGAATGTTCTCCGGCTTGATGTCGCGGTGGATCAGCCCGCGTCCGTGAGCGTACGCGAGGGCATCCACCACGTCCTGGAGAATGGAGACGACGGTGGCCGCCGGCAGCCGCTTGTCACGATCCAGGCGGGAGCGCAGGGTTTCGCCCTCGACCAGCGGCATCGTGTAGTACAGGATGTCGCCGACCTGACCCGCGGTGAGCAGCGGAACGATGTGGGGGTGCTGGAGCCGGGCGGCGAACTGGATCTCCCGGCGAAACCGCTCCCGGTTGACCCCGGCGGTGAGCTCGGGTGGCAGGACCTTGATGACCACCCGGCGGCCGAGGGCGCGTTCGGTCCCGACGAACACGCGGCTCATCCCGCCCCCGATTTCGCGCTCGATCTCGTAGGTCGAGTCGAGCGCTCCCCGGAGGGTGCTCAGCAGTCCCGGATCGGGAGAAGCAAAGGATGACATGGAGGCGCCTAAACCTATACGACGCGCCAGGGCTTCAGGTTGTTGCGTCCCGACCCGGACGCCGTCCTAGACCTGTGCCGCCTCCCTGGACTCCCGCTGCCCGGCCAGCATTCGCTCGGTGAAGTCGAGCCGGGATTCCAGCTCGTTGATCCGCCGCTGAAGGTCCTCGATCACCTGATCGCGTTGCTCGAGCGCGGAATCCAGCCGGGAGTCTTCCTGCTGGTTTCCCCGCTTGCCACGGACTCTCCGCCTGGCCTCTCCCCCCTGACCGAACATCCATCGCATCATGGGACCGATCCAGAAGATCGCGAAGAGAACGAACAGCCATGTCGGGAATCTCATTCGACGCCTCCCTTGTTCCATTCGGCTTCGATTTCAGTCGCGGCCCGATTCAGAATCTCGACGATTTTCGGTACGGCGGGATGTCCCGGTCCAAACCGCCAGGCCCGCTTGTACGAGGCGCGTGCGACTCGGCCGAAGGCCTGGTGCAGGTCGCCCATGGGCCCCCCGGCAACGTCCCGCACCGTGTCGCGAAGCCGGTCGAAAATGCTCTCGACCGCGTCCTTGTGCTCGGTGAGGAAGGCCTCGCCCTCGGGGGTGATGTGGTAGACTTTCTTGCCGTTCTCTTCCACCACCCTGACGTACCCTTGATCCTCGAGGAGCTGGAGCGTCGGGTAAACGGTTCCCGGCGACGCGGTGTAGCACCCCGCGAGACGCTCTTCCAGGGCTTTGATGACTTCGTAGCCGTGACGGGGCTTTTCCTTGAGTAGGCGGAGGATGACAAACTTGACCTCTCCCGACTCAAACATCGGAGCCCGCCTGCGGTGGCGGTTCCGGTGACGTCCCGACCCAGCCCGGAATCCGAAGACGCCGGGCAGGTCGAACGCGAAGAAGTCAGAAAAACCGCCTAACCCCCAGTCGTCATGTGACTTACGCATAAGATACCTGGTGAGATGTTACGGACGATAGCTCTTACGATATATCGGCAAATCTAGTTTCGAAAGGGGGTTCCAGGCCCGTGCTTGTCGTCGCTGGTCTGCTCCTGGCCGGAAGCCTTCTGATCTGGCTCGATCTCTGGTTCGGTCTCCGGCAGCTGCCCCAGCTTCTGAGTCTCCCCGCCCAGCCGCACGGCCCGATGGTTTCGATCATCGTTGCCGCTCGCGATGAAGCCCGAGGGATCGCTGACGCGGTGGAGTCGTTCCTGGCTCAGGACTACGAATCGCTCGAGGTCATCGGCATCGACGATCGCTCCAGCGATGGCACCGGCGGGATCCTCGACCGGCTGGCCCGGGAAGACCCGCGGTTGCGGGTTATGCACGTCACCGACCTCCCGGCCGGCTGGCTCGGTAAGAACCACGCGCTCGCCATGGGCGCCGGGGCCGCTCGGGGCGAATGGCTCCTCTTCACCGACGGCGACGTGGTGCTGGAACCGGGGGCGGTGGGCCGCGCCGTGGGCCATGCCACGGCGAGCGGATTCGACCATGTCACCATCCTGCCCGATCTCCTGGTGCCCGGCTACTGGTTGCAGGTCTTCGTGACCGCCTTCGCCGTCTGGGGCCTTGCCGCGGCCCGACCCTGGCGGGTTGGGAAACCGGGAAGCCAGCGCCATGTCGGGGTCGGAGCCTTCAACCTGGTTCGCGCTTCCTCCTATCGCGGTGCGGGGGGGCACGAGGCGATCCGGCTCCGCCCCGATGACGACCTGAAGCTTGGCAAGTTGCTGCTGCGGAGTGGCGCCCGCACGACGGTTCTTCGCGGGCTCCGCGGCGTCAGGGTGGAATGGTACAGCACGCTCGGAGCCGCGATCGACGGCCTGATGAAAAACTCGTTCGCGGTGGTGGAATACCACGCCACGCTCGCTTTGGGCGGCGTGCTGCTCTATCTCGTGGCGGGCCTGGGGCCGCTCGGGGTGATTATCGCCGGCGGTGCCGCCGCCAAGGCTCTGGGTGCGGCGGCGCTGGTCTTCCAGGTGCTGGCGGCCTGGACCATGAGCAGGGAGGTGCCGACCCGGGCCGCTGCGGCGCTGATGTTCCCGGCCGGCTGTCTCCTGCTTGGCTGGGTGGTGCTTCGCGCGACCGTGCTGACCCTCGGGCAAAAGGGAATCCGCTGGCGGGGAACCTTCTATTCGCTGGAGGAGCTGCGGCGGAACCGGATCTGATTGCTCACTCGAGGTGGGCGTTCGGCAGCGCGGTCTTTATGCTGGTTTCAGGCGGTCGGCGTATTTGCTGCGGAGCTTGGCGACCTTGGGTCCGATGGTGGCGCTGCAGTAGGCCTTGTCCGGATTGCGCCGGTAGTAGTCCACGTGATACGGCTCCGCCGGATAGAACTCTTTCGCGGGGGAAAGCTCGGTCACGATCCGGTCGGAGAACGTCGCGTTCCGCTCGAGCTCGCGAATCGTTTCCTCCGCCTGCCGCTTCTGTTCTTCCGAATGATAGAAAATCGCGGATCGATACTGGGTCCCCTCATCGTGGCCCTGGCGGTTCAGCGTGGTCGGATCGTGGAACCCGAAAAAGAACTCGAGCAGCTCGCGGTAGGAAATTTCCTCGGGGTCGAACCGGACTTCGATCGCTTCGGCGTGTCCGGTGGCTCCGGAGCAGACCCGCTCGTAGCTCGGGTTCGGTATCCGACCACCGGTATAGCCGGAGACCACCTGCTCGACGCCTCTGAGGGACTGGAAGATCGCTTCCATGCACCAGAAGCACCCGCCCGCAAACGTCGCCACTTCCATGGGTCATATCCTCGAGCCGGAATGCCTGGTCACGGCAGGAATCGCTCCCGCTCTTCCGGAGTCGGGATCCTGCAGGTGTCGCGCTGTCCAAACCAGCGGAACCGGTGGCTCGCGACGTAGTGGTACACTCGATCGCGGACGGCCGCGGGGATCACCCTGACAATCACTGACAGCCTCCAGATGCCCCCGAGGCCAGCCAGGATCGTGAGCACCGCATCGGAGCGGTATCGCAGCCGGCCGGGAGTCTCCAGCGCGAGGGTGCCGAGGACCGATCCGGTGAGCCAGCCCGGCAACCGCTCCCGGGCGGTCGATCCCTGGAGCGAGGCGAAACGGAATCGTCGGTGCCGGTCGCGCCGGATGACGAAGTCGACGAACCGGTTGCACAGATTGCAGACACCATCGAAATAGATGACCGCTTCGCCCACGCCGGGGTCCTACCGTCCACCCTCCCGGTGTCCGGCTCCTACATTCCGCCCGACTGGCTCGACGGCGGCACCATGTTCTTGAGCCGGAAGTAGGTGACCAGGTTGCCGTAGTGTTCGTTGTTGTGAGCGACGTTGAACATGAGGCCCCAGAGCTTGTTGCCTTTCATGTTCTCGAATGGCATCGCGATCGGGTCGCCCAGCGTCGCGGCGGGAATCTTGTAAGCCTTGTCGCAATAGGCGAACGCGCTCTTGAGACCCTGAATCGCGGCGGTCCGGCTGGTGGCTTTTTCGTACTGCATGGTCTGGGGGCTCTTCTCGCCCAGGACGATCGAGCAGAACATGTAATTCGCGTCGGCCACGTGCCCGATGATCTCGCCGAAGCTCCGAACCTCTGGGGTCGGCTTGAAGGACCAGTTCGCCTCCGGCATCTGTTCCGCCGACTTGATCAGCCATCCTTTGCCCATCTCGTAGATCGGGGTAACCGCTTCGAGTCCCTGCGCCGCGGCCACGCCGGGCACCGCCAGCATCAGCACCACTGCCAACCGGGTCTGCATCGTATCCTCCTCAAACTGCGGGTTAGGTCGGGCGTCGGGCCGGGCCGCCGGACCCTGCCCGGCGCCGGACTCCCCGGACCGGCCGGTCCGGAAGCCGGGTTACCGGCCGGTTCCGGGGGACCAAACATGCCACCCCGGGCGCTCCCTGTCCACCGTATTATTCCCGGATGAGCGCCGGCCCCCCTGACCTGGCTTCCGAACCCCCGGCCTCCCGGCTCCGTCCCAGCCCGCTCGCTATTCTGGCTTTTCTCGCGGTGGCCTATACCCTGTATTTCGCCCGGGCCTTTCTGCTCCCGGTCACCTTCGCGGTCCTCCTGAATTTCGTGCTGGGGCCGGTGGTGCGGGTGCTGGGTCGGTTGCGGATCCCCACCGGCGTCGGGTCGGCCCTGGTGGTGCTGGGGCTGGTGGGGACCGTCGGGTTCGGGGTGTACAAGCTCGCCGGCCCGGTCCAGGCCTGGGGAGAAAAGGCCCCCCAGGCGATCGCGGGAGCCGAGCGCGAGCTGCGCAAACTGTTTCGTCCCTTCGAGCGGGTGAGCCAGACCGCCAAGCAGGTGGAGAGCGCCGCCGGTCAGGTCGGAGGCGTCGAGCCGACCAAGGCCCAGGAGGTCGTGGTCCGGGGGCCGACCCTCCTGTCCCGGCTGTTCGGCTCGAGCTCCCGGGCGGTGGCGGCGCTCCTGGAGATCGCGATCCTGCTGTATTTCCTGCTCGCGGCGGGCGACCTGTTTCTCCGGAAGCTCATCAAGCTGCTTCCCAATCTCACCGACAAGCTGACCGCGGTCCGGATTGCCCGGCAGACCCAGGCCTCGATCTCGACCTACCTGGGCACCGCGGCGCTGATCAACCTGATCGAAGGGCTGGTGGTGGCGGCGGCGATGCAGCTGATCGGCATGCCTAACCCGCTGCTCTGGGGCGCGGCGGCGTTTCTCCTCGAATTCGTTCCCTATCTCGGCGCGGCCCTCCTGACCGTGGTTCTCTTCGTGGCCGGCCTCTCCACTTTCCACCAGCTGGGACCCGCCCTGCTGCCCCCCGGCGCCCTGATCCTGATCAACCTGCTCCAGGCCAACCTGCTCTACCCGGTGCTCCAGGGGCGCCGGCTCGCGCTCAACCCGGTGGCGGTGTTCATCGGGATCGCATTCTGGTACTGGATCTGGGGCGTGGCGGGCGCGTTCGTGGCGGTGCCGATCCTCGCGACCCTCAAGATCTGCGGGGATCACATCGAAGGACTCTCGCCGTTGGGCGAGTTTCTCGGCGCCCGGGACGAAACCCCGCTGCCATGAGCAGTGGGGGATCCGCGCTCAACGTCAGTCTGCTGTCGCGGCCCCGCCGCGTGCTCATCGTGGGATGGTTTCTCGGAACGTTGGTGCTGGGCACCCGGGGCTATCTGGAGTATGCCCAAGCGATCGGGGCCGACCGATCGATCGGAACCGCGCTCTATCACTGCGCCCAGCTCTTCCTCCTCCACGCGCCCCACTTCGAACACCCGGTCCCGGTCGCCCTCGAGATTGCCCGCTGGTCGGCGGCGATCTTCCTGGCCGGGACGGTGCTCCAGATCGGTCGCCAGCTCTTTCCCAACGAGTTTGCCGCCCTGCGATTTCGCCGTTTCTCGAACCACGTGGTCATCGGGGGACTGGGACGGCGCGCGGTGCAGTGCGTGCGCCATGAGCGGGACCATGCCGGCCGCCGGCGACAGGTGGTGGTGATCGACCGGCAGCCACCCGAGGAGCAGACCCGGGAATGCCTCGCGCTCGGGGCCCACGTGATTACCGGGAACGTGGCCGATCCCGCGGTGCTCCGGTCCGCCGGGCTGCATCGCGCCGCCGAGCTCTGGGCGCTGTGCCCCGACGATAGCGTGAACTGCGAAACCGCGGTGCAGGCAGAGGCGGTGCTCGATGCGGCCGCGCGTTACCGGCGCAAACGGGGCCCCCTGCTCTGCAACGTGCACCTCTCCGATGTCGATCTTCGGGTCGAGCTCCAGCGGCTGGCCCAGCGGACTGTCGAGGGATCGCCGGCGGCGATTCAGTTCTTCGACCTCTACGACCGGGAGGCCCGCCGGGTCCTCCTCTCCGAGCTGCCGATCGACCACGGCGGGATCGGCTCCGGGGAAGCCCGCAGACCCCACCTCGTGATTTTCGGGTTCGGCCGGATGGGCCGGTCGGTGGCGCTTCGAGCCGCCAAGCTGGGGCACTTCGCCAACGGCATCGAGGTTCCGGAACGCAGGCTCCGTATTTCGGTGATCGATCGGCAAGGCACTGCCGGGGAGGATGCCTTTCTGTTTCGCTATCCCCGGTTCCGTGAGGTCTGCCGGCTGGACGTTCATCAGCTCGACCTTGAATCCGCCAGAGCCCGGGAGCTGATCGAGGAATGGTCGGGCGATCCGGGAGCCCTCACCAGCCTGGTGGTGTGCTTCGACGACCAGTCCCGGGCGGTCGAAGTCGCCCTTCGGCTTCTCCCGGCGCTTCAGGCCGACGCGGTGCGGGTCGCGGTGCGGGTGGCCCACCGGGAAGGCCTCGGCGCCATGGTGGACCGGCTGTGGAGCCGGCCCGAGCCGGGAGCGCGGGTTAGGGTCAGGACCTTCGGGCGCCTCGACGAGGGATGCTGTTCGGCGGCACTCCAGGATACCCGGGAGGAAAAGCTCGCCCGCGCCATCCACGCCGATTTCGTGACCCGGCGACTCGCCGAAGGAGAGCGGAGTCCGGCCGACCGGAGCGTGGTCCCATGGTCCCTGCTGGAAGAGGACCTCCGCGAATCCAATCGCCAGCAGGCCGACCACGTCGCCATCAAGCTCCGCTCGATCGGAGCGGACCTCCATCCTGGCTCGGCAAGCTCCGATGCTCGATTCCGTTTTTCCGGGGGAGAAATCGAGATGCTGGCCCGGATGGAGCATCACCGATGGAATGCCGAGCGTCTGCTGGCCGGATGGACCCGGGGGCCCAAGAGCGTCGAGCGGCGAACCAGTCCGTATCTCTGTGACTGGTCGGAGCTTCCCGAGGAGATCCGGGACTACGACCGCGCCGCGGTACATACCATCCCTGCACTGCTCGACGAGATCGGCCTGCACGGGGAACGTCGCACCCGGTGATCCGCTCGCTCTTTCCATGATGCAGCCGGTCGCGCTCCCTCCCGGCGTGGTCGAGCAGCTTGCCCGGGCCATACACGCGCGATATCTCCAGAACCAGAAGGACCGAAAGGCACCCGATGATCCGGCCATGCAGCCGTGGGACAAGCTTCCCGCGGCGCTCCGGGAATCGAACCATGTGCAGGCCGCCGCGATCCCGCGGACGGTGGCGCGCATGGGCTACCACATTGGTCCGTTGAACCGCGATGCGCATCGGGTATTCCTCGATGAGGAGCTCGAGCTCCTCGCCGAGGGAGAACATGACCGGTGGGTGGCCGAACGGAGAAACGCCGGGTGGAGCGCAGGGCCGGCCCGCGATGCCGAACGGAAACAGACGCCTTACCTGGTGAGCTGGACCGAGCTGGACGAGGAAATCCGCGAGTACGACCGGGATGCGATTCGCGCGATTCCGGAGGTACTCGCCGAGGTCGGGCTCGGCCTCTTTCGCTAGGCGATCACAACTGCCGCGGTTCTTGGCGAGGCCCCCGGCAATGGAGTACGTTGATAGTCATGCGGATCCCGGTTCGGGTCTGGACCCCCCTCCTGGTCCTGACACAGGCATTCCTCTCCCCTGCAGGCGCCCAGGAATCGGGCACACCGACCAACGACCTTCCCAATCCATTTCGAACCGTATCGGGGTGGGCAAAGCTCCCCGAAGGGCGGACCTGGGGTTCCACCAGCGCCGTGGCGGTCGACCAGGATGGCAGGAGTGTCTGGGTGGGAGAACGCTGCGGCGAAAACAGTTGCGCCGGATCGGCGCTCGATCCGGTGCTTCTCTTCGACGCTGAAGGCAGGCTGGTCCGGAGCTTCGGAAAGGGCCTGTTCCTTTCTCCCCACGGCATCACCGTGGATCGAGACGGCAACGTCTGGCTGACGGACTGTGCCTGCACCGGCACCCCCGAGCAACGCAACACGCCGGGCAAGGGTCACCAGGTGTACAAGTTCAGCCCCGACGGCACGCTGCTCCTGACCCTGGGGAAACCGGGCGGCGGAAAAGGCACCGAGTTTTTCTATCAGCCCAACGATGTGCTGGTCGCGCCGAACGGTGACATTTTCGTCGCGGAAGGGCACTCCGATGCGGCCGACGCGAATGCCCGCATTCTCAAATTCGACAAGACCGGTAAGCTCCTGAAGACCTGGGGTGTGAAAGGCAGCGGGCCGGGAGAATTCGCCCAGCCCCACGCGCTCGCGATGGATTCCCGCGGCCGGCTCTTCGTCGGCGACCGGAGCAACAACCGGATCCAGATCTTCGATCAGGACGGGAAATACCTGGCCGAGTGGGCCCAGTTCAGCCGGCCCAGCGGGATCACCATCGACAAGCACGACACGATCTATGTGGCGGACTCCGAATCCGGATCGGTCAATCCCGCGCACGGGGGGTGGAAACGGGGGATCAGGATCGGCACCGTCCGCGACGGTAAAGTGATCTACTTCATCCCGGATCCCGACCAAGCGGCTCGCAACACCAGCGCCGCGGAAGGTGTCGCGGTGGATGCCCGCGGAATCATCTACGGGGCCGAGGTCGGTCCCCGCGCGCTCAGGAGGTACGTGAGACCATGAGCACGAGCTTCAAGGTCAACGGCAGGACCGTCACGGTGGACGTTCCGCCCGAAATGCCCCTGCTCTGGGTGCTCCGCGACGTTCTCGATCTCAAGGGCACCAAGTTCGGTTGCGGCGTCGCGCAGTGCGGCGCGTGCACCGTGCATCTTGGGGGGTCACCGACCCGCTCCTGCGTGCTCCCGGTGTCCGCCGTGAACGGCGCCGAGGTGACCACGATCGAGGGATTGTCGCCCGACGGCACCCATCCGCTCCAGCGGGCCTGGGAAGAGCTGGACGTGCCCCAGTGCGGATACTGCCAGGCCGGCCAGCTGATGAGCGCGGCGGCGCTGCTCTCCCGGAAACCCAAGCCGACCGATGCCGATATCGATTCCGCGATGAACGGAAATCTCTGCCGCTGTGCCACCTACCTCCGGATCCGCCAGGCGATCCATCTGGCTGCGACGCTTCCCGCCGGATCGGTGAGCTCTACCGGGCGCTCGGGCCCGGGAGAAGGGAGGGAGCCGTGAGCGCCCCGAAGCAGGTCAGCCGGCGGGAGTTTCTCACCGTCACGGCCATTGCGGGCGGCGGGTTGCTCCTGGGCACGCGGGTTACGCGGGCCGCGAACCCCACCGGCTCGACCGCGGCGGAATTCCTGCCCAATCCGTTCATCCGGATTACCCCGGACGGCGCCGTCACTCTGATCGCGCAGAATCCGGAAATCGGCCAGGGCATCAAGACCATGCTGCCGATGATTATCGCCGATGAGCTCGATGTGGACTGGAAAGACGTGAGCATCGAGCAGGCCGGACTGGACACCGACCGCTTCCAGCAACAGTTCGCCGGTGGAAGTACTGCGACGCCGAACCACTGGACCCGGATGCGGAGGGTCGGTGCCGCCGGCCGGGCGATGCTGGTCACCGCCGCCGCGGAGATCTGGCAGGTTCCCGAATCCGAATGCGAAACCGCCTCGGGAGCCGTCACGCACAAACGGAGCGGCCGCAGTCTCAAATACGGAGCCCTGCTGCCGAAGGCCGCGACCGTCGCGCCGCCCGCGCTCGAATCGGTGACCCTCAAGGATCCCCGGCAGTTCCGGATCATCGGCCAGCGGATCCATGGGGTGGACAACCACGCGATTGTGACGGGAACCCCGTTGTACGGAATCGACGTCAAGGTTCCCGGGATGCTCTACGCGGTGTATGAAAAATGTCCCGTCTTCGGCGGCACCGTCAGCAGCGCGAACCTGGAAGAGATCCGGGCCAGACCGGGGATCCGGCAGGCGTTCGTGGTCGAGCCGGGAGCGGGTGGCGCGCTGAACGGGTTGCTGGGGGGTGTGGCCATTATCGGCGATACCTGGTGGGTCGCCAAGCATGCGCGCGATGGACTCAAGGTGACCTGGAACGAAGGCGAGACGGCGGCCCAGAGCAGCGCAGGCTTTGCCGCCCAGGCCGCCCAGCTGAGCCGAAGCGCTCCGCAACGGAATCTCCGCAAGGATGGTGACGCCGAAGTGGCGTTGGCCGGGGCTGCCCGGAAAGTACGGGCAGAATACTTCTATCCGTTCATCGCCCACGCACCGCTCGAGCCGATGAACTGCACCGCGAGCTACCAGGATGGAAAGCTCGAGATCTGGGCTCCGAGCCAGACCCCTGCGGGGGGCCGGGCCCTGGTGTCGCGCACCCTGAACATTCCGGAATCCGACATCACGATCCACCTGACCCGCAGTGGCGGCGGGTTCGGACGGCGGCTCAACAACGATTACATGGTCGAAGCCGCGGCGATCGCGAAACAGGCCGGGGTTCCCGTGAAGCTCTTGTGGACCCGGGAAGACGACATGCGCCATGATTTCTACCGGCCGGCAGGGTTCCACTACCTGGCCGGCGGGGTCGATTCAGCCGGGAAACTGGTCGCGTGGCACAACCACTTCGTTTCCTTCGGCGAGGGCGAGCGATTTGCCCCGGCCGCCGGCCTCGGCGCGACCGAATTCCCCCAGCGTTTCATTGCCAATTATCAGCTGGACGCATCGGTGATGCCGCTTGGCGTTCCCACCGGGGCATTGCGAGCGCCGACCAGCAACGGCGTGGCGTTCGTGATCCAGTCATTCCTGGATGAGCTGGCCCATGCGGCGGGGAAAGATCCGGTCGCCTTCCGGCTCGACTTGCTCTCCAACGCACCCGAGGGCGAGGGTTTCAATGCCCAGCGGATGGGTGCAGTGCTCGCGCTGGTCGCCGAGAAGTCGGGTTGGAGCGCGCGGAGGAAGGAGCGGGGCAAGGGGATGGGGGTGGCTTTCCACTACAGCCACCGCGGTCACTTCGCCGAGGTGGTGCAGGTGAGCGTGACCCGAGCCGGGGCCCTGACGATCGAGAAGGTCTTCGTGGCGGGCGATATCGGCAGTCACGTCATCAATCCGCTCAACGCGGAGAACCAGGTCCAGGGAGCGGTGCTCGACGGACTGGCGGAAGCGCTGGGGCAGCAGATCACCATCGAAAAAGGCCGGGCGGTCCAGAGCAACTTCCACGACTTTCCCCTGCTTCGGCTGACCCAGGCGGTCCCGATCGAGGTGTTCTGGAGCCAGCCCGACTTCCCGCCCACCGGGTTAGGGGAGCCGGCGCTTCCCCCGGTCATCCCCGCGCTCTGTAATGCGATATTCGAGGCGACCGGGAAACGGATCCGGTCCCTGCCGATCGGCAAGCAGGACCTGAGCTGGACATAACAGGCGGACAGGCGGGCAGGCGGACAGGCGGACAATCGAAAGGGGCGATCATGAGTACCATGTTTCCAGTGAGCCGGCGGCGATTCTTCGGTGGAGTGGCCACGGCGGTCGGGGCCTTGACCATCCGGCCCGAGCTCGCGCTCTGGTCGCAGGGCACCCCGGCCCAGCAGCGGCCGCGGACCTCGGTCGACGAGTACGACGCGTTGGCCAAGCTCGCCAACAACGAGAACCCGTACGGGCCGCCCGAATCGGTGCTCAAGGCGATGACCGACGCATTCAAATACGCCAATCGCTATGGCTATCCGGATGGCGGCATCACCGACGCGATCGCCAAACATCACGGGGTGGAGCCGGAGAACGTCATGCTCGGCGCCGGCTCGGGCGAGATTCTCGACATTGCCTGCATCGCGCTGCTGCGTGACGACAAGAAGGTGGTCGGGGTGGATCCGTCGTACGATATCCTCTATCAGCACGCCAGAACGCTCAAGGCGGACCAGATCCGTCTCCCCTTGCTCAAGGATTACACCCAGGACATTCCCGCCATGATCAAGGCGGTCAAGCAGAACTATCGCGATGTGGGATTCGTGTACCTGGTGAATCCCAACAACCCGACCGGCCGCACCGTCTCCCGGAAAGATGTGGCACTACTCCTCGATTCGATTCCCGAGGACGTTCCCGTCCTGATCGACGAGGCCTATCACCATTTCGTGGAAGATCCCGAGTACGCCACCTCGGTGCCCTACGTGCTTCAGGGGCGCAACGTGATCGTGGCGCGCACCTTCTCGAAGATCGCGGCGCTCGCCGGCATGCGGCTGGGCTACGCCATTGCGCCGCGGAGCCTGCTCCAGCAGATGCGTCCGTTCAGCACCGGCAGCATCAACGCGGTGGTGAAGTGGGGCGGGGTGGCCGCGCTCCAGGATACCGCGGCGCAGGCCTGGGTGAAGAAGGTCACCATCGACGAACGGGAGAAGGCGACCCGCCAGCTCAATGCGATGGGGTTCGAGACGATTCCTTCCCAGTGCAATTTCTTCATGGTGAACCTCAAGCGGCCGGTCCAATCGGTGACCGAGGAATTCCGCAAGCGGAAAGTACTGGTGGGACGGCCCTTCCCGCCGCTGGTTGAGCACCTCCGGGTCTCGATCGGGACGCCGGATGAAATGGGGCGATTCATGGTCGCCTTCCGCGAGATCTTCGCGAACGGGAAGGCGGCGGGGGGGTAGCCGGAATGGACAGAGGGGCCAGCACGGCCAGAGGGGGCAGAGGAGCGATGCTTCTCTGCCTTCTTGTTTTAGCTCCTTCGGGCCACGCCGCCCGCCCCGCGGAGGCTCCGCTGGTGGCCATTACCCACGTCGCCATCATCGACGGAACCGACTCTCTTCCCCGCCGCGACCAGACCATCCTGATCCGCGGCAACCGGATCCTCGCCGCCGGGCCCGCCGCGGACCTGCCGGTTCCCGCGGGGAGCCGGGTCATTGCCGGTCGGGGTCGCTACGCCATTCCCGGGTTATGGGACATGCACGTCCACACCGTAGTGCCGGGGGGACGAAGAGTCCTGGGCCTGTACCTGGCCAATGGCGTGCTGGGCGTTCGCGATCTTGCGGGGGACTGGGACTCTCTCCAGAGCTGGCGTCGCGAGATCGCGAGCGGCCGCCTGGTGGGTCCGAGGATGCTGGTCTCGGGGCCATACATCGAGGGCGGCGACGTCCCGATCGCTCATCTCCTCGCCCGCACGCCGGAAGAAGCCGTGGCCGCGGTGGATTCACTCGCCCGGCTCGGCGTCGATGTGGTCAAGCTCCACACCCAGCTCACCCGGGAGACGTATCTCGCCGCCGTCCGGGCAGCTCGCCGGCGCGGTCTCAGGATCGCTGGACATGTGCCCCGAACGATCGGCGCCGCGATGGCCTCGGACTCCGGCGTGGGGAGCCTCGAGCACCTTTTGACGATTCCGGTTCTTTGTACCCCCGCTGAGTCGGCTCGGCTGGTTCCGCGATTCACGGTACAGCGGGTACTGGGCGAGTGCCGATCGGAGGGGCAGGAGGCGCTTTTCCAGAGGTTCATCCGGAATGGAACCTGGATCGTTCCGACGCTGAGTGCTGCGGTTGAGGTTGCCGGGTGGCCCCGCCGGGAAGTCCCCGGCGACGCGTACGCGAAGTATCTCCCGGATACCCTGCGGCGGTTCGTGGCCGGGATCTTCCCGATGGCCGAGGATGTTCCTCCCGGGGCCGATTCCGTGGGCCAGGCGTCTGTTCCGGAAACGGCTCGAGCTGGTCGGAAGAATGCACCGTGCCGGCGTGGCAATTCTGCCCGGTACCGATGCGCCGCTCCGAAACAGCCCCCCCGGGTTTGGTTTGCACGGCGAGCTGGAGCTTCTGGTGCGTGCCGGGATGAGTCCGTTTGAGGCGCTTCGCTCGGCGACCCTGCTCCCGGCCCGTTACTTCGGCCTCTCCGATTCGCTGGGAACGATCGCCCCGGGAATGGTGGCCGATCTCATCCTGCTCGAGGAAAACCCGCTCGCGCGAATCGAACACACCCGGCGGATCGCGCTGGTGGTGCAGGGTGGACGGGTGTTCGAAGCGAAAGAACTTGAGCGGCTGATCACAGAGGCGAAGGGGCCACCATAAAAAACGAGGGCCGGCGCGAAGCCGGCCCTCGGTAAGCTCAGAAGCGGAAACTCAGGCGGCGAAGATCGAGCAGACGAAGTCGCTGAAGTTCCGATACGCTCCATTCAGAAAGATGAAGCACTGGGTCGTGCCCTGGAACGTCGGAACCTGGGCCCCGCTCGCGAAGGTGTACACGCCGGGGAAGCCTCCGAACCCGACGATGCCGTTCGAGAATCCCACCACGCTGGCGTTTCCGCCATGCACGCCGTTGAACGTTCCGCCGTTGTAGCTGACGACGATGACGCTCAGACGCTCAAGCAGCTGCAGCTGGAAGGTGTTGCTGCCACCCACTCCATATTCCGGAACGCCGGCCCAGGTCACGATCAAACGACGGCTGGGGGCGTTCCCGGTGACCCGGAAGAACACGGCACCGCCAGCCCCGGGATTCCAGTCGGTCCACCAAGGGGCGATAATCGGTCGAGTGCCAGGGGGAAAGGCCACGACGAATTGGGTGAAGCAATTGTCGAAGGTGACGTATCCATTCGAGCCAATCCACGCGGTGGTAAACTGACGCCCGAAGAAGCTGAATGGGAAGTTGAAGGCAACCTGCGCGCAAGAGTCGTCGGTAAGGCCGAGATTGGTACCGAACACCGGCTGCCAGAGAGGCGGCGGAAACGACAAGTATTGCTTGGGATCGCCGAAGTTCCCCGGCTTGAACTCGTAACCCTGAGCTTGCAGCCAGGCTGCCTTGGCCGCAGCGCCGACCGGCTCTGGGGAGGCTCCCGACTTGTCTCCCGGAGCCGTCGGTGTATCGGAGCATGCTGATGCGACCAGGAGAACCACGGCAGCGAGTCCCGCAATGCGCTTCATAGGAGCAGCACCTTTCGTTTGTGCAGGCCTTTCAAGAAAGGCCGTTGTCTACTGGCCGAAGGCAGGATGCAACGTATGCACGCCGGGCCTCCGCCGGCGGAGCCGAACGCACTAAGACCATAAGGCACATTGACTTAGGTGTCTCTGCGCCCGGGAGATCTGCTTCCGATGGCCTCACATAGTGCAGCTATCGCGCCGAACTGTCAAGGTTGGGACTTGATCCGTACTCCGGCGAGTTGAGCGACGGCTGCCAGGGTGGTCTGGGCCGCATTCAATCCGAGCCGAAAGTCCTTGTCCGAGTAGGTCGAGTACACGTCGGTTGGCTGATGCCAGTTGGGGTCCCAGCCAGTGCCGATGTGGGCCAATCGCTCATTTTCCCGCAGGGAAATCGCGGGAGTCAGGTCCTGGAACGGCTGCGAATCGGTGTTGCTCATCCGATCGCCCACGGCGGCGGGATAATCGGTGGCATATCGATCGTTGGCTCGGCGGAAAAACCACGCGAGCTTCCCGGCCTCGTCGGCGAGCTTCGCGCTTCCCGCGAACTCGATGTTCACGTCAGCTTCGCGCCGCTGATCCGGGCTCACTTTGCCGTCGGGTCCCGGCATGCCGTGATCCCACATCATCATGTCGTGCTGGATCATGCCAAGCCATTTGGGCTCGGGATATTTGCCCGAGCCGGCGGGGTTTTCCCGGCCCTGGAGATCCTTGCGCTGCTCGACGTAGGCGCGGGCGCCGTTGAGTCCGGTTTCCTCGTTGTTCCAGAGGGCGAACCGGATGGTCCGGTCGGTCTCCACATCGGGCATGCTGAAGATCCGGGCGAGCTCCATGACCAACGCGGTTCCCGAACCGTCGTCGTTCGCGGCGGCCCCGTAGCCATGGCCGTCCATGTGGGCGCCGATGATGTACATCTCCTCGGGGTGGGTCTTGCCCACCTTGGTGCAATACACCTCTTCCCGCGGTCCCGGTTGATCGGGCTGAGCATCAATCCGCCGGATCGTGGTATCGGGCTGGCGCATCGGATCCATGTTCACGCCGGTGGGAGCGCGATATCCCTTTTGGGGAAAGTTGGAGGGGGGCCGCGGAGCGGTGGAGCGGGGCCGGGTGGTGTCGCCCGGCTGGCGGAGCTGACGGCCGTTGTATTCGTAGTGAATCCGCTCGGTTGGGCAGCCGTAGCTCTTGAGCTGCGCCTCGATCCAGTCCACCGCGGCGCGGTTCCGGTCGGTGCCCTGACGGCGATCGCCGAACTGGGTGAGGCCCTTGACGGCCGCTTTGTAGCGCTCGAGCGCGAGCCGGCCGACCAGGGTCTCGATGGAATCCGGCGCGACCTGTGCCGGCGGCTGGGGGGTCTGGGCCGTGGCCAGCGCGGGGAGAACGAAGAGAGCAGTCAGCAACAGCCGCATGGGACCTCCACGATCGGACAGAAGAAAACGGTCATACTACGACCCGAGGCTCGCCAGCTTCTTGCGCGCCGCGGGCCGGGCAAAAGCGGCAGGCGGGTTATGTCCGGTTGCCAGATCGTAGGATTTCTGGTAGAGCTCCCGGGCCCGGGCCGTGTTGCCCTGCTTCTCGAACGTTTCTGCCAGCAGGTAATGCATGAACGGGTCGTTGGCGTTGCCCTCCGCACCCACGGCGCGGGTCAGCTCGGCTTCCGCGGTCTTGAGGTCACCGGTGTACAGCGCGATGTAGCCGACCATGTAGGGGAGATACCGAGCCTGGGCTTCGGCCATGGCCGGGTCGCCGGCCAGTGCGCGCGCGGGCGGCGGCGATCTGTCGCTGCGCTTCGGCCCCGTTCCCCCGGCGCGCTGCGAGGCGGCCCAGCGCGTGGGCAAGCCGGAAATCCCAGAGACTCTTCGGGTGGGTGCGCGGGGCGGGCTCCTTGTTCCCGAGCTCGCTGCCCAGCCGGTAGTACTTCTCCGCGGCGGCGAGGTCGCCGGCGTCGATGCAGACCCGGGCGCCCTCGTTGGCCATCTCGCCTTCCTGGTAGAACGCATTCTGCGGTTCTTCGGTCTCCCGGGTCTTCCAGTAGGCGATCACCATCTCTTCGTACTTGATGGTCTTGGCGCAATCACCGTCGAAGGCGTACGACATCGCCATGAACCGCTGCGCCTGCGCCTTGGCCACCGGGGTCGTCGCTTCATCGATCTGTTTCTGGATGATCACCCGGGCTTCGGTGGTTTTTCCTTCGCTGTCGAGACGAGCCGCCTCGCGGCGGGCCTGGGCCGCGGGGCTGTTGCCCCCGGTTCCCTGCGCCGCGAGCGGGGTCGCCGACCGGATACCGAGGGTGGCGCAAAGGACAGTTCCCATCAACAGCCGATGCATGACACGGGCTCCCGAACGAGGGTCCACGGAACTACGGCGTCCCATCGGGAAGCCGAAGCGCGACCAGGGCGGTGTTCTTCTCCGCTCCGATCGCGAACACGATATACTGCTTGCCCTGGTGCATGAAGGTCATCGGCACCGCGGTGGTGCGCGAGGGAATCTCGACGGCGCCAACCTGTTTGCCGGTCTTCTTGTCCACCGCATAGAGCATCGGGGTCGCCCCGGGCACTCCCCCGAGCCGGCCGGTGCCGTAGATCACCAGCGTTTTCGTAGTGATGACCTGCGACTGACCGCCCGGCGAGGAGTGAAGAAGCTTGACGCCGGCGAACACGGGATCGTTGCTGGTGGTCTCGATGAATCCGCCGTTGGGGATCCACCACGCCTTGTCACCTTTCGTCATGTCGTAGGCGGTCAGGCCACCGTACTCCTTGGGCTTGAGGATCGAGACGTTTCCGATCCGCGAGGCGCCCGACCGCCGTTCGAACCCGCCGATCGGGCCGGTCGGCGGCTGGTACCCCGCCGGGGCCGGCAGCGCGCCGAGCAGGCCGCAGCTGTCATGGATCGAGCTGTAGCGGAACTCGGAGCAGGGATCCTTCTGCACCTGTATGGTGCTGAGCCCGCTCTGGGATCCCACGTACATCATGCCGGTCTCGACATCCACGGCGGCGCCGCCATCGATGTTCACGCCCCCGCTCGCGCCGGGCGCGTACCAGGAGCAGCGGAAGCCGCTCTTCCCGGTGCCATCGGCCAGCGAGGCGGGGATGAAGTAGGGTCCCATGCGGCATTTCTTTGCGAGCGCGAGCGCAGAGTCGCGGATGGCCGGGGTGTAGTCGATCAAGTCGGACTCGACCAATCCCTGCTGCGAGAACGGGGCGGGCTTGCTGGGAATCGGCTGCGTCGGCCAGGTCTTTTCGTCGGCGATTTCGCTCTGCAACACCTTCGTTTCGACGATCGGCCAAATCGGCTCGCCGGTGACCCGGTCGAGCGTATAGACCCATCCCTGCTTGGTGGTCTGCGCCAGAACCTTGCGGGGCTTTCCGTCGATGACCGCGTCGAACAGGTTGGGCGCCATCGGGGTGTCGTAGTCCCAGATGTCGTGGTGCACGAACTGGTAGTGCCATTTGCGCTTCCCGGTCTTCACGTCGATCGCGACCACCGAGTTGGCGAACAGGTTGGCCCCGGGACGATGCCCCCGTACTCGTCCATCAACCCCATCCCGACCGGGATGTACACCAGCCCGAGCTCGGCATCGGCGGAGTAGGGGGCCCACGCGTCGTTCTTGCCGACCCCATCGGTGCCGGGCTTGGAGCCCTTCTCCCAGGTCTCCGCCCCGAACTCGCCGGGCTCGGGAATCAGGTTGAATTTCCAGAGCTGTTTTCCGGTGTGGATATCGAATCCGCGGATGTAGCCGGGAAGATTGTGCGCCTTGATGGGGTAGTACCCGTGGACGCTGGAGTTTCCCACCACGATCACATCGTTGACGATGATCGCGGGCGAGCTGTTGGCGATCTGGCCCATGGCGGGGTCGATGCCGATGGTGCCGTCGGCGCCGGTTTTGGTGACCGGGTTCCATTTTTCGCCGGGGCGGGCCTTCCGGGGCGGGGCCGCGTCGCTGATGATGAGCGAGCCCGAGTCATCCACCGCGAGGGGAACCAGCTCGAACCCTAACCCGGCCATCAGGTCCACCACCCCGTTCCTGCCGAACCTCGCATCGGGAACCCCGGTTTTCGCGTCCAGCGACACCAGGTGATAGCCCGGGGTGATCACGACCACCCGCTCCTCGCTGCCGTCGGTCCAGTAGGCCAGGCCACGTCCGGCGAATTGGCGGGCGGCTTTCTGCCAGCGAATCCCCTCGTCCATGCGCCACATCCAGAGGGTTTCGCCGGTGGCGGGATCGATGGCGATCGGGCTCCGCCGGGTGGTCGCGACGGTAAACAGGCGTCCGTTGGCGTAGAGCGGCGTGGTGCGGTAGTACTCATCCGCTCCAAAGGCGCCGGCATTCCATTGCCAGGCCAGCTTCAGACCATTGAAGTTCTGGGCGTTGATCTGATCGAGCGGTGAATAGCGGCTGCTCCAGAGATCGGCGCTCCAGGCCCGCCATTCCCCGGGGACATTCCCCCGCGCGCCGGGAAGCGCCTGGGCTCCTGCCAGGGACGGGACCGAGAGAAGGGTGAGCAGCCAGCAGCTCCGGAAGGGACGGGTGCGCATGGGTTACCTCGACGAGGAATCGCGGGCGGGCTTCAGGTCAATCCTTATTTTTTCCAGCTCGGCGGGATCGCTGGGCAGCTCGATCTGACCTGCCGGCATCCCGTTCATTTTCAGCATGTACGCCAGCACCAGCGTGTACTCCTTTGGACTCAGACTTCCGGGATTCTCCTTGGGCATCTCCTGGTTCATGTACCGGAACAGTTCCGCAAGCGGATGCCCCGACCACTTTGCCGCGAAGGCCGGACTCGCATGGGTCGCCGCCGAGTGGCAGCTGGAACAGATCATCGAATAGATCTCGTTTCCCCTGGTCGCCTGGGCCGCCGTGTACACCCCGCCTCGAGTCGTGCGATCGGCTGGCGGCTGGCTCTGGGCGGTGACCTGCGCCGGTAGCGCGATAATGCACCCTGCGAGCATCACGCGCAATATCACAGGGCCCGCCCCGCGACTGGACCGATTCCAGCACCTCGGCCTTCGATGCGCTTCCCCAGCGCCGAGCCAGCTGAAGAACCAGCCATCCCGCGCCGCAGGCGACCAATCCAAGTACGGCGACCCGCAGTGCGCCGCCCAGAAACGCGGGATCGAAGGCGGGCGGAGTCAGCCTGAACTGCCGGAGAATCGCCAGACGTTCCAGCATCCAGTGCCACGCGGTGTGCGCGACCAGGGCGGAGAGCAGGATCGTGCCGGCGCGTTCCGGCACCCGGCGGAACAACCAGTTGAGCACCGGGACGGTCAGGGTAAGCACCAGAATCTGGCCAAGCTCGACGCCGAGATTGAACGATACCAGCGCGGTGGCGAGATGGGCTCCGGCAAACTGAAGCGAGTTCCGCAGGAAGAAGGAGAAGCCGAATCCGTGCACCAGTCCGAATCCGAACGCCAGCATCCAGCGGCGCCCGGGCTTGGCACCGAGGATATTCTCGAAGGCCATATAGAGGATCGAGACCGCGATCAGGGTTTCGATCAGGGGAGGGAACCAGAGTCCGTTCGGGGCGAGTCCCAGGGTCGAAGCAATCAGCGTCACCGAGTGGGCGATGGTGAACGCGGTCACGATGAGCAGGAGGGGGCGGATCCGGCGGAACGGGATCACCAGGCAGAAGATGAAGAGCAGATGATCGATGCCACTCAGGATGTGCTCCATCCCGAGGCGGACGAACCGTCCCGCCGCCTGATACCAGTGGGGATCGAGCCGCACCAGCTCGTGTTGTTCGTCACCGCTGAGCTCGAAGGCTCGCTCGCCCCGCCCGGGAGGAAGGAAGCGAACCACCGTTCTGGTCTGCTGCCCTAGCCGATCGAAGCCGGAGCGGATGGCGAAGTCCGCGGTAGCCGAGGTGATCGGGTACTCGAGAAGCACGTCGAGCAGGGCCTGTTGCCAGATCAGCTCGGTCTCTGGCGGCAGGGGTGGACCTCGGACATGCGCGATCGCGTTGTCCCAGTCATCGAAGGAGCGATCCGAGGGGAGCGACACCTGCAAGGCTGCGATGCGTGGCTCAGGCAGCGGCGCCCCGTTCTCGGTCACCATCATCGAACCGGCGACCCAGAGACGCGCCGCATCGAGGAGCTTGGTCCCACTCTGCGCCAGGTCGAGGTAGCCCGGCCAGCGCAGCGGGAATTCGATGTCGCGCATGGCCTCGAGCGGAACCCGGACCAGGACCCGGAGCACACTCCCGTCCGGCTTGAAGAAGGTCTGTACCGTGACGCGGGCGGGGATATCGTGGGCCCGAGCCTCCGGGGCACCGAGTGCGCAGAGCCCTCCCAGGAGCGCCACAGCGCCAAGCCGCCGGGATAACGCGGGATGCATGAGATGAGTATACTCTCCCGTATCGGGGTCCGCTTCCGGACTGGCCTTCCATTTCGCAGGAGATTCTGCCATGTGGTCTGGCGCCACCCATCGCTTCGTTCCCCTGCTGGCAGCAGTGCTTTTCGGGTGCAACAAGCCGGCGGAAACGCCTCCCGCTCCTGACATCCAGACCCGCGAAATCACTTACCAGGCGAACGGGACGACGCTCAAGGGTTTCATCGCGTGGGATGCATCGAGGCCGGAAAAGCGGCCCGGTGTCCTGGTGGTGCACGAGTGGTGGGGTCTCAACGATCACGTGCGGAATGCGGCGCGCCATCTCGCGGAAGCCGGGTATGTCGGATTTGCGGTCGATATGTACGGGAACGGGAAGATGACCGCCCATCCTGATTCCGCCCAGGCATTCATGAACGAGGCGATGGGCAACATGCCCGAGCTCATGGCACGATTCGCCGCGGCCCGCGAGGAGCTGGTCAAGGATCCCCACGTGGATCCCGAAAAGATCGGCGCCATCGGCTTCTGCTTCGGTGGCGCGGTGGTCCTGGGTCAGGCGCGCGCGGGGGCCGATCTCGATGCCGTGGTCAGCTTCCACGGCGCCCTGGTGCCGGGCAAGGTGGATTCCGGCGCCGTGAAGGGCCGGGTACTCGTGCTCACCGGGGGTGACGATCCGTTCGTGCCGGCCTCTGCGGTGGAGACGTTCCGGCAGGAAATGACCGCGGCCGGCGCGATGCCCAACACCGGGATCGTGGTGTATCCTGGCGTCAAGCACAGCTTCACCAATCCACGGGCCGATTCGGTCGGCATGCCGCAGCTGGGGTACAACGCCGATGCCGCCGAACGGTCGTGGCAGGCGATGCTCAAGCTGTTTCACGATGTGTGGGGCGAGTGACCATCCAATTCAGGGAGGCTGCATGAAGCGCAAAGGGATGGTGATCTTCGGGTCACTGGGGATTGCCGTTGGAGCGCTTGCCCTCGGACAAGCGGTGCTCGAGGCCAACCAGGGCGATACCGTGATGGCGCCGGTCTTCGAGGTCGATCCGCTCTGGCCCCGGCCGCTTCCCAATCACTGGATCCTCGGCTCCACGATCGGCGTGGGCGTCGATTCCCGGGATCACGTGTTCATCATCCACCGGGGCGACTCCACCCTCAACCAGCGCACCGAGGCGGGCACCGCGAGCAATCCCCCGATCGCCGAATGCTGCACCGCGGCACCGCCGATCCTGGAGTTCGATCCTGAGGGGAACCTGGTGAAAGGATGGGGTGGCCCGGCCGAGGGGTATGACTGGCCGGTCTCCAATCACGGCATCACCCTGGACGACAAGGACAACGTGTGGATCGGCGGGAATGGCGGCACCGCCAATTCCGCGCTCAAAGATTCTCACATCCTCAAGTTCACCCATGACGGCAAGTTCCTGATGCAGATCGGCAAGGCGAACGAAGCGGTGAACAGCAACAGCCTGGAGCATTTCGGGCGAGTGGCGAAAATCGCGTTCGATCCCGCCGCCAACGAAGCATTCGTCGCCGACGGCTATGGCAACAAACGGGTCGCGGTGCTCGACATGGATACCGGGAAGATCAAGCGCTACTGGGGCGCCTATGGTCACAAGCCCGACGACGCCAACCTGGGCCCCTACAACCCGGATGCGCCGCTGGCCCAGCAGTTCCGGAATCCGGTGCACTGCGCCCAGCCAAGCAATGACGGACTGGTGTACGTCTGCGACCGTCCCAACGACCGGATCCAGGTCTTTCACAAAGACGGCAGCTACGTCAAGGAACAGCGGATCGCGCCGCGCACCCTGGGTGACGGCTCGGTGTGGGACATTGCCTTCTCCCGCGACAAGGACCAGAAGTACCTGTTCCTCGCCGACGGGAAGAACGAGCGGATCTACGTGATGGATCGCGCCTCGCTGGAAATCCTCACCCAGTTCGGCGATGGAGGACGGCAACCGGGGCAGTTCTTCGGGGTGCACTCGATCGCCACCGATTCCAGGGGGAACCTCTACACCACCGAGACGTACGAAGGGAAGCGGCTCCAGAAGTTCGTCTACAAGGGGCTCAAGCGGGTGCGGCGGAACCAGGGACCGCCCTGGCCAGTGCGCTGAGTTCGAATGGCCACCCCGGTCGAAACGGTTCGCGCGCTCTACGCGGCGTTCAAGCGTGGAGATGGGGAATTCATCTTGAATGCGCTGACCGACGACGTGGTATGGAAGGAGCCACCGGGAGGCGAGGCGCCGTTTCGGGGAACCTATCGGGGCCGGTTCGCGGTGCAGGGATTCCTCGAGCAGCTCGGCGCGACGGTGGAAGAAGAGAGCTTCGAGGTGAAGGAGCTGCTCGATCAGGGGCCGACGGTGGTAGCGATGGGATCCTACTGGCACCGGGTGAAACGGACCGGGCAAAGCTATTCCACCGACTGGGTCATGGTGTGGCGGTTCAGAGGTGAGCAGGTGGCCCAGTTCGAGATCTACAAGGATTCTGCGACGGAGTCCGCCGCGCTCCGCGCTATTCCTCGATGAGTGCCCGCGCTTTCTCGAAGATCCGGTGCCACATCGCCCGGGTGAGCAGACCGGTGTTGGTATTCTGCCGGCTCGGGTGATAGGAGCTGATCAGGCAAATCCCATCGGGCAGCTGATGCACGCCCCCGTGCCGGAAAGGCGGGCGGTCTCGCGGGGCGAGGCGATCCCACCATCCCAACGCGTTTAACCAGCTCTGAAAGCCGATCCTTCCCAGCGCGACCACAACTTCGACTCGCGTCAGTAGTTTCGACTCCGCCACCAGATAAGACCGGCAGCTGGCAATTTCTCCGGGGAGGGGACGATTGCCGGGAGGAGCACAGCGCACCGCCGCGCTGATGTAGCAATCGCGAAGGACCAGACCATCGTCCCGGGAGACCGACTCGGGCTGGTTGGCAAAGCCGGATCGGTGCAGGGCTTCGAAGAGCCAGTCGCCGCTCGAGTCGCCGGTGAAGACCCGCCCGGTGCGGTTGGCCCCGTGAGCCGCGGGTGCCAGCCCGACGATCCAGAGGCTGGCCTGGGGATCGCCAAAGCCGGGCACCGGCTTTCCCCAGTAGTCCCAGTGCTGGAATTCCCGCTTCTTGTCCCTCGCAACGTTCCGGCAGTAGTCGCGCAGCCTGGGGCAGCGGGTACAGGAGATCACCGCGCGATGGAGCGCGTCGAGAGACTTCGGAGCTGACACCAGGGAGAATCTAGAGGCTCAGAGCGTGCGGGCGCCCCGAAGCGCGCTGATCTGGCCGTAGACGGTGGCGCCTTCGGACAGCTCGATTTCAGCTCCCGCCACGCTGGCTGGCGTGGCGGGGGCGCCGATGACCGTGTTCCTGCCGAGGCGGACGGAGCGTTCCGCGAGGGCGGGTCCGCCGATCGATGCGCGCTCGCCCAGCGCGAGGCGGGCGCGGGTTATGGCCGCGCCGTTCACCCGGGCCCGCTCCGACAGCTCGAGATCGCGATACGCCTTGACGCTGCCTTGGACCACGCTACCGGCGCCGATCCGGAGTCGTCCGGTCACGACCAGGCTTCCGGGAACGACGGTGTCCTTTGGAATGTCGAGATCGCCTTCCACCCGGAGGTGGTCGCCCACTTGCTGCGCCAGGGAAGGTTGGACCCAGGGCGCCAGCTCCGCAGCATCCTGGACCGGCGGGTCCGCCCGTTTTCCGCAGGCGATGATCGGGGCGCCGGCTCGTTCGAACACGACGTCGCGGCCCATGGTGACACTGGTCTCCGAGGAGATCCTGCCCCGCAGGACCGAGTGGGCGCCCACCGTCAGCATGCCGTTGGCGTGGGCCCACCGGAACACCCGGTTGCTTTCGCCCAGGGTGAGATCCTTCTCGCCGTACACCGCGCGATAGTTGGTCTCCGGCCCACTGGTGAGTGGCGCGCGGGCGTACACCTCCATGAGGTAGGTGCGGTCGCCCGGAAGGGTGTGGGGTTCGTCCAGCACGACCACCCGGGGCTCGACGTTCCCCTGACTGGCGAGCTGCTCGTCGCGCCGGGTCACCCGGACGAATTCGGTGCCGTCCAGCAGCTTCGCGGCATAGTCACCTGCTCCGGCTTCCTGGGGCAGGACCCGGTCGATGTATTGCCGGAAGTTCCGGGCGAAATAGCTGATCTTGCCGATCGAACGATCGGTGAGCTCGAGCGGCTCGATGTCCTGGGGCGTCATGACTTCACGGAGGGCAGGAAGAAGCGGCAGGAGCACCCAAAGGAGAGTGACGGCGAGCAGGACGAGGAAAGGCGCCATGGTCAGGTCGCGACTCTCGATTCGGTCGCAGCGGTCCGCGCCGGCCTGGAGACGGGGCGCGGGCGCCGGATCAGGAGGGATCGCACCGCTTCCCGGGTCGTCCACCAGCTCGTGGCCAGGCCCGCGACGGCCTGGAACGGAAGCATCCGAATCCGGGCCCGATTGCCATCGAGCCGCGCCGCCGCCGCGGTGGCGACGAATCCTGCCGGGTTTCCTTTCGGCGCGCAAAGCGCGATGGTGAAGACAGCGAGGCCGATGACCGCGAAGGAATCTCCCGCATAGGAGCCGGCGAGGGCCACGATCCAGCCGACAACCAGGAGGATCGTCATCAAGGGACGTCCCAGCCGAAGCAGACCGTCGAATCCGGCGCCGGTTCCCTGTCGCAGCAGCGTGCGGGTGCGTCCCCGGGTGTTGCGGCAAATCTCTTCCTGGAACGCGGGCCATGTTTCCGGCACATCCTCGTGACATTCCGCGCGATTGGTATAGGCGATTCCCCATCCGTGGCCGGCGAGCCGATAGCCAAGGTCGAGCGCTTCGGTTTCGGTCTCTCCGCTCCAGCCTCCAACCGACTCGAGCGCCACGCGTCGAATTCCCAGCACCGGTGCGGCTATCTCAGGAACCAGGCCCAGATTGATGCGAGCCTGCTGTTCGATCTGGTTTGTCTCGGCGGCGGCGAGATCCTGGAGGCGCGGGAGCAGCGCGGGGATGCCGCCGGCCGGCACGATCCGGCTGAACACCGCGCCGATTTCGGGATCGAAGAACGGTGCGACCAACTGCTTGAGGAGGCCGCGCCCGGGACGGTATGCCCCGTCAAATACCAGTTGAATCGGGGCTTCGTGCCCGGGCGCGTGCTCGCTGGCCTCGCGGAGCGCCGCGCCGCGGCCCCCCGCGCTCCGGGCCCGATGGAACGGAATCACCTTGCCGGGAAATCGGACCGCGTAATCGTCCAGCACCTGGGCCGCCTCGGGAAACGCCGGGTCCACGATGGGAACCAGGGTGAGCCGGCCACTGGGATAGTCGGCGGCGAGCAACGCGACCATCAGTGGGCCGATCTGGTTCTCGTCTCGACAGGGGATGAAGACGGTGACCTGGGGCCAGGTGGCCGTGGCGAGATCGAGATAGGGCTGCCGATGGGTACCGAACAACCGGTTGAGGATCAAGCGGTAATGACGGAACGTCGCCACCCCGACGACCCCGAGGATGGGAAGCAGGATCGCGCCGAAGATGGTCATCGGGCCGAATGCACCGGCGCGGGCACTTCACGCCGTTCCATTTCGCTGGACCCGGACATGGCCCAGCCGTAGAGGGCGAGAAAGACCAGCACGAAGGGAAAAATCCCGAAGCCCAGAAAGAGCGTCGGCATGACCACGGCGGTTCCCCGCAGCAGGAGGCCGGCGTGCACCAGCACGAGCAACGGAGTGAGCACGGCGAAATGGAGGAGCATCAAGACGGTCGCCGTCACCTTGCGCAACCAGCCGAGGTCCATGGGATAGAGCGTGGCTGCAAGCAGGACCGGTGTCAGGCCCATCGCGAGCATCCCGGTGGACATCAACCCGAACAGGTAGTCGGATACCCGGAACGGAAACGGTTCGGGGGAGGCAGCGAAAAACAGAATGGCGCTGGCCTGCACCACGGTGAGCAGCCGGATGAAGAATCGAAGCGGCGTGAGCCGCGGGGGCATCAGGAACGTTGCTCCGAAGGCAGCGATGGACACCACGGCCGCGATGAGGAGCGCCGCGGCACCCGGTTGCGGCGTGATGGTGGAAAGCTCGGGAAACCGGAGCGCGAACCCTCCGGGGACGATGACGAACTGGTCGCCCAGCATCAGCCGGAGGCCGAGCCAGCCCCGGGCCCAATCGAAGGCCCAGCGCCAGGCGGCCAGGAGCGCCGGCAGCGCCGCCACATAACCCGCAACCGCCAGTGCGGCGAGTCCCCCGACCCCGGCGAGGCGCCCGGTGCCCCAGGGCAGCCCTCCCATGGACCGGTGGGGCTGAATGACCCCGCCCTGATGCCCCCTGATTCGCAGGGCTTCGAAGCGTCGGGCGCCGTCGGGTGTGGTGGAGGGCGAAGCGGACATGGTGGGGGAGGGTGCAAAATGGAGGCCGCTCCTCTCTGGGTGTAACCCGTTATGGGGCAAGGGCCACGGGCGCCGGACCGGGGTGTGCCACGCCCCCGTGGTGGGGCTGAATGCAGGCAATGTGGCGGCTCCGGGCGGCCCGACGTCTTTCAGGGTGAGCATTCCTCTTTTCACCAGCTGGAGGTGTCCGATGAGATTGGCAGGTTTGGCGTTGCTGGGCGGGTTGGTCGGGGCCATGACCGGGTGCGGCAAGAGCGAAGAGAACGGGCCGCCCGCAGATACCACCGCGATGGCACCCCCCGCTACCACCACGATGACGGCGGTCGAGGTGCGGGAGATGACGCCGGGATTGCTGGCGGAAGCGACGTTCCGCCCCGCCGATGCTCAGCAGGTTGCAGTGGAGATTTTTCCGGGCGGCATGGTGACGGAAGCGACGATCGATCGATCCAACGACGATCTGGTCTACACCTACCGCATCCGGGACAACATGGGAGAAACCCGAACGGTCAAGATCAATGCCCGGACGGGAACGGTGGTCGATTCCGGAAAAACGAACCCAAACCCGCCGCGATGATGCGGCGTTCCCTGGAAGGAGGGGGCATGCGCAGTCATTGGCTTCCGATTCTTGGCCTCGCGGTTGCCGCGATGGCGTGCGGCAGCGACAAGCAGGAGGCCGCCGCGACCGATCAGGCGCAGGACACCGTAGCGATGAACCCGTCGGCCAGCTCCAATGGAGCAGCGGGGCGCACCACACTCCGTCCCGCCGGCGGCGTCGATTCGACGGCCGGGGTGGCCCAGGTGATCGAAGTGCAGGAAGAAGCGCCCGGCATGATTGCCAAGGCGCGGTATCAACCGCTCGACGCCCAGCACATTGCCCAGGGCAAATTCCCGACCGGCACCGTGGAGGCGGGATTCCTCGAGCGGCGCGGTGACGACATGGTGTATCGGTTCCGGATCCGGGACAGCGAAGGTGTTCGCGACGTTCTGGTGAATTCCTTCGACGGCAAGATCATCAACGCCATTCGGGTGCAGCAGTAGGGGTCTTCGACACAGGACAAGCGGGCTCCCGCCAGGTGGCGGGGGCCCGTTTGTCGTTCCAGCGGACGGAGCCAGTGGGCGCGAGGGTAGCGCGCGATCAGGCGGTCAAGGCGGCGGCCTCGATGAAGTCGCGGAACAGGCGGGCGGTCCCCTCGTCGCTTCGCTCGAACATTTCGGGATGCCACTGCACCCCCACCAGAAAGTGATCGGTGGGGGACTCGAAGGCCTCCACCAGTCCGTCGGGCGAGCGGCCCGCCGCGACCAGCGGCTCGGCGAGCGACTTGACCGCCTGGTGATGCATGCTGTTCACCCGGATGGCGGGCTCGCCGAATGCGCGGGCCAGCCGGGATCCGGGCTGAAGCGAGACCTCATGGGCGCGGAAGTCCCGCGCATAACCCGCGGTCGGGAAGTAGTCGTGCTTGAGCGCATCGGGGATCTGGCTCCCGATGTCCTGCCACAGCGTGCCGCCCAGCGCCACGTTGAGCACCTGGTGGCCCCGGCACAGGCCGAACACCGGCTTCCCGTCGGCAATGGCCCAGCGGGCCAGCTCGAGCTCCACGGTGTCGCGATCCCGATCGACGCGGCCGAGGTTCGGGTGAGGCTCCTCACCGAACGTGCCCGGCTCCATGTCCACTCCCCCGGCGAGGAGAATGCCGTCCATCCGATCATAGACCGCGCGCAAGGTGCCGGGGTCACGGGAGAGCAGCGGGATCATCACCGGCGCGCCGCCGGCATCGGCGACCGCCACGTAATAGCGGGAGTTCATCACCCACGAATGGGGGAGACCGTCGGGAATGCCGTCGATCGCCTGAAGGGTCTGGGTTGGAATGCCGATCAGGGGACGGTTCACGGCACGACCCCTTCGGCGGTTTCGCGAATCAGCTGATCGACCACGGCCTTGAAATCTCCGGTCTGCTGGTAGGTCGCCAGTTGGCGGTCGGCGCTGGTGCCTTCGCTGAGGATCCGGTAGGCATATTCCACCTCCTTCCGGCTCCCCAGCTCGTCCAGAACGTCATCGAGGAACCATTCCAGCATTTCCTTGATCAAATCCCGGGCCGGAAGCTCCTTGCTCTGGCCCAGGTCGAGCAGCTTCCCGTCCAGGCCGTACCGCAGGGCCCTCCACTTGTTCTCCTCGATGAAGACCGGGGGATATTGCCGGAAGCTCATGTTGTCGCGGCGCAGCTTCCACAACTTGGCGATGATCGCCTGGAAAATGGCCCCGATGCAAACCGCCTCGTCCACCCGGGTGCAGACATCGCAGACCCGGAATTCGAGGGTCGGATAGTTCCAGTTGGGCCGCACATCCCACCAGATCTTGCTCGCGTTGGGAATGGAGTTGGTCCGGACCATGACATCCACGGTATGCTCGAATTCACTCCAGGACGACATGGTCCGTGGGATCCCGGTGCGCGGGAAGGTGCGGAACACCACGCTGCGATACGACTTGAGGCCGGTGCGGCGGCCCAGCCAGAAGGGGGAGCTGGTGGAAAGACAGAGCACGTGCGGAAGGAAGTAGCGCGCCACGTTCATCGCATCGATGAGGAACTCCCGGTCTTCGATCCCGATGTGCACGTGGGTCCCGAAGATGAGCAGCGCCTGGGCCAGGTCCTGGAGATCTTCCCGCACGCCGATGTAGCGCTCCAGCGGCGTGATCTCCTGGTCCATCCAGGAGGAGAACGGGTGGCTCCCCGCCGCGGCGACCCGGAGTCCCTTCTTCCCGGCCAGATCGATCACCAGGCGGCGGAGCCGGACCAGCTCGCTCCGCACTTCCGCCGGGTTATGACACACCTTGGTCCCCACTTCGACCATCGACTGGTGCAGCTCGGGCTTGATCTCCCCCATCACCAGCGACTCGTCCTTCAGGATCTCGGTGATATAGGACCGAAGCTCCCGGGTCTCCGGATCGATGATCTGGTATTCCTCCTCGATTCCGATGGTGAGGGAAGGTGGTTTCATGAGAGTATCCACAGATGACATGGATGATATGGATTCAGAGCTCGCACCAGGGACCTTTCTCTCTTGAAACCGCCAACAATGTTTCTTGGTTTGTTTCCTGGTTCCGTGCGCCTCGCAGGTCCCCTGTGCGGGAGCGAAATCCGTGTCATCCGTGTCATCTGTGGATGACCATCACGATCGTCGCTCCACCACAAAGGTCGGCACGGTGGAGCCGCCGCCGGCGGTGACGTTCACCAGGGCCGCCGTGCTGACCCGGGTCAGGCACCCTTCCACGTTCGCACCCCCGAATACGAACGGCGCGGTATCCACGATGCGATTGGCGTGGACCAGCCGCCCGTCCACCCAGCTCGGGAAACTCTCTTCGGGCAAGGCGATCCGCTCCTGGACGATGTGGGGTTCCTCGAGCGCCTTCCGGATTGCCGCGCCCCAGGTGCCGGCGTCCACTTCCCAGCCGAGCACGATGCCGGCGCCGCCGTATTCATCGTTCGGCTTGAGCACCAGCCGGTCCTGGTGACGTTCCATCCAGGGGAGAAGGTCAATCGGTTTCCCGTTGTGGACGGTGTGGCGCTCCTCAACCACGCGGGTCCATGGGATGTGGGCGGCGATGGCCTGCCGTTCGGCATTGCCGAACCGTTCGGTGTTTCGCTCGTCCGATAATACCGCGAGCGACGCCTTCTTGTGGAGGATCTTGCACCGGAACGGGTTCACCATGCAGACCGCCCCGCTCCGGACCGCGCGCACGATCGGGTGATCCATGCCTTCCCGTCCGATCAGCTCGCCGATCAGCACCCGTTTGTAGATCAGGTCGATGGGGGTGCCGTCGGCTATGAGCCGGCCGTGCTCCAGGCTGCAGGCCCGGACGTCGGCCACGATGCAACGCACCCCCATCGCTTCGAAGAAATCCTGATAGAGCAGAAACTCGCTCCGGGTGGGCACCTCGCTCCAGTCGAGGATCCCGATCACCGGTGTCTCGCGGCGTCCCGACCACTCGGCGTAGCAGGAGAGGAGCGCGTGCAGGACGTTGTGGCGCGCGGGCAGCGGACGGAGCAGGTGACTCCTGAGAAAGGGACGCGCCCCGGGAATCGCGAGAAAGAGCTCGGAGAGCGCATCGTGGTAGGCCGAACCGGCCGGCGTCTCCGCGTTGTATTCGGTGAAGAGAAGACGCCCGGTGCCCGACTCGAAGAACGCGTCGAGCCGGGAGACCGGGCTCGCCGGGATGCGGGGATCCTCGAGCGCCAGGGTCCGCTCCCAGGGCAGCAGGTGAAACTGATCGAGGAAATCGGGATCGCCGAGCGCCGCTTCGAGCGCCGTGGCGAACCCGCGGAGCAAGGGAGCGATACTGGCGCGGAGGCGATCGTACTGGGTGGCGGTGAGAAACCGGGGCCGCAGCACGTTGCAGAGCGGACGATCCCCGAAGAAGAGCCCCCGCTGCCGCAACTGCTGGTCGAGCCAGGCCGCCGATTCCTCGGCAAGCTCGGGCGTCAGCCCGGACTGCCAAACCTGATTGGCGAGCTCGAGCTCATCCACCGCGAACCGGTAGGGCGGAGGACTTTCGGGTTCGGGAGGTGAGCGCACGGCCCTTGAGAAAACTCGACCACGAGGGCGTTCCCCGCGCCGCCGGCGACCTGGCGAGCCGGATCGCCAGATCGGCCATCGCACTCACCACCCACTCGAAGTGGAGCGGGGTGAGGGAATACACATCCATGTCGGGCGCCGGGTTCATGAAATCGATGGCGTAGGGAACGCCGTCCCGAATCGCCCACTCCATGGAATTCATGTCGTAGCCGAGGGCCTGAACCAGTTTCCGGGAATCGTCGATCACCCGCTTCATCACCGGTGGCGGCAGAAAATCCGGCTCCGGGTGATACTTGCGCTCCCGGGGGTCGTACCGGATCGGGCGGATCTCCTCCTGGCCCAGACACAGACACCGGACGAACTCCTCCCATTGAATGAATTCCTGCACGATCATGGTGAGGAGCCCGGAATGGTTGTAGTGGTGGAGCAGCTCCTCCAGGGTGTGACAGACGTACACTTCCTTCCAGCCGCCGCCGTAGGCGTCCTTGAGCACACAGGGAAGCCCGACGTAGTCCACCACCGCATTCCAGTCGAGCGGAAACTGGAGATTGCGGAGCGACTCGGTGTGGACGATCCCGGGAATGTATTCCTTGTTGGGGAGGAGCAAGGTCTTCGGGCTGGCGATCCCGAGGGAGGTCGCGAGGGTCGCCCCGAAGAATTTATCGTCCGCGCTCCACATGAACGGGTTGTTGACCACGGTGGCGCCGCGCAGCACGGCATGCTTCAGATAGGTCCGGTAGAACGGCACTTCGTGGGAGATCCGGTCGATGATGACCCGGTAGCGGGCGGGATCGTCCATCCGGGGGGTGCCCAGCTTGACGAACTCGGCCACGACGCCCTGATCGCGACGATTCACTTCTTCGATGAACGCGGGGGGAAAGGACCATTCCCGCCCGACGATGAGGCCCACGATGTGCGTCATATCTCGCTCCGGCTAGTCGTGCCCCGCAATGTACATCCGCACCATCTTCTCCCAGTACGGCCAGTCGTGGGCCCACCCGTCCCAGATCCGGAGTGCGTTGCCGACGCCGCGGTCCCAGAGGATGGTGGAAAAGTCCCGGTTATTCTGGATCGAGGGATCGTCCTCACCGATCGCGAGGATGATGTCCTGGCGGCGAAAGGCCGCCAGCCGGAACGGATCCTGCTCGTGCTGCATGAAATCGAAGGGATTGCTGCCGTACACGTTCAGGTCCGAATAGCCTTCGGTCATGCTCTTCACGTCGTACATCCCGCTCATGCCAAGAATCCGGTGGACCCGTTCGGGATGGCGGAGGCCGAAGCACATGGCGTGGTAGGCGCCGAAGCTCGCCCCGGTGGTGATGACGAAGGGATCGGGGTTGAGCGACTCGCTGAAGGGCAGGGCCTCGGTCAGGAGATACTGGTCGTACTGGAGATGGCGCCAGGCCCGGGCCCCGGGATGAAGTCCCTTGTCGTACCAGCTTTCGTCGTGCACGTGGTCGCAGCAGAACAGCTGGATCCATCCCTGCTCGAGGTGATCGGCCAGGACCTCGTGCATGTGACGGTCCCGCCATTCGTAGCAGCTTCCCATGGTGGTCGGGAAGACCAGCACGCGGGCCCCGGCATGACCGAAAACTTCGAGGTGCATCTCCCGGCCCAGGGCGGGGGAGAACCAGGATTCATGGGTGTGATGCATGCTGGGGCGCTTACTTCTTCCCCAGGATCCAGGGTACCGCTTTCTCCAGCCGGGCCCCCCAGGCCGCCTCGGTATGGTCCCCGCCGTTTTCCTCGACGTAGAGCAGGTTCTTCTCCGTGGTTCCGGCCTTGTGGAGCCAGTCCCGAAGGGCGCGGACATCGGCGAGCGCTTCGCTGCCTTCCGCCGTACCGATGTCGAGATAGACCCGGCCCTTGGGCGGCTTCCGTTGCTGGCCCAGGAACCGGAAGATGGCGCGGTTCGCGACCCAGAGCGCGGGGCTCTGTACGCTCGCGGCGCCGAACACGTCGGGGTGGCGATAGAGCGCGTAGAAGCTGATCAACCCGCCCAGCGAAGATCCGCCGATCACGGTGTGGGCCGGCTGCGCCTTGACCCGGAATGACGCGTCGATGAGCGGCTTGACCTGTTCGATCAGGAATTCCAGATACCGGTCTCCGCCGCCGCCGCCGTGCGCGATGTCACGGAACGGGTTGTAGTCGTACTTGCGGAAACGCCCCCGGTTGGGGATTCCGACCACGATCGCTTCGGCACCCTTGCGAGCCAGGCGGCTCAACCGGGCGGCAAGCCCCCAGTCTCCCGCGTGGCTGGTTTCGGGGTCGAAGAGATTCTGACCATCGTGGAGATACAGCACCGGGTAGCGCTCGGTGCGCTGGGCGTACTTGGGCGGGAGCGCCACCAGCAGCTCGCGCGGCTCCCGGCGCGGTCCCACCGAGGCGGTCACCAGGGAAACCGAGCCGGCATCTCCGGTGCCGGGCAACCGATGCGCCTTCCACTCTGGCGCCGTCATCGATCCGCGTATCGCCATTCGACTCGTGCGTAGAGGAATCGACCGTTCCATCCGAACGGGGACATGTTCGAATAGGGGAAGATGCCGTAGTAGGAATTCCCGGCGTAATCCGGTGCGCCGATGGTCAGGCGATCCGGCACGGTGCCGAGGATGTTCTGCATGCCGGCGCTGATGGTGAGCGCGCGGCTCACCGTGCGGCCGATCTCGAGATCGCCCAGCCATTTGGCGCCCAGCCGCTGGCTCAGGGTGCCGTCCGGGCTGGGACCGTAGGCCAGCACCGAGCCATAGAGCCGCCCGCGCAGCCCGGCCGACCAGGCCCGATGGGTCACCCGGACCGACCCGGTCAGGTTGTCCTCCGGCTGGCCCGCGGTGAGACGGGCCTGCTCGGCCGGCCCGAAGAAGACCGAGGCATACCGTCCGGCGAATCCTCCGATCGAGTCCACCCGGGTCACCGCCACCCGGTGATGCTCGAATCCGCCGTCCAGCCGCACCCCGAGGCCGGCAATGGAGGCTCCATAACCCGCGCGGAGCTCGATCCCGCGGGTCCGGACCGTGCCGGCGTTGGCGAAGAACTGCACCGACCCGATGCCGCCATAGCCCTGGCTCTCCAGATAGAAGCGGACCGCCGACGCATTGAATTTCTCCGTCAGAACCACCTGGTGCCGGACCGTGACCTCGAAATAGTCCGCACAGAAGGTCACCCCCCGGGCCGAAAGATCAAGCCCCACGCCCCACTGGAACGACCGCTCGGGAATCAGGGGCCGGGCCCCCAGCGACTGGGCCACCGGGTCGGTGGGCGGAATCAGGAAATCGTAGAGGCCGACATCGTTGGAGACCGGAATCAGGGTCCGGGAAAAGCTGCGCTCCGCCGCGGTAGGAACCCGGAATCCGGTCGCCACGGAGCCCCGGAGGGAGGCGGCGGAAATGGGAGCCCACCGCCCGGCCGCCTGACCCGAGCCAAGGAGCCCGTACCCGCTGCCGCGGACCCACTCGAGCCTTCCCGACCCGGACAGAACCAGGTGGGTCGCCGGCTCGAGCTCCACCGTGCCATAACCCGCATACCGCTCCTCCCGGAATCGCCCACTGTCCCGGGGCATGAAGCCGGGAAACCCCTGGGCCCCGACCGGCGGGATGCCGCCGGCGCGGGGCCCGTCCTGGATCGGCACCCCGCCATAGCGATAGCTGTCCCGCTCCCCGGGGACGATCCGGTAGCCGTCGCTCCGGGCCTCGAGTCCCGCCGTGATCGCGATCGGCCGGATCAGGCCGGCGGCAATCCGCCGGGCGGCGCTGGCGCTTCCGGTCAGGGTGACCGATCCGAGGGTCCCGGCATCGAAGCGGGATCCGCTCAACGGGCCCAGGGAGGCATTCGCGGTGTTCTGGACCGAGAGAGCCATCCGGTTGCTTCCATAACCCGCGTCGATCGCCCAGTCCCAGCCCCGCACGGTGCCGCCGGCGCCGACCTGAATCGTGCCATCCAGGATCCGGGAGTCGAGCAGGGGAAGAAAGCCGGTGGGGTAGAGCGAGCGAACGGTGGCCTCCGCGCTGGGGAGTCGCCAGAGCGAGGCCGATTCGCCCAACCGGCGATTGACGCCCGCCAGGCCGTGGAGGTTGGCGGCCTTGAGGGGAAGCCGGGCCTGGATCCAGCCGGACGCGTCGCGGGTGAGGGGATCGCCCAGGCGATCGTGCACCTGACCGGCGTAGCGCGGATCGTCGTTTCTGGGGTCTCCATCGAAGAATTGCTGCCGAAGGTCCGGTTCGGCCCGGTTGGTGGCACCCCGGACCCGGTACTCGCCCGCGAATTGAACCGCGGCCCCTCCTTCCCAGTGCTTCCCCCAGGTGGCGGCGGTTCTGGTGTCCACCCCGCCGGCGGTCACCAGGCCCAGGGTTCCCGAGATCTCGTTGGGGAGATCGTCTCCCAGGATCAGGTTGATCACCCCGCTGGCGGCGCCGCCCCCGGCGGTGACATCCGGCGCGCCGCGGGAGATGACCACGCGCGCAATCGCGGTCAACGGCACTGCGTCGAGATCGGCCGAGACATTTCCCCGGCCGATCGTCGGGTTCTGGTGGACCAGCGAGCTCAAGTGCAGTGGTTTCCCATTGAGCAGCACCAGCATCTGGTTGCTCCCCAACCCGCGGAGGGTTGCGGGCCGGACCTGATCGGTCCACTCCGCGCCGCTGGGCCTTGGGAAGTTGAGGGATGGGACCAGGACCTGGAGCGCTTCAGCGAGCCGGGTTCGCCCGGTGGCCCGAAGCTCAGTCCGGGTCAGGATGATCGCGGAGTCGGCACCCTGGGCCGGGGCGGCAGCACTGGCCCAGGATGCGAGCAGCAGCAGAGAGATCACTCAGGGAAACGAAGATGGGTGGATTCGTGAAGCGAGCATGAAGAAATATAGGAAGATCGTAAAGCGTTCTTCAGCCGGGATTCACGGAGGGGTGGAACCACAGGAACCAGATTGCCTCGTCGATCTCGAAACGGAAAGGGACGAGTATGTGGGATTGGAAACCGGCGCGAAAGGTGGCTGCCCTGGTCTTGGTGACCGGACTCGCGGCCTGCGGGGGCGCCAAGGAAGAAGAGCACCACGAACAGGCACAGGGGGCGGGAGAGCAGCTCTCCGCGTTCGAGCTGGAAAACGGGATCGGCCCGATCAAGGAGAAGATCGAGCTCGGGGCGCTGGACCGGACCCTTGCGGACTCCGGCAGCAAGGTCTTCGAGGCGAAGTGTTCGATGTGCCACAAGATGGATACGACCTATGTCGGTCCCTCCCTGGGGGAAGTCACTACCCGGCGGACCCCGGCCTACATCCTGAACATGATTCTGAACCCGCAGGAGATGGTGGAGCGCCACCCGGTTGCCCGGCAGCTGCTCGCCGAACGGATGACCTTCATGGCCAACCAGGGTCTCACCATCCCGGAAGCGCGCGCGGTGCTCGAATACCTGAGGACGCAATCGGGCGGCGGGAACGTCGTCAAGGAGAAATGACTATGACTCGGCTTCGCCCCTGGGGTATGACTCCATTGGTTGTTGCGGCTGGAATCGCGGCTTGCGGATCGGGCGCCAAGCCGCTCGGATCTGCAGCGGATGCGGCCCAGCGAGTCTATGTCGCGCCGGGCCAGTATGACGAGCTCTATGGGTTCTTCTCCGGAGGGTTCTCGGGGAACGTCACGGTGTATGGCCTCCCCTCCGGGCGTTTGCTCCAGCAGATCCCGGTGTTCTCGCAGTATCCGGAGAAGGGGTACGGCTATTCGGAAGAAACCAAGGCGATGCTCAACACGAGCTATGGTTTCGTGCCCTGGGACGACTCCCATCACCCGCAGCTCTCGATCACCAACGGCGTGGCAGACGGTCGTTGGCTCTTCATCAACGGGAACAACACTCCCCGAATCGCGCGGCTGGACCTGACCCGCATGGAGACCGACGAGATCATCGAGATCCCCAATAGCGCCGGCGGCCACGGTTCTCCCTACCTCACCGAGAACACCGGCTATGTGGTGAGTGCGACCCGGTTCTCGATTCCCGAGCCTCAGCGCGACGTGTCGATCAAGGACAGCAAGCTGGGCGGGATGCTGACGTTCGTGAAGGTGGACTCGGCCACGGGCAAGATGACCATGGCATTCCAGATCCACGTGCCCGGCTATGACTACGACCTGGCCCGTTCCGGCAAGGGACCCTCGAAGGACTGGTCGTTTTTCACCTCCTACAACACCGAGGAAGCCAAGACGCTGCTGGAAGCCAACGCATCGCAGCGGGACAAGGACTACATCGCCGCGGTCAATCGCAAGGTTGCGGAACAGCTGCGTGGCGGAGGGCAAGACGAAGGAGTGGACCACTCCCTATGCCCACAACTGGGTGGGCGAGGACGGTGTGGCGCGGAGCGAGATGCTGCGGAGCCAGAAGGTCCTGGAGACCGCCGATTGCCCCGGCCTGATCTACTTTCTCCCCACCCCGAAGTCGCCGCACGGGGTCGACGTGGATCCGACCGGCGAGTTCATCGTGGGAGGCGGCAAGCTCGCGACCGTGATTCCGGTCCACTCGTTCTCGAAGATGCTGAAGGCGATCGAGGACAAGGCCTTCGACGGCGAGGCCGATGGGATCCCGATCCTCAAGTACGACGCCGTCATGGCGGGGGAAGTGCAGAATCCCGGGTTAGGTCCTCTCCACACCGAATTCGACGGCAAGGGATACGCCTATTCCTCGATCTTCATCTCGTCAGAAATCGTGAAGTTCTCCCTCAAGGACTTCAAAGTCGTGGACCGGGTGCCGACCTACTACTCGATCGGGCACCTCATGATCCCCGGAGGTGATACCGAACATCCCTACGGGAAGTACGTCATCGCGCTCAACAAGATCACCAAGGATCGCTATCTCCCGACCGGCCCCGAGCTGGCCCAGTCGGCCCAGCTCTACGACATCACCGGCGACAAGATGAAGCTGCTGCTGGATTTTCCGACCGCCGGCGAACCCCACTACGCCCAGGCCCTGCCGGCCGCGCTGATCAAGGACCGGCAGCTGAAGACCTACGCGCTCTCGGAGAGCAAGGATCCCTATGTGACCCGCACCGAGAAGGACGTGAAGGTGACCCGCCAGGGCGGCACCGTCCATGTCTACATGACGGCGATCCGGAGTCATTTCGTTCCCGACAACATCGAGGGCATCCGGATCGGGGATTCGGTCTATTTCCACGTGACCAACCTGGAGCAGGACTGGGATGTGCCCCACGGCTTCGCCATGCTGGGAGCCCGGAACGCCGAGCTGCTCATCATGCCGGGCCAGACCCGCACCCTGCTGTGGGTACCCCAGCGGGCCGGGCTCTTCCCCTTCTACTGCACCGATTTCTGCTCGGCGCTCCACCAGGAGATGCAGGGCTACATGCGGGTGTCCGAAAAGGGCGCCACCGTACCGCTGGCCTGGAACGGGGGAAGCGGGACGCTGAAGTGAACGTGAGCCCGGGGCTGCATCAGCCTACCCGGCTGTTCCTGGTGGCCGCATGCCTGGTCATGTTGCTGGCCTACCTGACGCCGCTCTGGCACATCGGACTCAAGGCCCCGCAGTATCCCGAAGGCCTGGGCCTGTATATCTGGGCGAATCGGATCACCGGTGAGAAGCCCCAGGACCTGGGCAGCATCAACGGGTTGAATCACTACATCGGCATGAAACCGATCGAGCCGGAGAGCATTCCCGAGCTCAAGTACATGCCCTTCGCGATCGCGGTTCTGGCCGGATCCGGGGTGTTGGTGATGTTGGTGGGAAGGCGTCGGCTGTTTTATGGGTGGACCGCGGTATTCACCGTCGGGGCGCTGGCCGGGCTCGCCGATTTCTGGCGCTGGGGGTACGACTACGGGCACAACCTGAATCCCCATGCCGCGATCCAGGTCCCCGGAATGACCTATCAGCCCCCGCTGGTCGGTACCAAGCAGCTCCTCAACTTCCAGGCCACTTCCTGGCCGGCCCTGGGCGGATGGATCGTGATTCTCGCCCTGGGGCTGGCCCTGGGGGCCTCCTTCCTCGAGTGGCAAGCCACACGTCGCATAACCCGCTGACCCGGCGGGTGTCGGTGCTGGCCCTGCTCGCGGCGTGCGGATCACCGGCGCCGCGGCCATTGGCCTACGAGGTCGAGACCTGCGCCCACTGTCAGATGACGCTGTCGGATCGGCGTTTCGGCGGCGAGGTGGTGCTCCGCACCGGCCGGGCGATTCCCTTCGACGACGCCGGCTGCCTCGCGACCTGGCTGGCGAGCGAGGCGGATACGGCGAGCGAGATCGCCTCCACCTGGGTGACCAGCTTCCTGCCTCCCCACGACCTGCTGGAATCGAGTGCGGCGGTCTTCCTGATCAGCGACTCGCTGCATACCCCGATGGACTATCACCTCGCAGGCCTCCCGCCCGGGCCGCGGGCCGACAGCCTCCGGCGCGTGCTGGGCGGCGAGCTGGTCTCGTGGAACGAGGTGCGCGCCAAGCTGGCCCACCCTGAGACTTCGCGGTGACCCTCGGGTTCCTGGTCGCATTCGGTGACGATTGTGGTCCAACCCGGCGGTCCGATCCGAACCCTGGGCGAGGCCCTCACCCGCGCCCGTCCCGGTGACCGCATCGTGGTGCGGGCCGGTACCTATCGATGAGCCCTCCATCGTCGTTCGGTGTCCGGGTTGACATCATCGGGCGAAGGAAACCCGGTTTTTCTCGGCGGGCCTCATCATACTCTCCAGGTCCGGGCCGACAGCGTGACGATTCGCGGGCTCACCTTCGAGGGGGTCGAACCCAGTATGACCGAGGACCGGGCCGCCATCCTGGTCAGCGGCGTCACCGGCTGCCGGCTGGAGTTGAACACCGTGCAGAACGGGTTTTTCGGGATCTATCTCGAGCAGGCTTCCGGATGTGTCCTGACCGGGAACCGGGTGGTGTCTTCCGACTCGACCGCCGGGAGAGGGAACGGCATCCATCTCTGGAGGTCTCGTGATGTCACGGTCCAGGGGAATCGGATCGAAGGCTACCGGGATGGAGTGTATCTGGAATTCTCCGATGCGGCCCGGGTGCAGGACAACATGGTGGTGGCGAACCGTCGCTACGGTCTGCACTTCATGCGCTCCGATTCCTGCGCCTATGAGGGGAACACGTTTGCCGGAAATGGCGCCGGCGCCGCCGTGATGTACAGCCGCTGGATCACCGTGGTCGGCAACACCTTCGAACAGAATCGGGGCAGCGCCGCGTACGGTCTCCTCCTCAAGGAGATCGGCGACGGCACCATCCGGGACAATCGGTTCCTGCAGAATACGGTCGCCCTGTATCTCGACAACTCCAACCGGAACCGGATCACCGGGAATCGCTTCGAATCCAACGGCTGGGCGATCCGGCTCCTGGCCAGCGCCACCGACAATCGCTTCGAACGGAATGTATTCCGCGCGAACGCCTTCGACGTGGTGACCAACAGCCGGAGCAGCACCAGCACCTTCCGGGAAAACTGGTGGGACCGCTACCGGGGATACGACCTGAATCATGACGGCCTCGGGGACGTCCCCTTTCGGCCGGTCCGGCTCTTCGGCCTCATCGTGGAGCAGAACAGTCCCTCCGCTTCTGCTCCTGCGATCGCCGTTCGTCGATCTGCTCGATACCGCGGAGCGATTCCTCCCCGTGCTGACTCCCGGAGGCGCTGGTGGACCCCAGTCCGCTGATGCGGGAGCCGGCCCGATGAGAGAACCCTCGCGGGTGGAGGTGACCGGCCTGCGGAAGCGATTCGGGCGGCGTGAGGTGCTGCGGGGGCTCGATCTCACCATCGCGCCCGGCCGGATCACCGCCATCGTGGGGCCCAACGCGGCCGGCAAGACCACCCTCATCAAGACCATCCTGGGCCTGGTCCGCCGCCGCCCCGGTGATGGGTCGATCCGGCTGGACGGCGCCGAGCTGAATGGAGACGCGGGGTATCGGGAGCGAATCGGCTACATGCCGCAGGCGGCGTCCTTTCCAGCACAGCTCACCGGGAGGGAAATCCTGGACCTGGTGGTCGGACTCAGGCGGTCCGCCGGTCCGCCGGTCCGCCTGGACTACGAGCTGGTCGAGCGCTTTCGCCTGGAGGAATTGCTGGATCAGCCGGTTCGCATCCAGTCGGGCGGCACCAGGCAGAAACTCAACGCCGCGGTGGCCTTTCTCTTCCGGCCCAGCCTGCTGATCCTCGACGAGCCGACGGCCGGACTCGATCCGGTGGCGACCGGGATCCTGAAGGACAAGCTGCTCCGCTCTCCCGCTGCCGGGACGACGGTGGTGCTGACGTCCCACCTCATGGGCGAGGTCGAGGAGCTGGCGCAGGACCTCGTGTTTCTGCTCGACGGAAGAGTGACCTACCAGGGACCGGTGCAGGGTCTGCTCGAGCGAACCTCTGAATCCCGATTGGAGCGAGCCATCGCCAGGCTCCTCGAGGGAGCGAGTCGATGAGGTCGACCGCGCGGATTCTCGGTTCACAGCTCGCCAATGTCGCCCGGAACCGATGGGTGATTGGCTACGCCCTGATGCTATTCGCCGCCACCGAGCTGCTGCTTCGTTTCGGGGGAAGTGGCGACCGGGCCCTCTTTTCCCTCTTCAACGTGGTGCTGCTCCTCCTCCCGCTGGTCAGCGTGATGTTCGGCGTGCTCTATGTGCATAACGCGCGTGAATTCGTCGAGCTGCTGCTGGCCCAGCCGGTCGAACGGGGCGGCCTCTATGCCGGCCTCTACGTCGGGGTGGTGCTTCCGCTGATCGGGGCATTTCTGTTCGGGGTGGGGGCGCCGCTCCTGCTGCAGGGCGGGGCGCCGGACTACTTCTTCCGTGCCGGGCTGCTGCTCGGAATGGGGACGCTCCTCACCCTGACCTTTACCGCACTGGCCGTGGCGATTGCGGTTCGGTTCGATGACCGCGCCCGTGCACTCGGTCTGGCCCTGCTGGCGTGGCTGCTGTGCGCGCTTCTCTACGATGGAGTGATCCTGCTGGTCACCAGCGTCTTCGCGGACTATCCGCTGGAGGTACCCCTTTTGATCATGGTGTTTCTCAACCCGGTGGACCTCGCCCGGGTCGCCCTGCTTCTGACCTTCGACGGCTCGGCGCTCATGGGGTATACCGGAGCGGTCTACCAGCGCTTCTTCGGCGCTGGCGGGCTGGCCCTCGCCGTGGCAACACTCGCCGCGACTGCCGCGGTGCCCTTCCTGCTTGGACGGCGGTGGTTCCTGCGAAGGATTTCTAGGCCAGCCGGATCAGCATCCCAACCAACGCCCCGCCAAGAAGCAGGGTCCAGGTGGGCGCGCGAAATCGAAGGGCCGCCACCAGAGCAAGCGCGGTGAGCAGCAGCCACGGCCACCGCACGGTGGCCAGATCCGGGAGCCACACCGACAACGGTCCCCATCGCCGGCGCTCAACCACCCCGAACACCACGTTGAGGGTGAACCAGACCGCGAGATTCATCACCACACCGAGCACTGCTGCCATGATTCCGTCCAGCGCCGCGCGCGCCCGGGGACGGCCCCTGATCCATTCCACCCAGGGCGCCCCCGCGAAAACGAACAGAAAACAGGGCGCGAACGTGAACCACACCATCACCAGCGATCCGATCAGCCCCGCCATCATCGGAGCAAGCGACCCCGGTGAACGGTAGGCGCCGAGGAACGCCACGAACTGAAGCACCATGATCAGGGGACCCGGTGTGGTCTCGGCCATCGCGAGCCCGTCGAGCATCTCGCCCGGCTGGATCCAGTGATAGACCGCGACGGCCTGCTGCGCGACGTAGGACAGGACCGCGTAGGCTCCGCCAAACGTCACCACCGCGACCTTGCTGAAGAAGAGCGCTTCCTGGCGAAGGACCGGTATGGCTCCGGCGAAAATCACCAGGAGCAGAAGGGGCGCAAACCAGATGACGAGCCAGGTCAATCCGGTGCGGGCCAGGGTGCCGATCGAGGGCCGGGTGGATTGTCTCTCCGGGGAGGGCTCACCGCCGCCGCGAAGCGCGCCAAGAATCGCGGCGGCAAGGATGATGAGCGGGAAGGGAAGCCCGAAGACGAAGAGGCCGATGAATGCCGCCGCTGCGACCACGAGATGCCCTCGGCTGGTCAGGGCCCTGACGCGGAGCCTGAGCAGAGCGCTCGCCACGATGGCCACGACCGCGGGCTTGAGCCCGAGCAGGAGGCCGCTCACCACGGTGACGTCGCGCCAGGCGACGTAGGCCATGGAGAGTCCGAGGAGCCCGAGGAAGCCGGGCAGGATGAACAGGGACCCCGCCGCGAGGCCGCCCCGAACCCCGTGCAGGAGCCACCCGGTATAGGTGACGAGCTGCTGCGCTTCGGGACCGGGCAGCAGCATGCAATAGCTCAGGGCGTGAAGGAAGCGTGGCTCGTCGAGCCACTGCTTTTCCTCGACCACGATCCGGTGGATGACCGCAATCTGGCCTGCGGGGCCGCCGAAGCTCTGGATGGCTATGCGGGTCCAGGCCCGGAGCGCCTCCGCGAACGAAGGTGGGGGACGGTCAGCTGCGGCGAAGTCCCTGATACAATCCGTCCAGCACGGTGCGGCCCGCCCAAGACGGGCCTGATCCTTCGGATGCGCCAGGGCGATTCCCTCGAAGAGGGTCTGGATCGTGACGGCCTCGGTCCGCCCGAATTTCTGGTCCTTGCAGTCGATGTCGTGCACGATCTGGCCGATCGTTTCGAGGGCGGCATCCCGGAGCCGGAACCGCTCGAGCAGAGTCTCGAACGTGCAGCGATCGCCGTCGTGGGTGAATTCGCCTTCGAACATGTCGAACCGGATCTCTCCCTGGGCCGGACGGTACCGGGTCGGGGAAACGAATCGGAATCGTGCTGCGGGATCGATGAACCGCGCGATCAGCCAGGCACTGGCGATCCGATCGACGAAAACGTCCTGCCGGGTGACCCAGGTCGCCCTCCGGATCCGGGGAACCGGAGGCCCGGAGACCGGACCGGACTTGCCCGCGGCAGATCGAGGATGCCGGCCGTGCTCCAGTTTGCGAAGGGTCTTCACGACACTCTCCTTCTCGGGGGAAGTGTCCGGATCCCCGGAGGCGATGCGGTCGAAACGGTGCCGGAGGGCATCGAGCTCGCCTGGCGACGGGGCGGAGCCCAATCGCCTGGCGGCGCGGCTGAGCGCCCGGTAACCGAGCTTCCGATGGGCGCGGAACCGGGACTCGAGCTCCTCATCCCGCACCCCCGAGACGAATTGCCCCGATACGATGGTCGCTTCCCCCTCCCCGGCGAGGATTTCCCGGCGGAGCCATTCCAGATCCTCGCGCGAGCCGGGCGAGGCGGGGAGCACGTAGACCGAATTCTTGAGCGGCAGGGCCCCGATGCTCTCGAGCCGGCGGCGGACCTTGACCCGCAGGTAGGCCGGCCGGGGCGGCAGCCGGTGGAGCAGGACCAGCCAGCGCCCCGGGTTGCTGGTTCCGGCTCCCGGTGATACACTTGAATCGGTCACTGATACAACTGTATCATCATGAGCCCTTTCCGGCAATCCTCCTGGCCTGCTCCCGGCACCCTTCTGCTCACGGGTGCCGACATCCGGGCGCTCCTCGACCCCGATCGCTGCCGGGCCGCGGTGGAGGACGCCTTTCGCCAGCACGGCGAGGGCTCGGTCGGGCCGCCCGGGATCCTGGGCGTTCAGGTCCCCGGCGGTGGATTCCATCTGAAGAGCGGAGTGATCCGGCGGGGTCAGCGGCAGTTCTTTGCCGCCAAGCTCAACGCCAACTTCCCCGGGAACGCCGAGCACCGGGGGCTTCCCACGATTCAGGGGGTCATCGTCCTGAGCGACGCGGAGGATGGGCGGGTGCTGGCGGTGATGGACTCCATTGCGATCACGGCGTTGCGCACGGCAGCCGCCACCGCCCTGGCGGTTCAGCATCTCGCCCGGGAGACGGCGCGAACCCTGTGCCTGGCAGGATGCGGAACCCAGGGCCGCGCCCAGCTCAGGGCGGTGCATCGGGTCCAATCCCTCGAGCGGGTCTTGGTGTGCGATGTGGATCCGATTCGGCGCGATCGTTTCGCGGTCGAAATGACCGGCGAGCTCGGGATTCCGGTCGAACCGGTCCTGGATGTCGCCAGTGCCGCGAGCCGCTCCGATCTCTGCGTAACCTGCACCCCTGCTACCGCTGCTTTCCTTACCCGCGAGATGATCCAGCCGGGCACCTTTGTGGCCGGGGTCGGTGCGGACAGCGAGTCCAAATCTGAGCTCGCGCCCGATCTACTCGCCGGCGCAACCGTCGTCGTCGATGTTCTCGACCAGGCCGCGACCATCGGCGATCTCCACCACGCCATCTCGGCGGGTTCGATGACCCGGGATCGGGTTCATGCCGAGCTGGGGCAGGTGGTCCTGGGAGTTCGCCCAGGACGGACCAGCGATTCGGAGATCACGGTGTTTGACTCGACCGGGATGGGGATTCAGGATGCCGCGGCAGCCGCGGCGGCGTGGGAATTCGCGATGGCCGCGGGGCGCGGCTCGAGCCTGGAGTTTGCGCCATGCAATGGGTGACCCGGGCCCGTCCCAAGATCGATCGCGTGGCATGTCCCTGGCTGATCGCCCGGTTCATCGACGACCAGGCGGAATTTCTCTTCGTGCCTCCCGATCAGGTGCGACGGGTGGCCGAGCAGACTGGGGCGACGCCATTCGATGTCGAAGGGGTGGAATTGAGCCATGAGGGGCCGCTGTGCAGTTTCGACGCATTCCTGGCGCAGCATGACCTGGACGATCCGGCGCTTCGCGAAATCGCCCTCATCGTTCGAGGTGCCGATACGGCTCGGCTCGATCTTGCGCCTCAGGCAGCTGGACTGCTCGCGATCAGCATCGGGCTTTCCCAGCTGTTTGAGGACGATCACGAACAGCTGCGGCACGGGTTCGTGCTATACGATGCCCTCTACGCCTGGCTTACCACAGCCCGGGAGGAAACCCACACCTGGAATCCGCAACGCATACCGAGCTAGGCGCAGGCCAACTGAACTGTGTGGACGAGACTTGGCGGAAGGGGCAGTTGCTTTAAGACATGGCTTTGTAACCGCAGGAAGCCGTTTGCAGCCCTCTGGCAATGCGCGAGCAGCCAGGAACGTGCCTCCTCCGAGTTCAAGTAATCACAGAGCTCGTGAAGTCGAGAAGGGTTGGCGGGAACGAGGTAGTACACTGAGTGTCTTGGAAGGATATCGCCGGTTTCATCCACCACGAACCATGGCCTTGCCCCGATGTCTTTGCACAGGATCTTGGGCTGAAGGAGATCCTTTAGGGGTGGAGTCTCATGGAAGGAGTACCAGGGTTTTCTGCTGACACAGGTCCGCGCGTCGAGCGCAGCTCGCCGGGCAGGTTCATTCAAATACTCGCCGAGGACACCAAGTTCACCCTCGGGCAGTAGTGCACCGGAACGATCATAAGGCGCCAACATGGAGTGAGTCGTACGAAGGACATCCCCTGCTTTTATCTCCCGCCCTGACGTTGTACGGAAAGCGAAAGGTTGAAGTGAAGCAGAAAGGCTCTCGTTCTTGAGGACAAACACACGATCCGCGCCGGTCGCGACGCCACAGCTGATTCGGGCAAATGCCTCCATGAGACATGAAGTTGGTGTTTCACTTCGGTGACCGTTGAGGACGGGGAGCCATGATCCGGTCCGCTCCAGCTTCACTGATCGGATGGTGCCATCCCGAAGCTTAACGCGTGTGGAAGACCGCACGCTTCTTGAAACCGTGGTGATGGTGGGGTAGGTGATCAAGGTCCCAAACGCGGATTCACCGATGAGCTCTATTTCTTCTACGCCATACCTCCGTCAGCTCGCATCGAAGCGGCTGGGCCGTCTGCACATACAGGTACTTTTCTGGAGTAACGAAAACCAGTCGACCGTCAGCCCTGAGGAGCTTCAGGGATTGCTCAAAGAACAAGAGATACAGATCGAAACGGCCAACCGCGCATCTGAATCGGCGACGGTATTCGGTCCGTTCCTCGACCGTAATCCCGGTGATGGGGACATACGGCGGATTGCCAATGATGTAGTCGAACGTGGCTGCGGTGGGGGCGAGGAAATCGCTTTCTTCAAAAGTTACCGTGGGGTGGCCAGCAAGCCGCCGACGCGCTTCAGCTAGCAAGCCTCCATCACTGTCAATCCCGATGATTCGGGGGATTGGTGCATCCCTGTCACGACACCATCGGATGACGCCTTCGATGAACGAACCGGTTCCACAGCCCGGATCGAGCAAGGTGTCGCTTGATCGTGGAGTACGGAGTTGGAAGAGCTTTTGCACCATCCTGTCTACGAGATGAGCAGGAGTTGGCACAAAGCCTTTCACTGACGATCCTCCGGTAAATCGCGGTCGATGGTAGGTGTCTAATATACAACCCCGCTCGTGCCCTCCTGTACCCAAAGAACGCCGATTGGTCAATCCTTCGATTCGTCCTGGACCATTGTCTCAGAAGCAGCCTGGGCGGGACTCGGAGACAGCGGCTCTACCGGCTGTGCATCCTTCAGGGCTGTCAGATCCTGGCAAGCTCTGAAAAGCACTCGGCCAATATCGACGTGTGACGGAACCTCTTCGGCCTGATATCTGGTCGGCTGGTCCGGCGCGACTGGGCGAAAGCAGAAAACCCCTATTGCGTCACTGACGAGCCCGGCAACGTTGGCAAATCGTATCACCCTCGCGAGATCATTGTCATTGATTACCCGAGCCGCGAAGAACACGTATGACTTGGGCTTGACCGAGCGGAGCCAGGTCGTCAAGTCACCGGCAATTGTGGTCGGACTCTCCCCGCGTTGCGCCATGATGCGGGCATATTCAGCCTTCAGGTCGATCGCTTTGAAAGCAATCTCTTTTACCCGTTTGTCCAGGTCGGCTGAACCCGGCCGGCCGATTGGTCGCTGCTTGGGGCTTCCGGGATGTCGCGGTGTTCCCACGGCCTTGGCTTCCAGGATGAACTGGACCGCGCCTGTACTGGGAAATGAGACATCGAGGTTATGTGTTGGGAAAATCAGGCCGGGGACCCCTCCTCTGCTGTAGAGCTGGAGTTGGGCACAATTCTCGAGCAGGAGTGCCAGGAGGTCATTGAAGAAATCCCCCTTGCCGTTTTGAAGGTCCCCCATGTCCGCCACACCACTGGCAACGTTCTGATCGAAACCTTCCATTCCCCTCAGGAAGATATCTTGAACTTCTAGCCAGGTTTTTGGCTTGAGGGAGATCGCCTGCTCGTAGGCGGTTTTCAGGGGGATACAACCAGGCTTTGTCGCGACGACAGTGCTGGTTCGGCGAGATTGACTAGATGGTTTCATCACCCACACCGTGTCGTTGGTAGCAGACTCCCAACGACAAAAGATACTTAGTCCGAAACATTCTTCTCGTTGCGCAACGTTTCAATGCAGCGTCGCACGATCTCTCCGGCTGGCTCGATCCGGTCGATCACCGCGACGCTCTTCCCCGCCTGCCAGTACTCATTGGTGCCGGAAGGAGTCGAGCGAGGCCCGCTTGAGCTGCCAGAAGGATTTGAGGGCATACCAGGTGCGGATCCAGCGCTTGGTCCGTCCGCCGCGGAGCATCCACCGGGCAAGCGGCCCGGCTCTGAGCCCGGTGCGTCTGACCTGGGGCGTGTTGATGACCGCCACCGGTACCCCGGTGATCCGCTCGCTGAGCACGATGTCGTTTTCCTTGGCGTCCACAATGGCCTGCTTGTAGGCGTTGCTGGCGCCGCATTCCGTCGTAGCGATGAAGCGGGTCCCCATCTGGACCCCGGCGTAGCCGATCCGAAGCGCTGCCGCGAACCCCTGCGCGTCGCCGATTCCGCCAGCGGCAACGATCGGGAGCCCCAGGTCGTGGACCTCCGCGAACAATTCTTCCACGCCGCGAGGACCAGGATGACCACCCGCGCGCCGGTTCACCCCGATCAACCCGTCCACCCCGCCGTCCCGACCCTTGAGGGCCCACTTTCGTTCGGTCACGTCATGGTACACCCGTCCCCCGACCGCCCGAACCCGGTCGCACACCCAGCGCGGGTTACCGAGCGAGGTGATGAAGAAGCGGACTCCCTCCTCGAGCGCGATGTCCACCCACTGCACCATCTTCTCGTGGTAGCGGCGGGACGATCGCTCGATCAGTGCGTTCATTCCGATCGGCTTCCGGGTCTGTTGCCGGATGGCCCGGATGCCCTCGCGGAAGTCGTATCCATATACATAGGTCAGCGACACCGGCTGAAGAATCCCGATGCCTCCCGCCTCCGATACCGCGGCGACCAGCTCCGGATTGCTGCAGGGGTACATGGCGCCGCAGATGAGGGGGACCTCGATCTGGGCGTGCTCCAGGAGCCGCGGGTCGGGGAGGGAAGGATCAGGAGGCATGACGATTGCCGCCCCGATCGATGCGCCACACTGCGGTGACCCGGCACACCGTCTCATTGGTTTGGTTCCGGATCTCCGCGTGGACCGACACCTCAGCGGTACTCTCGGAAGCCGGCAGGTTGACGGTGGACTCCGCGATCAACCGTCCCCGTGCCTTCTTGAGATACTCGGCCGAAATCCTGAGCACGATGGCGCGAGCCCCCTCGGGAAGGGCGGCCGTCATGGCGAGGCCGCTGGTCAGCTCGCCCAGGTTGACCAGAGCCACCGCGTGCACCGACCGGAGGTGCTGACGCACCGCGCGGCGCTCGCGCAGAGAGAGCCGCGCATAACCCGGCCGGAGCTCTTCGACCCGGGCCCCGATCGATCCGGAATAGGGCACCCGGAAGCCGATCATCCGGCTGAAGAGCCACTTCCCCGCCGGCCAACCCCGAAGCCGGGCCCACCAGGCGAGCAATGCTGCCCCGCTCACAGAGGCGCGCCGGCGAACAGGCTGTAGAAAAGAATCACCAGGACGATGCTGGTGATCACCACGTAGGTCCAGTCGCGCCGGAAGAGAAACCCGACCAGGGTGATCACTACCCGGGCAATCGGTGTGGCAATGAGAAGAATCGCGCCGAGCGCGATGATCGCTGGCAAATTCAGGGCAGCTGCCCCGTGAAGGATCGCGCCGGGGCTTCGGAGCGCCGCGCTCGCTCCGTGGAAGGTGTGATAGTCCGGAATGCTGCTCCGGTGCAGCACCACATAGGGAATGCCGCCGGCGAGGGTGACCCCTGCGGCGAGCAGCACGCCACCGCGCAACACCATGGCGACGAGCGGCGCCATGGCGCGCCCGGCAAGGACCGGCTCTTCCGCTCGCTTCGGGCTCACTGAAACCCTCCAGTGACGCCGCGATACAGCATCTGAATTGCCAGGGCCGTCACCACGACGAGGAACAGCAGCCGCAGCACCCGGATTGGGGCGCCACGAAAGACCAGTGACCCCACCCACGCTCCCGCCAGGACCCCGATCACCACGGGAAAAACCAGGCCGGGCTCGAGGTATCCGCGCTGGAGATAGATCCCCGCGCTGGCCGCCGCGGTCACCCCGATCATGAAATTGCTGGTGGTGGTCGAGACCTTGAACGGCAGGCCCATCGCCCGATCCATCGCCAGCACCTTCATGATTCCGGCGCCGATTCCCAAAAGCGCCGAAAGAGCGCCGGCCACCAGCATGAGCGCTACCCCGCCGCGCACGGCCCGGACCTCGTAGCGCTCCAGTCCGTGCGGCGTCGGATAGGTGGAGCTCAGCCGGAGCCGCTCGGCGAGCGGGGTCGAGGAGGTCGGGCGGTGTCGGAGGGAGCCCGGAACGATTGAACCGCGGTGAACAGCACGGTGAGCGCGAACAGGATCGCGATGAAGTTGCCCGAGACCACCTGGGCGAGATACGCACCGGCCAGGGCGCCGGTCACCGTCCCCACCTCGAGGAGCATACCGACCCGGAGGTTGGTGAAGCCTTCCTTGACGTAGGCCGCCGCCGCGCCCGAGGAGGTCGCGATCACCGCGATCAGCGACGTGCCGACCGCGTAACGGATATCCACGCCGAACCCAAGGGTGAGCAGCGGCACGATGATGATGCCTCCGCCCAGGCCGGTCAGCGATCCCAGGAACCCGGCCAGCAAGGCCCCGAGGGCGAGAATCACCGTCAAGCCGAGGAGGGTCACGCCCCAATAATACCGGCCCGCACCCATTCTTTCGGCGTTACATTCCTTACAACCGCCAGGGGCACCGGGAGACCGGTTGAGAGGAACCCTTGGAACCTGATCCGGTTCACACCGGCGTAGGGAGCGCGGGCGGGTCCCCCATCTCGGCCGACGCTCCCCTCGTGAGAGGAGCAGCGCATGGCAACTCTGAGCTATCGCGGGGTCTTTCCCAATTCGCGGCGGGTTTACCTCGATGGGCCGGATGGCGTCCGGGTTCCGATGAGGGAAATCTCGCTGTCGGGGGGCGAGTCGCCGCTGCGAGTCTATGACACCGCCGGTGTGGAAGACTGTGACGTCCACGAAGGATTGCCTCCCTTGCGTGCCCCGTGGCTCGCGGCGCGCAACCTTGAGGCGGTCCGCTCAGAAAAAGACGCCCGGGACGACCTGATTCCCTCCGGGCTGAAACGCCCGGCGCTGCGGGGTCATGGCGCGGTCACCCAGATGCATTTCGCCCGTCGCGGTGAGATCACCCCCGAAATGGAGTTCATCGCGCTCCGCGAAGGAGTCGCGGCGGACCTGGTCCGGAGCGAGGTTGCTCGGGGCCGGGCGATCATTCCCGCCAACATCAATCACCCCGAGCTCGAGCCGATGATCATCGGTCGCGGGTTCAAGGTGAAGATCAACGCCAACATCGGGAACTCGGCGGTCAAGAGCTCGATCGACGACGAGGTCGAGAAGCTCCGCTGGGCGATTCTCTGGGGCGCCGACACCGTGATGGATCTCTCCACCGGAAAGAACATCCACGCCACCCGGCAGTGGATCCTCCGGAATTCGCCGGTGCCGATCGGCACGGTGCCGATCTATCAGGCGCTCGAGAAGGTCGGCGGCGTCCCCGAGGACCTGACCTGGGAGATCTATCGGGACACCCTGATCGAGCAGGCCGAGCAGGGCGTGGACTACTTCACGGTGCACGCGGGGGTGTTGCTTCGCTATGTCCCGCTCACGGCCAACCGGGTGACCGGCATCGTTTCGCGGGGCGGGTCGATCATGGCGAAGTGGTGCCTGGCCCACCACGAGGAGAGCTTTCTCTACACCAGGTTCCGGGAGATCTGCGAGATCATGCAGGCGTACGACGTCTCGTTCTCGCTGGGAGACGGTCTCCGGCCCGGCTCGATCGCCGACGCCAACGATGCGGCCCAGTTCGCCGAGCTGGAAACCCAGGGGGAGCTGACCCGCATCGCCTGGGAGTACGAGGTCCAGGTGATGAACGAAGGGCCCGGCCACGTTCCGATGCACCTGATCCGGGAGAACATGGAGAAGCAACTCGCCTGGTGTGACGAGGCGCCGTTCTACACCCTGGGTCCGCTCACCACCGACATCGCGCCGGGTTATGATCACATTACCAGCGCGATCGGCGCCGCGATGATCGGCTGGTACGGCACCGCGATGCTCTGTTACGTGACGCCCAAGGAGCACCTGGGCCTCCCCAACCGGGAGGACGTGAAGGCCGGGGTGATCGCCTACCGGATCGCGGCGCACGCCGCCGATCTCGCGAAAGGGCATCCCCGGGCCCGGGAGTGGGACGACGCCATGTCCAAAGCGCGCTTCGAGTTCCGCTGGGAGGACCAGTTCAATCTCGCGCTCGACCCGGTGACAGCGCGGAGCTACCATGACGAGACGCTCCCCGCGGAGGGCGCCAAGCTGGCCCACTTCTGCTCGATGTGCGGCCCGAAATTCTGCTCCATGAAGATCACCCAGGACCTCCGGGAGATGGCCCAGGGCATGGCGGAGAAGTCCGAGGAATTCAAGGCGCGGGGCGGGGAGCTTTACGTGCCGGCGGGACGGTGAGGTGACCGGACTCGGCTACGGGCTCGCGCTGCTGATCGGGCTTTCGCTTGGCGTGTTAGGAGGCGGGGGCTCCATTCTGACCATCCCGGTGCTCCACAACGTGATGGGCTACACCATGCGCGACGCGGTCCCCATGAGCCTGGTCGTGGTGGGAATCACCAGCGTGGTCGGGGTGGTGGGGCACTGGCGCCAGGGCTTCGTGCAGGTCCGCACCGCGATCGCCTTCGGGATTCCTGCCATCCTCGGCGCGGTCCTGGGCGCGGACCTCGGTCCCAGAGTCCGCGACGATATCCGGCTTACCGTGTTCGGGGTGATCATGCTGGGCGCCGCGTTCACCATGTACCGGGGAACCCGGGTCCAGCGCATGACCCTCCGTCCCGATGCGCCGCTCCCGGAAGAGCCTTCCGCCGCGCGGCGGGTCGGCGGGGTTACCCTGATCGGTGGAGCGGTGGGTCTGCTCACCGGTTTCGTCGGGGTCGGTGGCGGCTTCCTCTACGTGCCGGTGCTCACCGTGCTGGCCGGCCTTCCGGTGCGCGATGCCATCGGGACTTCGCTGGCGCTGATCGTGCTGAGTTGTGCCGCCGGGCTGGCGCGATATCTTGGCAGTCCGGAAGGCATCCGGCTCGAGTGGGGCGTCCTCGCGCTGTTCACCGCCGTCGCGCTCGTCGGGGTGCTGATCGGAAGCCGCCTGGTTCCCCTGGTCTCGCAGCGCAGTCTTCGTCGAGGCTTTGCCGGCTTCCTGCTGGTCCTGGGCGTGGTGGTTCTCCTGGCGAGGTGACGTGATCTTTCTCCGCTTCTACGACGAGGGACTCGCCCAGGCGAGCTACCTGATCGGATGCAGCGCCAGCGGCGTTGCCCTGGTGGTCGATCCCAATCGCATGGTCGATCAGTACATCGCGGCGGCGGAGTCCCGCGGTCTCCGCGTCGAGCTGGTCACCGAGACTCATATCCACGCCGACTTCGTCTCGGGAAGCCGCGAGCTGGCGGCACGCACCGGGGCCGAGCTGCTGGTGTCCGACTGCGGGCCTGCCGAATGGCAATACGCGTTTCGGGCCGAGCCGGGGGTGCGCCCGCTCAAGGACCGGGACGAGATCCGGGTCGGCAACATCGAGCTCCGGGTGATGCACACGCCCGGGCATACCCCGGAACACCTCTCCTTCATGGTCACCGATACTGCGGTGGCGCACGAGCCGATCGGGATCGTGACCGGGGATTTCGTCTTCGTCAATGACGTGGGGCGCCCCGATCTGCTCGAGAAGGCGGCCCACGTTGCCGGCACGGCGGATTCGGGCGCCCGCCAGCTCTTCCGGAGCCTTCAGTGGTTCAAGACCCTCCCCGATCACCTGCAGATCTGGCCGGGGCACGGAGCGGGAAGCGCCTGCGGCAAGGGAATGAGTGCGGTGCCCCAGTCCACCGTGGGCTACGAGCGCCGGTTCAGCTGGGCGTTCCAGGTCGAGGAGGAGGACGAGTTCGTCCGCCAGGTGCTCCACGGACAGCCGGAGCCGCCCCGGTATTTCGCCCGGATGAAACGGACGAACCGGGAAGGCCCCCCCGTGTTAGGAGCCCTCGTGATTCCCGAGCGGATCGCCGAGCACCGGCTCCGGGAGGTCCTGGCGTCGGGCGCCACCGTGGTGGACGTCCGCCCCTCGGTGGATGTTGCGGCGGGTTATGTCCCCGGGACCGTCAATATCCCCTTCAACAACAGTTTCGTGACCTGGGCCGGCTCGCTGCTGCCGTACGATCAGGATCTCTATCTCCTGGGTGGGGATGCCGAAGACTCCCGGTTGGTCCGCATGGTCCAGAGCCTCATGTTGATCGGGTTCGAGCGGATCCGGGGCTGGTTTGCCGGAGTGGCGGTCGAGCTCTGGGCTCGTGAGGAGGGCCCCCTGAGCCGGATCGAGCAGCTCTCCGCCTCCGATCTGTCGCGCCGCCAGAACGGCGTGGTCGTTCTCGACGTCCGGGGCCGGAGCGAGTGGGAGACCGGCCACCTTCCGGAGGCGACCCTCATTCCGCTCGCCGAGCTGCCGGAGCGGATCGCCGAGCTGCCCGAAGATCGGCCCATCGCGGTGCACTGTCAGGGGGGGAGCCGGTCCGCCATTGCGGCCAGTCTCCTGCTCGCGCGTGGCCGAAAAGCCGTCGCGAACGTCACCGGGGGCATGTCGGCCTGGGAACAGGCTGGCCTTCCGGTGGAACAGATTCGATCGGAGCCGGACGGCAGGGAGGCAACCCACGCCTGACTGACGAGGGATCCTATATGGTCAAGCATCAGCATTCACTTCTGGGAGAAGGTTCGCTGACAGGGCTGATCGGCGCGGTCATCGTGGCGGTCTGGTTCCTGATCACCGACACGCTGCAGGGAAGGCCGCTCTCCACGCCCAGCGTTCTCGGCCAGGTCTTTCTCTATCACATCACCACGCCTTCGGTCTCCCCGCCGGAAACCGGGCCGGTGGTGGCTTACACCTGTCTCCACCTTGGGGCCTTCGTCCTGTTCGGCATCGTCCTGACCCAGCTGATCCACCTCGCGATGTCGTCGCCGCTGGCGCGGTTCGGGTTGCCGGTCATCGCGGTCTGCTTCGAGCTGTTTTTCGTCTTCATGACCTATGCCGTTTTCCAGGTCACCAGCTCGCTCTTCCCCTGGTGGTCGGTGCTCTGTGCCAATACCCTGTCGCTCGCCGGCATGGGGATTTACCTGTACAAACGGCATCCAGGTCTCCGGCTCCAGTATCAACGCGAGCCACTCGGCGGATAACGGTCACTCCTCGCTGTGCTGCGTCGCGGGGAGACCGTCGTCCTCCCCGGCGGGAGTGGGCGTTGCGCCCACTACCCTCGTGTGACTCATGCCAAGGGAGGAGACCATGGCCTACATCACCAGATGGCGACGCAACGAGCCGTCGTCGGACGTTTTCAGCGGATTGTCCCGTCTCAACCGGTTGATGGATGAAGCCCTCGGCGGATTCGACGGCGAATCGGTCAGCTCGGCATGGACCCCGACGGTGGATATCCGCGAGGATCCCGAGCACGTCACCATCACCATGGACCTGCCGGGAGTCCGGCCGGAAGACGTGAAGATCAGCCTGGAGAATCAGGTTCTCACCGTTCGGGGCGAGAAACAGCAGGTCGAGGAGAAGAAGGACGAGCGGTGGCACCGCTATGAGCGGAATTACGGCAGCTTCGAGCGGAGCTTCACCCTGCCATCGACGGTGGAAGCGGACAAGATCGAGGCCTCCACCGACAACGGGGTCCTGACGGTGCGAATCCCCAAAGCCGAGCGGGCCAAGCCGCGGGAAATCCCGGTCCGCACCTCAGCGGGGAGCGGTCAGCCCGAACCGATCAGCACCAGGACCGACCGCTAGAGGTGCAGGACCGAGATTCCATAGATGATCGTCGCGACGACACCGAGGAGCGCGCGAATCACATGGTGCCGGTCCGATCGAAAAGGGATCACGGCGAGGATGATCACTCCGGCAAACAGCCAGGTGATTTCCTCGCCGTGGATCCAGGTCCCGATGCCGGTGATTCCGGAAGCGACCGCCAGAGTGGTCTGCAACGACCCGGCACGGGAGTAGGCCGCCCCGGCTGGGCGCTCCACCAGGGTCACATAGACGGCCGTCCCGGTGAAGAGCGCGCCCAGCAGGGCCGAAACGATCCCGATGACATGCACCATCATGGGGTAGCCTTTCTTCGGCGGCGAATCAGCAGATGAGCCGCGATCGCGACCGGCGCCCCGAAGAGCAGCAAAGCCTGGAGGTCGAGTCCGGCGTTGCGCTGGAGGAACAGCCTCACCACGAGATAACCCGAGAGGATCGTTCCCAGTCCTAACCCGCACCACACCGGCCAGGGTATCCGGGTCCGCCTGACCCCGCCGGGCAGCCCGAACGCCAGCAGCATCCACCAGAGCGCGCCCAGCCCCCAGACGCCCGCCACGAGGATCAGCAGGTTCCCATCCCGCCGCTCCAGCCGGAGCAGCACCAGCAGCAGGAGAGCCAGCATCAGGGTGAGAAACCCCAGCACCCCGGCTTCCACCGCGAACAGCAGGACCGCGGCGGCCTGCCACCCATTCGCGGGGCCCCCGTCAGGCCGGTTCCGCATCCACCCCGTGGGTCGAGAAATAGCTGATCACCCGGTCCCGGCTCCCCGGCGTGGTATACGCGTCCGCGGCCCCGGTTTCGATGACCCACGCGATCGCTCTGGCGGTCTCCTCGGCGCTCTGGGAACGGGAGAGAGACCGGGAATCGGGGCCACCGTGCATGGCGTGGAGCCCGAAATCGGTGCGGACCGCGGGAGGAGACACCAGGGAGATCCGGATTCCGGGGTGGGTCTGGCTCAGCTCGTCCCGGAAGTTCGCGGTAAGGGCATTGAGGTAATGCTTCGCCGCGGTGTAGGCGGCGCGATAGGTGGCGTAGGGAATCCGGCCCAGCATCGACGAGAGATTGATGATGTGGCCGGTGCCGCGCTCCCGGAAATGGGGAAGAATCTCCTGCATCCCGTAGAGCGCCGACTTCACGTTGACCCGCATCATCTCGTCCACGTCCTGATCGGTAAGCTCCGAGGGCATCCGGGTTATGCCCTGCCCGATGTTGTTGATCCAGACGTCGATCCGCCCGAACCGGGTCATGGTGGCCTCGATGACCCGTTGAATCTCCTCCCGGCGGGTTGCGTCGGCCACGATGGGGAAGGCGTCGGCACCGCAACGCGCCGCAATCGCTTCGAGCTCGGCCCTTCGACGGGCGACCAGGGCCACCGATTTGCCGCGGGCGCCGAGGAGCTCGGCGGTCGCCGCGCCGATCCCGCCGCTCGCGCCGGTGATGACCACGACGGGTGCCATGGGGGAGCCTGTCAGGGGCCGATCAAACCCATCTGCGTGCCGGATGGATCGGTGAAATATCCGAAGGTGCCCATCCCCGGCATCGACATCGGCTCGCTGGTCTTTGTGCCGCCGGAATCGGCGACCTTCGAGAGCGCGGCGTCCACGGTCTCGACGAAGATGTAGGCCACCGCCGAGAGGGCCGGCGTGTGGGTCTGGAACACCCCGGCGATTCCGGCGCCTGGGTCGAACCCGACGAACTGGGGCATGGTTTCCCGGGTACCCCACCCGAATTGCTCGTGGAAGAAGCGGGGCGTCTTCTCGCCGTCGGTTGCGTGCATCTCCACACTGCAGATGGAGCCCGCCGGTGGCTTCGGGTTAGTGCCGAAGGGCAGCGGGATCGGCGCGACCGGCGCGGGAGGTGCTCCGGTCAATCCATAAATGGTTCCGGAAGGATCCTTGAAGCGGGCCATCTTCCCCGCCATGGGGACAGACCAGGTGGCGTGCTCGATGGTGCCGCCAGCCGCGACGACGCGCTGGAGCGCTTCATCCACGTCGGGAACTGCGATGAAGGGGACCACGCCGGGAAATCCGGCCGGCGTGCCGGCGCGGAGCACGATGGTGGGTCCTGTCTTGGCCATGCCGACCATGATCTCGGGAGAGATGGATTGGGTCTGCCACCCGAAGACGCCGTGATAGAACTGCGCCGAAGCAGCAAGCTGGTTCGCCGAAATCGCCACCACGGTGATCGGATGGACGGCGTTGCCCTTCGGGATATCCATGCTCATGAGAGGTTCCGTTTCGTCAGGGGATCGGCCGCGCCATTTCGGTCGCGTACGCCTTGCGGAGATTCTGCTGATAGGTCTGGTAGAGTCCCTGAAGCGCGGTGTGCTCGGTCTGCACCGCCTGGCGGAACTGGGCATCGGTGAGGAAGTGGTACAGGGTCATCGCCATGATCTGGGCGTCCATCCGGAACCCGCGGTGGCCCACGTCCGTGAAGGCATCCTCCAGCATGCCCATGGTGTGGTTGGGAAAGGTGGAGCTCGCCACGCTGATCCCGACGCCAGGCAGGTCCTGGGCCACGCCTCCGGTCTCTTCATAACCCGCTGGCCGGTTGAGCTCCTCGCTGATCCTCGGCGCACCGAGCGACCTGGCATAGCCGAACTTGAGCTCTTCCAGCGTGCTGGTGGTGATCCCGTCGCGAAGCTCGCCGTAGCGGTCGATCTTGACCTCGGTGCCGGTGGCGAGCGCCGCGCCGCGGGCCGCGTTGTCCATCATCTCCTGAATGTGCTCCAGGTACACCCCGTCGGGATACCGCACGTAGTAGTCCACCACGGCGCGGTCGGGTACCACGTTGGGCGCGGTGCCGCCTTCCGGGATGATGCCCTGAATCGACGCCTCGGGCCGGAAGGTGGAGCGGAGCCCGTCCACCGCCATGTAGAAGTGGACCGCCGCCTCCAGCGCGTTCCGGCCGTTCCAGCTGCTCATCTGGTGGGACGGCTGCCCGGTGAAGATGTAGCGCACGTTGTTGATATTGAGACAGCAGTTCCCGAACCCGGGACGGGCCCGGCCGGTCTGGCTCGAGCTGTGGCTCCGGACCAGGATGCTGGTGCCCTTGAAGATCCCGGCGTCGCGCATGATGCTCTTGCTGGGTGGCCCCATCTCTTCGGCGGGAGTGCCGAACAGCTTGATCACCGCGGGAATCCGCTTCTCGGTGACGTATTCCTTGAGGGCCAGCGCGGCCGACAGCGCGACCGGGGACTGGGCGTTGTGCTGATCGCCGTGAAACGGGCCGGCGGTGCCCCGGAGCGCGTCGTACTCGCCGATCAGGCCTAACACGGGACCGTTGGCCCCCGCCGGCGACACCCAGGTCGCCACGAACGCGGTCGCCAGCCCCGCCACCCCCGAATCGACCTTGAAGCCGTTCCGGCGGAGCACCGCCAGGATGGTGTCGACCGCCTGAACCTCCTGGAATCCGATTTCGGGATGGTGCCCGATCCAGTCGCTCAACCCCTGGAACTGCTGATCCCAGAGCGCCGCGGCGCGGGCCATGATCCGGTCCCGGTCGGCGTCTTTTCCCTTGACGAGGCGGTCGGCGGTCCTGTCAGGAGCAAGAACCCGCTCCAGGGAATCGATGCTGTTGAGCACGGTGCCCGCAGCGGCCCGTTCGGTGGGAGTGGCCTGGGCGGCGAGCGAGCCGCCGGTCAGGACGATCAGGACGCCCAGAAGGAACCACGATGGAGACGACATGGAGTTGCCTTGAGGTGATCGGGCCTCGACGTTACCTCTCTGGTCCGGTATCGTCAATCTGGTCTGGAACCCCGAGCCCCGGTCTACGGAGGCAACATGCGAACACCCCCGGTCCTGGTCCTTCTGGCTCTCGGATGTGCGGGGAGCTCCCCCACCTCCCACCCGGCTCCCCAAGCTTCAACGTCGCCGGCCGCATCGGCGCCCGACACGGTCGAAGCCGCCAACGACCGTGAGGCACTCGCGGTGCTCGAGGAAATCGCGGACCGCCAGGGCGAACCGGCCGAGCAGGTGTTCCCCAACGTGATCACTCTGAGGGGCAGTACCGCGAGACAGCTGCTGAACATCATGACGGCGGGCTACTCCCGCGCCCTCGGGGTGCGATGCTCGTACTGCCACGTCGAGGGGGACTACACCAGCGACGCCAAGCGTCCCAAGCGCGCCACCCGCGAAATGGCGGCCATGCACCGGACGATCAACCAGGAGTTGCGCAAGATGGAGAACCTGGAGTCTACTCCGGCCGAGACCCGGGCGATCAACTGCATCACCTGTCATCGGGGGAGGGTCAATCCGATGGAGCGGTGAGCGGCGATCGCTACTCCATCCGCATCGCGATCATTGGATCGACCTGCGCCGCTCGCCTGGCCGGCACCAGGCTGGCAAGGAGCACGACCCCGACGAGACCCAGCGAGACGACCCCGAACGCCGTGGGGTCGGTCGGACTGATGTCGTACAGGAGACCCGCGATGAGGCGAGTGAGCCCCATCGCGGCGACGGCGCCAATCGCGACGCCCGCCAGGCCCAGGAACACGCCTTGCCGAAGGACCAGCTTGAGCACGTCGCCGGTCTGGGCGCCGAGCGCAATCCGGACCCCGATCTCCTGCCGCCGCTGCCGCACCAGGTAGGCGATCACCCCGTACACGCCGAGCCCGGCAAGTACCAGGGCCGATGCACCGTAGATCCCGATGAGCAGCAGGGTGAAGCGACGATCCGCAACCGATGACGATACGACGGTTTCGATGCTGTGAATCCTGGGAGGCAGATCGGGACGAAGGTCGCGGACCGCACGGCGCGCCGCGGCCATGGTGGCGGCCGACTCGACCGAGGATCCGTGGAGAACAAAGGAGAATGGTGTCGCCTTGACGGGTCGCTGACGATATGACGCGTACACCGTGGGTTTTGGTGTGGCGTCCAGCGTCGCCTCACGCACGTCGCCCACGATCCCGACGATCGTGAAGGGGCGCATGTCGCCATCCATGTTGCCGAACTCGATCGCCTTGCCGATGGGATCGGTGTCGGGCCAGCGTTGGGCCGCCAGCGATTGGCTGATGACCGCGACGTGAGCCGCGTCGGGCTGATCCCGGTCATCGAAGAGGCGCCCACGAAGGAGCGGAATGTTCATCGCCCGGAAATAGCCGCCGCTCGCGATCCGGTATTCGGCCTGACCGGTGCGGGTGGGGTCGTGGAACATGCTGGAGAGCTCCGGCAACGGCGGCAGGTTGGCCGGGTTGTCCAGCAGCAGGAAGGTTCCGTTCCCCGCGCTGGTTCCGTCGAGGGGCAACACGTTCGCGCCGCCCACTTCACGGACCCCGGGAACCTGGGCCAGGCGAGCCATCAGCTCATCATAGAAGCGCGCGGTTTCGCGCTGGGCGCTCGGCCCCCTGGTGGACGGGGCAACTTCGAGCACCAGCACGTCTTCGGTGCGGAAACCGGGATCGACTGAGAGAAGCCGGAGGAAGCTCCGCCCGAGGAGCCCGGCCCCCACCAGCAGCACCAGGGTTGCCGCGACCTGGGCGATGACCAGGACTCGGCGAATCCGGAGGCCGCCGCCGGCCTGGGTCCGCTGCGATTCGGCCAGTGCATCGCGGAGACTGCCCCGCGCCACCCGCCATGCGGTCACCAGCCCCATGCTCAGCGCACTCAGGAGCGACACGACCAGCGCGAAGCCCAGGACCGTGACGCTGGTGTGGACCTCTCCGGTTCTGGGCAGGCGTCCCTGCTGCAGCTCGAGCAGGGCGCGGGTTCCGATTCCGGCGAGCAGCACTCCCAGGACCGCGCTCGACCCGGCGAGCATCAGGGCCTCGGCCATGAACTGCCGGGCGAGACGGGTGCGCGTCGCGCCCAGCGAGAGCCGGAGTGCCAGCTCTCCCTCTCGCGCCGCCATGCGTGCGAGCATCAGGTTGATGACGTTGGCGCAGGCGATGAGCAGCAGAAATCCCGCGGCGCCGAGCAGAATGAACAGGGTGGACTTGAGATAGCCCACCAGCTGTTCCCGCAGGGGAAGCAGCGTGGCATCGGTCATATCGGAGTCACTGCCGTACTGTTCCTTGAGGCGCCGGGCGATGGCGCCGATGTCGGTCCGGGCCTGCGCCACCGAGGCGCCCGGGGTGAGCCGGCCGAGGACCTGCCAGTTGTGGGCGGTGCGATAGGGGTTCCGCTCCTCGACTTCCCGGGGGATCCAGACGTCATTCTGGGCGGGGTAGTCCAGGGAGGCCGGCATGACCCCGACCACGGCGTATACCTTGTCTTCGAGGTGCAGGGTCAGGCCCGGCCCGAGCGGCGCGCTCCCTAACGCGCTCTTCCAGAAGCCTTCGCTCACCACGACCGCCGGCCGTCCGCCCGGCTGGAGCTCCTCCGGCGCGAACAACCGGCCTTCGATCGGGGTCACCCCGAGGGTCGGGAAGAACGCGCGCGACACCATTGCGGCGTTGGCGCGCACCGCCTCGCTGGTCCCCACCACCGGAACCACGAACTGTCCGGACGCCTGCGCCAGCGACGCGAAGCTGTGACTCTGATCGCGGAGGTCTTCGAAGTCGGGATCCGAGAAATTCATCCGTCCACCCCGCTCGCTCACTTCGAATACCCGCACGATCCGTTCGGCGTCCGGGTAGGGCAGCGGCCGCAGCAGCACGCCGTTGATCACGCTGAAGATCGCGGTCGTCGCGCCGATCCCGAGGGTCAGGGTCAGGATGGCGATCAGGCTGAACAGGGGGGACCGCCGCAGGGTGCGGAAGGCATAGCGCAGATCGTGCATCCATTGACTCCAGGTCTGGCCGTGGGCGACCCGCCGGAGCCGGCGGTCATCCCGGCGGGTGAGCTGGCGACGCACCGACTCGACGTCGCCGAAACTGAGGCGGGCGGCTTCCCGGGCTTCCGGCTCGCTCATGCCGCGGGCCCGGAAGCGGTCCTCCAGGGCGGCGAGGTGGAAGTCGATCTCGTCGTCCACGTCGGCGGCGACATCCGGCCCGAACAACCGGAGATAGCGGCGCCAGAGCGGTTCGCGGGTCATGACGGAAGCGGGTTAGGCGCGCGCCGGGTCGGGGCGGGCCGGCGCCTCCAGCGCGGCGAACACCGCCCGGGCGAAGCGGGCCCACGAGTCGGATTCGGTCCGGAGACGGCGGCGGCCCAAGGGGGTCAGGCGGTAATAGCGGGCCCTGCGGTTGTTTTCCGACATGCCCCATTCGGTGTCCACCAGGCCCCGCTCCTCGAGCCGGTGGAGCGCGGGGTAGAGCGAGCCTTCCTCGATGCGGAGCGCTTCGCCGGTGGCGTCTTCGATCCACCGGGCCACCCCGTAGCCATGGGCCCGGCCCCAGCTCAGCGCCTTGAGAATGAGGAGATCGAGGGTGCCGCGAAGCAGTTCCACCGGTGCCGGCATCGTGCCTTCCCATAGGGTTTCTAGGGAAGAAGATCGCGCCGTCCCCTGGAAAGTCAAGGGGACGGAGCTTCAGGGAACCGTGCTGGGCGGCTTCCCGGTGTCCTGGCCGATCGCCCCGATCCCCAGCTCCCAGAGCTTCCGGTTGAGCAGCGGAATGTCCTGGGTGAGCATCGCATCGGATCGCGCCTTGAGCGCGTTCCACTCGGTTTCCAGCACCGCCCGGCGATCGCGGGACGGCTGGTTGACCCGGGGAAGGTCGCTCTCGGTCTGGTTGATCAGAAAGAGATAGTTCGCCGCAAACGTCTGGGCGAAATTCTCCACGTCGTCGTACGCCTTCGATTTCCGGGAGACCATGTCGGCATCCCAGGTCTTCAGCTTTGCCGCCAGGGCGGCAGCATCCTGTTTGACCGACTGGTACTTGGTTCCGGTGTCGATTCCCGCCAGAATGCCGCCGAGTCGTTCGTCGATACGATGAAGCCGGTTCACGGTCTGGTGCATCGCCGTCATCTCCTGCTCCATGTCCGACATGAAGGCGTGGTACTCGGCGTAGGTGCGGGCATCGATGGCATAGAGCGGGTTCGCCAGGATCCGCGCCTCCGTGGCCACGGTCCGCGCTCCCAGCTTCAGGGTGAACCGGTACAATCCGGGCGACGCCTTGTGTCCCCGGTAGTTCGCCTCCACATACACACCCGGCACGCCCGCCATGGTGGGATAGCGGAGGTCCCACACGATCCGGTTGAGCCCCGCGGTGGTGGTCAGCGTCGGGTCGGCGGGAGGGCCCCCGTCCCACTTCTTGAACGTGGTGTCCTTCTTCGATGAGAGACTCCGCACCAGCGCGCCAGCCGAGTCCCGGACCTCGAGCGTGACGCCGGTACTGTCGGCTTTCGGCGGCAGCCGGTAATAGAGCACCATGCCGCTGGCCGGATTCACGCCGCGGGTTATGCTCGCTCCGGTGAACTCGGCGGATGGCGCATTGAGCTCGCTGCCGGCGTTGACCAGGTAGGCATCGGCCGGCTTGTAGATGGTGAGGTCGGGCGGATCGGGACGATACTGCCGGATCAGCGCCAGGTCGTCGAGCACCCAGATGCTGCGGCCGGAGGTGGCGGCGATCAGGTTGCCCCGATGGATCCGCAGGTCGGTGATCGGGGTGATCGGCAGGTTGAGCTGGAACGGCGCCCAGTCCTTTCCGCCGTTCCAGGAGACATAGAGACCCAGCTCGGTGCCGGCGAAGAGCAGGTCTTTCCGGACCTCGTCTTCCCGTACCACTCTGGTAAACGCGGTGGGTGGAATTCCCTTGTCGATCCGGGTCCAGGTCTCTCCGTAATCGGTGGTCTTGTAGAGACCCGGGGTAAAATCGTTGAATTTGTACCGGGTGGTAGCGATGTAGGCGGTCGCCTTGTCGGTCGGCGACACTTCGATCGCGTTGATCAGGCACTCGGCGAGCCCCTTCGGGGTCACGTTCTTCCAGGTGGTTCCTCCATCGCGGGTCAGGTACACCAGCCCGTCGTCGCTGCCGGTCCAGATGACGCCGCGCTCATGGGGAGATTCGGCCACATAGGCGAGGGTGCCGTAATTCTCCGCGCCCACCGCCTCGTTGGTGTAGGGAACCCCGGGCTTGCCCTGTTTCTCTTTTTCGTTCCGGGTCAGGTCGGGCGAGACTTCCTTCCAGGTCTTGCCGAAGTCGCTGGTCTTGAGCAGGAGCTGGGACCCGTGATAGAAGGTGTTGGGCTCCCAGCGGCTCCAGATGATCGGCGCGTTCCAGTTGTAGCGGTACTTCATGTCCTTCGCGTCCATGCCGAGGTACTGAATCGGCGCCGGCATGATATTGGTGGCCGCGGTCGCCCGGGTGTCGAGGACCTCGATGGTACCTTCGTAGCTTCCCCCGAGCACGAAGCGGGGATTGTCGGGATCGAAGGCGAGGAACGCGCTCTCTCCTCCCGCCGACGAGGTCCAGCCCTCCTGGTCGATGCCGCCGCTTCCCAGCTCGCGGCTGGTGATCACCACGGAAGAGTTGTCCTGCTGGGCGGTATAGATGCGGTAGGGGAATCCGTTGTCGGTGTTGAGGCGGTAGTACTGGCCGGTGGGCTGGTTGTCGAGCGAGCTCCAGCTCTTCCCCCGGTCGAAGCTGATCGAGGCGCCGCCGTCGTCGGAAAGGATGAAGTTGTCGGGATTGGTCGGGTTGATCCACAGGTTGTGGGTGTCCCCGTGCAAGACGTCGACCCTTTCCCAGGTTTTGCCGCCATCGTCGGAACGGAGCGCCGGCGCGCTGAGCACGTAGATCCGGTTCTCGTCCTTCGGGTCGATGAAGAGCTCGATGTAGTACCAGGCCCGTTGCACCAGCTGCGGCTCGCTGGACAGGTGGCTCCAGCTTTTGCCCGCATCGTCGGAAGCCCAGAGGCCGCGGTCGTCGCCGTTCGACTCGCTCTCAATCAAGGCGTACACTTTGTCGGGATTCGAGCGACTCACCGCGATGGCCATCTTGCCCATCTTGTCGGGAAGTCCCTTGGTCATCTTCTGCCAGGTGTCTCCCGCATCAGTGGATTTGTAGAGCCCGCTTCCCGGGCCCCCGCTTTTGACCTGCCAGGGAAGCCGGCCATGCTCCCACATGGCGGCGTAGAGAATCCGCGGATTGCTCGCGTCCATGGACAACTCTGAAGCACCGGTTTTCTCGTCCACGTAGAGCACGTTTTTCCAGGTGGCGCCGCCGTCGGTGGATTTGAAGATCCCCCGCTGCCGCGACGGGGCGGCCAGCGCTCCCTGCGCCGCTACGAATACCACATCCGGATTCTTCGGGTCGATCACGATCCGGGAGATGTGCCGAGTGTCGTCGAGCCCGACCTTCTTCCAGGTCTTGCCGGCGTCGGTCGAGCGATAGACGCCATCACCGGAGGAGGTCATCACGCCGCGGATGGCGTGCTCCCCCATGCCGACGTACACCACGTTGGGATCGGATTCCGCGACCGCGACCGCGCCGACGCTTCCGGTCTTGAAGTACCCGTCGGAGATGTTCCGCCAGGTGATCCCCATGTTGTCGGTCTTCCAGACCCCGCCACCAGTGGTGCCCATGTAATAGGTCTTGGGGTCGCCGACCACGCCGCTGGCCGCGACTGAGCGGCCACCGCGAAACGGCCCGATCGAGCGCCAGAGGACCGGTTTGAAGAGGCTGTCCAGCGAAGGGCTGCCGGGCTGGACGGCCTGGGCAGACAGATGCTCAGGCGCGGCGAGGATTGCGGCGAGGATCAGCAGGGAACGCGTCATGGCGGAAGACTCCTTGAGTCTGGCCCAATCTACCCCGTTTTGCGGGAGGCGAAACCACCGGCGCGGCGCACCGTACGGGGAGAATCCCCTTCATCTGGACTTCATGGTTTCCGATTCGGAATCGCTTCAGCGCTACGCTCGCGCCGCGGGCGTCGCCATGCTCCTCGGTATCATCTTTGGAGCCCTGGGCGAGGCGTACCTTCCCGGACGCATCGTCGTCTCCGGCGATCCCGCCGCCACCGCCGCCAACCTCCTGGGCCTTCTGGTGCCCGCCATGAGCAGCGGACTCATGCTGATTCCCATGGCCCTGGCAGGAATTCCGCTGACCTTCTGGCTCCTGATCAAAGGCGTGCGGATGCCGGCGCCGGCGATGCAGGTTCGGCTGTGACCGATCGTTGGAGCGTAGCAGTGCGCGCGAACGGTGTGCCCGGTATGATTCTGGTGCATTTCACTCGTTGCCGGAGCCTCGGATGGCGCTGACGCACCGAACGGTTTTCTTTGCGCTCCTGGCGACCGCCGTTCTCCCGCGCGCATCATCCGCCCAGGCAATCCCCTTCAGTCAGCGGGGCCTGGTCAGTCAGACCGTCGCCTTCACCGAAATCACCATCGGGTACGGACGACCGGTTGCGCGGGGCCGCGCCCTCTTCGGGGGTCTCGTGAAGTGGGACACGATCTGGCATCCCGGAGCCGACTCCGCGAGCCGCCTCACCATCACCAAAGACATCGAGCTGGAAGGACACCCGCTGCCGGCGGGGGAGTACACCCTCTGGCTGATCCCCCGCGAACGGGCGCCCTGGACCGTGATCGTGAGCGGCGCCGCGCACGTGTTTCATACTCCCTATCCCGGCTCCGGCAGAGACGTGCTGCGGTTCGAAGTCCCGGTCGAGCAGGGGGCGCACATGGAAACGCTGGCCTACTACTTCCCCCTGGTGAATCGGGACGAAGCGGTCCTCCGGATCCACTGGGGCACTACGATCGTACCGCTCCATATCCGGGCGCCCTGGGTGCCGGGCAGTTATTATTGACGCCGACCATGGCTACGCTTCGTTCTCCGCGCTATTACCGATACGCGACCCTCCCGGGCCGCGGGCTTCGGTACTCGACCTAGCAAAAGATTTTCGAGACCCGAACCACGAGCGGCCCACCCGGGCCGCTTTTCTTTTTTGGAGGAGGAGAGAAGCAATCATGACCGACCTTGTCGAGCTGCGTGACAGGCTTGCCAGTGTGGACCGGGAGCTGATCAGGGGAATCGCCGAGCGACAGCGGCTGGCCGAGGCCATCGGGCGGCGCAAAGAAGCCGACGCGCGCGGGTTACGGGATTTTGCCCAGGAAAAACGGGTGATCGAACGGGCCCGCGACCTGGCCAGGGAAGCGAGCCTGAGCGGGGACCTGGCCGAGCGGGTGCTCGAGCTGCTCATCGAGGCTTCGCTCGCCACCCAGGAGGAGCAGCGGGTGACCACCCGCTCCGAAGGGTCCGGCAAGCGCGCCCTGGTGATCGGTGGCAACGGCCGCATGGGCGGTTGGCTGGTGCGGTTTCTCTTGAGCCAGGGTTTCCAGGTCGAGATCGCGGACCCGGCCGGTTCCCCGCGCGATGTGCCGGTCATGGCGGACTGGCGCGCGTCCGCTCTGGACCACGATCTGGTCATCGTCGCGGCGCCGCTTCGAGCCACTGCGACCATTCTGGATGGGCTCGCCGATCGCCGCCCGACCGGCATTGTCTTCGATGTGGGCTCGCTCAAGGCGCCGCTCCGCACCGGTCTGGAGAAGCTCGTCGGGGCCGGCGTCCGCACCACCTCGATTCACCCGCTGTTCGGGCCTGACACGCGACTGCTGGCTGGACGACACGTCGTGGTCATCGACCTCGGCGTGCCGGAGGCCAATGACGTCGCCGGTTCGCTCTTCGCGCCCACCATGGCGGAAGTGGTCACCATGGACCTGGCGAGTCACGACCGGACGATGGCCCAGGTGCTCGGTTTGAGTCATGCGGTGAACATCGCGTTTCTGGCGGTGCTGGCGGAGAGCGGTTCGACCAGGGAGGAGCTGGCCCGGCTCTCCAGCACCACCTTCGCGCGGCAGCTTGCCGTTGCGAGGCCGGTGGCAGGAGAGAACCCCCGGCTCTATTTCGAGATTCAGCACCTCAACGATTTTGGCGGGGAAGTGCTCGACACCTTGGTGTCGGCGGTCACCCGGATCCGAGACACGGTCCAGTCGGGAGATGAGAGCGGTTTCGTGGGGCTGATGGAGTCCGGGCGCGCCTTCCTGTCCGGCGCATGAGCAGATAGTCGTAGTACGTATCGGCTCTTGCTGAGGCACCTTCCCGTGTCAGATCCTTGCAATCACGATTCGAGCCTCCTCGCAGCTAAGGTGCCCGAAGAACGGAGTCCGCCTTGCGGAGGTACTCGGCGAGCGGCATGAGGCCGAATCGCTTCCGCCGCTCATCCACTCTGGCAGAGTCCACCAGCGGGTCCAGTACCCATTTGCCGTCGGTGAACGAGAGTTGGGAACCATAGATCTGGGGCCGGCCGGCTTTGACTTCGAGCCGGTCGATGAGCATCGTGACTTCGCTGCCTTGGTAGTCTCCCCGTCGGTAGCCTTCCTGAATGGCGGGGAGCATGGCCCGCATGAACCCGGTGTCCTGGACCGCGTGCTGCACGATGAGAAAAGCGGCCTCGACGGCCTCAGGCCCGACTTGAGCCCCAGTCGGCCAGCCCCACTGCGCCACGTATTCCTTGAGCCAGTGGGTATTGGCGGAATCGACCTGCAACATGGTATTGAATTGATCCTGATCGATCTTCCCGCCAGCGCCGAATCCCTTGCGGATGTTCTGGTCTTCCCGCCCGCGAGCCTCCAGCTCCCGACGCGCGCTGCTGAGCACATCGGCGGGAGGCTCGCGCGGCCCTCGCTGGCATGCCGCCGCCAGGAATGTGAGGGCCACGCAAACGCCAATCGGCCTGCTGCGCATCACGTTCATCCTCCCTGAGCGCACTCCTTGGGATCGAGCGCGCCAAGGCTTTCGACGACTTCGAGACGGTTCTTCTGCACCTGTGCAATGTACATGTTGAGTCGCAAGTGATGCTGGCCGGGGACCATTGCCGCGGGGCCGCCGGGACCTTCCTCGATCCTGGCGTGATCGAGGGCCTTGATGACGTCCTCCTGTTTGACCGAGCCGGCTTCCTTCACCGCGGCTTCCCACAGCTTCAATCCGCGGTACATCCCCGTCGCGGCGCTACCTGCCGTGAACTTCGGACCTTCCGGGTACCGCGCCTCATATCGGCTCAACAGCGTGCGGCTCCAGGGATCCGTGACGCTCTGGTAGTAATCGAGGCAGCCGTACATTCCTTCGACCAGCTCCGGCGGGAACAGGCCGAGGATGTTCTCCTCGAAATAGGTGGTGACGACGTGTCCGCCCCGCTTGGTAAAGCCGGCCTTGTGAAGCTGATCCAGGAAGGGCGCCACACCCGGGGGCACCGTGGTATTGAAGACCACATCAGTGCCGGTGGACATGATCTTGTCGATCGTTGCGCCGTAGTCGGCATGATCGAGCGGGAAATATTCTTCGCCGACGATCGTTCCCCCATTGGCGGTGGCCACTTCGCGAAGCTTCTTGTTCATGATCTTCGGCCAGATGTAGTCCGCCGAGGGGCAATAGAACTTCTTCGCCCCGGTCTTCCGCATCAGCCAGGGCACGAGGGGTTCGATCTGCTGGGCTGGCACCGGCCCGGTGCAGAAGATGAGCGGGTGACATTCCTGTCCTTCGTACTGCTCGGGATAGATATAGAGGGTGCGGCCTTCCTCGACGGCGGCCTTCTTGATCGCCAGGCGGGTGGAGCTGAAGATCCCTCCCAGGACTACGGCGACTCGATCCTGCTTCACCAGCTTCCGTGCTTTGGCCTCCGCGGCTTCGTCGGTTGACTCGCTGTCTTCGAGTGTGAGCTCGACCTGTCGTCCCAGGAGGCCGCCCGCCGCGTTGATCTCGTCAACCACCATGCGGGCGGTGTTCGCGTTTGCGGTGCCCAGCGCCCCGAGGGGCCCGGTGATGTCGGTCACCACACCGACCCGGATCGGTTCGGTCATCGTGATCCCTCCGCCCAGAACGCGTCCCAGTTTGCCTGATCCAGGAAGTGCTCTTTGGCCTCGACCACCCGCCCATTCTCCAGATGGAAGGTGATGCAGCACTCGGTGTCGAGTCGCTTGCCGTTCCGGGCGCCGGTGTTGCGATGAATTCCGACGACGCGACCCTCATCATCGGCGGTGACATACCGCAAGTCGGCCTTGAAGGTCCCGCCGGTTCCTTCGAGATACTTGCCGAACTGGGCGAAGGTGGCGTCACGGTTCGCCGTGGTGCCCGAGATGGGCGATTGTCCCGGCGTGGTCCACCGTGCGTTCTCATCGAACAGGTGGGTCAGGGTTTCCAGGTCCGCGGAGTTGAAGGCGGCGTAGCCGCGGCGGACGATGTCGGCATTCTTGTGCATGATCAGATCTCCCGATTTCCCAGGTGAGGGTCAGGCGTAGTACTGACCGCAGAGCTCGGCGGCCTGGGGCTTCGACTTGTGACCGGCTTCCTTGAGGATCGGCGGCACCTCCGGATCGCTCACGAAATTCTGCCAGCCCGCGGCATCCCAGTCAAAGATGACCCAGAGCCGGTCGGGCTGGTTCGGATCGCGAAAAACGGTCGAGCTTTTGCATCCGTGTTTCTTGCGCTTTTCCGCGCCCGGTCCCGAGAAGACTCGCAGGAAACGGTCGACGTCCTCGACGGTCGTAGTGGCCAGCAACATGGTGTCCCCTCTTGGGTGAGATGGTGCGCGAGCAGGTCTCGCTGATCCATGATAGCTCACAGGAACGCGGGGCACATCGGGAGAATTCCCCATCAAGGCCAGAGGGGGTCAGGTCAGGCCGTGCTCCACTGCCCAGAGGGTGGCTCCAGCCCGGGTTTTGACCCCGATCTTGCCGTAGATGTTCTGGGTGTGGCGGTCCACCGTTTTGTAGGCGATGTCCAGCTCCGAGGCCACCTCCTTCATGGTTCCTCCCCGGGACAAGAGCCGCACCACTTCCACCTCGCGCTCGGTGAGCGCGGCCGAGACGGCCTTTCTGCGCCAGGCGGTCGGTTCACCGGCGGCGGTGAGCACCGCCGCCACGGCGTCTGCATCCAGTCGTTTCTGCAACGCCTCGGCGCGGAGCTGGCGGCCGGCTTCCTCCGGAGAATGGGCAGGGCGATGGGGACGATCCTCCACCAGGGAGCGGAACCGATTGGCCGCAGTCAGAAGCCGCGCGGTGATCGGCTGCATCGCAGCGGGAAGACCGCCGTGGTACCCGGTACCATCGAGGCGCTCGTGGTGCATCGCGGCGATCTGTCCGAGCGAAGTCAGCGATTCGGAGCGGGCAAACACTCGGCCGGTGTGATAGGGATGGAGACGGACCGATTCCCATTCGCGATCGCTCAGCCGTTCCGTGCTGGCCCAGATCGTGGTGCTGACTCCGGTCTTGCCGACATCGTGCACCAGCGCAGCACGCCGGAGCAGCTCGACATCGGTCGCCGGCAGTCCGAAGACCTCGCCGGCGCGGGTTGCAAGGATCGCCACCCCGTGGGAGTGGCCGAGGAAGGACGGAGATTTGAGGTCGCTGAAGTCGGCGATGGCTTCGAGCGCTGCGTCGAGCCCTTCCGCATCGAGGGTGCGGCGGGTGCCCGGCTCCTGGTCGAGCACCTCGGCCCAGCGGGGCGGTCGCTCCAGACCCTTGAGGAGCGATGAGGCTTTCGCGCAGAACACTTCGACCATCTTCGGTGCGTGGGTACCGCCGCTTCGCTGGCGCGCCATGGCGGTGGCTGCCTCTACGCCGCCGACACGATGGATGATCACCGCATCGTGGGCCAGCGAGGCGCAGAGGAAGGCGGGAGAAATCTCCTCGCCCGCGAGGGAAGGAATCCCGTGGCCGTCCCAGCGGGCATAGATCTGACCGACTGTGGTGACGAACGACGCCGGGAAACCCATCCGCTCCGACAATCGCTGGGCCACTTCGCAGTGACCGGGAAGGAACGATCCCATCACCACCGGCAGCTCGGCCATGGCGCGCTGGATGGCGGCCTCCGCCCCGATCGTGCCGGTCAGGGCCTCCGAACCCTTGATGGAGCGGTGGATCAGGTCGAGCACCGCCGGCATGTCGTGGGTATCGAGCGTGGAATACTCGGCGCGGAAGGCCAGCTCGTCGCCGAAGAGCGAGGCGAACCACTGGACGTCGGCGTTGCACCCGACGTAGCGCAGCAGGGTCTCGTAGTACACGTCCTGCAGCGTGGCCGTGTCGAATCCGAGGGCGTCGCCCAGGCGGAGGCCGAGGACGCAGGTGGTGACGGCGTAGTCGCTCGGCAGGCCCATGCCGAGGTCCGCGGCGTGGGAGAGCGACGCCATGAGCTCGGCGACCCGCACCGGCTGGGTGGTAGTCATGCGGAGAACCCGATCATGAGGGAGGAAGTGGCTCGGAGGTATACACCTTGTTGACGATCCACCAGCGTCCCTTAACCCGCAACAACGCAACGTAGTCCGTGTATCGGGAGCGGGGATAGTCTTCGACGATCCTGGCACTCGCGATGTCGCGGGTGACTTCGATGCTCGCGATCCGCAGGGTGCCGGTTTCCTCCTTGCCAACGCTCCCGGCAAAGCTGGCGTACCAGCTCGCCTGAGTCCATTGGGCAATCTGTCCATCGCGACCGACATAGAAGAGCTTTGCCTCGGGCCAGAACGCTTCGCGGAGAGCGAGGGTATCGTTGAATTTGAGGCCGTGCAGGTAACGCTCGAGGACCGCGCGAACCGCCGAGCTGTCGGATTGCTGCGCACGGCCGGTCGCAGGAAAGGCCAGGAGCAGGGCGAGCGAAGTCAGTCCTATATATCTGTATTGATTTCTGTCTCGATTTCTGTCTCGTTTCATGGCGTGGTCACCTCGAGCACCACGAGCATTTGCTTGGGCATGCGGTCGGGTCCGGGTAATATGGAGGTGCCCAATATACGAGATACGGGGATTCTCCGATGACTGGCACCGTCCGCGCCCTGGTGCTCGCGGGCCTTGTGGCCACGCCCTGCGATGGCCCAGCAACCTCGTGAATGGAGCGCCTACGGGCGCGATCAGTCCGGCTCGCGATTCTCCCCACTGACCCTGATCACCCGGGAGAACGTTGCGGGCCTGACGGTGGTGTGGACCTTCCGCACCGGCGACAGCACGGTGCGGCGGGTGCCCAAGTTCGAGGCGACCGTCGCGCTCCCGGCGCGATAAGCGGGTTAGGGGTCGCGCGGCGGCGGGCGCAGCGCGTCCGCGATGGCGGTGATCGTGTTCCAGTTCCGGGTAGTGACCGCCTCACCGAAGATCCGATCCAGTTTGCCGAGATAGCCGATGGTCTTCATGTGGCGGCGATAGACGCCCACCACCATGCACCGGTCTCGCCCCAGAATCTTCACCAGCCATTTGCCGGTAGTCGGAAGGCTGAATGGGGTATCCGGGGCCGCACGAGGCACCCGGGACAGCACGCTGACGAACCGGGTCAGGTCGGGGCGCGGGGGGTTTTCCGCAAAAGGATCACCCGCGATCAGTTTCTGAATCTCGCGGCCCTCGCAGATCATGATCCGGGTTTCGAAGGGAAGCCGGCGAGTGAGCTCGGCGCGCAGCTGCGACCGGCCAATCGGCTTCCGGATGATGAAGGTTCCCGCGGCCCCGATATTCACCGCGCCGAGGTGACCGAGCTGACCGGCCAGCGCGGCGGGGCGGAAGGTCCGGTTGCCGCCAACGTTCACGCCCCGCAGAAGAACGACCAGAGCCACTCAGGGCACTCCAGCGATTTCCGGAGGTCCCGAGGGTCGCGGCTTGGACCGGTGCCGAAGCACCATGGAGGCCACCGCATCCCAGGCGTTGTGAATCCCCACGAAGATCAGGGCCAGCGCGACCCCGCCCACCAGGAAAAGCTCGGTGGCTGGATCGATCGGAAGGATCGCTCCCGCCCAGATCAGCACCAGGTAGGCGACCAACGGAAGCACCACGTGCCAGATCCGGAGCCGAGGGTTTCCGTGTCGGAGGCGATCGCGAGGACCACGAACTGGAGTCCGGTCAGCGCCGCCGCCGATCCTCCCAGGATCACGTAGCACGTCTCCCAGAGACTCAGCAGAGCGTGGGCGGGACTCTCCATGGATCACCCCTCCGGCGGCGAGACAGTCGTGAGGGTGAAGTTAACCCGCTCTGTTTCGACCATCGGGCATCCGCAGTGCGGGGTGGTTCCGTGCACCACGACGTCTTTCTCCGCTGACGAGTAGCCCGGCGCCGACAATATCAGCCGGTACGATCCCGGCGGGCCCACCACAACGCAGCTCGATTCGCACGGGAACCGTCAAAGACTGCGGCGCCCGAAACGCTCAGGGATGCGCCGCTCACCGGTCCCGCCGACGCGACGAACGGACAGTCACCTCAAGGGCGACCGGCGCGAGGCAGGGAGGCACGATGCACTCTGCGTCGCAGGCCTGGAGGGAGAGGGTGAGCGCCGCGGTCAGACTCTTCACCATGCTCAGACCAGCTCGCCGCCCCACGATGCAGGATCGCTGTCGGCCACCGACTGGGTGAAGGTCCACCGGTGACCGCCGAGATCGAGGGCGGAGTACTGTCGTTCTCCGAACGGCTGGGTCGTCGGCACACTCTGCACCAGGGCGCCCGCGGCCTTGGCCCGGGCATAGTGGGCGTCGACATCGGCGACCGGCACCATCACCCGCGATCCGGTTTCGCCTCCGCTGGCCTCTACCGCGACGATCGCACCGTCGCCGACCCGAAGCTGCACCCGATGGTTTCCGATCCGGAGCCGCTCGGAAAAGCCGAACGCATCGCAGAGCCAGCGTGCGGCGGCGCGAACGTCGGAGTAGGGAAGCTCGGGAATGACGGGACCCGGAGGCATGGACCGATTGGCGACGGAAGGCATGTTGTAAGATATCCGCCGGCGGAAGGAGCCAAGGCTCCCGCGGCAACTCAGGGGTTTCGAGCGATCGAGTCCTCGATACTCCGGCGCGCCGCCGCCGAATCGGTCACCCGCAGTGCTCCACGAACGCCGGCCGCACCGGGGAGCTTCGAGGCGCCGATCGCGCTGTCGCGTGCGCGTTGCGTCAGAGAGTCGGTTGCCCGATGGGATTGTCCCGAGGAACAACCGGCAACGCCTGCCAGCAGAACGACCGCGACCCATCGGAGGTCAGGGGAGTTCATAGGTCATCGCAAAGGGGTGTTCCATCCCGTGCCCGACCGACGTGCTGCCCTCTCCCTCGAGGCCCGCCAGCTCGCCGGTTCCCGAGCCGGGAACCACAGTATAGCTCTCCCTGGCCTGGCCTCCTTCGAAGACCCCGGTCCGCTGGAGCACGAAGCTGCCGGTCTTTCCGGCCACTCGGCCGGTCACCCGCTCGAAGCCGATGAAGGATGCCGAGCCGTCGGCTCGATACATCATGAGGTACTCGACTTCACCTTCGCCCGCGATGTCGCCGGTGAGCGTCTTGCGCACGCTGGCCCGGGTGAGCTTGGGTAGACCTTCACCCTCACTGTACGGTTTCTCGTCCCAGCTCTTGATGGCGAAGTGGGCCTTGGCGGTTGTCGGCATGGAGCTCTCGTCGGTCAGGGAGACATTTGAAGGTAAAACGGCTCCGTGTCGCTGGACAAAACACCGGCGGCACGGTCATGGTGTTCTAGAGGATCATGGAATCCCAGCCGGCCAGCGCCGCTCGACACCATTCCTCCAGCTGCGACGGATACTTCTCCGCCGGAAACGTGCCGAGATCCGCGATCGTCTTCGCAAACGGAGGCGCGGGGATACCCGATGGAAGGGGCGGGACGTCCCAACTCGGCTGATCCTTGCACGGACATCCTACCGAACACTCCAGACTCTCAGCTTCTCCGATCGGGCGCAGAGGGGCATTGTCCCGTTACCAACGGGTGGCCTGCCGGACTGATGATCGAGCCGCGGCGTGAAACACTAGCGCGCCGGCATCCGTCGAGCTACCCTCAAGCCCGCGTTCCTATCGATTTCCCGTCCGGAGGTCCCGTGATTCGCTTCCCCACCCGCGCAGGCGTGGTCCTGCTGGCTTTCTGCCTGTCTGCCATCAGCCATCCGGCCGTTGCCCAGACCAAACTGCTCCGCTTCCCCGCCATCAATGGAGAAAAGGTCGCTTTCACCTACGCCGGCGATATCTGGACCGCGCCGGTCAGCGGGGGAACCGCGACCCGCCTGACCGCGCATCCGGGCATGGAGGTGTTCGCCCATTTCTCGCCCGATGGCAAATGGATCGCCTTCACGGGACAATACGACGGCGACGAGCAGGTCTACGTGGTTCCTTCGACCGGGGGCGTGCCGAAACAGCTCACCTTCTATCCGGCCCGCGGACCGCTGACTCCCCGCTGGGGCTGGGACAATCAGGTGTACGGCTGGAGCACCGACGGGAAATCGGTGCTGTTCCGCTCCATGCGGGACGGCTGGACCCTGAGCCTCAACCGCCTCTACACGGTTCCGATGACCGGTGGCCCCGCCGAGCCCTTGCCGATGCCGGAAGCCGGCGCGGGCGATTACTCGCCCGACGGCACCAAGGTCGTGTATTCGCCGATCTTCCGCGACTTCCGTCCCGAGAAGCGCTATGGCGGCGGCATGGCGAACGACCTCTTCGTGTTCGACACCAAAACGATGGATGCGAAGCGCATCGTGAACGATCCCCGCTCGGACCGGGATCCGATGTGGATCGGCAACACCGTGTACTTCAACTCCGACCGGAGCGGAACCTTCAACCTGTACGGCTACGACGTCGCGAGCGCCCGGACCGCGCCGATGACCAGTGGAAAGATCTGGGACGTGCGCTGGCCAAGCTCCGATCATCAGGGGCGGATCGTCTATGAGTTGAACGGAGAGCTCCAGGTGCTGGACCTGAAGAGCGGCAAGAGCACCGCGATCGCGATCGCAGTGCCGGACGACGGGTTATGGAAGCGTCCATCCCGGGTGTCCGCGTCGGCACAGATCGAGGACTGGGATCTCTCACCCAAGGGAGAACGGGCCCTGATCACCGCCCGGGGCGACATCTTCACCGCGCCGATCGAAAAAGGACCCACCCGGAATCTCACCCATTCGTCCGGTGCCCACGACAAGCGGGCGAGCTGGAGCCCGGACGGATCCCGGATCGCGTTCATCTCCGACCAGAGTGGCGAAGAAGAGCTGTACGTGGTGGCCCAGGACGGCTCCGGCAAGCCGGAGCAGCTCACCCGCGGGGGCAAGACGATGCGCTACGGGCCGGCCTGGGCGCCCGATGGCAAACGGATCGCGCTCTCCGACAAGGACGGCAAGCTCTACGTCTACAGCTTCGAGGACAAGAAGCTGAACGAGATCGCCCACGCGCCGACCGGCGGCATTCGCGACTATGTCTGGTCGCCCCGGGGCAACTACCTGGCCTGGAGCGCCGGGAACCTCAACAACACCAACTCGCTGTACATCTGGGGCGCGCGGGATGGACAGGTCCGCAAGATCACCGATCCGCTGTGGAGCGCCTACAACCCGGCGTGGGATCCCGACGGCAATTCCCTCTTCTACCTGAGCGACCGCGACTACGCCCCGATCATTTCGGGCGCCGAGTTCAACTACGCCACCAACCGCACCACCGACATCTACGCGCTCACGCTGCGGAAGGACGGCAAGAATCCCTTCCCGCCCGAAAGCGACGAGGCGATCGTTTCCGCGGGAGCCGACAGTGCCGCCGCCAAGTCTAACCCGGCCCCAGCCGGCGACCTCGTCATCGATTTCGAGGGGCTGGGCCGGCGGGTGACCCGGGTTCCGGTCGAGGCCGACAACTATGGCGGGCTCTCTGCCAAGAAGGGCTATTTGCTCTACGTGGTGGGGTCCGCCTTCTACTACGGCCGGCAGGGAGAGAAGCCCAACGCGCTGAAGCTGTTCTCCCTCAAGGACCGCAAGGTGACCACCCTGGTGGACGATATGGGCGGATACGCCCTGTCCGCCGACGGGGCCAAAGTCCTGGTTCGCTCGAACGGCGCGTTCAGCCTCTATGACGCCACCCCGACCGGCACCACCAGCAAGAAGGCAGTCGCGACCACGGGGCTCGTGGTGGACCGGGTGCCCACCGAGGAGTGGAATCAGATCTTCCACGAGGTGTGGCGCCGCTATCGCGACTGGTTCTACGTCGGCAACATGCACGGCTTCGACTGGGACGCGATCGGCAAGCGCTACGAGGGCTGGCTCCCCTACGTGGCCCACCGCTCCGACCTCAACTACGTGATCAGCGAAATGATCTCCGAGCTCACCATCCAGCACGCCTACGTGGAAGGGGGCGATTTCGAGCTGCCCCGGCGGGTGCCGGTGGCGCTCCTCGGCGCGCGTCTCGCCCTGGATCCCGAAGTGGGCCGCTATCACATCGCGAAAATCTTCACCGGCCAGAACGAGGAGCCCCAGTATCGCTCTCCCCTCACCGAGGTCGGCGTGAACGTCGCCGAGGGTGATTACCTGCTTGCGGTGGACGGGGTGGAGCTCCGGCCCGACGAAGATCCCTACCGGCTGCTCCGTGGGGCGGCCGATCGCCAGGTGAGCCCTCACCGTCAACTCCCGTCCCACCATGGAAGGCGCCCGGACCGTCTCGGTGCGTCCCATCACCAGCGAGAGCGACCTGGAATATCTCAACTGGGTGCTGGGGAACCGCAAACGGGTGGAGCAGCTCTCCGGCGGGCGGAGTCGGCTACCTGCACGTGCCCGACATGGGCGCGCAAGGGCTCCGCGAGTTCATCAAGTGGTATTACCCGCAGCTCGACAAGGAAGCCCTGGTGGTGGACGTCCGGGCCAACGGTGGCGGCAACGTATCGCGCATGCTGATCGAACGGCTGCGCCGGAAGCTCCTCGGGATCGACTACGGGCGCACCAACCCGGAGGGCCAGTCCTATCCCGACGGCGTCTTCCTGGGACCGATGGCGGCCATCCTGGACGAACGCTCCTCCAGCGACGGCGACATCTTCCCCTACATGTTCCGCGAGGCCGGGTTAGGCCCGCTCATCGGGCGCCGTTCCTGGGGCGGGGTGGTCGGTATCAGCAACACCGGGCCGCTGATCGATGGCGGCACCATCTTCGTGCCGCTTTCCGGCATGACCAACACCAAGGGTGAGTGGGTGATCGAAGGGCACGGCGTGGACCCGGACATCGACGTCGAAAACGATCCCAAGGACGTGCTCGCGGGTCACGACGCCCAGCTCGAGCGCACCGTGGCCGAGCTGATGAAGCAGCTGCAGGGGAAGAAGGTCGGTTTGCCGCCGATGCCGGCGGCGCCGGTCAAAGTCCCCAAGCCCTAACCCGCTACTCCTCCCGGAGCGCCGCGACTGGATCCACCCGCGCGGCGCGCCAGGCCGGCAGGAGGCCCGCCCCGAGGGCGACCGCTGCCAGCAGGACGACGGCGGAGCCGGTGACCAGCGGATCGGCGGGCCGCAACCCGAAGAGGAACGTCTCGACCAGGCGTCCCGAGGCGAGCGCGCCCGCCGTCCCGAACACCACGCCGATCACCACCATCCGCGCCACGTCGCCGAGCACCATTCCCACCACCCGGCCCCGGTTGGCGCCCAGGGCGATGCGGACCCCGATCTCGTTGCGGCGCCGGGCCACCGTGTAACTCATCACCCCGTAGAGCCCCAGCATCGAAAGCGCCAGCGCCACTCCACCGAACACGGTGGATAGCATCGCGAGCAGCCGTTCCCGCTGCAGCGAGCGCCCGATCTGCTCATCGAGCGTGACGAACGAGAGGCTCGCCGCGGGATACTCTTCCCCGAGCGCCTTGCCGATACTCTGCACCAGCGCGGCGGGGCTTCCCTCGGCCCGGACTTCGTAGTTCCGCCGCGGCCCGGGGGCGTCGTCCTGCGAGTAGGGTAGATAGAAGGTCTGGCTCTCGACCTGGGTTTCCCGGAGGCTCTGGTACTTCGCGTTCTCGACCACCCCGACGATGGTGTACGGCTCGCTGAACGTCTCGCCCTGCTTGATCCGGAACTGGCGGCCCAGTGGGGTCGCGGTGCCGAAGTAGTGCCGCGCGGCCTCGTCGTTCACGATGGCGCTGTGCGGGCCGCCTCGCACATCGGTCCGGTCGAAGTCCCGGCCGGCGAGGAGCCTGGTTTCCATCGTGGCGAAGAAGCTTGTCGCTCACTTCGTTGAACCAGGCGGTCCGGTCCTCGCGATTCGCCGGGGTGAAGCCATCGGCATAGATATCGTCGTTCCACATCGAGCGGCCGATCGGCGTCAGGTCCGAGCTGGCCACGGACCGGACGCCCGGCAGGTTTCGCAGCCGCTCGAGGATGCGCCGATGGTTCGCGTCGTACTGTTCCGGCGGCAGACCGGTGCGCCGGAGATCCACTTCGGCGAGCAGGACGCCCCCGGCCCGGAACCCCGGATCCAGGGTGGTCAGCTTCCGGAGCGATCCGGCGAGCAGTCCCGCCGCCACGACCAGGGTGAGCGACAGAGCCACCTGAATGACGACCAGGGATTTGCCGATGGTAAAGCGCCGGTGTCCTTCCGCGACGCCGCGCCCGTTCGCCTTCATCGCGGCCTGTGGGCTGACCCGGGTGCCGCGCCAGGCCGGCACCATCCCGAACACGATGGCGGTCAGGCCGGCCACCAGGGCGGTGAACCCCAGGACCCGCAGATTGAGGCCGAGGTCGAGGGTGACCGGCTGGTCGCCGGTGGCGATGAGCCGGACCAGGGCCGCGGTGCCCCAGCGGGCCAGCACGAGCCCGCCTAACCCGCCCGCCACCGCCAGCAGCAGGCTCTCGGTCAGCAGCTGGCGGATCAGCCGCCGCCGGCCCGCACCGATCGCCATCCGGATCGCGACCTCATGACGCCGCGCGGTGGCCCGGGCCAGCAGCAGGTTGGCCACATTGGCGCAGGCGATCAGCAGCACCAGGCCCACCGCGCCCATCATGATGAGCAGGGCCCCGCGATACCGGCTCCGCACTTCGGACACGCCATGCTCCAGGGGCCGTGCGCTCAAGGTGCGCCGCTGGTATTCGGCCTTCTGGTCCTCGGCCCAGCGGGGCGGGACGGTCGCGCCATATACCGCCGGGGCGAGTGCTGCGAGCTCGGTTCGCACCTGCTCGAGGCTCACTCCCTCCCGCCGCCGCCCCGCGATCTGGAGCCACCAGGTGCTCCGCGCATCGAGGGCGCTCCGGCTGCCCCGGATGACCGGCTCGGCGCAGAGCGGGAGGTACACCTGGGGCTGATAGCCGACCTCGGGGCCCTCGAACCCGGGCTGGGTGACGCCCACGATCTCGAACAGCTTGCCGTCAAGCCGGATGGACTGCCCAACCGCCTCGCGCTCTCCTCCGTAGCTGCTTTGCCAGTACCCGTGCCCTAACACGGCGATCGGGGCGCAGCCCCGGGCGTCGGACTCCCGGGTGAACAGCCGGCCCACTGCGGGGCGCATCCCGAACAGGGCGAAGAAATCGCCGCTCACCCATTCCCCCCACACCTGCCGGATCTCGCCGCCGTCCGCGGTGTTCCAGCGGGAGTCGGCAAACGCGGCAGTGGACGCCATCGTGGTCTGGCGATCGCGGATCTGCTCCCAGATCGGGTTGGTCTGGTAGGCCTGGCTGTCCTTGCGGTCGCTCATGGTGACCAGGACCAGCTCCTCTGGCGCGGGAACCGGAAGCGGCCGCACCACCACGGCATCGATCAGGGTGTAGATGGCCGTGTTGGCGCCGATGCCGAGGGCGAGCGAGCCCACCGCGACCGCGGTGAACCCGGGGGAATGGCGCAGCGAGCGGAAGGCGTAGCGCAGGTCGCCCAGCAGAGAGTCGAGCCAGGTGACCACGTCGGCGTCCCGGGTCCGCTCCCGCTGCCCGGTCGGGTTCCCGAAGCGGCGCCGCGCCGCGCTCCAGGCGTCGGCTTCCGGCATGCCCTGCGCCATCAGCTCGTCGGCGCGCTCGCGGATGTGGAAGGACACCTCGCGCTCGATGTCGCGGGAGAGCCGCTTTCCCCGAAACAGATTCCAGAACCGGTGACGGAAGGCCATGGAGTCTCCTTACGCGTAGCGCAGGACCCGGCTCACCCCTTCGGTGAGCCGGGTCCAGCTCGCGCGTTCCTGTTCGAGGCGGCGCTTGCCGCCGGGAGTGATCTGATAGAAACGGGCCTCCCGGTTCTTCTCGGTGGTGCCCCAGCTGGACTTGAGCCAGCCGCTCTGCTCCATCCGGTGGAGGGCAGGGTAGAGCGACCCTTCCTCGACCCGGAGCAGCTCGGCCGACACTCGGGTGATGTGGGCGGTGATGGCGTAGCCGTGGAGCGGGCCGGCGGCCGCGAGGGTGCGGAGGACCAGGAGGTCGAGGGTGCCCTGGAGGATGTCGTGCCGGGAAGCTGCCATACCTAGCTGCCTATGGATAGACTGCTAAGTAACCTCCCTTCCCGCGGGTTGTCAAATACGACTCAGCCGATCGCCCGCTTCAACAGCGCCATGATTCTGGTCTCTTCGGTCGGGGTCAGCGCCATGAGGGCGTAGGAGTGCGGCCACATGGCGCCTTCGTCGAGCCGGGCCTGATCGCTGAAGCCCAGGGTGGCGTACCGGGATTTGAACTTCTGGCCGCTCTGGAAGAAGCAGACGACCTTGCCGTCTTTGGCGTACGCGGGCATCCCGTACCAGGTTCTCGGGGTCAGGGAAGGCGCGGTGGCTTTGATGAGGACGTGAAGTCGCTTGGCCATCGATCGATCCGGCTCTTTCATTGCCGCGATCTTCGCGAGCACTTCACTTTCCCCGTCTTGCTTGCCGCTGGCTTCCTGCTTCATCTCCCGGACCCGCTCCTTCATGGCCTCTTTTTCGTCGGCGGTGAATCCCGAGGCCTTCTGGGTCCCGGCTTTCCTGGTGCCTTTGGTTGGGCTCACTGGGAACTCGCTCCTGGCAAGAATGCGATCATGATTTGGCCGTACTCAGCCGTCAACGTCCGGGCGACTCCGGCGACTCTTCAATCCCGGGTGGAGGCTCCCGATCATCGGGCGGCCAACCGTCCGCGCCCTGCTACTCCACCCGAAGCGCCTGGTTCGGATCGGCCCGAAGAGCCCGGAGCGACGGCACCGCGCCGGCCACCAAACCTACCGCGACCATGATCCCGCCCACCACCGCATAGGTGACCGGGTCCCTGGGCGACTCCTTATATAGGAGGGGCTCGAGCCAGTGGGAAGTTATCGCCGCGAGGAGAAGCCCGACCCCGGCGCCGGCGGCCGCATAGCTCACCCCCTGTGAAACGATCATCCGGACGATGTGACCATCCCGGGCGCCCAGCGCGATCCGCACGCCGAGCTCGTGCATCCGCTGCGCCACAGTGTAGGCAATCACCCCGTAGAGCCCGACCGCCGCCACCAGCAGCGCGAGCCCGCCGAACGCCGAGAACAGCGTCGCGCCCAGGACCCAGCTCCGCCGCTGATCGTCCACGATTTCCTGTAGCGGGCGGACCACCACGAATCCGTCTCCCGGCATCCCGGCCTGCATGGCGCGCCGGACCCGCTCGAGATCGCGATCAATGTCACCATCCGCCATCCGGACCAGGATGGTGGAGACCCAGCCCGGAGACACCTGGTCCACGCTCAAGTAGTACATGAACCGCTCGGTATCGAGCAGGCCCTGCTGCGCGGCGTCTTCGGCAATGCCGACCACGGTGGTGCAGGATTGCTCGGCGATCCGGGTCAAAGGATTCCACGAAACCTGAATGCACTTTCCCAGCGGGTCCTCCCCGGGCCAGAGCGCCCGCGCCATTGCCGCGCTGACAACCACCGTCGGCGGCGAGCCCTCGCCGTCCCGCGCGTCGAAGCCGCGCCCCCGGACGATCCGGGTGCCCATCACCTCGAAGTATCCCGGGGTGGAGAGCTGAAAGTTGAACCGCCCGAGCCGCGCCACCGAATCGATGCCCGGCACCCTGAGCGTGGTGGTGCTGGTGCTGAAGACCCGGCTGTTAACCCGCGCCGCTGCCATCACGCCGGGAATCCGCTCCGCTTCCTCGAGAAGCCGCCGTCGCACCGCCACCTGCTGGGAGCTGTCCATGGTCTGGCCCCGGAAGTCCGGGATGATCTCGATCACCGTGCTCGCATCGTAGCCCAGCGGAATCGCCAGGACGTTCCGGAGGCTCCGGACGAAGAGTCCCGCGCCCACCAGCAATGCTACCGAGAGGGCGCCTTGCGTCACCAGCAGCGCGGCGCGGAGCCGGGACCGCCGGTGGGTGCCCTCCCGCGCGCCGGCCTTGAGCGAGCCGCCCACGTCGGAGCGGATCGCCAGCACGGCGGGACCGATCGACGTGACCACGGCGGCCAGCAAACCGCAGCCGGCCGCGACGCCGATGGTGCGCCAGTCCCGGCTCAGGTTGAAGGGAGACCCTTCGGGGAGGAGGAGCCCGCGGATCGCCACTCCGGCCCACTGTGCCATGAGGAGTCCCGCCATCATTCCTAACCCGGCGAGCAACAGCCCCTCGGTGAGGAACTGACCCGCCAGCCGGACCCGGCTCACGCCGAGGGCCAGTCGGACCGCGATCTCACGGCGCCGCCGGAGCGAACGGGCCACCATCAGGTTGGCCACATTGGCGCAGGCGATGAGCAGCACGATCCCGGCGACGCCGGTCACCCAGAGCAGCACCCGCGACTCCAGTCCTGCGTCCGGCCCGGCCGCGCTCCGCACCGCGCCGGCAATGGCGTTCGGATGGGCCACCGAGTCGGGCAGGAGCACCGGGTTGATGGCGCGCTGAAGCTGTCGGCTCCGGGTCCACCCCCGGGTCAGGTCGGCGCCGGCTTCCGCCACCGACACGCCGGGCCTCCGCCGCGCCAGGATCTCGACCCAGTCCCACTGGTACCGGGTGAAGTAGGTGTCCGCGTTGGACCGGTCGAGATTCGCGGCCACTGTGGTGATGGGGATGAAGAAATCAGGCGGGCTTCCCTGGACCGTGCCGACGAATCCTTTCGGGGTGACCCCGATCACGGTGTATTGCAGGGAACCGATCTGGAGGGTGAGGCCTACCGGATCCCTGCCGCCGAGCACGTTGCTCCAGTAGCTGTGACTCACCACGGCGACCATCGCGCCGAGGGGCGGAGTGTCTTCGGCCGGGCCGAAGAACCGGCCGACTTCGGGCTGGGCGTCGAAGAAGGAGAAGAACGAGGCGCTCACCCCGGCGACCTTGTGGACCCGGGTGTCGGCGCCGGTGCCGATCGCGAGGCGCCATTCGGAGACCGCGGCCATGTCGTCGAAGGACCGGGCCTCGCGGGTCAGGTCGAGATACCGGGTGTACGGCATCGTGGCGTAGGTCCGGACCTGGCCCCGGAAGGTGCTCTGGAGGTAGACGGTGTGGACCCGGCCGGGGTCGTGGAGATACGGAAAGGGGCGGAACATCAGCCGGTCGATCACCGCGAACATCGCGGCGTTGGCGCCGATCCCCAGCCCGAGGGTGATCACCACCGTCGCGGTGAACCCGGGAGAGCGCCGGAGCCCACGGAGCGCGTAACGCAGATCCTGAAGCACGGAATCCAGCGCGGGGAATCCCCACGCGGTCCGGCTCTCCTCCCGGAGCGCGGTCACGTTGCCGAGCTTCCGGCGCGCGGCGGCGAGAGCCTCGGCGGGCGCCATGCCCTGGGCTTCGAGGTCCCGTGCCAGAAATTCGAGATGCTTCTGGATCTCCTCGGCAAGCTGGCGATCGAGCGCGCGCCGGCGGGTCCAGGCAGTGAGCCGGCCCCAGATCTCGCGGAGGTTCATGACTCGGCCTTGCGTAACACCCTGATGGTTGCAGCCACCGAGCGCTGAAAGGTCGCTTCCTCGAGACCGAGCTGGCGGCGGCCGGCCGCGGTGAGCCGGTAGTAACGGGCTTCCCGTCCGGTGGGGGAGGTCCCGTTGGACGACGTGATCCAGCCTTTCACCGACATCCGTTGCAGGGCGGGATAGAGCGAGCCTTCCTCGACCCGGAGCGCGTCATTGGAAAGACGCTGGATGTGCTGGGCGATCCCGTAGCCGTGGAACGACCCGGCGGCCAGGGTCTTCAAGATCAGAAGATCGAGTGTGCCGGCAAGGAGCGGCGTATCGGAACCCATGGCTTACCCCTTTCACGTCTATGGATAGTGAGACGCCGGGATGGGCGCAAGCGTTGCCTCTTACCATCGCCCGAGTTCCGCTGCACATTAGCCGCTCCCAACCAGCCCTCCATGGCCAAACCTGGAAAGAAAAAGCCCGCCCCCGCCCCCGCCCCCCGCGCCACCGCGGAGAGCGCCGTCCCGGTCGCCCGGTTCGATCCCGAGGGAGGACCCCTCTCTGCCCGGGTGTCGAGCGGGTTCGCCCAGCCCGGGTCCTACGATCTGATCCTCTGGGAAGCCGGGGTGAACCGGATCGTCATGGAGCGGCAGGGCAATTTCCTGAATGCCGACGACGACGAATACGAGTTGCCCGGCGAGAACAGCGAGCAGGAGGGAAGATTCGTCCAGGCCCTGGTAACCGTCGCGATCACCCCGCCGGGGCGGAACTACTCGGTCCGGGTGACGGTGCTCCAGGACCAGCAAGTGCTCGCGGTGGACGCCAAGGAAGGGACCGCGGCTCCCGGCGACGCCGTGACCAGGACGCTGTGGGTGAAGCTGGAGTCGGAGTGAAAGCGCCGGCCGCCGTTCTGCTGCTCTTCACGATGAGTGCGCCGGCGGCCGCCCAGTTTTCCTTCACCGAGGGTGGGGTCCGGCGCGACTCGATCGCCACCAGATTCGGGATCGACCTCGCGGTGCCCGAGGCTCCCGCTTTCTCGTTGCTCCAGGTCTCGAGCGGCGCGATCCTCCGTCCCGGCACGGTGCGCGAGTTTGCGGTCCAGGTTTCCGATTTCGTGGATTCGAAGGCGGGGATCTCGGTGCCGAAGCAGTTTGCCTTCGAATTTTCGCCTGCCATGCTGCTGCGCGGCTCCCGCCTCACGCTCAGCGCCTACAACAGCGCCCGGCCGCTGTACCGCCTCCGCCTTTCCGCGGCGGTCCGGCGGAGCGCGAACGCGATCGATCAGCTCGCTGTCGGGGTCCGTGTAGCGCTGATGGATCGGGCCGATCTTCGCGCCAACCCGGCCTACCTGGCCGATGCTACGGCCATCACCACCGCGATCAACGGGCTCTTTGCCGATCAGAACCGCGAGCACCCGCCCGCCCCGGGACAGGAACTGACGGTGGACGATCTCACTGCGGCACGGCGCCGGAAGCTTGCCGCGCTGGCCAAGCAGTTGAAGGAGCGGGTCGAAGAGCGGGCCTGGAACGCGGACATTCTCGACGTCGCGATCGGAACGCTTGCCGCCTCGCGTGACACAACGGGAGAGGCCGTCCGGCTCACCCAGTACGCCGGCTGGCTCACCTATCGGCAAGGGCGTGGGCGAGTGGGGTCAGCTCCTGGTGGGGCTGCGCGGCTCTGCGGCCCGGGACAGTGTATCCGACAAGTTCAAGGGACTGGGATCGCTCGGGGTGCGACTCTACGGCGGGGTCAATCAATACCGGGTATTTCTGGAGACCGAGGGCAGACTCAAGTCGAATGAGAACGCGGTGCTGGTGAACGCGGGTGGGGAAGCCCGCCTCATCACCGGCGGGTGGATTCAATTCTCATCCGGGATCCGCTGGGTGAAGCACGAGAAGGCGAGGCTGGTTGGAAACCTGACTTTCAAGCTCGGCGTGCTGGGACTCTGAACCCCTCACTTGAATGCCCGGGCGAACACCATGGGCTGATTCAGCGTCATGCCCTCGTCCTGAACGAATGGCTCCCAGGCTTCCAGGACATCCGCTTCGAACGCATCCCGGGCCCGGCTGTCGGCGCCCGACATCGGGCCGGCCAGCGGGGTGCTGCTCACATACTGCCAGAGAAACTCGCGGGGTGCCGGTACGGACAACGGCCGGGTGAGGGCGTGTACTTCCACGTCCCGGAAACCGGCATCGGCGAGGAGCGCTTTCACCGTGGCCGGGGCGTGGAGCGAGAACACCCGATCCACGAATCCCTTCCCCTCCGGCATGATATGGCGACCCACGCTTTCGGCGAGCGCCTCGAACTGAGGGGTGGCGGGGCCGGGCAGATCGAGCAGGACCCGGCCGCCATCGACGAGCACCCGGTACATCTCCGCAAGCGCCTTCGCGCGATCCTCGACGAACTGCAGGCTCATCTGACAGAGCACCACGTCGAACGAGGCATCCTCGAGCGGCAACGCCTCGGCGCTGGCCTGGCGCCACTCGACGTCCAGCGTGGGCGGGGTGACCGAGCTGGCCACCGCCAGCATGCCGGCGTCGATATCCACTCCGACTACGGTGCCCCTGGCGCCGACCTCCTGAGCCGCGAGGCGGGTGACGATGCCGGTTCCGCAGCCGACGTCGAGAACGCGCTCGCCGGGACGCAGCTCGGCGATGCGCAATAGATCGTGGGCCAGCGGTTTGCCAATGGTGGGAACGAAGTAACGCTCATAATTCTCGGACGGGGCTGCACTCATCGGTCCAGCGGGATTCTTCTTCGGCATCGCTGCCTCCCTCGATACGGCCTCCCTGGGTGCGACGCGTCGGCCACTACGGCGCCGGCGTGCGATCGGCTATTTCGCAAGCTGGGTCGAAGAAACCGTTGAGTCAAGGGCATCAAGGTCAGATGATCGGCTTCAGAGCCATCCGACCGTACGCGATAAATACCATGAGGAGTCCCAGCACCCCGCTCAGGATCATGGAGGGGACCTCGCGATACTTGACGTGCACCGCGATGAACACGAGGCTCTCGATCGCCAGGACCGCGCTGGCCAGGACCGTCAACCGCGGCTGCCAGTGGAGCGCGGAGGGGACGATGAGCCCGACCGTACATACGAGCTCCAGGATGCCGAGGGCCATCCATCCGTTCCGTGGCAGCGCACCGAAGGATGGGACCTGCTCCCGGATCTTGTCGAACATGAAGACTTTCATGACGCCGGACGATCCATACAGGAGCGCGGCGAGGACCTGCAAGGCCCACAGGAGGATATTCATGGAATGCCTCGCATCTGGTTCAAGAGATCTCAGCACCGCAGGCATCAGGCCGGATGCATCACACTCAAGGAGTGTGGAGGAGATAGTAGATATCAGTGCGCAACTCGGCCGGGTCGGCGTGCCAATGCCCGTACACTTCCCAGGAGGGACCGGCCCGGCGCCGATTGTTTGCTCGGCACCATGCGATGATCGCGGCGTTCGCCTCGCCAATCCGGGCGTAGTCTCCGATGTGCGTTGTCATCGCCGCAGCGCCGTGGGGAGTTTCCAGGGGAATGACGGAACCCGCTGCCGCGAACGGCGCTTTGACGCCGACACAGAAATCCACCGTCAACTCGTCGGCCGTCGCGGCGCGATAGATGAAGATGTTCTGCCCGTCGAGCTGGACCGCGCCGGCCCGCCCCGCCGCGTACACCTGATCGAGGTAGCGGCCGAACTCCTGCGCGACGCGTCCCCGGGGGACTCGGGCCTGCACCCCGGCAACCGGCCGGGCGGCGACGATTACTTCGCGGACTCATAGGTCATCGCTGCTCAGTTTACTCCGCTCTCAGCGCCTCCACCGGACTGGTGCGGCTGGCGCGAATCGCGGGAACGATCGCCGCGCCCGCGCCGGCGATGAGGAGTACCAGCGCCGCGACCACGAAGCTCGCCGGGTCGCGCGGGGTGAAACCGTAGAGAAAGCGGGTGAGAATCCCACCCATCGCGCCGGCGCCTGCGAGGCCCGCGACGACCCCGAGCGCCACTGGCGCGAGGCCAAACCGCATCACGTCCACCCGCACCCGCGCGGGGGTCGCGCCCAGCGCCATCCGTACCCCAAACTCGGCGCGACGGCGCGCCACCGCATACGCGACGACGCCGTACACCCCGACGATGCCGAGGGCCAGCGCGAGCAGTGCGAACACGGAGAAAAAGAATCGCAGCCGGAGCGGCTGCGCGAGCGCGGCCGCGACCACCTCATCCATCGTCGAGATACGCGTCATGCCGACGCGAGGGTCGATCCCGGCCGCCGCCGCGCGCACCGACGGCACCAGCCCGGCTACGTCTCCGCCGCCGCGTACGACCAGCACCTCGCCGCCGATCTGCGAGCCGTGCTGCTCCAGCGGCACGAAGATGGCAAAGGGCGAGTCGCCGGTCATGCTCGTCAGCTTGGGTTCGGCGATCACTCCGACCACCCGGCGCCAGATGAGGGTTCCCGACCAGGACGACCCGACGTGCTTGTCGAGCGCGCTCTGGGCAGGCCACATGGTGCGCGCAAACGATTCGGTGATCACGGTGACCGGCTCCGCGGTCGCGGCGTCGGTCGAGTCGATGAACCGCCCTTCGCGAAGGCGCATCCCCATCGCGCGGAAGAATCCCGGCGTCACGTTGCGGTAGAGTGCGTTTGGCCGTTGCGCGCCCTCGAGGTCAGGGCGGCCCTCGATCCGCACCACGGACTCGTACCCGCCGTCCCGGAGTGGCAGCCGACTGATGAGTCCGGCGGCAGTGACACCCGGCAGCGCCGTAACGCGCTCGGCGAGGTCGCGGTAGAACTGCCGCCGCCTCTGGTTCGGCATCTCGTCGCTGGTGACGAGCGTAAACGTCGTCACGCCGGCGGGTTCGAATCCCGGGTCGATCGAAAGGATGCGCCCCGCGCTGCGCACCAGCAGCGTCGCCCCGACGACCAGCACGACGGCGAGGGTGACCTGCCCCACGACGATCGCGCCATGAGCGCGTCTGGTGCCGCCGCGAAGTCCGGCCTCGCTGCGCTCGCGACCAAAGCCTTGGCCGAGCTTGCCCCTGAGAAGGCTGCGCATCGGGATCACCGAGACCGCGCCGGTCACGACCAGGGCGAGGACGAGCGCCGCGCCGATGGTCGCAAACCCGGGTGAGAGCATGTTCCCGAACGAGTCGTGCAGCGGCAGCCGCGCCACGAGCAGCGGAAACCCGATCGTCGCCACCGCGACGCCGATCGCCGCGCCGGCCACCGCGAGGACGAGTGACTCGGCGCCGAGCTGCCGCGCCAGCCGCCAGCGGTCGGCACCGAGAGCCGCGCGGACCGCCATCTCACCGCTCCGGTCGGTGGCGCGGGCGAGCACCAGCGAGGCAGTGTTGGCGCCCGCAATGAGAAACAGGAGCGCCACCGCGCCAAGCAGCAGGTACACCGGCCCACGCACGTCGCCGAGGAGATAGTTGCGAACCGGAATCCCCCGCGCGTCCTTCGTCTTGTCCCGGGCGGCCGGATAGGTGAAGCGCTCCCCCAGCGCGCGCCCGATGCGCTTCATGTCGCCCGCAATGAGCCCCGGCGACGCGTCGCCGCTGGCGCGGCCCAGCACGATGAGGTATCCGACGTCCCGGTAGTAGTCGGTCGATGGATCGAGCCGGAGGGGGACCCAGGCGCGCAGCTCGGGGGTCGGGAAGTAGAACGATGGGGGCATGACCCCGACGACCCGCGTTGTCCTGCCGCCGACCACGATCTCCCGGCCGATCACGTCGGGCGCCCCTCCGAGGTCCTGCTGCCAGACTCCATAGCTGATGACGATCACCGGCGCCGCGCCGGGGCGGTCATCGTCCGCGGTAAACCACTGTCCCAACATCGGGCGCGCACCCAGGACGTCGGCGAGCGTGTGGGTGGCGACCACGTAGCGGAGGACCCGCGCGCCCTCGCTCGACGCCGCGCTCGTGATCCAGGGCTCGCCGTCGGTGGAGTAGGCCGCGAGCGAGGTGAACACGCCCGGCCGTTCGCGCACAAAATCGTACTCGGCGCCGCGCCAGTCGCCGTCGTCCCAGAACACCTGGACCTGGGACTCGTCGGCGAAGGGCAGCGACCGGATGAGGACACCGTCGGCCACGGTATAGAGTGCTACGCTCGCCCCGATGCCGAGCCCCAGGGTGACCAGCGCCATCGTGGCGTAGGCCGGCCGGCGCCGCAGCTGTCGCACCGCGTGGCCAAAGTCGGAAAAGAGGTCGGTCAGGCGCACGGGCGGACCTCGAAGGATGGGCTCAATGTCAATAATAGATGCGTTTCACGGATCCCCGCCCGGTTGATCTGGCGATGTACTTAGATACGGTCACCGGCGATTGGGGCTGGGTTACAATCCGCAGGCCCCAGGCGGCATGGCGGCAGCACCAGCGGCGCCCGGCGGAAATGGCTGTGCATCCGGTTCGAGTGAAGGACAGAACGGCATCCATTTGAACGGGGGCCCCTTGTTGATACTGTAGACCATGAACTCGACGGTCGTTTCCATGACGTCGTTTCCGGTCATCTGGGCCATCATTGCCTCCGCCTTCGCTACCTGGCCCGCGACCATCGCCCGCTGGGCCGGAGGCATCCGCTCGAGCTGTACTCGCATCCTCTCCATGTCTCGCCGCATCTTTTCCATCTTCAGGGCTTCCTTGGGGTCCAATGACATCCCCGACATCAGGCCGGAAATCCGCATCACCTTGCTGAGCGGCTGGTAAAGCGAACCCACCGACGCGTAATCCAACTCCTCGGACTCGATGACGATGGGCACCGCCCGCCCGCCCGCCTCCATGCGACCCTCCATCCGGAGCCGAAGCTCGACATACTTCTCCGCATCGATCCACATGCTGGCCCGCTCGAGGACGAAGGTCGCATCGCCCATCTGCTGGACTGGAATGTCCGACAGATTGTCCGCCCGGAGCAGGAAGGCCCGTTGCCCATTCACGGTCTCTATGCCGACGACCCGTGCCCGGGCCATGGCCCTCGCTGCATTCGCGGCGCTTATCGCGTCGTCCTCGCTGGTGTTCGGCAACGGGTTTGGATTTGTCGCCGCGTCCAGGAACTCGTTGACCCCCGCCATCATCCCGTCGAACGCGCCGGGCCCGAGGATCCCTGCGGCGGGTGTCCCGGCAATCTGGGCGCTGAGCCCGCCGGCCAGCAGGTTCATTCCGAGCTTCAGCCCGCCGGCCATGGCGGCGGCGTCGAACCCGGGTGGGGCATTGCGCTCCTGCCACTCGGCGATCGGCACCACTCGATAGAGACCACCCCCCGGGCCCATGGCTTCATGGTAGAACGGAGCCTCCATGGCCCCTTGGGCCCGCTGGATGATGGTGTAGTTCTCGACGCCCCGCATCCGTTCGGCCTTCTTGCTGGCGACGGTCGCGAGGATGGCCGGGGCGCTCGGGAGCTGGGTTACGCCTGGAGTCGAGGCAGGCAGGAGCACGAGGGTCACGATGGTAGAGAGCATGGCGTGCGCCTCAGTCGAAGAATGTGGTCGTAGCCAGCGCCACCACTGAGAGTCCGGTCGCCATTGCAAGTTCGATTCGCATCTTGGTCTCCTAGCATGGTCCGGGGGTGTGTCTGTCTCACATCTCCCTGAACGCGGTTCGCCCCGGAACCCCGCCACCGAACCCCGATCTTCGGCCGGGGTACATCAGAACCGGGCAATCGCCGTATTTGAGCACTGGGCCGTGTCTGTCTCGCAGATCCGGTAGGCATGGGGACCACGCTCCGGGTTACCGCGCGGGTTCCAGGACAACCATCAGTGGCCTGATCCGAATCGCCCCTTGTTCCTCGGCTTTGGCGGGTACGGCGGCGATGAAAAGCACGGCTCCCTGTTTGTGGCGGCCGTCTGTCACGAAGATCCCATCAATTGAGAGTGTGCCGGGCGACCCCAGCGCGGAGCTGCGGGTCACGGTGCGCGAAGCGGCTACAAACTGGTCCCCGGGAAGGAACTGATCCCCGGGAAGGAACTGATCCCCGGGAAGGAACTGATCCCCAGGAAGGTACTGGTCCCCGGGAAGCATCCGGAACGGCTTGGAGGTGAACTGTTCCACCACCTTCCCCTTCTCGACCCGTGCCACGAACAGCACGACCGACATCGGCCGGGGCGCCGAGGTGCTTACCGCGAGCCCGCGGGCCAGGACCTGCCCGAGCGGGATTCGCTCGCGACTGACCTGTGCCCGTATTGAGGAAGAAAGATCCACCTGAAGTTCGGCGGTCTGGGCCGCCAAAGGCATGACAGCAAAACTGAGCAAGACAGCAAGACGTGGAATCATTGTTGAGCTCCGAAGTATGGGTTTGGCCGACGTCTATTCACGTTTCCAACCGCACCAGCTCTACCCGACGGTTCTGCTGCCTGCCTTCCGGCGTGCTGTTCTCCGCGACCGGTTTCGACTCCCCGAACCCTGCCGATTCGAGCCGGGAAGGATCGATCTTCCCCTCCACCGTCAGGAACGTGCGAACGGCCGCCGCCCGCCGTTCGGAGAGGTCCTGGTTGAAGGCCTCTTCTCCTTCGCTATCGGTGTGGCCCTCGATGGCGACTCGCAACTCGGGGTGTTCCGTCAGCATCGTCACGATCTCTTCCAGGGTGGGAGTCGATTCGGGCCGGATCCTGGCGCTATTGGTCGCGAACAGAATGCCCTGGGTGACGGCACGACCGTTCGCCGCGAGGCGATCGTAGAGGTCGCGCCCTCCTGCTGCAATCCGGAGCGGCCCGAGCAGGATCGGTGTGCTGGGTGTCGCCGATCCGACGGCGATGAAGAGCGTGTCGCTGCGCGGGAACACTGCATTGGGTACATTGGCCACCCGTTGTTCGCCCAGAAACACCTTCATGTAACGAGCATCCGCCATGATGCGCACCGGCACCACGCCATTCTTGACCGTGTTGGGGTCGAACGGGGAAAGGGCCGTGGGGCCCGCCGAGCCGGCGGGCCGCAGGCCGGCGCGGCCGTACTCGACCGACACCACTGACCCCGCGTAATTGCGGGCCCGGCCGAAGAACGCACGGCCGGGCATCATTCGGAGGTAGGCGTTACCATGCTGCAGCGATACCGCAAATTCCGCGGTGAACCGCTCCGGCAGCGTTTCGGGGAGCGGGATGGCGAAGAGGCCTCCCGAGGTGGCCTGGAGGTAGCGCCCGCCCTCCCAGTCGACCAGCTCGAAGTTGCCCTCGATCAGTTCGAATCGGCGGGGGAAGTCACCGATCTTGTCCCCTGTGAAGTCGTCCAGGAAAAGGATCCGGTCACCGGGTTGGAAGTCGTAGTTGGCCCAGGCCCCTTCGCCGGGACGGCTCGTCGCCGGCGTTCGCCCGGCCAACTCCGCGCCTGCGTTGGGGTCCGAGACGGGGCTTCCCTCGCTGTCGAGTAGCAATGCTCCGCTGTCGTCGGTGAGGACCGCCCCTTTTCCGGATGCCTCGGCGCCACGAATGCACTCCAGATCGTCGAAGACGCAGCGGACCTTTCCGCGAACAATCCGGTCGACCTGACTGAGGGTCTCGTCCTCGACGGCTGAGGTCACCGCTTTCTTGATCCGCTTCAGGATCTGCGCCGGGGCTCGGGTCGGCAGCACCGCCACGGTGAGGAAAGCGAGCAGCGGTGCCATGACAACGGAACGGAGCCGGAGGACGCGCATGGGAAGTCTCCTTGGGACAGAGTCGGGAGCTTGTGTCTCGGTGGTAAACGGATTCTCGGACCGAATCCCGCCACCGGCCATAGAACCGAAGGGTTGTGGCGGGTTCAGCCTCAGTTCTCCGTTCAGGTTTTCAGGTTCACCGAGGTGCCGGTCCCGACAGGTCCATCGTGGTGAGCGTTAGACGCTCCGGTCGAATCGTGTGGTCGCGTGTGGAATCCCGGACAGTTTTTTGGCTGGAGTCTCGCGCAGGTGATATTCGCTGTAACCGTAGTAGCCGCGCGCGCTCCCAGGCTCGGCGACACCGTTGTGGTTCCAAGCCCCTCAAGGCGAACGGAACGCATGCCCAACACCAATGAGCTGCTGTGGCACCGCTGGGATGAGGTTGACCAGCTCCTCAACGAGGTGCTTGACGTGCCGACCGAACGGCGTGCCTCGCACCTGGCGCGGTACGCGGGCACCGACCCCGCCCTCCACGATCTGGTTCTCCGTCTGCTGGAACGGGTGGCAAGGGACAGCCATCGCTTGGATGGCCCATCGGAGTCGGTAGTCCTCGGCGCCTTCTCAGATGACAGCGGGCCGCTCTTCCCCGGCGATCTCGAACCGGGGACGACGGTCGGTCGTTACGTCGTGATCGAGCGTCGGGGGCGTGGCGGAATGGCGACCGTGTACGAAGCGGGCCGCTCGGACGGGGCCTTCGAACAGCGGGTAGCTCTCAAGGTGCTGCGTCGGGGACTCGATACCGACGACCTGATCCTACGGTTCCTCAATGAGCGCCAGATCCTGTCATCGCTCACCCATCCCAACATTGCCCGGCTGTTGGATGGCGGCTCGCTGGCGGACGGCCGCCCATACCTGGTGATGGACCTGGTGGACGGGACGCCGATCACGGCGTTTGCCGACGCGCGACGTCTCGACCTGACCACGCGGCTCACCCTATTCCTCGACGTGGCCAGCGCGGTCAACGCGGCCCATCGCCAACTCGTGGTACACCGCGACATCAAGCCTTCCAACATCCTGGTGAATGACGACGGCCAGGCGACGCTGCTGGATTTCGGTATCGCCAAACTGCTCGAGGGAGATCCTGGCCAGACCGCGCCGGGCGCGACGATGCTCACCCCGGACTACGCCAGCCCCGAGCAGGTTCACGGCGGGCCGATCACGACCGGCACCGACATCTATCAGCTCGGTCTCCTCCTCCGGGAGTTGTTGACCGGCCTCCGACCCTTGGCCGGCGATACCAGCCCCGGCGAACCACCGATCCATCCGAGCCGGGTGGCTACGCTCGCAGTGGCCGGCGCACCGGAACCCGATGCCCGGGCCGAGGTCCGGGACACCACACCGGCACAGTTGGCCAGGGCGCTGAGCGGTGAACTCGACATCATCGTCAACAAGGCACTTCGACCCGACCCCGACGAGCGCTATGCTTCCGCGGAGGAGCTGGCCGCCGATATCCGGCGCTACATCAAGGGTCTTCCAATCCTGGCGCACCCCGAGTCGCGGGGTTACCTGCTGCGCAAGTTTGTGGCTCGGAACCCGATGATCCTCCCCACGGCGCTCGCAGCGATTGTCGCGATCGCGGGATTCATCACCGTGCTGGTCATACAAAACAGCAACCTCGCACGACAGCGGGATGTGGCCGAGGCGGCGTCCCAGCGCACCAAGGCCACCGAGGAATTCCTCGTCGATATCCTCCGGAGTCCGGATCCCACCTTCGCAACCGACCAGGTCTCGCCTAAGGACCTGAAAGTCGTCGATGCTCTGCAACGGGGCCGGGTCCGAATCAATGCTGAACTCAAGGGGCAGCCCGAGGTCGGGGCCTCCATCCTCGCGGCGATCGGTCGTACGTTCACCGGCCTGGGCCAGTTCGATGTCGCCGATACCCTGCTGCGGCAATCTCTTGCCCAGCACCGCGAGCTGTATGGGGTCGCAGACTCGAGGTCACTCGAGGTGTTGCGGGCACTGGGCGACAACAGCCGTGATACCCGCGACATGCGGACCGCGGACTCGATCTATAGTGAGGAACTGCGATTCAGAACCGGGGCTGGACCCGTGAGTGACACGGTTCTGGTTTCACTCCTTGGGATGCTGAGCTCCACGCGTCTGGATCTTGGCGATGTGGATTCCTCCCTCGTGCTGGTGACCAGAGCGGTCCGCATGCTCCAATCGGTGGGAGATACGTCCGGCTTCCGGTACACCGGTGCGCTCGGGCACCTGGCGCGCGCACTTCGAGGCGCCAAGCGGCTCGACTCGGCCGAAATAGTCTACCGGGAGATCATCCGGCGGATGGCATTGGAGTCGGCACCGAATCTCGTCGAGCTCGCGACGACCCACAACAACCTCGGGTACCTCCTGCGTACCCGGGGGATTTCCCGGCGGCCGAACGCTCCTACCGGGAAGCCGTCAGACTGGCCGAGCAGGCGCTAGGCGCCGGCCATCCCTCGACCCTCATGTTCGGTTCGAACCTTGCCTCGGTTCTCGAGTTTCAGGACAAACTCGATGAGGTCGTGGCGTTGGGTGTGCGGCAGGTTGCGGCCGCCGAACGCCAATGGCCCAATGGGCATTGGAGGGTCGGCTCGGCCCACGAAGCGATGGGTCGCTTTTTCCTTCGCCATCGACGACCTGGCGAGGCCGTCGCGCCTCTGCGAGCGGGCTTGGAGAGCTACCGGCAGACGCTGGGTGCCGCGCATGCCTGGACCGCTGTGGCCCAGGCCCACTTGGGAACCGCGCTCGTGGGGAGCGGCCATCGGACCGAAGGCGAGCAACAACTCGACCAGGCCTATGGGTTCCTCCGCGGACTGCCGAATGGGCTCGACGTCGAGTTACGACTCTTCCTTGATCAGATGGTCACGGCGCTTCGAGCCAGCGGCAGTGCCCGTCAAGCCGCGCGCTATGCTGCGCTCCTGGCAAAGCCGTAAGCTCTCGCCGATAGCTCTTGACGTCAGTGGTTCGACCTACACCCTGCCGTTGGACGCGAACCCGCCATCCTCATCCTGGACTAGTACGTGCCAGAGACCAAAGGTCGTCGGGTTCGTTCGTGTCAACGTGATGATTCTCAACACCGAAGCCCCCTCCAGGCAGGTCAGCTTCACCTGGCGGTTCGCGGTCACAGGTCCCCCGGGATATCACCGAGGGGGGCCCACGGCGCATGGTGATCGATTCGCCTGCACGGTCGGGGGTGGTTGAGCTGTGGATCTTGATGGGTACGTTCTCAGAACAGCGGGCTATCCGCCGTCATTTCCACCGAGTGATTCCAGCAGGTAGGCCTTGGCGCGCGTCCATTCCCGCTCCACAGTCCGGGTTGACGTGTCCAGCACTCTGGCCACCTCATCCATCGTCAACCCTCCGAAGAACCGGAGCTCAACGACGTGCGCCATACGGGGGTGCCGCTCGGCGAGACGCGCGAGTGCCTCGTCCACGCCGAGCACGTCCTCGAAACCCTGGTCGGCGGCGACTGACCCCTCATCCAGTTCGAGGCGTACCATTCCGCCTCCGCGCCGCTGAGCCTGAGTACGCCGGGCATGGTCAACCAGGATATGGCGCATTGCCTTGGCCGCGAAGGCGTAGAAGTGGGCGCGACTCTGCCACTCCCCACCTGAATTGCCTACAAGCCGCAGGAAGACCTCGTGCACCAGGGCGGTGGTGGCCAGGTCACCGCCTCCACCCGCCATCAGCCGACGGTGCGCAATGGCCCGCAGATCTTCATAGGAGAGAGCGACGAGTTTCGGGAAGGCCTCCGCGTCACCCTCACTCCACTTGCCGAGCAATCCGGTAATGGTGTGGGAGTCGTTGACCATGTCCAGAAGCTATACCACGCCACGGACTTGGCAACTCAGTCAGCTTGTGTGCTTTGACGGAATTGGGAAGAGGACCCCCCATTACAGCGGCGCAAGTCCACCCGTCTCCGGAGATCGTCGCGGCGTTTGGCTAGCGCGATGCGATGGGGCGGCCCGGCGGGATCCGGTTGTCTTGTTCAACCCCCGCGCGACGGGTACAATTCGATACTCCCTCGCCTCGCATCGGCATGTCATCCAACGAGATCCAGGTCACTTCAAGCCTCAGCGCCGAGCTGCACTGTTTCACCCGGACCGTACGGGTGGCCGGCTTCCGGGAGCCGTCATGAAAGCTCCCTTCCACCGCGATGACTCGTCCCGGCCGGGCAGCGGTAACGGGACTTCCGATCGGCATGATAAAGTCGTAGGCAAACGCAGCATGCTCCGAGTGGCCCCAAGGACCGTTGTTGCCCTGGATCAGTCGCGCCCTATCCCCGACCGGGTACGGCAGGCGATACTCGGTGGCAGCCTGACGATGCGGCCGGATGCCGATGGCGATCGTTACCATAAGGGGCAGGAACCAGCGCAGCGACATGGGATGGCCTCGGACATGAGGGAGGACGTCCCATAGACAAGATCAGGCGGGGAACGGTTGCAAGCCAGCCTCGGCCTACTCCGCTCTCAGCGCCTCCACCGGACTGGTGCGACTGGCACGGATCGCGGGAACGATCGCCGCGCCCGCGCCGGCGGCGAGGAGTACCAGCGCCCGTTCCTGAAGTTCCTGACCTACTTCTGGGGCCCGATCCCGTGGATGATCGAAGGAGTGGTGATCCGAGCCCGACGGCGATGCCGCCCCTAGGCGTTCCACGAGGAGAGAAACTCGAATGCCGACGCAACGAAACAAGAGTGGGACGGTCACTGCAAACACGCAGCCGAGATCGACAAGACTCTCGCGCGGAAGCCGATACTGCCAGAAGCGCCAACTGACATCGGCATTGAGTCGATAGAGTTCAACGCCGCACCGGACCCCCGCACCAATGGACAGCGAAAATGGAACGAACTGGAGCAGCAGCACGAGGACAAAGTAGCTTGCGGCCTTGATGCTTCGGAAGCGGCTGCGGTGAGTGCTGTCGACAGACACAATCCCCCCGATCCAGCCCTGATACGCGACGGAGAAGTAGGGCAGAATGACCCCGAGCCCAGCCACGGTCTGGGGAATTGCTGCATAGAACAGGTTACCGGCGAAATCAAGAACCAACGCGGTGGCATGGTTGCCCGGATTGATAGGCGATGGATACTTTCGTCGGAGATAAGGGCGTTCTGAACGGTCTTGTCTCGCTGCATCACGGCGAACCTGTTTCCTGCATGCGCCATGAAGATGCCAACGGAGCTGGACAGGAGGTAGGTCAGGAAAATCGACAGGGCGAAAAGCCTGCAGCGCAGGATAGCCTTGATGATGCGGTCGATCATGTGCTTCTCACTCGAAGACGCGGCGTCGAATCAGGAGGCGTGCAGCCGGCTCCAGCCGATCCGGTTGCCGGCAAGGTAAGACGTGAAGCAGACGTTGGCCATGCCGCCCCCATTCCAGCGGCCGCTTCACCGCGCCTTCACCGACTCTTCACATTCGGCGCCGAGCTTTCACGGAAGCGGGGAGAACCCTTCGTGATCTGAAAGCATCTGTCCAGGAGAGGACATATGTCGCTCAGCTCGGACCTGAAGCTCTCCATTCGTTCGCTACTCAAATCGCCCGGCTTCACCGCGGTGGCAGTGATCACTCTCGCCGCCGCCATTGGTCTCAACACCGCGGTCTTCAGCGTGGTGGACGCGGTGGTGTTCAAGCCGCTGCCGTTCGCCCGGCCGGATCGGCTGGTCGCCCTGTGCGAGCTGGATCGGGGCGAGCGGCTCCAGTGGTACGGCAGCTCGGGCGCTCGCATTAACCCGCCTGATGACTGGGCTGCTCGCCGGGGTGTCTCCCACCGACCCGCTGACCTTCTCGTTCAGCGTGGTGCTGTTGCTGGTGGCCGTGGGGCTGGCATGCGCGGTCCCCGCCCGGCGGGCCAGCAAGGTCGATCCAATGATCGCGCTCCGGGCGGAATAGGGAGGGCTGCCGCCGGCTGGCCACCCACCGGAATGGGGGCCACACGACGGCCCCCTCCGGCATCACGGCATGAACTCGCTGGCCGGCCTGATCCTGTATCCGCGCTTCTTCAGCTCATCGAGCAGGAACGGTCGGTGGCCCTCCCCAACGAGAATCAGCACCCGCTTGCGGTTCAGCCTCTTCACGTCCTGCTCCACGAAATCCACCATTCGGCGATTGCGGAGCTTCCAGTTGTCGACCAGCCGCTGACCCAGCCCGTTGAGCGAAATCCTGGGGAACACCTGGGCGTACATGAAACGACTGCGCGCGTCGTGCTCGGGTGATTGGTTGTACCGCATTACCGACAACCCTGGCGGACCCATGACAGGGGGCTGACTGCTCCGCTGCGCGGCCCAGATGGTGACGACGTCTGCGAACTCGGCAACCTCTCGAATGTCGCCGTATTCCCGGAACCAGGTCGAATCCCCTGCGTTCGCCCAGGCCTCGAGCGCCTTTCCATACCGTTCCGCCGCCGCGGCCCAGCCCGGGTCACCCTCATGCAGTCCATGTTCGTCGCCAGGGCATGGGCCATGACGGCGCCGACGATGTCCGACCAGATCCACGCTGCGTCCGGACCCTGATAGTCAAAGGGTGTGATGTGTTCGAGACCCTGGCCATAGGCGATGGGAAATCCCCACACCTCGAGCTCGTGGCCCTCGAAATTGTCCCGGGTCAGGTGCTTGAGATCGCCCACATCGGCGCCCAGCCGTTCCGCGATCCACCATTGATACCCGGCGTTGAGGCGATCCCGGCGGAGATAATAGAGCTTGCCGAGCTCGACCCGGGTGGCCGCGGTGGGCAGCCCATGTTTCGCCTCGGTGCGCAGCACCTCCCCGGTGCGCGCCGCGGCAGCTTGCACCTCCGAGAGATGGTAGCCCCAGAGCTGCGCGAGGACCGAAAGATCCTCGAATGGGCGGTAGTTCCCGGTGGATGCGGGGTCGATGCTTGGGTGGAGCCACTCGACTACGACGTGGTCGGGCTCGAACTCGGCCAGCCGCCGGCGGATCAGATCGGTGGCTGGCTTGTCTTTGGGGTCCATCTGCAGGAGATGGGGACAGCCTACGACGAGGACCTCCACCGGTGCGGGCGAGGGTGCCGCCAGCAGGAGAGGAATCAGAACCAGGCGGACCATCGCCGCTCGGGGGGCAAAATCTGGCATTCTCGCTCGACTCCCACGCATGGTCAGATCAGTCTACCGTCCCAATATACGGTGAGGCTCCGGACGCAGGAACCGCCTGGCGGTTTTGGGTGCGGGTTAGGCGATTAGCGCTCCACTGTGAAGGAGTTGCTGCGCCGATAGGAGAGGGCGGCCGAGGGTCCATCGGCTTGCCAGAACCCTCGGCGGTAGGTGCCAGGGTCCGAGATCGGCCGCAAGTCGAATGGAAGCGTCAGTGAGGTGCCCGGTGCAATGATGATCGCCAGCTCGGGGCAGGAGAAGGCGAAGGGCGGCCCTTCGCGCCATGGACCCTGAACGAACGACGGGCCGGCCGCCAGCTCAGCGAGCGCGGCTTGGGTCCAGCCGGTTGTCTTGTTCAACCCCGGCGCGACGGGTACAATTCGATACTCCTTCGCCTCGCATCGGCATGTCATCCAACGAGATCCAGGTCACTTCAAGCCTCAGCGCCGAGCTGCACTGTTTCACCCGGACCGTACGGGTGGGCCGCGCCGCCACCAATGCGATGGTGGTGGACCACGAGCTGGTGAGCGCCGAGCACCTCGAGATCCGGCGGGAAGGAAAGAACTGGGAGATCGTCGACCTGGGCAGCGAGCACGGCACCTTCGTCGATGGCAAGCGGATCAGTCGGGCCCCGGTGCAGGGCGCCCTCGCGGTCCGTCTGGGACCGGATGGGCCCGACCTCTCTCTCACCATCCCGCGCTATTCCTCGAAGGGCTGGACTCCGCTCGCCTTCGCGACCGACATCGCCGGGCGGTATTTCTCGGACAAGGATCCCGAGAACATGTCGAGTCGAACCGCGATGATCAGGGCTGCCTTTCTTGCTCATCGCAACGACACCACGCGCTCGTGGCTCCGGCGGATCCGCTCGCTTCGCGCGGCGCTGACCCTCGCGGTGGTGATTGCGGCGGTGGCGGGAATCGTCGCGTTCTGGCAGGGCCGCCGGGTTCGCGCGCTGCGCGCGACCGCGGGCACCATGTTCACCACGATGAAATCCCTCGAGCTCGACATCCGGCGTCTCGAGGCGGCCGCTGGTCCGGACTCGACCATCGCGGAGCGCCGCGCCAGGCTCGAGGCTCAGTACGAAGATCTGATCAAGACGCTCGGCATCTACAGCGACCGGACCCCGGCCGACGTGCGCGTCATCTATCGGACGATCCATCGTCTCGGCGAGTCAGAGGCCACCGTGCCGAGCGGCTTCATCGACAGGGTCCGGTCGACGGTCAAGCAGTGGCGGCAGGTGGATATCGAAACCGCGTTCGCCCGCGCTGAGGCCAACGGGCTCGGACCGTTGGTCACCGACATTTTCCGCCAGCACCATCTCCCCCGCGAGTTCTTCTATATCGCGCTCCAGGAGAGCAAGTTCGATCCGAAGGCCATCGGCCCGTCCGGGAATTTCGGGGTGCCGAAGGGACTCTGGCAGCTGATCCCCTCGACCGCCGAGGCTTATGGACTCCGGCTCGGACCACTCCGGGGTGATCGGGCGTTCGATCCTCAGGACGAGCGGCACGACCCGGCCCGTGCGACCGCTGCCGCGGCGCGGTATCTGGAAGATCTCTACTCGACCGACGCCCAGGCGTCGGGTCTCCTGGTGCTCGCCTCGTACAACATGGGGGACACCCGGATGCGGAGACTGCTTCGCTCGCTGCCGGAGTCGCCGGTGGAGCGGAATTACTGGAAGCTTCTCGATCGGCATCAGGCCGAGATTCCGGGGGAGACCCAGGACTATGTGCTCCGGATTATTGCGGCGGCGGCGATCGGGGAGGATCCCAAGCTCTTCGGGTTTTCGGTGCCGGGTCCTCTTGGTCCGCCGGCGCCTGTTTCGTCAGCGAAATGAGTGGCGGGGACGGCCCCTCGTTAGTGCCGGGTCAGAGCGACGCGGGCGAAGGGCCGCCTCGGTCACCTTCGCCCACATGCCGGATCTCATCTCCGCGGGCGCTCGAACGGAACAATGTGCTCCCATTCGCTGGCATCGGACCGCGCCACGACGGCGACGACCGGCTCGGTATCGCTCAGGTTGAACACTTCGTGCGGGATCCCCGGTGCGATGAAGATGAAATCGCCCGCTTCATTCTCCAGCTGCTGCTCCAGCCGCGCTCCATACTCGTGGCGCACCCGGCCGGCCAGAATGTACAGCATGACTTCGAAGTCGACATGGATGTGGGCATAGGCGACGCCACCCGGCGGGATGGTCGCGATGTTCATGGACAGCTGCTTCGCGCCCACGTTCTTGCCCGACAGCCCGGCGCGATACCGGATCCCGTTCCAGCCCCGCTCGGCGCCGCCGCCTCGGATCGTGAGAATGCCGTCACCGCCGTCGATGGTTCCTTCCGGGCCGGGTTTGTCGAAACTCGTCATGGGGAACCCCTGTCCATGGATGCGCTCAACCAGTCAGTGAAATTAGCGGGACGGCATCGCAGGGTCTTGACAAAATAATTTGTCAAAGGTAGCATTTCCTCATGTTCGACCTCCAGGTCATCGATGATCCGGCGGCCGCAACGGTGGCCCTGGAGCCGATCCGGAGCCGGCTCCTCTCCGAGCTGGCCGAGCCCGCCTCGGCGGCGACGCTGGCCACCCGGGTCGGCCTGGCTCGGCAGAAGGTCAACTACCACCTGCGCGCGCTGGAGACGCACGGGCTGGTGCGCCTGGCCGAGAAACGCAAATGGGGCGGGCTGACGGAACGGCTCCTCGTCGCGACGGCCGCATCGTACGTGGTAAGCCCAAACGCCCTGGGCCCGATTGCCGTCGATCCGGATCGAGAAGTCGATCGGCTGTCGGCGAGCTATCTCATCGCCCTGGGCGCCCGGATAGTCCGCGAGGTGGGCGATCTGGTTCGTCGCGCGAAGGACGCGGGCAAACGCCTGGCAACGCTGGCGGTGGATACCGAGGTTCGCTTCCGGTCGCCGAAGGACCGCGCGGCGTTCAGCCGTGAGCTCGCCCAAGCTATCGCGACACTCGTGGCGAAGTATCACGACGAATCTGCTCCCGGCGGTCGCGCGCATCGACTCGTGGTTGTGGCATACCCTCTCCCCCGGAAATCTCAGTCGAAGGAGCCATCATGAGCGTGAAGCAGGAAGCCAACGGTCGGCGTTCCGTCGAGGTCGAATTCGAGGTCCCCGGCACGCCGGAGGAAGTCTGGCAGGCCATCGCCACCGGTCCGGGGATTTCGTCCTGGTTCGTGCCGGCGGAGATCGAGGAGAAAGACGGGAAGCCCGTCGCGATGAAGTTCAAGTTCGGCCCGGGCATCGAGATCCGCGGTGACGTCACGGCCTGGGATCCGCCGCGGATGTATGCTGGGCAGGGTGAGGTCTACGGGGGCTCGCCGCCGGTCGCAAGCGAGTGGACCATTGAAGCGCGCGCGGGTGGGGTGTGCCGCCTCCGCATTGTCCATAGCCTTTTCGCCAGCACCGACGAATGGGACAACCAGCTGGAAGGCGCCAAGTCCGGATGGTCAGGTTTCCTGGCGATCCTGCGGATCTATCTCACCCATTTCCGCGGACAACGGTCCGCGCTCATGCAGATCACCGCTCCCGCCACCGGTTCCGACGCGGTGGCCTGGGAAGCGCTGACCGCGGCATTGGGAGTGAAAGGCTTGAGCGTCGGGCAGCGTTGGACGACGCCCGCTGGGGTTTCACCGCTCAGCGGCGTGGTGGAGTATCTCACCGAGAATCCCTACGACGCCCTGCTGCGGCTCGACACGCCGGGGCCGGGCATCGCCGCGCTTGGCGCGGTGACCTATCCCGGTGGCGAGGGCGTGGTGGCGATGAACCTGTACCTGTACGGCGATCAGGCGGCCGGGATCGTCGCCCGCGAAACGCCACTGTGGCAGGCGTGGTTCCAGGAACACTTCCCGATGCCGACGGAGCTCAGCAAGAGCGAATGAGAAGTCCTGGATGCTCGTGCAGAGGCGACAGGGGTGATGATGACGCCGGCGCTATCGTCCCCGGTCCACCGCTACCGGGGCGGCAGCCGTCTCATGGGCATAGATGATCTTCCACTCTGCCCCCTCTTTCCTGAAGACCATGCTTCCCACATAGGGATCGATTTTCATTTTCTCGCCGGTCTTGAGCTCAAATTCACTGGTGCCTGTCCAGGTGCAGATGACCAACTCGCTCGAGAGAAACGTGAAGTCTTCCCGGGTGGTCGTGAAGCTCATCGAGGCCATGGTCTTGAAGGCCTCTTCCTGGGATCGTTTCATGGTCTGAAAGTCCGCAATGGAGCCGTCCGGGTTGACAATCCTGAAGCCCGGATCGCTCGAATAGGGCCTCGCGGCCGCGTCCACGTTCAGCTGACTGGCCCCCCGAATGATCTCATCAATGCGGCCGGCGATCGCTTGCTTCGCCGCCTCCTTCTGTTGGTCCGATATGGCGATTGGCGATGTGGCGGGTGCCCTGGAGGTGTCGGGCGACTGGCATCCCGCCATCACAACGGAGGCGAAGAAGGCGGCTACAAAGGCCTGGTTGCTCATCCTCACTGCCTCATCTTCCGGATTGAATACATCGGGCGAGACCTGGATCGAACCTGGGTCGGATGCTCGAAGGTAATGAGGGGCGGAGCGAGCGTCCCAGTATTACCCGGCGGCGCCTGCGCGCCTGGCGCGACTGGCGAGCAGAGCGTCCACCGCGACCGCCAGACCTACCCCGACGGCGTAGCAGACGAGATCGCTCCACAGGAAATCACTGCCGAGGATGAGGGCTCCGATCCGGTTTGCCCGAATCGCATCGATCCATGCTGCGTGGTACAGCTGGCTGCATTCCACCGCAAAAGCGATGGCAACCGCACTCACCGCGAGCCGTCCGGGGCTGGCCCGGCGCCAACCCAGAGCCAGCAACCAGAACACCATCGCGGCCCACAAGGTGTCACCGGCGTACCGGGCGACGAACTCCGGCAGGAACGACGGGTAGCGCCGGGTTGCCAGGCCCGCAGCGATCGTCAGGCACGCGAGGGTTGTGTACGCTGGAATCGATCGCGCGCGAATGGCGGTCCTTGGGTGTGTGGAACGTTGTGGCTCACCGGACGACGCTGCGGTTGTGCCGTGAACCGCCTGGCAATGTCGGGGTGCCCGGACCGCGGCCAACGAAAGCGGCCTTCATAGCAGCCCCTTTGGCCCCGCCGAACCGGGACTTGGTTAGTTGCTAACCCTTCTGGCGCCAGCCGCGCGAGATGCCTGCCCCGACCAGGACGCCAACCCCGACTAGACCGCAACTCAGGACCGGAATGATCGGACTCCCCATGTGGGTAAGGGTGATCGGAATGGCCAAGTGCAAAGCCGACCAAGCCTCCCAGGAAGGCCCCACGGGTCTCGCTGGTCGGAAGCCAGCTCAGCCTGCTTGCGCCCAAGACAGAGACCAGCAGTCCCAGCACTCCACCGATGACCGCACCGATTCGCAGCCCTCTTGCGCCGGCTGCGTTTCCAAGAATCGAACCAGCAGCCGCTGCACCGCCGGTGGCGAGCCAGGAGAAAATCAGCGTCGGCAAGGCACGCATGAGAAACCAGTCCTTTGCATAGCGGTCTTCGGGTCCGGGCAGGTCCAATATACGGTGCGGCTGCTGGCGCGCCGACGACCTCATCGGTCTCGCGGGCGGGTTAGGAAATGCCCGGCTGCCCATCGAGCTGATGCAGGCTTCGGGTCACTCATGGTAGTGCGAGACAACCGTGCCCCGGTTCATCTCCGTCGCGTTCGCAGTCCTTGCGAGTCACGATGACCCTGTCAGAACCGCCCAGGCCCCGTCATATTGAGTCTGCTCCCCCCTCTCACCCCCCCGCCCAATGCGCCTGCCCTCTCTGCTGCTCGCCGCTGTTGCACTCGCCGTCGTGCCACTCGCCGCCCAGGCGCCGGTGCACCCACTCGATGGGCTCTCGGGTTCCGAGCACTGGGTAGTCTACGATGCCATGGTCGCCTCAGGGCGAACCGACACGAGTACAACCTACCTCTACATCGGCCTGAACGAACCACCCAAGGCGGAAGTGCTCGCGTGGCGGGCCGGCCAACCCTTCCGTCGAGAGGCGGTGGTGCATCTGGTGCAGGACGGCCGGGGGTATGAGGCCATCGTGGACCTGCGCGCCAGGAAGGTGCTCTCCTGGACCGAGGTGCCGGGACGCCAGATGATGGCGAACCGCGTCGAGAATGACCAAGTGGACAAGCTTGCGATGGGAGACCAGCGGGTTCGCGACGCGATCCGGAAGCGGGGGGTGACGGACTTTACCAACGTCGGCTGCGGCATCGCGAACCACGGCTATTTCGATCTTCCCGAGGAACGCGGGCGTCGGGTGGTGCACGTCACGTGTGGCGACGACCACGGCCGCATTACCGGCTACGGCGCAAACCTTCGAGGGGCTGGTCGTGGTGATCGACCTGACCGCCGGCAAGATCTTGCGGGTCATCGATACCGGGGTCCGACCGAACAGCGGGGCGTACGGTGATCATGATGCCGAGGCGATCGGCCCGGCGCGCCAGACGTCGAGTCCCGTCAGCATGGTCCAGCCACTGGGTCCGTCATACCTGCTCGACGGAAACCAGGTGAGCTGGCAGAACTGGAAGTTTCATTTCCGGGTCGATCCGCGGCGGGGCATCGTGCTCTCGCTGGTTCGCTACGTCGACGGCGACCGGGAGCGCTCGGTGATGTACCAGGGCTCGTTGTCGGAGCTCTTTGTCCCCTACCAGGATCCGGATGAGCCCTGGAACTACCAGGGGTACTTCGACCTGGGCACCTATCCGTCGTTGTTCGGGGGGATCGCGAGCAGCCTGGAGCGCGGCATCGAGTGCCCGGACTATGCCACCTACTTCGACGCCATGGTGATGACCGACAAGGGGCGTCCCCGCGAGCGAAAGCGCGCGGCGTGCCTGTTCGAGCGTTCCAGTGGAGACGTCGCGTGGCGGCATGGTAGTGAGCGCGGCAGCGTGGTGGAAGCCCGGGTCAAGCGGGATCTGGTGCTGCGCATGTATATGACCGCGGGGAACTACGACTATCTGTTCGACTGGGTGTTTCAGCAGGACGGGAACCTGCGGATGGACGCTTCCGCCACCGGCATGGATCAGGTGAAAACCGCGGCGGGCACCGAAGCGGACGAGCAGTACGGACGGCTCATCGCGCCCAACCTGATCGGGGTCAACCACAGCCACTTCTTCTCCTTCCGGCTCGATCTCGACGTGGACGGCCCGGCCAACACGCTGGTGGTGGACCGGCTGGTGTCGAAGCAGCAGCGGGCCGACAATCCGCGGCGCAGCATCTGGGTGGCGGAGACGATGTCGGCGGCGACCGAGCGTGAGGCGATGCGGGTTAGCACCATGATGCAGCCGGAGATCTGGCGGATCGTGAACCCCGCCGTCAAGGGGGCCTACAGCGGGAATGTCGGCTATCAGATCGAAGCGCACAGCGCCTCGACGCTGCTGTCGCCTGACGACTATATGCAGCTGCGCGGGGGCTTCACCGACCATACCCTCTGGGTCACCCCGTACGATCGCACCCAGCTCTATGCCGCGGGGGATTATCCCACCGTCAGCACGGCGGGGCAGGGATTGCCCCGATGGACCGCGGCGAACCGTTCCATCGGGAACACCGACCTGGTTGCCTGGGTGACCATGGGTTTCCATCATGTGCCGCGACCGGAGGACTGGCCGATCATGCCCGTGGTGACCCACAGTTTCGTGCTTCGGCCCATCGGGTTCTTTGCGCGGAACCCGTCGATCGACCTGCCGCCGCGGCCTTGATCTCGTCCGGGTCTTGCAGGAGCCAGGTCGAATCGGTGTATCCGGGCCACGAGTTGCTGACATTGTCGAGGATCTCGAAGGCATCGGCCGGTTCGCGGTACCCGACCTCGATGCGGAGTCCTGGCGTCATGCCGTGCCGGGCGGACCCCCCAACAGTCCTTGACAGGAGGAGGATCCCGCCCGATACTACGTGCCACGTAATATGGCCGATCCCACCCTCCTCATCCTCTCGTCACTCGCCAACGGGGCGAAGCATGGCTACGCGATGATGACCGACATCGCCGAGTTCGCCGAGGTCTCGCTCGGTCCGGGAACGCTGTATGGCGCGATCAGCCGGCTCGAGAAGGACGGTCTGATCGAGCCAACCAGCCCGACGGCGCGGCGCCAACCCTACCGCATCACCGCCCGTGGCCGGAAGCACCTCGCGGCACAGATCGCCGCCCTTGCGCCAGTCATTCGCGTGGGCGCCCGGCGGCTGCGTAACGCATGAAGCGCATGCACCTGGTGCTGCGCGCGGTGTACCGGCTCTACCCACGCTGGTGGCGGCGCCGGTACGGCAACGAGCTCGAGGCGCTGGTCGAGGACTCCGGCGTGACCTGGCCCGTGGTCGCAAACCTTGCCCGTGGCGCGCTTGCCGTTCGGGTGAGGCAGCGCGCACCGGTGGAGCCTGCGACCGCCGCGGCACGCAGCTTGTTCTGGACCCCGAGCGGATTCGTCCCGGTTCTCATGTCACTCGGAGCACTCACGGCGATCGGGGTGCACATCCTCAAGTCGGGAATCGCGCCGCAGGCCGACGAGGGTACTGCCGCACACCTCTGGCAGCTACTCATGGCGGGGCAGCTCCCCTTCGTGGCCTGGTTCATGGTGCGCTGGGTTCCCGAGAGAGGTCGTCGAGCGCTGGCGGTGTCGGCGCTTCATGTGGGGGCGATAGGAGCGGCGGTCCTTCCGGTCTGGTGGCTCCACTGGTGACGTCACTCGGCGCGGCGCTGTGAGGCAACCGTAGCTCCGAGGGCAGCGAAGGGCTGCGCCCGCTTCTAGGATTCCCTTGACTGGCTCCCGGCCGCGAGCAAACGCTCAGCGAAGTCGAGGCGTTCTTGCATCTCAGCCACTTGAGCTCGGGTATCGTTAAGATCGTCGCGCAGCGTGTCGAGGGCCGGTCCCAACGATGCATCTCCCCCTGTCAATTCGAGCTCCTTATCTCGAATGGCCAGCTCTCTCATCTTGCGGGTGTGACCTACGAGCAGGGCTACGAACGCGATAAACCCGGGGATGCCAACGACAATGGCGGCAATAGGAATCACAATGGATGAATTCATTTCCCTTCTCCTCGGCGGATGACCAGCAACCCTCCCTTCCTCACTCTATGAAAGTAAACGTTCGGAACTGTGGCTACCTGGCGCCCTGCGCCAAGGAGCGTTCGATCGCGCACGCCAGGTGTGTCAGCGAGGGTTGAATGCCCGCGCTTCAGCTACCGCCTTTGCCGGGTTCAGCAACCGAATGCCTCGCGAACCTTGGACATCGGCGGTCCGGATGAGGATGGCCATCAGGGCGTCGGTGGTCAGGCCAGGCTGCACCGCAAGCATCTTGGACACTGTATTGACCACCGCGGGTGCGGCAAAGGACGTCCCCGAACTCTGCTCAGTCCCTCCGCCTGGCGCTATCGTTTCCACCAGGTATCCGTTGGCGTACAACCGCACCAGTGGACCGGTATTGGTGAACGACACCTCGTCTCCGGCACGGTCGACCGCGCCAACGATCAGCATGTTCGGGAGGTCGATCCTCAGCGCGAAGTCGTTGAACGCGGTGTTGTTGCCGGCGTTGCCAGCCGCCGCGACGAAAAGGATGTCAGGCGAGGCGCGCATCGCACCAGTCATGGCACGCCGAAGCGTGTCCACCGCGTAGCGCGCGATGGCGGCGCGCTCCGGCGACGGCATCGCAGCGGCGCACCGTTCCAGCTCGCCAAGAAAACCGCTCTCGGGACGCCCCCAGGACATGTTCACCACCCGGACCTTCTGCTCCGCAAAGAAGCGCGCGATGCGCACCAGCATCGCCGCTTCGCGCTCGGCGTTGGCCCGCGATGGGCAAGGATCCGGAATCGCGCTGGAGCTGAATTCCATCCTTCCCAGCACCACACGAGCCGCTGGATTCCCCGCGACGGCGACACTGGTGACGACGGTGCCGTGGGAATACCCGTTCCATTGATCCTGCCAATCGGTATACAGTGCGATGCTGTCGGCGGAAAGGGTGGCCATGCGGTCGCGAGTGTACCTGGCGTCCGGCGTGTCCATGTTGGCGTCGAGATCGCCCAAGCCCCTGAAGAGCCGGCTCATCTCATCCCGGCGCGAGAGCAGCGCGGGTGGCAACACCGCCATCGGGGTATCGGTCCGCTGGAAGTGCCGGTCATAGGCGATCACCAGCGCGCGCCCACGTGAGTCACGGGCCAGCTGCCCGGCGAAGAGCGTGGTATCGAGCCCGCTATCCCATATACCGATTCGGACTGCCGCCGGTCGGTCGGCCGGTGTCAGCGTCACACTGCGGGCTGCCCAGATATCGGGTTTCGAGGCGATGGTGCGGCCGGCCAGCACGCTGTCGTACGCGGCGAGCAGCACTGGCTTGAAGGCCAAGTCAAACTTGAACCCATACATGTCGCCGACGAGTTGCCGGGCGATGCGGAACGGAAGCGCCCCCTCCTTGTCCACCAATGGCTGAACGTCCCGCTTCAGGGCACCAGCGAGCATGCCATCGGTAACGAAGGCGAGGCCGGACTTGGCCTGACGCAAGTCATTCTGGACCGAGTCGAACGGCAGCGCCAGCAGCGACGCGGTGAGAAGTCGCGCCACCTCCGCGGCATACACCGGCGAGGCGAGGTCGCGGCTCGCGCGGTGAGCCTCAACAAAGGCCCGCGCCTCCAGGCCATCGAGCAGCCGCTGGCCGACCTTGGTCGCCAGCGCGCGTCGTTCGTCGATGAGTCGAAGCGCTTCGTCGTCCCGGCCCTCGAGGATGGCGATCGCCATCAGCGTCCCCTTAAGCGACCGGACCAGTCCAGAATCGGCGATATCGTAGCTGTGCAGCACAGACTCAATGTCACGGCGCAGTGCGGCACGGAGCGCCTTGGCAGCCTGAGCTGTATCTGCGCGAACCAGAGCCTCCACCGTGCCGCTGATCGGGTAGCTGAACGCCGGAAGTTCGCTCGCACTGGAGATGCGTGGGCGCGGCGCGGACTGCGCCTGCACCGCCGCAGCCGACAGTGCGCCGCCGAGCGCGAACGTCAGCGCGAGAAGGGGCGAGCGTGCATTCCAGCGAACCATTGTGCGGACCTCCGAATGGCGGGGTGTCATCGGATCTTGCTCGGGCCGGGTGATTGCCCGGCCCGCTCGCCAAGCATCCCCTCTGAGTGGGGAATATACAAATCGCGTGACCCGCAAGTTGACGGTCGGGGCGGCGATTACTCCTTCACGATCGTGATTTGGCCCGACACCATCAGCCACGTGCCATCGCGACGCACCCAGATCTGGGTGAAACGCTGGGCGGACCCGCGGCGTCGGCCGGGATCACCACCAGCCCGGTGGCTACCGCCGCCGAGGCGTAAACGAGCACCCGCCTGCTCCCAGAATGTGAGACCCGGAGTCTCTCCAGTCCGGAACCCGGAGGGCCTTCATGGCTTGATCAACTGCTCCTTGCCATCCTCGGCCCTCAGCTTCAACTGGGCACTGGTTCCCTCCGCCTTGAGAATGACGTAGGTCTCCCGGGTGCCGGTCGGACCCGCGAAGCTCAATCCCGACTGTTTCTCCGACGAACCGATCTTGACCGACGGACGGCCCTGTGCGTCGACAATCTCGAGTCCCCGGCCCCGAAGAATCTGGGGAGATTCACCACGGTGAGTAAACGAGGGTTCGCTGGATTCTCATGACCGCCTCGCTTTCTGCGCGGAAAGGTCTAATAGTCAGGATGCCGGGAATGGTGGGATGCCGCCGACCTCCCATTCGTTTAGGTCGCCGGCAGCTCGCGGAGCGCGCGGGAGAGCGTGTCCACAACCTGGTCGGCGTCGGCAAGAGAGAGCGGCATCGGGCCGCGGATCTTGATCACGTTGTGGTACGGCCCATCGGTGCCAACCAGCACGCCGCGCTGGCGCATGCGATTGACCAGGAAGTTCGCTTCGTCGGGTGCCGGCTCGAGGGTGTGCCGGTCACGGACCAGCTCGACACCGAGGAAGAGTCCCGTTCCCCGCACGTCCCCGACGATCTCGAACTCGCTCATCAAGGTCCGGAGTCCGCTCAACATCCGCTCGCCCACGAGGAGTGCGTTCCCCTGGAGATCCTCGTCGAGGGTGACCTGCAGGGTCATGCGGCCGGCCACGCACGCGGCGGTGCTGCCACCGAAGGTGCTGAAGAACTCCATGCCGTTGTCGAAGCTTTCGGCGATGTCGCGGGTGGTGATCACCGCCCCCATCGGATAGCCATTGGCGATCGGCTTGCCGAGGACCACAATGTCGGGTGTGACCTCCAGGGCTTGGAAGGCCCAGAAGTGGGTGCCCAGACGGCCGAAGCCGGTCTGGACCTCGTCCGCGATTGAGACGCCTCCGGCCGCGCGCACCCGCGCGTAGACGTCGGCCAGGAACCCCACGGGCGGAATGATCTGCCCGCCTACGCTCGGACATGTCTCGGCGATGAACGCGCTAAGACCGCGTCCCTTCGCGGCGATATCGGCGATCACGTCTCCGACCTTGGCCGCGAACCACGCGCCGGGATCACCCTGGACGCCGCGCGCCCGGTACACGTCGGGGAGTGGCGACCGGTGCACCCAATCCGGCGCGCCCTCCCCGCCCGGACCGAGATTCTTATACGGGCTGATGTCGATCAGCGTCGTGGTGTGACCGTGATAGGCCGAGTCCAGCACGATCACGTCGCGCGCCCGGGTCCGGGCCCGTGCGAGGCGGAGCGCGAGCTCGTTGGCTTCGCTCCCCGAGGTCGTGAAGTAGCAGACGCTGAGCGTTCCCGGTAACAGCGCCGTCAGCTGTTCGGCGTACCCGGTGAGCTGCTCCTGCAGGTAGCGGGTGTTGGTGTTGAGCACGGCCAGTTGTTCGCTCACGGCACGGACCACCCGCGGGTGGCAGTGGCCCACGTGCGCCACATTGTTGTACGCGTCGAGGTAACGGTGGGCCGCGTCGTCGTAGAGATACTGCTGGTAGCCGCGGACGATGTTGAGCGGGTTCGCGCGGTACGACAGTCGCACGTTGCTGCCGACATGCGCGTGACGCGCTGCCGCTATCGCTGACTTCGATGCCCTTTGGGGTAGCCCCTCCTTGCCAATTCCCAGGATCAGGTTCGGGTCGGGACAGAGACTCTTCCAGACCTGTCGCTGGCTGGCGCGAACCACGCCGTCCACGTTGCAGGGGACGTCGAGGAGGTCGGTGACGAGCTGGACGTGAACGTGGGTCCACCAGTCGCCGTTGGTCGGTGCGCTGCCGACCCGCGCGAACTCTTGACCCCGGGCGAAGTGCTGTCCAATCCCGAGCCCCTCGAGCGAGTCGCCGGAGAGGTGTCCGTACAGTGAATAGAACTCCACGGGGTCCGGACCGTCGGTGCGATGGCGCAGCACGATGACCGGTCCGTAGTCGTGGTACGCTGCCGCGTTCTCGAATCCATGCACGCTGCCCTCGAGTGGGGCATGAAGCGGGGAGTCCGGCTGGGCAGCGAGAGGTCGAGTCCGATATGGATCGTGCGCGGCTCGACTCCGGTTGGTTCGTTGGGCCAATCGTAGATCAGCCGGGCCTCGTCGTATCCTCCCGCACCGACCGTCGCGCCAAGCTCCGCGAGCCGGCGCTGGATGCGACGATCAAGCTCTGCGGGAACGTTCTCGGACGGTTCGCTGGACACCAGCGCGCTACCGGCGCTGAGATCGATCGGCGCCACCTTGGTCGTGCGAAGATCTCGGCCGATCAGGGGAGCGAACTGGGCAGAGTGCTCCGCCAGCCAGGCCACCACGCGCTCAGCGTCGGGCACCGGCGGCATCCCACAAGCTTCTCGAAAGGTGTAGTGCGCGAAACGGGGATGGATTGCTGCGAGGAGCGGCAAGGTCCTGGCAAGCGGCTCCTGGCTGATCCGGAGGTAGTCGTCCCCTGGCGTGTCCCTGGTCTGCTTGGCCGCGATGCACGCGCTCATGCACAGTCGCATGCACATCAAGCTGAAGAGCGCCTCGAGCTCGGGCTCGGTCAGGGGGTAGGTCTCGTGATGGCCCGCAACGACCGCTGCCGCCGCGGCCAGAGGATCGGCGGCGCTCAAGGCAACATAGGCACAAGCGATCGCGACATCGTTGACGATGTGGCTGTACACCATGTCGCCAAAATCGACGATTCCTGTGACCGACTGGTTCTGCTCGTCGATGAGGACGTTGTAGTCGTTAAGGTCGCCATGGATGACGCCGCGCCGGAACCCCGAGAGGAGCGGGACGACGTGGGCCCGATGGTACGCTGCGAACGCTCTGATCCGGTCGGCGAGCGCCGGGTCGGCGACCAGGGGGATGAAACTCTCGACGATGTGCTCCGCGTTCGCGAGGTCCCAATAGAAATCGCGATGGAAGCCGGGATGATCAAAGGTCGCGAGTGCGCGGCCCAGACGGCCGACCGCGCGACCGAGGTCGCGCCGCATGGCGTCGGTCGTGAGACGCGCGATGCCGAGAGTGGTACCCGGCAGTGCCGAGATGAGTCGAACGAACTGGGAACCGTGCGAGCCGATCTTGTCGCCCAGGATGGTAGGGATCAGCCGGGGAGTGAGTCCGCCTGGCTCCAGATGGAGCATCACCGCACATTCCGCCTCGAGCACCTCACGCCGTTCGGCGATATTGGCCAGCTTGAGGATGAAGCGCTCCCCGGACTCGGACTCGAGGAGGACGTTCTGGTCCCGTTCGGACGGAAGGTCGGATGCCTCGGCTCGAACGTGGTAGAGCCGCTCGGCGAGGGCACTCGCGTCGGGTAACGACAGGCGGGAATCGCGGCTGTCCATTTCGCGCGTCGCTAGGTTCGGGCCTCGGGCAGGATATTCTGGTTCACCCGGAAGAGATTCGCCGGATCGTACTGCGCCTTGACCCGTGCCAGCCGCTGATAGTTCACCCCGTAGATCTCGCGAATGCGCTCGGGAGTAGAGGGCGCGAGGTAATTCACGTAGGCGCGGCGTGCCCATGGACGCAGTGCGGCACCGGTCTCTTCCACCCATTGGGTCGCCCGGCGGCGGGCCTCGGGGTTGTTCCACTCGGCGGCAACCAGGGAGCTCAGGCCCCGTCCACGCAACGGATATGCGGTATCGGTCATCCCAACGCGGGCCGCCGCGCCATTCGAGAGTCCCAGGAGCATCTGACCGACGCCACGCCCGGCGAGGATCGCACGCGCGAGCACCGGGACGAGAGCGTCACTCAGGTCCTCGAGGAATGCTCCGTCAACGGCAAGGTTGGTTGGAGCCCACACCTCACCTTCCGGATCGGGAATGGAGCTCGACATCCGGGCTTCTACCGGTCGGAACGCCGCCTTCCACTTCTCCAGGTATGCGGCGGCTGCCGTTGCGTCGCCGAGGAAACTGCAGCGCGCCACCGCACCGGACTCGGGGTCCACCACAAACCCACATCTCGCTTCGTCCGGAGCTTCTCGCACCAGGTCGCCATAGGCGCGCAACGCCCCTTCGATATCGCGCCAACCAAAGGCGAAGGCTGCAGTATGGGGCGGGCGGATGGGATACAGACGGAGGTCCAGTCGAGTGACGACCCCGAAGTTTCCCCCGCCGCCGCGGATAGCCCAGAACAAATCTTCGTTCCGGGCGGGTCCGAGCTCCAGCAGATCGCCGGCCGCGGTCACCAGTTGTGCGCCAATCAGGTTGTCGCACGCCGTCCCGAACAGACCTCTCCAGGCGGTATCCCCGCCGGCGAGCGTCAGGCCGGCGACTCCCACGGAGCCGCACCCGCCCATGGGCGTGTAGAGACCCGCGGAGAGCGTGCCGGTGAGGAGATCCCTGATCCTGGTACCGCCACCCACCGAAGCGATCCGCCGGTCCGGGTCAACCGTGACCGTGGTGAAGGCGCCGAGGTCGATCTGCAGTGCGCCGTCTGCGACGCCGAGCCCCGCGTAGCTGTGTCCGCCCCCGCGGATGGCGACGGGAACCGTCTGTCGCCTCGCGAACTCGACGCAGCGCCGGACGTCGTCGACGTCCAGGCAGCGAACCATCGCGAGCGGGCGGTGGTCGTAGGCACGGTTCCAGACCTTTCGCGCGACGTCATACCCGGGCGACCCGTCGCGCAGAAAGCGTCCTCGAACCCTCCGGGCGAGCTCATCGAGGTCCGAGGCCCGCGCAGTTTGAGCGCCACTCAGAGCGAAGGTACTGGCGGTCACGAACCCGGCGTGCACGAAATCGCGCCGAGTCCATGCGGGAAGGTCGGCGTTATTCATGGCTTGGGCGCCAGCTTGAGCGCTACGATCCCGGCGTGCTGGCTCGCGCCGCCGAACGGAATGGCGACGTACTGCTCCCCACCCGCCATGTAAGTCATCAACCCGCCGCTGGCATTGCCGGGAATGGGGATCTCTCCCACGACGGCCCCAGTACCGGGGTCGATTGCCCGCAGCGTCGGATCCCTGTCCTCACTGCTGATATAGATCCCGAGGAAGTTCTTGCTGAGTCCGCGGAGGCTCCATTGCCCCTCCTGCGCCGCGAGGATCAGGGACGGAGTCTTGATCACAAAGGTCCGGAACGGCCAGCCCAGATTCGGCAGGTTGAGTCCCTTGAGCGCCGGGTGATTCCGGGGGCCCTCTCCCATTGGAGTTACCCAGAGGTGCTCTCCGGTATTGAGATCGATCGCGGTCAGCCTGCCATAAGGAGGCTTGGTAAACGGAAGACCCTGCGGGCCCTGGGGATTGGCGTCGAATCCTATCTGATAGCGGTACGCCGAAGGGCCGGCGGGTTTCCCCAGGCTCAGGAGGGTCGGCAGCGTAACGCTCGGCACATAGAGGATTCCTTTGTCCGGGTCGACCGCCGCGCCCGCCCAGCTCGCCCCGCCGATGAATCCCGGCATGCTGAGCGTGCCTCGCTCGGTCAGCGGTGTGAACAGGGGACCGTGATCCCACTTGCGGAGGATCTTCTGCGCCTCCGCCTTGAGGGCCGGGGTGAAGTCGATCAAGTCATCATCGACGACGCCCTGTTGGTCGAAGGGAGCGGGCCTGGTCGGAAAGGGCTGGGTCGGCGAGAGCTTCTCGCCCGGTGCCATCGGTGACTGCGGAACCGGCCGTTCCTCGATGGGCCAGACCGGCTGCCCGCTCACCCGGTCGAGCACGTAGGCAAAGGCCTGTTTGGAAACCTGGGCCAGCGCCTTGACTGGACGGCCGTTGACCTTGATGTCGACGAGGATGGGCGCCGCCGGGAAGTCGTAGTCCCAGGTTCCATGGTGGACTCCCTGGAAATGCCAGACTTTTTCCCCGGTCTCGATGTTCAGCGCCACCACCGATTCCGCGAAGAGGTTGTCCCCAGGCCGGCCTCCACCGTAGTAGTCGCTGCTCGGCGTGCTGAAGGGGAGGTAGACCATGCCGAGCTGCTCGTCGCAGCTCATATAGGTCCACACATTGGTGTTCCCGTATTTGAGCCAGGAGTTGTCGCCCCAGGACCGATCGGCGGCGAATTCACCCTGGGGAATCGATTGAAAGACCCAGGACGTTGCCCCGGTTCGAGGGTCGATCCCCCGCACGTCGCCGGGCGGCGGGACGCTGTCGGTAGTGAGATCGGAGATCGAAGATCCGATCACCAGCTTGTCCCGGCAGATCACCGGTGGGGAAGTGACGCTGTACTGGGCCCGATCGACAGGACGACGGAGGCCCTGGGTCAGATCGATCTTCCCCTCCTGGCCGAACTCGGGGATCGGCGTGCCGGTCGCAGGGTCCAGCGCGATCAAGTAGCCCGAGCCGGTTCCATAAAACAACCGGGGAGAACCGTTGGCGGGTTTCCACCAGGTCAGGCCTCGGTGGACGAAGACCACGTTGGGCGGCGGACCCTCGCGCCAGGAGCCTGGGTCGTAGGTCCACAGCGTCTTGCCGGTGGCCCCGTCGATCGCGACCGCCTGACTGAGCGACGTGGTAGTGTAGAGAACGCCGTCGATCGCGAGCGGGGTTGCCTCGTAACGACCGGTCCAGAGAGTCGTGTCCCCGGCCAGGATCGGCTGGTCCACACTCTCCCAGGTCCAGGCGGTGGTGAGATTCTTGAAGTTCGCCGCGGTGATGCCGTCCAGCCGGGTGGATTTGGTGCTCGCCTTATCGGAGGCGTACACCGCCCAGTTACCGGGTGGTGGAGAGGCTTTCCCGCCGTCGTTGCTCGTCGTGCAGGCTGCTGCCAGCAAGAGCAACGATCCGAGTCGGTGCCAAGCCATCATCCACCTCCGGTTTTGCGTCGGGGAAGCCAGTGAGGAGGCTAAGATATCGCTGGAGGAATTCACGCGCTGAAGGCCGGTCTTGACGGTTCGATCCCCGTAGTTACATTGTAACTACCTAGCGGAGCGTTGACATGAAGACCCGGCTGGTTCGCATTGGCAACTCCCGGGGCGTTCGCCTCCCCAAGCCGCTCATCCTGGAGGCTGGGCTCACCGAAGAGGTCGAGCTCCACGTCCGCGAAGGCGGCATCATGATCGCCTCCGCGACCCGGCCCCGCGCCGGCTGGGCCGAAGCGGCCCGACTCGGGCACCAGCGCGGGGATGACCGGCCGTTGATCGGGGGATCGTCCACCCGGTTCGATGAGGAGCAATGGGAATGGGAGTAGACCGCTCAGTTCAGCGTGGAGAGGTCTACCTGGTAGAGCTCGAACCGGTGCGGGGCCGGGAAGTCCGCAAAACCCGTCCCTGCCTGGTGGTGTCGCCCGACGAACTCAACACCCACTGGCAGACCCTCATCGTCGCCCCGATGACCACGGGTGGGCACCTGTACCCATTCCGCGTCGCGTGCCGGCTTGGCAAGCGTCGCGGTCACGTCGTCCTGGATCAAGTTCGCAGTGTGGATCGGGAGCGCTTTCGGCGGCGTCTGGGCCGCCTTCCGCCGGCAGTCGTAGGTCAGGCCCTGGCCGTGCTCCAGGAGATGTTTGCCGCCTGAGTACGGCACTCGGTCGGTCACCCCCATTCGGAGCCATCATGCGGACTTCCATTTGCGGCGTCATGCTCGCCGTCGCGCTCGCGTCATCAGCCCTTAGCGCGCAGTCCCAGGCGCCCGCGCCGGTATCGCGGGTCACCAACGTTGCCTCCGACCCCGACGTCCTGGGAGCCGAGCGGCTCTTCTCGGCGTGGATGGACGGGCAGATCGCCTATCGGGGACTCCCCGGCATCGTGGTCGGCGTGGTGAGCGACCAGCAGCTGGTCTGGGCCAAGGGGTTCGGCTACGCGGACGTCCAGGCGAAGATCCCGATGTCACCGGAGACGAAGTTTCGCATGGCATCGCACAGCAAGCTCTTTACCGCGATCGCCATCATGCAGCTCCGCGAGGACGGGAAGCTGCGCCTCGATGACCCGGTCGAGAAATACCTGTCGTGGTTCAAGGCAAAGCCGGCGGGCGACGACGACGGGCAGATCACCATCGAGCAGCTCCTGTCGCACAGCTCCGGGCTCCAGCGCGAGGCCGGCGATCACTGGGTGTCATACCAGTTCCCGACCGCCGACCAGCTCAAGCGCCTCTACGCCGAGCGGAAGGCGGCGTTCGCGCCCTCGGTACGCTGGAAGTACTCGAACCTGGCCTACGCGGTGGCGGGGATGGTCATCGAGCAGGTGACCGGGCAGAAGTGGGCGGATTACGTTGACCGCAACATCTTCCAACCGCTCGGGATGACGTCATCGAGCGTGGACCAGAACGTCAGCGGTCTCGCCGTTCCCTACAGCCGCCGGATGCCCGACGGCACCCGCGCGGTGCTGCCCTTTGTCGACGCGCGCGGGATGGCGGCCGCCACCGGGATCACGTCGAACCTGAACGACATGGCCCGGTTCGTCTCGGCGAACTTCCGCAGGGGAGCGCGCGGGGGCGCCCAGGTCGTCAGCAGCGGATCGTGGCGCGAGATGCACCGGGTGCGATCGGTCGAGGAGAATTGGACCTCGGGCTCCGGGCTGGGATACGACATCAGCCGGATCAACAATCGCACCTGGACCGGGCACGGGGGCGGCTATCCGGGAAACACCACGATCACGCTCCTGCAGATGGACGACAAGATCGGCGTCATCGTCCTCACCAACACCAACGATTCGAATCCGGGCGACATCGCCCGGCAACTCATCACGACGGTGGGGACCGCGGTGGCGAAGGCGGCGGCGCAAAAGCCGGCGGTCGTCGCGTGGGACGATGAGTGGAGCCGGTTCGTTGGCCTCTATCGGGGCCAGGGCGGAGATTCGCACGTTGTGCTGCTCAACCGGAAGCTCGTCATCATCACGCCCAACGGCCCGAATCTGGACAACCCGGTTGAGCTCGTTCCACTCGGCGGCGGTCGGTTCCGTTTCACCGCGCCGACCGGTGGTGGGGTGGTGGGTGAGGTGGTGCGGTTCGTGGAGGAGCCCGGCCGCCCGATGCGGATGTACACGGGCGACAGCTGGATCGACCGGGTCTCTCCGTAGCCAAGCGAGCGGGACCTACGCGGGGTTCCCCTCGCGTCGGGCCAGTCGACGGAGTAGCCAGATCGCAAGGCAGACCATCACGCCCCAAAAGACCAGCTTGATGACAAGAAAGAGGAAGCCGGTCGCGATCCCGATGAGCGGGAGGAGGAAAACCAGCAGGACTTTCCACAGCAGAACAGCGACCAACCCCGAGGCGGCTACGCCGAGAATGGGCTTCAGAATGGCCAGGCTCCGATAGAGGCGGCCCCCCTACGGCCATTGGTCGTCAAAAGTGTCACCACGCATTCCTTGCCTGGTCCCAGCGTGGTCGTGATCGTTGCTATGTCGGTTCATCGAAATAGATGCCAGCCTGATTCAGGCGCGCTATCACAGTATCGAGGTCATCTACATAGCATGCTTCGACGTTCCACCGGTTCAGCGCTTCCGTCATCGAAATGGTCTCAGCCGAGATAGCTTGTTGAGGCATTCAATCTCCCCGAAGGCCACGAGTCTCGGGTGCTGCCATCCGCTCATCACACTTCGTACGAAATGGGAAGGGCATGCAGACAGTCGGGGCAAAAGTAGATGCGCCGCCCGACGACAACGGAGCGAGCCCGCTTGTAGTAGATCCTCTCGAGAGCTGCATCACAAGACGGGCAGAACGGGGTGAGGTCCCCCCTCTCCTCATATTTGATCGCGGCATACTTCTTTGACACGCTACCTCCGTAGCGAGAGGGGAGAACTCAACGTAACAACGGCTCCGCCTGGGAAGCCGACGTTGACCTCCCGCCGGTTAGGCGGCCGGCTCGAAACAATTCGCGACTTCCGGTACTCAACCCGGTGGGACCGTAATTCGTGTTCCACGACGCACCGTCTATTGGGCCGCTACGCGGGTCGCGTGAATTGTCATGATCTTCTGGAATGGGCCACCCGGCGGAGCGAGATATCCAGTCTCTGTAAAGGTGTTCGGCGTGATGTCGGACCACGCCACGCGTGAGGTCATCATCTTACCTTGGGAGAGCTCCTTCTCGTCGATTGTCAACTCACTGCCCGTCCAGTGAACAACCACATCGTCGACCGCGCCCTTGAGGTCACACGTATTCGACATCTGGTTGCTACAATCCATCGCGTGAAACTCCTTGGTTTTCAGGTCTCGCCAGAGAAGGCCGACTACGATGATAGTCTGCGGTCCCGCGGTGAAAACCTCCTCGTCGGTGAGTGTCAGTCCCTCTGGACCCGCGTGCCAGGTTTCCTCTCCGGTACCCTCGAGCCCTCGAGGCGTCTCTTTGGACGGTTCGAATGTCAGCTTCAATGACCAATGCCCTGAGAAAGCTTTAATCAGGGTTTGCATCTCCCCTGTTGGTTGCGGTGCCTGAACATCGCCGGCCGCGATTGTAAGTTGCGTCCCCAACAGACTCGGGGTTGCAGTGATCAAAGCGCCGAACGCCACTGCGAATATGAAGCGCATACTGTCCTCCTGGATCGGCTCGAGGGCCAAGATTGTTATTGGATCAGCGAGGTAAAGATGCCCTCGGTGATCACCATCCGTCAGCTCGGAGAACTGGGGAAGTCGGTGCCGCCGCCTTGTATCTAGCTCTTTGACAAGTTTGCCGCCATTGTGGTTGGGGCGCCAGCTCGATGCCACCTGGGTGATCTACACCGTGCGTTAGCCGGAGCGGCGTCCCAATCTATCGTCGCAGGAGCCCGAACCGTTGCGGGGGCCAGAGAGCCCGCATTCTCACAAGGCTGGGCCAGGGCGACGGTCACCAGGGAGAGGGACATGTTCGTCGGGATTGATGTCGCGAAGGAAGAGCTGGTGGTCGCAACTGCGGGAACCGGACGCGTCGCGCCTTCGACCAATCGAAATACTCGGTCGTGTCATGGATAGTCCAGAATTCGCGCTCCTCGGCCTCAGTCCGAAAGGTCGGGATTCGCTTCACGGTCCGTTTTGGCTTCGGCATACAGCGTTCGCTCCTTCCGATTCATGTCCCGAGCGGCGATCACCAGTCGGGTGAGCTATGCACCCTGTTGGTGCGCCTCCGTGAACCAGAGCCACTTGTCCACGCCGCGGGAGATCTCGGTGAGGATGTCGGCGCTGCCGGCGTCTTCCAGATCGTTCATTTCCTCGATGCCGATCCGGACGCTCCGGCCGAAGGATGCGAGGGCATCGGAAAGCGCCGCAACATGCTCGGCGCCGGTGACGATCCCGATCGGATAGTCTGCCAGAGACGACCGCTCGGCGACCACCGCGATCGTGCCTTCGGCGATTCCCCCAAGCTGCACGACCCGCTCGGCGATCAGGTCGACGTACCCCCCAACGTCTGCGTAGATCTCATCGAAGAGCTTGTGGAGGGCGATGAACGTCGGGCCCTTGACGTTCCAGTGGGCCTGCTTGCATTGGGTCTCAAGATCAATGCTGTCGGCGAGCCGCTGATTCAGCAGGCGAATGACTTCCAGACGGGACGCCTCGGGCAGGTCGTTCTTGGTGGCATAAAGCCGGGCGTTGACGGTGTCGACCATGGGGCTCTATCGCTCCTTCTCCGCCGCTTCGGCGACCAGGCTGAGCGCCTCGACGAGAGTCGCCTCATCGCGCGACCCGTCATAGCGGATGCCATCGATAAACAGCGTCGGCGTCCCGTTGACCCCGGCGCGGGCCCCCTGCAGCAGCGACTCGCGCACCAGGTTCCGGAACCGCCCCGTTTCGAGGTCCGCCAGCGTGTCTGCCGCGTCCGCGCCCGCCTGCTCGGCGTAGCGGGTCAGGTGCGCGTCATCCAGCCGGCGCTGGTGCTCGTACAGGAGATCGTGCATCGCCCAGAATGGCTCGTTGCCCGCCCGAGCGGCCACCGATTCCGACGCCTCGGCCGCGTGCTCGGCGTGGGGGTGGGACTCGCTGATCGGGAAGTGCCGGAAGACGAAACGGAGCCGGTCCGCCATTCGTTCCTGTACCCGCTTGAGAATCGGATACGCGGCCCCGCAGTAGGGGCATTCGAAATCGCCATACTCGATCAGGGTCACCGCCGCGTCCGCGGGGCCGGCGACGTGGTCGGCATTCGAGACCGCGGATGCGAGCCGCTGGGATGACATGGCCTTACCTCGCTCTGGGAGCGCCGAGGTTCTCGAGGGCTTCGAGAATGCCGTCGGCGCCGGGGTTGATGTCGTCGGGGGAGCGGTAGCTCCATCGGATGATCCCGTCCGGATCGATCACGAAGAGCGATCGGGTGCTGGTTCCATCTCGCTCGTTGTAGGCTCCGTAGGCTCGCGAGACCGCGCCCTTCGGCTCGAAGTCAGAAAGAAGTCCCACCCGGAGTCCACGGGTGTCGATGAAGGCCGCGTGACACCACGGCCCGTCCACCGAAATGCCAAGGAGGACGGCCCCCAGTCGATCAAATTCTTCCTTGAGGGTGCTGTAGAGCGTCATCTGGTCGCCGCAGACTGGGCTCCAGTCGGCGGGGTAGAACGCGAGGACCACCGGTTTTCCGCCCAGCTCGCTCAGGGAGATCTGTTTGTGCGGCCCAGCCGGAAGTGTGAACGGCGGAGCCGTTGTACCCGGGGAGAGTTCTGCGCTCCTCATGCCATCACCTGGGTCCGAAATGAGGAATGGTTCGACTCAGCAAGATACGGCTGCTGGGCACCGGTGGCCTGCTCAAGAGTGAGATCGGTCGGCTTCCTCCCGATGCGAAGCTCGAGGGTGAGGGCCCATCCTGCCGAACGAATCAACGCTTCCGGCGCATCGCCGGCCGGGGCACGATCATCGAGCAGGAAAACTGTCCGGGAGGAAATCGCCATCGATTTTTCCTCGCGTCATGGTGACGTTCGCCTCGACCTCAGGCCCACATCCCATGCTATGCGTGTTCTCGAAACCGCGAATCACCCGGTTGGCCCAGCGCCGGCTGGTCCAGATGGACGGAAGAGGTCTATGACTGTGAAGAAGGGCCCCGTCGGGGGCTCATTGTGGAGGGAGCTGAATCGTATTCAGGCGGCAACGCAGCAACGGACCCTACCGAGCACGCACATAGCGGCACACCTGCGCGCCGGTGCTGGCTGTGAGGGTGGACTCCAGTGTAAACGGGATCGCCCGGCCGTCCGAGGCGAAGATCGTTTTCCCTCCCCCGAGGATGATCGGCTCAATCGTGAGCAACAATTCATCGACCAGGTCGGCGGCGAGCAACGACTGGACCACCGTCGCACTTCCGTACAGGTAGATGTAGCCACCCGGCTGCGCTCGCAGCTCGGACACGGTCTTTATCAGTTCGTCGCCGCGCACGATCGCGGTGGGGTTCCAGGTAATGTCCCTCTCGGTGAGCGTATTGGACACCACATACTTCTGCACCCGGTTGATCCAATCCGAGAATGGGTCTCCGGAGCGATTGGGCCAGGCGCCGGCCGAGGCTTGATAGGTGCGGCGCCCTTGCAGGAGCGCGTCGCTGTGCTTGGCGAGGTCGGCATAGGTGCCGCCCATGACGGCTGGGTCGAAATACCTCATTGACCATCCGCCGTGACTGAAGCCGCCGTCGGGGTCTTCGCTCGGTCCCCCGGGAGCTTGTACGAGGACGTCCCCAGACCGCTACCCTGGCCCATCGCCTGCGCAGCAGGGTGATCACCCCAGCTAGTATACGGCCTCGGCAGGTCGGTCGGCCGCAATGTCGTCAGGGTTGATTGCTCTCGGAATCTTCACACTAGAGAGGTTGAGTGAGCAACAGTGAGATGGGCGAGGGCTTCCGTGAACATGAGGCCGGCGAGGATTCAGATGGACCAGAGCAGGGGGATGAGCGTGACCCAGCGCTGGAGACCGAGGTCGAGGTGACGTGTCCGTACTGCGGTGAAGTCGTTGCCATCAGCCTCGACGCAGGTGGTGGGGCCACTCAAGAGTACGTCGAGGACTGCCAGGTGTGTTGTCGCCCGTGGCAGGTATATGTGAGCTATGGCGGCGGGGGCTCGGTGGAAGTCAGGGTCGAAGAAACGGGCTGATCGCGCCACGGACAGACTGGGATATCTGCGACGAGTGGGGAAGCGTCGAGCTCGCATTGCCTTGGCTACCTAGCACGTCCTGGCCTTCAGCAGCGAAGCGCTTAGGGCCTCGGCTGCTGCAAGGCCGGGTTAGACCGCTTGCACAATAAGTTATACCATGGTATACTCGTGGTATGAAGACCGCTATCTCGATTCCGGATCCCGTGTTCGCGTCCGCCGACGCTCTGGCCAAACGCCTCGGCGTGTCGCGCAGTCATTTGTATTCAACCGCCCTAGCTGAATACATCGCCAAGTTCCAGGGCGCTAAGGTCACGGAGCGACTGGATGCCGTCTATTCCAAGGAAGGAAGCCGGCTCGACCGGGGGCTGGCCCGCAGTCAGCGGCGGGCCCTCCAGCGAGCCGAGTGGTAATCCAGCGAGGGGAGATCTGGTGGGCGGATCTGGGCGAACCCCGGGGCTCGGAACCCGGGTATCGGCGGCCGCTCTTGGTTGTACAGGCGGACTCGTTCAATCGGAGCCGGATTGAAACGATTGTCGGCATCGTGCTTACGTCCAACCTGCGCCTCGTCGAGGCACCTGGAAATGTCCTCTTACCAAAGCGGTCTTCAGGGCTTTCCAAGGACTCCGTCGCAAATGTTTCCCAGGTCGTGACGGTTGATCGGGATGTTCTGACAGACCGAATTGGAAAGGCACCGCAGGCGGTAATGGCGGCAGTGGATCACGGTCTCCGGCTGGTTCTTGACCTGTAGTACCCAAAGCCCAAATCAGGCGGTCTTGTATCTAGCTCTTTGAGAAGTTTGCCGCCATTCTGGTTGGGGCGCCAGCTCGTTGCGGTCTGGGTGATATACACCGTGCGTTAGCCGGAGCGGCGTCCCAATCTATCGTCGCAGGAGCCCGAACAGTTGCGGGGGCCAAGGAGCCCGAATTCTCACAAGGATGGGCCGGGGCGACGGTCACCAGGGAGAGGGCCATGTTTGTCGGGATTGATGTCGCGAAGGCGGAGCTGGTGGTCGCGGTCCACCCCACGGCAGAGCGGTGGATCGTGGCGAATGATGAGCGCGGCGTGCGGACCTTGGTCGAACGGCTGCGGGTGATCACGCCGCAATTGATCGTGCTCGAGGCGACCGGCGGATACGAACTCCTCGGGGTGGCCGCGCTGGTGGCCGCCGGGCTGCCGGTGGTGGTCGCGAACCCGCGGCAGGTCCGGGACTTCGGGCGGAGCACGGGCCAACTGGCCAAGACCGACAAACTGGATGCCGACCTCCTCGCCCTCTTTGCGGAGCGGGTCCGCCCCACGGTGCGCCCGATCGCCGACGCGGAAGCTCAGGAGTTGGAGGCGCTCCTCGCCCGGCGGCGGCAGCTCCTGGAGATGCTCGGTGCCGAGCGTAACCGGCTGGGCCAAGTGTTCGGCAAGGGCAAGGGGGCGGTCCGCAAGAGCCTCACCGCGCACATCACCTATCTCGAACGGGAACTCAAGAGTACTGACAGCGATCTCGGTGCCCTGGTCCGGAAGTCACCGGCATGGCGCGAGCGGGATGACCTGCTCCAAAGTGTGCCCGGGGTGGGACGGGTCCTGTCGCTGACCCTCTTGGCGGATCTGCCCGAGCTGGGCCGGCTCTCGCGGCGCGAGATCGCGAAGCTGGTCGGCGTGGCCCCGCTGAGCCGTGATTCCGGAACGCTGCGGGGGCGCCGCTTCGTCCAAGGGGGGCGGGCCAGCGTCCGGGCGGTGCTCTACATGGGAGCCTTGGTCGCCACCCAGCGCAACGCGATCATCCGCGCCTTCTACCAGCGCCTCGTCGCGGCCGGCAAGCCCAAGAAGCTCGCCCTCAGGGGCTCGGCTGCTGCAAGCGCTTGTTATGCGGCGACCTTGCGCATATGTCACTCCTGACATAGCTTCATCCATGGTCCCAGGCGATCGACCCCTGGTGTGGCTGCACGGGGAAATCAAAACGCCGCCGTTCTCGCCTGAGGCTCGCATCGAAGCCGGCGTGCTCCTGCGGAGCCTGCAGAGCGGCCAGAAGGTTGGCCTGCCGCATTCGCGACCAATGCCTGGGATCGGGACACGATGCCATGAATTGAGGATCCCGGATTCAGGGGCGACGTGGCGGATCGTTTACCGACTGGACCCGGATGCCGTGGTGATCGTGGAGGTGTTCAGCAAGAAGACGACGACCACGCCGTATCATGTGATCGAGGTTTGTCGGCGCCGTCTTCGAGCCTATGACGAGGCAAGTGCGGAGGGATGAGCATGGAAAGGCGCAAACAGCGGCGACTGGAGGTCCGGGGCTGGCGAGTCGGCTCAGCCGCGGAGTTTTTGGGGCTTTCGCCCGAAGAGGCGGCGCTTGTGGAGCTCAAACTACGGTTGAGTCAAGCGTTGAAGGCGCTGCGTCTGGAATTGCGGCTCTCGCAGACCGCCCTGGCCAAGCGGTTGGGGTCGAGTCAATCGCGAGTGGCGAAGATGGAAGCGGGGGATCGATCGGTTTCCATTGACTTGCTCATGAAGGCTCTTCTGACGCTCGGAGCCAGCCCGAGCGATGTTGGCAAAGCCCTTCAGCATCGGTCTTCCAGCGTGGCTGCATAACGGCCTGTGCTTTAGCTGCCGTGCTCCACGCCCTCGTCTGCTCCAAGCGCGGGTTATGCGACGCGAGTGATCAAGTCCAAGGCCACCTCGGCTGGACTCCGGTATTTCAGCGGCCCGCAAGGAACCTCACTCAAGCGTAGATCGATGCCGTCCAAGTAGACGACTTCCCGGCCTTGGCTGAACTCCGCATCCACTTGGTAGACGAAGTCGTTCATGGACCCCAAGACACTCTTGCTGCGCGTCGGGCCGAAGCGGACTTGCTGCATGGCCTCGATCTCCGCCCAGACAAGCGCTGGTGGAACACCGATCCGCGCCAGCAACCGTTCGACGGACGTGATGAGTCGACCAGGGAGCTTCGGCAAATCCTTTGCCGGAACAACGACCGAGAGCAAGGACCGTTCGTTAGTACAGAGAATCAAGCGGTGCCGTCCTAAGTTGAGTCGATTTGCATACCAGTCGCCGAGCGCAGTCGTCGGATTGGGCTCACGTCCGGAGCCAGCCGGCGTCAAATACTGGAGTCTGCGAAGAAGGATGGCGGTGCACCGTAGTGTGTACATGGAAACTCAAGTCATTGTGGCCGCATAACGCCCTGCGCTTGAGCTGCCGGGGCGTGCGGCGCAGCCGCGCGAGCCAGGCAGCCCAAAGATATCACGCGCGGCTGCGACGCGCGTACGCCCCGGGCGGCTCCAAGCGCGGGTTAGGCCTCACGCCACATGACCTAGGCGGCGTGGTAGTGTTGATGGAGTCCCGTGCCGCATGGTCGACTCACTGATGCGGTACCTCCGCCATAACAAATCGCAGGCCGTCGTACAAACAGGGAAAGGGGACGTGAGGGTAGTCCCGGTACGTCTCGTAGCGATATGCAATCGCTGCTCCCAGTGTGGCCTTGAGGAGGCTGGAGAATGCGATCATTTGCTCGTGAATGAGGTGATCCGGGTCGTACTGGTCTTGGAGGGAGTTGGCGAGGTAGACTCGCCGGTTGGCGAAAGCCTCAGCGTCACGAAACGCTCGGTGGCTCAGTGCAAGAAAGTATTCATTGTTCTCCGCGAACCAGCCAGCGCTACATCCCACGTAGGCGTTGAATACGGTTGGTCTGGTGAGCAAGGCATATACGGTAAAGAGACCGCTCAGTGACTTGCCCTGTAGAATTCTAGGCGGGGCCGTGCGATAGGTCCTGTCGATGTCTGGAAGGAGATCCTTTTCCAAGAAAGCAAGGAACGCTTCCGCACCTGGTGGGCCAGGATAGCCTTTGGCGACAACAGGCATCATATCCCGGTCACGATTGGTATTCTCAATCGCTACAATGATCATCTCAGCGCGGAGGCGGTCGGTGACTACGATCATCTCGGCTAGAAATGCTTGTGTGCCATCCAAGAGGTAGAGCACCGGGTAGGGCTTGCCTGATGTATCGTAACCGGCGGGAAGGTGGACAAGTACTCTTCGCTCCTCGTTCAGGCTCGCCGACTTGATCGTTCGTGCTACGCCCAGCTTCATGCTCACGTCTTGGGCAAGGACGAGTCGCTGACTTCCCTCGACCGACGTCAGGAGTACAACGAGAAGGGCAAAGACACATGACCTTGAACAGCTCCGAGTGGGCACTGTGAGCACACAGAGCTTGCGAGCGGGAGCTGATGGGGTCTGTTGGCGCACCATAGTGATGCTCAGTGTGAGTTGAGGCCTAACGCCCTGCGTTTCAGCTGCGCGGGCCCTGCGCTGAGGCCGCCGCGCAGATCCTGTGGTTGAAGATACCCTGCGGCGGCCGAAGCGTTAGGGCCCGGTCAGCTGCAAGCGCGGGTTAGACAGCGGTAATCATGCGATTGCCATTTCGACAATCTTGGCCCACGCTGCTTTTCTCTTGGTCCGACGAATGTGGAACGGGTCAATGCCGTACCAAGCTCTAGGCGGCGCCAGATACCGAGTGTTTGGCCTGCAGGCGAGTTGCTGTACGCCATTCGATACTTCGACTGCCCGGGCCATACCAGTGTCTAGGCTGATTCTGCTTCCTGGAAATAGAACGGACCGGGCAAGAAGGTAGCGAGTTGGAGATAGCTCTTCCAAGGCAGCGATAGGCAAATCGACTAGTAGGACCGTGTTAGCGTATTGCTGTACTTGGACGAGGCAGTGGCGGAGCCACTCAATCAGGAGCGCCGGTGCGATCCCATACATCAAATCGTTTCCTACATCAGTAATCACGGCTTTGCTCGATGGGCGGTGCAGTTCGTCCAATGCGTGGCACATGATTGAGTCAGCCAGAGACGGACGAGGCTTCCCGAGGACCCTTGTAGACGTTCCAAAGGACCGCCCATAGCCGCCAATGATCTTCACATCTGTCATCGGGCCTAAGTAACCGCTAACCGCGCTTCGCAGGCTCCCCGCACCCAGGGATAAATTGCTCGCTCCGATAGCGATAACCCGCTTCACTCTGGGCTCGTGCAGAGAGGTCACACCCGAACCTTCCCTAGGGTCACATTTGAGCTGACCACGGAGGCTGGTCTTCAAGTGGAGACCGTTCAGTTGCTAACTCTGGTATGGTCGTTGACATGAGCTTCTCAATGTCATGTTGCAAAGGGTCAAGAATAGAAGTGGCGAGAGTAATGGTGCACTGTCTACGAGCGCAACGCCTGCAGTGCGCACATGTTTCGGAAGACTTAGTGCACTTCCTGTAATGGTTTCGGATGGCTTCGCGAACCTGTTGAAACAGAGCCGGGAAAGCGACTTGGCCTGGCTCGGCAATCCGCTCTAGGGCTCCGCGCACACTCCGCTCCGTATTCACCTCAACCTTATAGTCGTAGTCGTTGCGGAAGCCTCGGAGGGTGTCCTTGAAGAACGATCGGGCAGGTTTTGCTACCGAGCGCCATGCTTCCTCGTGAACGTCCCATCTTCCGGGAGCTTCACTTCGAAGTCACGCGTCCGGGCGAGCATTAGTCCACAGTAGTACAGAGCCCGAAGTCCTTGACCCCACGCCAATCGTGATTCGGCGAAAAGGATCATTGCCACTCTGCCGAACTCAGCGGCCCATTGCAAATCCATGATCGGGGCTTCAAGTCGGTAAAGAAGGTTACGTCATCGCCGCAGCCTACAGAAGGAGGGCAGCAATGATGGCGACAGCCGGTATTAGATACTTCTTCATGTGAGAAGGCCTGGAGGCTGTCTAACGGCCTGCGTTTCAGCTGCCGGGCCCTGCTGAGGCCGGCGCGAATCCTCGGTCAGAACATACCGCGCCCCGGCCGAAGCGCCCAGGGTCCGGGCAGCTGCAAACGCGGGTTAGGCGCCCGGCAGATAGCCAAATGGTTTAGACCACTCAACGGAGACGCGGCAGTCTCAGTTTCTCCGCGATGCTGTCTCGATACATGCCGCTGAGCAAGAACCGCGTAAACTCACCAGCCTCCATGAGATGGATGCCTTCTTCGTCGGCGCGCGCGCGCCTCCGGAGTGAACCCATATACCGAGACATAGCAAAACCGAGCGTCAGGGCCAATGTGCTCAAGATCCTGGCGAACAGTTGCCCAATCGACCTGTCGGTCTTGGTACGTTTCACTTGGATGCGCCAGACCTCCGTACCCAGATCACCATGGGCAAAAACGGCCTCCGCGTCAATGATGGCTCGGCTTCCGCCAACCTTGGTTTCATCAACACGCGCTCCTTGCGCGAGAAAATAGTCAACAACTAGCCATTCCCAATCACGTTCATTGAGTGATTCGGCTCGCTTTAGCACCACGTCTTTGAGTGATGCATATGCGGCCTCGAGTTCAGGGTCCGCGGCACCGAGTATTGGCGAATCTCCTGCTGCGATTCTCTCGATTGCATCATGAGGAACGATCTCCCAGAAGCTCATTCGCGGACCGAGCAATCGCCCCTTCAGCGGGCCATAAAGCTCTAGAATGGGAACGGGAGGTCGTGGATATTCCACGCGCCGGTAGTGGAAGATGTCAGTCTCATCGTCCAGATCGAAGTCCCGAAAAAGAGGCTCTGAGATGACCCGCGAGAACACAACGCGCTTGTTTGGAGGATCGTAGTAGAGGACAAGTCACCAACTTGGCACTCCTGAGTGAAGCGAAAAAGCTGGCCAGTTGCCGCTCCACGCTCGCGTTCGGTCTTGTACCAGGTGCAAACGCGTGTGACATGCTCGCGCAAAGCTTCGCGGCTGGCTGTTGCAGCAATCCTTGGGTCAACCATCTGCCAGCCAATCCCGATGACGCTGCGGGCCTCGCAAAACGGCACGCAGCGGCCTCCTGACCCTAGTTTGATCCCCCAAGATCGACTCATCTTAGACTCAATGGGTGCGCCTAACCTGTAATTCACTTGCGGTCCTTCGACTATCACTCCCTCTCCCCACACTTCGCGCAGCAATATCCGCCTGAATATCACTCTTCATCGCGAATCCCGCGACCCCGCCGCACCGGCCCTCGCTCCGAAAGAAAGTCCGCTGGACTCTGCACCCCGAGCCCGCCCCGGTTCAGCACGTGGGTGTAAACCATGGTCGTGCTCACATCCTGATGCCCCAGCAACTCCTGCACCGTCCGGATGTCATAGCCAGCTTCGAGCAGGTGAGTCGCGAAGGAGTGCCGCATGGTATGGCAACTCGCCCGCTTCGAGAGCCGCGCCGTCCGCACCGCTGCCGTCATCGCCCGCTGCATCGCCGTCACATGCAGATGGTGGCGGCGCAGCAAATCGGTCTCCTTTTCCCGATACTGCCGCGCCGCCGGAAATACCCACTGCCAAGCCCATTCCCGATCCGCCCTGGGATACTTCCGGGCCAGCGCCTCGGGCAATGCCACGCGCCCGGCCCCGCTCGCCAGATCCTTCTCGTGTAAAACCTTGACCTCCTCAAGGTGCGCGGCGAGCTCCCCCCGCAGCCGCTCCGGCAGCACGGTCACCCGATCCCTGGCTCCCTTGCCTCGCCGCACGGTGATCTCGCCCCGCACGAAATCGACGTCCTTGACCCGCAGGCTCACCGCCTCGAGCACCCGAAGTCCTGCCCCGTAAAGCAGCATCCCCACAATCCGGTACACTCCCTCGAGTTCAGCCAACACCCGGTGCACTTCTCCCCGCGTCAGGACGACCGGAAGCCGATGGGGCAGACGAGCTCGGTGCACCGGACCCAGATTCCCGAGCGGCCGCTCCAGCACGTCCCGATAAAAGAGCAGGAGGGCGCTGAGGGCCTGCTGCTGGGTCGAGGCTGCCACCCCCGCCTGAGTAGCGAGATAGGTCAGATACTCCGCGACCTGGGCCTCCCCCAGCTCGGTCGGGTGCCGGAGACCATGGAACCGGATGAAGCGACGCACCCAGGCCACATAGGCTGCCTCGGTCCGCGGGCTCATGTGGGCGGAACGGATGGCAAGCCGCAGCCGCGTCAACAGCTTGGGCTTTGCGGTCGAAGAAGAAGGGCGGTCAGGCATATCCCGATATTGCTGCAGAGGGGCCAAAAAACCAGAGCGGAAAAACGCGAATCGCTCCCCCTCCACCTCGGCCCCCAGCTCGCGTGCCGGCGCGCCCAGGAAGCCGAGGAGGGGAATTTCGTTCCCGAGTACCGGAAAGCGGCGGGCTCTGAACTCTTGACTCGGCCAGCCGAGCATCTTAAGCTCGGCGTCCTGGGAGTCGCGTCCCGTTCCGGCATCTCTCGAATCGAGAGGAGCCGGCTGCGAGGCGCGACTCTCTTTTTTGAGAATCGGATCCCGGTTTCGAGTCGAGAACCCAGCCACGAGGCGTGGCGGGTGGGAAGTCAGGGCAACGAGGGACGCGACTCCCGTGGTCCCTGCCGGAACGCCCGTCCACGCCTCACATGATCCGACAGGAGGTGCCTGATGTTGCTCGGCGAAGGCCTCGCGCTTCGGGCCGATCTCCAGAAGCGCATGAAACGGCTGCGGTCCCTGCTCCTGGAGAACGCGACCGTGCAGGAGGGCGACCGCCCCTCGGTCGATCCGAGTTCGTTACTCGGACGGTACCGAGAGATTGCCAGGGAGCACGAGGTCCTGGTGCGGCGTATCAACCGCACGAATGTCGAAGTCCATCTCGAGTTGTTCAGAGGGGGAATGACCCTGGCCGACGCAGTGGTGCGGCGAGAGCGGCTTCCTGCGGACCGAGGTGAAACACCTCCCCACCATGGACGTGGCCGCGACGCTGGCACAATCTACCGGCTGAGCCGGGAGCATCGAGAGCTGGACATTCAGGTCGAACTGAAGGAATAGCATCGCCGGAGTGCGGGTCATGGGCGAGCGCACCGCGGCGGGGATGATCGCCGCTCCGTGGGCTGCTAACCCGCAGGCGCGCAGGCCAGCGCGTCCCAATCGCGCAGGCCGACAGGTTGTACTCCGGATCAGCGTATCGGCGGAACGCCCAGTCATCGTGTACTTCCGCCGCGCCGACATGGTTCGTGCTCCGGCGAGCTCGACCGTTCGAAAGACAGGACATGCGACTGACCAGAGCGGGTATTCAGAACGAGGCTGAAGAGCCGGTTACGCTTCGCGGGGCTGCTGAATTGCTCCGCTACTGGTACGATCAGCTCGAAAGCATCGATGCAGATTTTGCCATGGGGGATCTGGTGGCGCTTCTGGAAGAGGTGGAGGACATCGGTTTGCTGTCCCCCCTTCTGGGTTGCAATCCAGCAGCGTTTTTGGCGGAAGCCCGAGAAGCGGCGGAGCCTCTGGAGGACGTTTTCTATCTCGAGGTCTCCAATCAGGCCGAGCTTTCCGAGTACCAGCCGGATCCCCAACGGCCCGACGAACCGCTTCGCTGGCTCGACGACGACGAAGCCGCGGCACAGGATCGCATGGACCGCGCGGTAGCAGATCTCACGGGGGACAAGCCGCCGCACCGGTTGGTCGATGCCACGGGAGACGATCCGATCACCGGCCGGCCGGCGCTGGTGCGGTTGCAGCCCGGCGGTATCCACGGGAGCTGGAAGACGCCGTATGTGATAACCCGGGATTTCCATGGCTGGGGCCTATGGGGGGAGCCCTATTCCGGGTATTTCGCGGCCCACCCGGAAATCGATCCAGCGCGTTATGGAGGCGCGGTCTCCCTCGACTTTGCGCCCATGGGAAACCTTCTCCATCTTCCCCTGCGATACAACCCCAGGATCCGTTTCGAGTCTCGAGATGGCTACCCGGAAACGCTCCAGTTCGAAACCGAAGTCACCATCACCTTCGGTGAGTTCATCCGGGCCATCTTCTGGGAGATCGGCTTTCATGGCACGCCGGAAACTCGCGACGCGGCCCTGGCCGAACTCGAGGAACGGCTCGAGGTGATTCGCAGGGAGGAGGAGAGGGGCGACCATGGGGATGTTTGACTATGTGGTCTGCGAGTATCCCCTCCCGGGTAATCCTCCCCAGTGGGTGATCGATCACGCGCGGACCGGAAAGTTCCAAACCAAGGATACCGACCGGCAATGGCTGGAGCGCTACACCATAACGGCGGATGGCCGGCTGGTCCATCACGCGGTGCGATACGAGGAAGTTACGGAATCGGAGGGTCCGTACCGGGACCATCCCGATCCGGAAGCCAGGGCTCTCTTGCGGTGGGTCGGTTCGATCCGATCGATCCCGATCGGCGAGGACGAAGTGCATGATATTCACCGCGACCTGCGGTTCTCCACCTGTAGTGATGATGAACCGAGAGTGTTCTACGAGTACGTGGCGCGTTTCACCAACGGACAGCTGGAGCGGATCACCGGCGGCCTGCTTTCCGACTGATGCGACGGAGAGATGACTTCTCTGCCTCGCGGCCTAATCCCTATCCGCCTGAGATGAGCATTTACGCCACCCTCTGGATCCTCAGGTTCCCCAGCGAGGGTGACCATTACCCCGGATGTATATGGGTCGAGGTCCTGGCTCAGGGAGTGCCGGCACACATCGGAGCAACGGGCTCCGATGAGCCTGATCGGTACGGTGCCTTCCTGCCTCCTCCCGTACCTGCCGGGGAGAATGCCGGAACGGACCTCCGCGCTATCGTCTTTGTTACCCGGGATACCCGGAAGGGTTCAGCGCGTTCCGGCCAGGAATACGTGAACCCCCTACTGGTACTTGCCGGGAAAGAGTATGCCGCGATATCCGCGGATGATCTAATCGGCCAGCTTTCGGACGCACTCCGAGGAAGCCGTCCCCGACTGGTCGCCGAGAGGCAGGTGGAAGGAACCATCACGCTGGTGTACGAGGACGGCAGCACCCGGGATCTCCCTCAGTGACCCCGGTCTGACATGGGCGCGCGATCTGAGTGCGTCCAGCCGGCGGCGACGCCTGTTCCCGCGGCGGCGATCGGCTGAGCACCGAGCTCCCCGGCTGAAGCGCTCTCTGGCTCGCCAGGCCCCGGGGCGCTTGCGGGACCTGCCTCCCTCGCGCTAACCTCTCCCGGTCCGTCGCCTTTTACCCGCAACAGCCCGGTTCTCTCATGCGCCTCGCGATCCTGATTCCCGCACTGATGCTCGCCAGCCCCCTCGCGCCCAGCAGCCCGCGGCGCCAGCCCCGTCCAATCCCAGGCTCGATCGCCTCAAGAGCGAGCTGGTGGCCGACGTGGATTCCCGGGCCAAGTTCACCCAGGAAATGGTGGACCAGATTTTCTCCTTCGGCGAGCTCGGCTTCCAGGAATTCGAAACCTCCAAGTACCTGGTCGCCCTGCTCCGTCGCGAAGGCTTCACGGTCCAGGAGAACTACCTCGGCATCCCGACCGCGTGGGTTGCGACCTGGGGTTCCGGCAAGCCGGTGATCGCCATCGGCACCGACATCGACGGCATCCCCCAGGCCTCCCAGAAACCCGGCGTCGCCTGCCGCGACCCCCTGATTCCCGGCGCGCCCGGTCATGGGGAAGGGCACAACAGCGGGATGGCGGTGAACATCACCGCGGCCCTCGCGGCCAAACGACTCATGGAGCGCGATCACATCCCCGGCACCCTCAAGATCTGGCCCGGCGTCGCCGAGGAGCTGGTGGGCACCAAGGCGTACTACGTGCGGGGCGGATTGTTCAACGATGTGGACATCAGCCTGTTCAGTCATGTGAGCAGCAACTTCGGCGTGGCGTGGGGCTCGAGCGACGGCAACGGCCTGGTCTCGTTGCTCTACACCTTCAAGGGCCAGTCGGCCCACGCGGCCGGCGCGCCGTGGCGGGGCCGCAGCGCGCTCGATGCGGTGGAGCTCACCGACATCGCCTGGAATTTCCGGCGCGAGCACCTGCGGATCACCCAGCGCTCCCACTACGTGATCCCCAACGGCGGCGACCAGCCCAACGTGGTCCCCCAGAATGCCTCGGTGTGGTACTACCTGCGCGAGCTGGACTTCCCCCATATCAAGGAGATGTGGGCGATCCTGGACTCGATCACCACCGGCGCCGCGATGATGACCGGCACCACGGTGGAACCGGTCCGGGTGCTGGGCAGCGCCTGGCCCCAGCACTTCAACAAGCCCATCGCCGAGGCGATGGCGGCCAACATCCGGCAGGTGGGGATGCCGAAATGGACCGACGCCGACCAGAAGTTCGCGCTGGCGCTCCAGACCGAGCTCAAGAACCCTAACCCGCGAGGCCTGATCGACAGCCATCGGCCGGGCCCTGGGCGGACCGGTGCCCGAGGAGCAGAAGCGGGGCGGCGGCTCGGACGACATCGGCGACGTGACCTGGACCCTGCCCACCGTCACCCTCCGCTTCCCCTCCAACATTCCGGGACTCCCGGGACACAACTGGACCGACGCGATCGCGATGGCCACGCCGGTCGCCCACAAGGGCGCCACCGCCGGCGCCAAGGCCATGGGGATGACGATCCTCGATATCCTGATGACGCCGAAGCTGGTGCAGGACGCCTGGGACTATTTCCGGAACGTGCAGACCAAGGATACGAAGTACGAGCCGCTGATCCGGCCCGAGGACCGGCCCGCGATCGAGCTGAACAAGGGCATCCTGGAGAAATACCGGGACCAGATGCGGCAGTACTACTACGATCCCAGGAAGTACAAGAACTACCTCGAGCAGCTCAAGATCGCGTATCCGACGGTGCGCGCCGCCGACGGCAGCTGCGGGACGGGGGCGGTGCCATAAGGGGAGGACCGGAACACAGGAGGATTGGAGGACAGAAGGATGGTGGAGTGGTAAGGCCTGGGTTCAGCCCTTCCGGGTTAGGCCTGCCTCGTGGGGGGTGGTAAGATCGGTGTCCTCCACGGGGCGCAAGGCGAGATCGATCGCCAGATACAAGCAGCTTGGTGTGGGGAAACACCAGAATCGGGATCAGCACCGCAAGGCCCAGCCCGATCACCGTGAACCAGGTCCACGGCACCGCCGGCCAGGTGATCAACAGGCCCGCCACGAATGCCAGCGCGAGGAATCCTTCGGTGAGAAACAGATTCACCGTGTAACTCCCGATCCAGTACCCGGCTCGTCGCGATCCAGGTGTAACCCGCAGCTCGGACAGGATGGCGCGACGGTGAACCAGCTCAGCAGGATGGGGCGGCCGCCGCAGAGCGGGCAGCGCAGGCGCATCGCGCGCCGGAAGATCAGTCCCGCGGTGGGATGGGGCAGGGACTCGGGTTCAATGGCCGTCGCCATGGGTCTTGGGCGGCGCGAGCACGTACAGCAGATAATCCGCTCGCTTCCGCTCCTCCTTGTTCGGCTCGACGGTGGTCGAGGTTCTCCACCGGCACCGCGGTCACCACGATCGTCTTTGGCTTGCCGAGCCGCCGTTCGGCGCGCGCCGCAGTGCCGAGGCCAAAGTCGGTGTGGAAGGAACCGTTGTAGTGAATCACCAGGCGCCCGGGCTTCCACGCCTTCGCGACCGATTCGCCCATGGTCTCGTCCTTCACGCACTGCGCCTGGTACATCCGGTCCATCCGGGTCTTCGCGCTGGTCGTATCGGACGAGGGGCCGTGGCCCCCCATGTCGCCCATCTCCTTCACGAACTCGCGGTAGTAATCGTCTTCGGGACATTGCAGGTCGGCCGCGGCCTGGGCTCGGCGCTCGGTCGACAGGGTATCGAGCCCGGCAAGCCCGGTCCGCGCCACCAGCGACGCCATGGGGCGGGGAACATTGCTCGCGATCACCGGCCAGCCGTGTTGCTCGGGCCAGCTCGACCAGCGGCCGGTAATCGCCGGGGTAATTCTTCCAGGGGCGGCCGTTCTTCATCAGCGAATCCTCGATGACTAACCCGGAGACGTAGCCGTCGAGGAGGGGCTGCACGTCGCGCTCGAACATTTCGAGCGCCAGCACGACTGAGTCGCGCCGTCGGGCGAGCCCTTCGAGAATCGCGAGCTCCATGCGGTGGGTGGCGGGATCGTCGTGCTGCTCGCCGACGAACACCAGATCGGCTTGGGAAAGCTTCGAGACAAAGGACTCGAAGTCCACGAACTTCTTGTGCCGGGCATCGTACACGCGGTGGGGGGTGTAGGAGGTGAGAGGTACGGGGTGAGAGGTGAGAGGGGCCTCTGCCTGGGATTTAAGCGCACCAGGAACGAAGCCCAGCACCACCAAGGCGGTTGTCAGGATCTCACCTCTCACCTCTCACCTCTCACCTCTCACCTCTCACCTCAAAGCGGCAGCTCGTCCCTCACCAGCGCGAGGATCGCGGCCTGCGGAACGACCAGATACCGCTTGTCCTCGAACCGGATCTCGACCGCTGCTTTGCGAAAGAAGATGGCGTGGTCACCGACTCGGGCCTGCATCGGGCGGAACCGGGGCGTCTTTTCTTCGGCGCGCCACGGCTCTTCGTCGAACACCGACGGGTCGGGGATGGGGTCGCCCGGGCCGATCGCGACGATGGTTCCCTCCTGGACCTGCTGCCCTTCCATCGCGGTCGCCGGGAGATACAATCCGACCTTGGTGCGCTCCTCGCCTTCCTGTGGCTCGATCAGGACCCGGTCACCGGCGACCAGCAGTTTCTTCGGAGGGAAGGACGACTCAGAGTCCACGCTCATCCTTGCTGGTGAACGGTGATGACTTCCAGGACCTTGAGCTTCCGGCTCATGGTCGGGAGCTTGAGACTCACCTCTTCTCCCGGTTTCCGGTCCAGGAGCGCGCGCCCGAGCGGGGACGCGAGCGAGATGTGCCCGGCATCGATGTCCATCATCTCCGCGAGCACCAATGTATAGGTCTCCTGGTCTCCGGTCGCGGCATCCTCGACCACGACCTTGGCGCCGAGGCCGACCCGGTCGGTCGGCGCCGGGGAGCTGGCGAGCTGGGAAATCTGCGCCATGCGCTGATGGAGCTGGGTGAGGCGGGCCTGCACCAGCTGCTGGCGCTCGAGCGCAGCTTTGTACTCCGAGTTTTCCCGAAGGTCGCCCATCGCCACGGCCGTGGCGATGGCCTGGGGCAGAGTGATGGTCAGCTCGCGGCTCAGGTCCTCGATCTCCTTGCCCAGCTTTTCCCGCATTTCCTGAATCATCGCCATGCCACCAAAAAAGGAACTGCCCGGCGCGGGTGGCACCGGGCGCGTTTGAGGAATCCTTCAGGAAGATAGCGCGGGCGCAGGGGTCCGGCTAGACACGGCGCCGCTAGAGTATTTTTCATCATCCCCACATTTCGAGAGCCACGGATGAAGCTTGGACGTCATGTTCCCGTGCTGGTCGCGATTGCCGCCCTGTCATCCAGTCTCGCGGCGCAGACCACGGCGCCCTCCGGGCCGGTTCCGGTCCAGTTTCTCCAGGCCAGGCGCCAGGCGCTGGTTGCGAGAATGAAGAGCGGGGTCGCGGTGATCCAGGCCCAGCACGAGCTGTCCAACGACCCACCGGCTTCCGACTATCCCCAGTCCACGTCGTTCCGTCAGGACAACGATTTCTTCTATCTCACCGGCCTCGAGACACCCGATGCCTGGCTGGTCGTGGTCGCCACCGATTCGGCGCACGGAGAGGCCCATCTCTTCATCCCACCACGAAATCCGAACGTGGAGCGATGGACCGGCCCGAAACTGGGTCCCGGCCCCGAGGCCGCCGCCGCGACCGGCATACCAGTCGCCAACATCCACTCCGCCGATTCGGTTCAGCTCTGGCTCAGGCGGCTGGTCGGATTCCGGGGCAACGGCCAGGGAGGTCCGCTCTGGATCCGGCACACCGAGCGGGACAGCAGGCCCGATTTCATCAAGAACCTCCTGCTGACCGGATATGGGCTGACCTCGCAGGACCTGCTCCCGCTCATGGGCGCGCTCCGCCAGGTAAAGGACGCCGAGGAAATCAGGCGGCTGACCCTCGCAGTCGAGATTTCCGCCCAGGGCCACGTCGCCGCGATCAGGGCGACCAAGCCGGGTCTCTATGAATACGAAATCGAGGCGACCGCCGAGTACACCTTCCACCGGCTGGGCGCGGAGCGGGTGGGGTATCCGAGCATTGTGGGCTCGGGGATCAACAGCACGATCCTCCATTATGACGAGAATCTGCGGCAGACCCAGCCCGGCGATCTGATGGTGATGGATATGGCCGCGGAGTACGGGTACTACTCGGCCGATATCACCCGGACCATTCCCGTTTCGGGGAAGTTCACCCCGCGCCAGAAGGCGATCTACGAGCTGGTCCTGGGCTCGCAACAGGCCGCGATCGACGCCATCAAGCCGGGGGCCACGCTTCGGGAGCTGGACCAGGTGGCTCGCGAATACATGACGGCGCACTCGGGGGATCTCTGCGGCGCGGGCGGTTGCGTCAAGTATTTCATCCACGGGCTGAGCCACTGGATCGGGATGGACGTCCACGACGTCTCGGGGCGGCCCGGCGGGCTTGCTCCCGGCATGGCTTTCACGATCGAGCCGGGGATCTACATCCCCGAAGAAAGCCTCGGGGTCAGGATCGAGGATGATTTCCTGATAACGGAGACCGGTTTTGTCCATCTCTCGAAGGGGGCGCCCCGAACCGTGGCCGAGATCGAAAAGCTGATGGCGGGACGTTGACCCAACCGCAAGCGAGCGCTAGTTTTGCGCCCGTGCGTCTCCCCCTTCCGAGCCTCGGATTCTGATGATTAAGAGACCCGGTTCTTTCCGGCGCCTCATCGTCGTCCTCACCACTCTCAGCATCGTCGTCCTGGTGGCGAGCTGTGCCCACAACTATCCCCAGACGACGCTGCTGCCGCGGGGAGACTTCGGGCGGATGGTGGACAAGCTGTTCCGGACCACGGTGTTCTGGGCCACGATCGTGTTCGTGCTGGTCGAGGGCGCGCTGGTCTTCGCGATCCTCAAGTTCCGGGGCCGCCCCGACGATCCCGAGCCGCGCCAGGTGCACGGCCACACCGGGCTCGAGGTGGTGTGGACCATCATCCCCGCCTTCATCCTGGTGATGATCGCGGTGCCGACCATCAAGACGATCTTCAAGACCTCATCCTACGCCGAGGGCGACAAGGTCACCATCGAAGTGATCGGCCATCAGTGGTGGTGGGAGTTCCGCTACACCGATCTGGGGGTGGTGACCGCGAACGAGATGCACGTCCCGGTCGACAAGACGGTCAACCTGCGGATGACCTCGGCGGACGTGATCCACAGCTTCTGGGTGCCGCAGTTCGCCGGGAAGCGCGACCTCTTTCCGAAGAAGCACAACCCGCTCTGGTTCAAGGCCGAGGTCACCGGGACTTTCACCGGGCAGTGCGCCGAGTTCTGCGGCGAGCAGCACGGCCGGATGGGCTTCGTGCTCCGGTGCAGCCGCAGGCGGACTTCGACGCCTGGGTCGCGGCGCAGCGGCTCGGCTCCCCGATGGTGAACAACGGGAAGCTGGATTCGACCCAGGTCCCGGTCCGCGATGCGGCGGCCGATTCGCTGGAAAAGGCCGGGCAGGCGGCCTTCAACGGGCGGCGGCTGCATCGGCTGTCACGCGATGGTGGGCACCGCGCTGGCCGGCGTGCTCGCCACCAAGGGCCCCAACCTGTCCCACATGGGGAGCCGCACCACGATCGTCGCGGGGATGCTGCAGAACACCGCCGGAGAATCTGGCCCGGTGGCTCAGCAATCCCGGCTCGGTGAAGTCGGGCGCGCTGATGATTCTCCCCCGCAAGCTGACCAGCCAGGAGATCACCACGCTGGTCGCCTACCTCCGCTAAACGCCACCGGATAGCCCATGGCCACCTCCGTTCTCGAACACGCCCCGGCGATCCACGCGGAAAAAACCGGGATCTGGAGCTGGATCACCACCGTTGACCACAAGCGGATCGGGATCCTCTACGGCACCACCGCCTTCATCTTCTTCCTGATGGGCGGGATCGAGGCGCTGATCATCCGCCTCCAGCTGATGCGGCCCGACAACACCCTGGTGAGCGCCGATACGTTACAATCAGCTGTTCACCATGCACGGCACCACCATGATCTTCCTCGGGGTGATGCCGCTCTCGGCGATGTTCTTCAATTATCTTCATCCCGCTCCAGATCGGGGCCCGCGACGTCGCCTTCCCGCGGCTCAACGCGTTCAGCTACTGGGTGTTTCTGCTGGGCGGCCTGTTCATCAACTTCAGCTTCCTGCTCAACGCGGCGCCCAACGGCGGCTGGTTCGGCTACGCCAACCTGACCGAGCGGACCTACTCGCCCGGGCTCAACATCGACTTCTGGATGCTGGGTCTCCAGATCCTCGGCATCGCGTCGCTGGCGGCGGCGATCAACTTCTTCGTCACCATCGTCAACATGCGGGCGCCGGGGATGAAGATGATGCGGATGCCGATGTTCGTCTGGATGAGCTTCATCACCCGATCCTGCTCCTGCTCGCGTTCCCGGTGATCACGGTGGCGCTGGTCCTGCTCATGATGGACCGGCACTTCGGGAGTCATTTCTTCCTACCCGGCGGGCGGCGGCGACCCGATCCTGTGGCAGCACCTGTTCTGGATCTTCGGGCACCCCGAGGTGTACATCCTGATCCTGCCGGCCTTCGGGATCGTGTCGGAAGTGTTGCCGGTCTTCTCCCGGAAACCGCTGTTCGGCTATACCGCGATGGTCTTCTCGGGGGCGTTCATCGCGCTTCCTGGGCTTCGGCGTGTGGAGCCATCACATGTTCGCGACCGGCATGGGCCCGATCGCGGACTCGTTCTTCGCGATCTCGACCATGCTGATCGCGGTGCCGACCGGGGTGAAGATCTTCAACTGGATCGGCACCATCTGGGGCGGCTCGCTCCAGTTCAGGACCCCGCTGTATTTCGCGCTGGGCTTGGTGGCGATGTTCATCATCGGCGGCCTCTCCGGGGTGATGCACTCCTCGCCGCCGGCGGATCTCCAGCAGACCGACAGCTACTTCGTGGTGGCGCACTTCCACTACGTGCTGTTCGGCGGTCGATCTTCGGCATCGCGGCGGGCACCTACTACTGGTTCCCCAAGATGTTCGGGCGAATGCTGGACGAGAAGCTGGGCAAGGTGCACTTCTGGCTGATGCTGATCGGATTCAATCTTACCTTCTTCCCGATGCACTTCCTCGGGCTCAACGGGATGCCGCGGCGGGTGTACACCTACGCGGCAGGGAACAACTTCGAGTTCTGGAACCGGTTCGAGACCTGGGGCGCGCTGCTCCTCGCGATCTCATTCCTGGTGTTCCTGTACAATCTCCTGAGCACGTTGCGGAAGCCGAAGACCGCACCGGCGGATCCGTGGAAGGGCGCCACCCTCGAGTGGATGATTCCTTCGCCGCCCCAGGAGTTCAATTTCGACGAAGTGCCGGCGGTGCATAGCGCGACGCCGGCGTGGGACGCACGCCGGGCCCAGGGCGGCCAGTTGCCGGAGCCCAAGCGGGTGAGCGGGGCGGGGATCCACCTTCCTCGTCCGTCGATCTGGCCGCTGGTGACCGCGGTCGGGGTCCTGCTGGTGATCGGCAGCATTCTCTTCACTCATATGAAGGGCTGGTACGCGATCACCCTCTCTGGCGCCGCGGTGCTGGTGATCGGCATCTACCGCTGGGCCTTCGAGCCGCCCTTTCCCGAGGAGCATTAGCCCGTGAGCCACTCCAGCCATGCCATGGCGGCGCCCCATGCGATGCACGAAGGGTCCATGCATGACAGCCACCCGACCACGACCGGGATTCCCAGCCGGAAAGTGGCGATGTGGACCCTGATCGGATCGGAGTGCCTCTTCTTCGCGTCGTTGATCTCGACCTACCTGGTGTACAAGGGCAAGAGCCTGGTGGGTCCGTTGCCCCATACCGAGTCGCAGTGCATGCTGCACGGGAAGATGCAGGCCTGCGAGGGGGTCATCGAGATTCCCCTGGTCACCTTCGGTACCGCGGTCCTGCTGTTCAGCTCGTTCTTCATCGTGCTGGCGCTCTATGGGGCACAGAAGGGCCGGCGCGGGATGCTGATCGGCTGGCTGGGCGCCACCGTGCTGGCCGGCCTCTTCTTCGTCGGGATGCAGGTGTACGAGTTCACCCATTTCTTTCACAAGGGAATGGGCTACAGCACCAACCTCTTCTCTTCGAGCTTCTTCACGCTGACGGGTTTCCACGGAAGCCATGTGACGGCCGGGGTGATCTGGCTTTCCACCCTCCTGGTGCTCGCGATCCGGGGCAAGATCCCGCCCGGGAAATCGCTCAACCTGGAGATCGCCGCCCTGTACTGGCACTTCGTGGACGTGGTGTGGATCGTGATCTTCCCCGTCGTTTACCTGATGAGGTGATCTGATGGACGCTCACGCCCACAAGGAACACAGCCATCCGACCCCGGGCCTGTACGCCAAGATCGCGGTCATTCTGTTTGCGCTGACCGCGCTCGAGGTGATGGCGTTCGAAGTGTCCGGTGGCCACTTCCTTCCCTCGCTCCAGTCCACGGTGGCGCCGGTGGTGGTGCTGATTCTGCTGGTGCTGTCAGCCGCGAAGTTCGCCCTGGTGGCGATGTTCTACATGCACCTCAAGCAGGATCCCCGGCTGCTGTCGAACCTGTTCGTCTTTCCCATTATCATCGCCGCTGTCATCATCATCTCGCTGGTCATCCTGCTCAGCTACTGGCGCACGGTAGGAGCCCTGTAGGTCAGAGGTGAGGGGTCAGAAGTGAGAGGGGTTCTGCAGGTGGCGTTTGGTTTTTCCCTTCTCCCCTCTCACCTGTCACCTCTCACTTCCGAGGCCATCCCGCCGTTCACTCCCGACTGGGGCATTCACCCCAGCGTTCTGATCGGCGTCGCGGTGTTCATCGCCCTCTACACTTGGGGCACCGGGCCCCATCGGAAGGCGGTCGGCGCCCCGAGGTCGGAGTGGTGGAAGCCGGTCTGCTTCTATGCCGCGATGGCGGTCATGATCGTCGCCCTGAACGGGCCGATCCATGACCTGAGCGATACCTATCTCTTCTGGATCCACATGGGGCAGCACCTGCTGCTGACCCTGGTGATGCCTCCCCTGTTCATCGCGGGATTGCCCGGCTGGCTGGTGGAGCGGTGGACGTCTCCCCGGTGGCTCCGCGCCATCGGCAAGGTGGCGACCCATCCGGTTTTCGCGGGGGTGTTCTTCTCGGCGATTCTGCTGGTCTGGCACACCACCGGCTCCTACGACCTGATGATGCGGAACCACGACGTGCACATCGTGACCCACCTGATGTTCATGGTCGCGGCGGTGTTCTTCTGGTGGCCGGTGATGAGCCCCACCCCGGTCTATCCCCGGCTGCCTCCCGGGTTAGGGATGCTGTACCTGTTTCTCGGGCAGATGCCGATGCAGCTCCTCGGGGCCATCATCACCTTCGCCGACCAGCCGCTCTACACCTGGTACCTGGCCGCTCCCCGCACCTGGGGTCTCTCGTTCATGGATGATCAGAAGCTCGGCGGACTGCTGATGTGGATCCCCGGGAACCTGTGGATCTGGGGCGCGATGAGCGTGCTGTTCTTCCAGTGGGCCCGGAACGAGCGCTGATTTGGGTTGGGCGCTTGGGCCGGCGTCGCCTCCAGGCGCCTAAGTTCGCGAACGCTCAACGACCCGCGGAGTTCCGTGTGCTGCGAACTGGGGCGCCCGTCGGCGACCCCACCCGAGCGCCCCTACGCACTCACCGTTCCAGGGCCTTCGACCGCCATCCCCATCGCGTGAAATCCGTTGTCCACGTAGAGCACTGTCCCGGTGATCCCCGACGCCAGCGGGCTCGCCAGGAACGCCGCAGTATGGCCCACGTCCCGGGCCTCGAAGTCCCGCGGCAGCGGCGCGTTGGCCTTCACGTACTCGACCATCCGCTCGATCAGCCCGATCGCGCTCGCCGCGCGGGATGCCAACGGACCCGCCGAGATCGCATTGACCCGCACCCCGAACTTGCGGCCCGCCTCGTAGGCCAGGGTCCGGGTGTCGGATTCGAGCGCGGCTTTGGCGGAGGACATACCGCCTCCATACCCCGGGATCACCCGCTCCCCCGCCAGGTAGCTGAGCGAGAGGAACGACCCACCCGGCCGCATCATGGGCCCGAGCTCCCGCACCAGCGCCACGTTGCTGTAGGCGCTCACGCTCACCGCCTCGAGGTAACCCTTCCGGCTGGTCTCCACCAGCGGCTTCTTCACCTCGGGCCCATTGGCGAGACTGTGCACCACGATATCCAGTGATGACTCGCCGAAGTCCTGCCGGATCCGCTCCGCCATCCCGCGGATCGAGAAATCTCCCCGCTCCTTGTAGCGCTTGTTTTCCCTGATGTCGGCGGGCGCGTCTTCCAGCGTGTCGAAGGCGGCGTCGAGCGGATAGATCCGCTCGAAGGCGAGCTTTCCCCCGCCGGACAGCGACATCGACCCGTCGAGCTTGCCGCGCTCGAGCAGGTTCTGGAAGATGGTGAGCGCGGGGGGCCAGGTGCCCAGGCAGATGGTCGCGCCGGCCTCGGCGAGCGCCTTGGCGATGGCGAACCCGAACCCCGCATCGTCGGCGACCCCGGCCACCAGGGCGCGTTTTCCGGTGAGATCGATCGCAAGCATGGCGACGAATATAGTTGAGAGGTGGTAGGTGGTAGGTGCTAGGTGCTAGGTATGCGCCTAGCACCTACCCCCTACCACCTAGCACCTATTCTTCTCTCAGCACCGCCAGCGGCGCGCGCTTCAGGATCTCGGCGCTGTTCCAGAGTCCCACCGCCAGGGTGATCCCGATCAGGGCCGCGGTCAGGCCGCCCATCGGGAGGACCGGCAGGTGAAAATCGCTCTTGAATACCCAGCGGAACAGCGCCCACCCGCCGATACTCGCGAGGACCACCGAGACCACCGAAGCCAGCAGGCCGAGCGCGGCATACTCGGCGAGCAGGATGCGCAGCACCTGGCTCCGCGTGGCGCCCAGGGTTTTGAGCAGCACCGCCTCCCGAACCCGCGCCAGCCGGCTCGCCGACACCGATCCCACCAGCACCACCGCGCCGGTGATCAGACTGAACAAGGCCAGGAACCGGACGATCAAGAGCGCCGCGGTCGAGAATGTGCTCCAGGGCCTGCTGGACCTGGGACAGGTCGATGGTGGTGACATTGGGGAAGCGCTCCGCCAGCTGGCGCTGCACCTGGCCCCGTATCGCGGTGCTGTCGGCCCGGGTTAGGGTCACCACCATCTGGGGGCTCCGGTCGATTGCGCCAGGCTGGAACACCACAAAGAAGTTGGGCTCGAAGCGGCGCCAGTCCACCGTGCGGAGGCTGGCCACCCGGGTGGTGACCGGAACGCCCTGCACGTCCCAGGTGACCTCGTCACCGAGTCTGATCGCGAGGTCCCGGGCGAGCCCGCGTTCCATCGAGATCAGGACCGGTCCGTTCGCGCTGGCCGGCCCATCCCACCAGCGCCCCTCGACCACCCGTTCCGCCGTGGTGAGCGTGTCGCGGTAGGTGGACCGGTACTCCCTCCGGAGCGCCCAACCCGCCGGCCCGCTCCGCTCCCGATTCTCTTCCTCTTCCTGACCGTTCTGGCCCCTCTGGCCCCTCTGGCCATTCTGACTGGTGTCCATCAGCTCGCGCACCGGCACGCCGCGAATCGCGGAAATCCGCATGGTCACGATGGGAACCATCGGTCCCGACGGGAGGCCGTTCTCCGCGAGGGTCTTGGCAACGCCTTCCGACTGGTCCGGCTGGATGTCGAAGAGCAACAGGTTGGGCCGGAAGCCGCCGAACCGGGGTCGGAACTGCTGCAGGAGATTCGCCTGCACCACGAACAGCGTGGTGAGTATGCACGCGCCGAAGCCGAGGCCGAGTACCACCATCACGGTCTGATTGGCGGGGCGGAACAGATTCGCAAGACCCTGACGCCAGAGATAGGGCCAGCGATGGGGAAACCACCGGCGCACCGCGAGAATGAGTCCCTTGGCCGAGAGCCAGAGCACCAGCAACGCAATCCCGATCGCGACCGCGAACCCCGCGCCGAGCACCGGGTTCCCCACCTGGATGGCGGAAAGGCCCACCACGCTCGCCGCGATCAGGAGCAGCACCAGGCGATTCGAGCGATTCCCGGTGGGGAGCGGATCGACGTCGCGCCGGAGAGTTCTGAGCGGAGACACTCGCCGGATGGCGAGAAGCGGCAAGGCCGCAAAGGCGCCGGCCACCCAGAGTCCGAGACCGGTCCCCAGCAGAATCGAGCCCGGCGAAGGAGTGACCCGCACATCCACCGGCAGGAGGCCCCGGAAAAGGAGCGGAAGGAGCTGCTGGAGTCCGATGCCGATCGCGGCGCCGACCGTGCTGCCCAGCAGCGCCATCGCCAGGGCCAGCACCAGATAGATCCCGAGCAGCCGGCTCGATGACGCGCCCAGGCACCGCAGCACCGCGATGGTATCGAGCTTCCGCCGGATCAGCACGTTGACGGCGCTCGCCACCCCTAACCCGCCCAGCAGCAGGGCCACCAGGGCGACCAGCCCGAGAAAATTGCCGAGCTGGGTGAGCGCCTGGCTCAGGTTCTCCTGGCTCTGTTCCACGGTGCGGATCCCGACCCGCCGCTCCCGGAGGGAAGCGCGGTACTTCCTGGCAATCGCCTGCGCATCTCCCGACGGGGGGAGCCGTACATACTCCTCGTACTCGGCGCGGGATCCGAACCGGATGAGTCCGGTTCCCGCGAGGGCGGCGGCGGGGATGAAGACCCGGGCGCCGAACGCGCTCGCGATGGCCGGCTCACCCGGAACGTCGAGAATCTGGCCCACGATCGGGAAGCGGCCCTCGCCGATGGCCAGGGTGTCGCCGATCCGCGCGCCCAGTGACGGCAGCAGCACCGGATCCACCAGCGCGCCCCCGGTCAGGGGAAACCGGCTCCACAGGCCGGGCGGATCGGTGGTGATTTCTCCGTAGTAGGGATACCCCGGCTCGACCGCGCGGACCTGGACCAGCCGGACGTCCTGGGTTCGGGGGACGTATCCCATCGCGATGAGGCTGGTCACCCGGGAGCGATCCGGCGGCTGGGCCAGGCTGTCGAACAGGGCCTCGACCGAATCGGAGAACGGCCGGCTGCTCCGGAACACGAGGTCCGCCCCGACCAGGGCACGCGCCTGCTCCGCCACGGCGCGCCGCATGTTCTCGGTGAACGAGTTGATCGCCACCAGCGCCGCGACGCCCGCGATGATCGCCGCAGAGAGCAGCCAGAGCCGGCGAGCGCCCTCGCCGCGGCCTTCCCGCCAGGCCATGCGCAGCACGAACCGGAGCGGGCTCACGCGCCGGTGTCCTCCACCACGCGCCCATCGGCAAGCCGGATGGTGCGACGCGCCCTGGAGGCGAGGGCAGAGTCGTGGGTCACCAGCACCAGTGTGGTGCCTTGTTCCCGATTCAGATCGTCCATGAGGCCGATGATGGTCGCGCCGGTGGCGGCGTCCAGGTTGCCGGTTGGCTCATCCGCGAAGAGAAACCGGGGTCGGATGCTGAACGCCCGCGCGAGCGCGACCCGCTGCTGCTCGCCGCCCGAGAGCTGGGCGGGATAGTGATGGCCCCGATCGCCCAGACCGACCCGGGCAAGCAGCTCGACCGCGCGCGCCTCCGCGGGCTCGCCCCGGAGCTCGAGAGGAACCTGGACGTTCTCCTGCGCCGTCAGGGTGGGGATGAGCTGAAACGACTGGAACACGAAACCGACTTTCTCGGCGCGAAGCCGGGCCCGCTGATCCTCATCGAGCGACCCCAGATCCTGACCGTCGAGCTCCACCCGGCCGTGGCTCGGGCGATCGAGTCCCGCGAGCAGACCGAGCAGCGTCGTCTTTCCACTGCCGCTGGGCCCCAGGATAGCGAGGAATCCGCCGGGATCGAGATGGAAGGTGATATCGTTCAGCACCGTGAGCGGGCGCCCGCCGGAGAGATAGGTCTGGGTGAGCGACTCGCAACGCAACATGAGAAAGCTCCGGGATACTTCGAGACGGAGAATGATAGTGCGATTTCGATTGATCCCGTGGCTTCTGATCGTCGCCGCTTGCCGGGGAAACGGTGACTCGCGCGCGGAGAACAAGGCGCCGGCTGATTCGCTCGCGGCTCCGCCTTCGCTTCCGACCATCGTTTTTCTTGGCACCAGCCTGACCGCGGGCTACGGGCTCTCCGATCCTGCCGCACAAGCCTATCCCGCCCTGATCCAGCAGAAGCTCGACTCCGCCGGCCGGCGCTATCACGTCATCAATGCCGGAGTCAGCGGCGAAAGCTCGGCCGGAGCGCTCAACCGGATTGACTGGGTGCTCTCCCGGGATTCCGTCGCGATCCTCGTGGTCGAAACCGGTGCCAACGACGCGCTCCGGGGACAGTCGCCGGATTCGGTTCGCGCCCGGATCCAGGCGATCATCGACCGCGCCCGGGCGGCTCCGCTGCCTCCGCGCATTGTGCTCGTGGGGATGGAAGCGCTTCCCAACCTCGGATCGGGTTACGTTCGCCGTTTCCGGGCCCTCTACTCCGGGCTGGCCAACGCGAACAACCTTCCCCTGGTGCCGTTCCTGCTTGCCGGGGTCGGTGGCATCGATTCCCTGAACCAGGCCGACGGTATTCACCCGACCGCGGCGGGGCATCGCATCCTCGCCGAGAACGTGTGGGCGGTATTGGAGCCGATAACCCGCTGAGCTAAACTTCCCGCTCATGGGATTCCTGGATACCGACAAGCAACGCGCCGCGCTGATCATCGCGCTTCTCGCGGTGGGCGTGTTCGTCGCGTTGCTGCCCTGGGCCACCGGGCTGATCGGTGCGCCGGTGCTCTACGTGCTGACCTCCAAGTGGCACGAATGGCTCTCCTCGAAGATCGGGCGGAAGACGGCGGCGGTCTTCGTCATCCTCTGCGCCTTCCTGCTGATCGTGCTTCCGGGCGTCTGGCTCATCGGGATGCTGGTCGGACAAGCCCAGGACATCGCCAACTCCCTGGTCAAGAGCCCGTTGCTCGATCGGGTCGCGACCTTTCGCATCGGCAGCTTCGAGCTGGGACCCGAGATCGCGAGCATCGGCCGCTCGCTGATCAACTGGATGGGGACCAGTGCGCTGGGATTCATCGGGACGGCGACCCACTTCACCCTGAACCTGCTGCTCTCGTTCTTCGGGCTGTACTACCTCCTGGTCTCGACCGGCAAAGGCTGGGAGTCGTTCCGGAGCTATGTGCCGTTCTCCGCCAAGAACACCGAAGGCCTGCGGAAGCGCTTTCGGGATGTGACCCACGCGACCGTGCTGGGGACGGGGGTCACCTCGGTGCTCAGCGGTCTGCTCATCGGCGTGGGCTTCTGGGTGGTCGGGCTCAGCAATCCCGTGTTCTGGGGCGTGATCACGATCATCTTCGCGATTCTTCCCATCGTCGGCTCGGGCATCATCTGGATTCCCGGTGCCATCTCCCTCGCCCTCGAAGGACGCCTCGTCGGCGCGATCGTGCTCACCGTCATTGGCCTGGTGGCCGGCCAGGTCGGGACACCGATCCACAGTTACGTGGTCGGGCGATCCACCAGAATTCATCCCATGATCACGCTGGTCGGCGCCATCGCCGGGATCAGTTATTTCGGGCTGCTCGGCATCCTCATCGGACCCCTTACCCTCTCCTATTTCTTTGAGCTGCTTCGCCTGTATCGTGAGGAGTATGTGACGACATGAGCACCGACCGCCCCGTTTCCCGGGCGGCGGTGTTCTGGTCCTTCGCGGCGATCTACGTCGTCTGGGGGTCGACCTACCTCGCCATTCGGGTCGTGGTTACCGCGTTCCCGCCGTTCCTGGGATCGGGCAGCCGCTTTCTCGTCGCCGGAGGGTTGCTCTTCGCCTGGGCACGGTGGAAGGGCGTGCCGGCCCCGCCGCTCCGAACCTGGCGCTATGGTTTCCTCCTCGGCACGCTCTTCTTCCTGATGGGGAACGGGGCCATCTCCTGGGCGGAAACCCGGATCCCGTCGGGGCTCACGGCGCTGCTTGCGGCCACCTCCCCGCTGTTCACTGCGGTATTCGAGAGCGCAAGGTCGGGCTGGCAGCGTCCTCCGGTCCGGATTCTTGGGGGAATTCTGCTGGGACTCGGAGGCGTCGGACTGCTGGTGGCCCCGGGTCAATTCATCGGTGGCGGCCATGCCGATCTGCTCGGCGCTGCTGCCATCACGCTCGGCGCGCTCGGGTGGGCGGCGGGTTCGGTGACCTCGCATGCGCGGCCACTGCACCCCTCGCCCCAGCTCTCGACTGGCGTCACCATGATCGCCGGCGGGCTCCTCATGGTAGTCCTGGGATTGCTGGTGGGTGAGGGCTCGGCCCTCGCGACCGTCGCTCTCACCCCGAAGGTGGTCTTCGCCTGGGCTTACCTGATTGTGTTCGGCAGCCTGCTCGGCTTCAGCGCCTTCATCTTCCTTCTCCGAGTAAGCACGCCCCAGAAAGTCTCGACCTCCGCCTTCGTCAACCCGCTGGTTGCGGTGCTGCTCGGTTGGGTCATCCTGGGAGAATCGGTGACCCTGCGAACGGTCGTGGCCGGCGCGGTGATTCTCGGTGCGGTCGTTCTGATCCGCATGGGCAGGATTCCCGGGCTGTCCAAGACGGAGCCGCCCCAGCCAGCCGGGCGCCGGGTACCCTGACCAGCCGGCGAACGAAAGAGGGCGGTCAGATCGACCGCCCTCTTTCTTCCATCTACTTCAGGTTGTCCTGATCAGGGCTTTCGGCTACGCCCCTCTTCGGCGCAGGACACGTCCGCCGGACCAGGCTGCTGATTCCCGAATTCCTGGATCTCCGCCCGCCGGTTCTGAGAGCGTCCCTCGGCGGTGGCATTCGGCGCAACCGGCTGGCACTCGCTGAACGACCGGAGAATGATCGTCATCCGATCGACCGGCGCCCCGTGCGAGCCGAGATAGTCCTTCACCGCCTGGGCCCGCCGCATCGCCAGAGCCTCGTTGTATTTCACGGTGCCGTCGGAATCGGCGTGCCCATCGATCACCAGCTTGATCTCGGGATGGGCCTGGAGTGTGACCGCCAGGCTGTCGAGATCCTTCTGGTCGGCCGCGCGATAGATCTCCGATTTGTCGAACTCGAAGAACGCCTTGGCCGAGTCCCGGTTGGCTTCGCTGACGGTCATCCGGATGGGGCGCTCCACGGTGGCCCGCGCCGTCAGGTTCTGCGGGCAATCCTGGATCGTCGAAGTCACGACGTGCTCCCCGGCCACGCTCCAGCTCACACTGGATCCTGCGACCGAGCCGCCGGTCGACTGCAGGGTGAAGCCCGACACCGCTTCACGACGGCCATCGCTGTACACCCGGGTCACCGTGTAGGTCACCGGCTGATCGATCCGGAGCGACACCGAAGTCGGGCTGATCTCGCACGCGGTCACTCGCACCGGCGGCGGCGGCGCCGTCACCGTGACACTGGCGGAAGAGCAGACCCGATTCTTCACGCCGCACGCGGTGACCGTGCCGGTACCGGGCATGTTGGAGGTGTACACCCCGCCCGCGCTCACCGTCCCGGTGCCGCTCACTGAGTAGACCACTTCGTCGGGCCGACCGCAGTGCGTGGCCGTCGCCGAGAAGCTGGCCGATTCACCCGGCTTGATGGTGGTGCTGGTTGGCGTGATGGTGGTGCCGTCCCGTTCCCGGGTACAGATCCCCAGGAAGAGGGAAAGGCCAGCCTGCGCCCCCAGATTCAGGTTCTTGTCGGCCGGGGTGCCGCTGATCCCGATGCCCTGGCTGATGACATCGGGGTCGCCATTGTTGGGCTTCGGGATGTAATCGATGGTGCCATCCACCCGGAGGGCAAGCCAGGGATACAGGTGGGCCCGAATCCCGGTGATGCCGGACACCCCCCAGTCGGCGCCGAACCCGTCTCCCTGGAAACCGGGAAGGCCGGCGACCTTCTTGCCATAGCGGTTATAGGCGGGCCCCGCTCCCAGGAACCAGGAGATGGGACCGTCTTCGCCGCCGAACCGCTGGTTGTACATCAGCCGCAGATGGAACGGCATGTACACCAGCGCGCTGCTCTCGTAGCCGACCCAGAACTCCTTCACGTCGGACCAGGTGATGGAGCCGTCTCCCTCGACCAGGAAGTGCGGCGTGAAAAAATACCCCAGTCGCAGGCCGACGCCGTACGCATTGGCCGACTGGTGGGAGACCTCGTAGCTCTTGTCGAAGTCGGTGTACCTGCCGAACCCGCCCAGCTCCCAGCTCCCCTTCTGCTGCGCGGACAGGGATCCTGCCGCTGCGGCGGTCAGGAGGCCCGCCATTCCGGCCGTGAAGAGAATGTTCCGCATCACCCGTCTCCTTGTCTGGCGCGTGAAGTCGAGGCGCCGGTTCGAGCGCCCACCGCCTGTGGACCCGCTCCAAGTTTTCCGAGGGTTTAGCATAACGATGTTTTCGTAACCCGCAAGCACTCGTGGCGATATGCGCCGATTCGTGCAGACAGACGCTTGAGCCTCGATGCAGCAACACATTCGCCCGGTTGTGTGGCGCGATTGACACGGCCCCGCGGGCGAGGGAACTTGTTGCGAGCGTCCACATTAACCCGAGGCAAACACCATGCGTCGCGCCCTCCCACTCGCCTTCGTCCTCCTCGGCATCGCCGCCGGACTGGCCGCGCAGGACCGGCCGCCGGAGGTTCGCTACATCACCCGCCCCGGGGCGATGGCCTCGCTGCCGTTCTCGCCCGCAGTCCGGGTCGGCCACGTGCTCTACCTCTCCGGCCAGCTCGGCACCGACAGTACCGGGAAGCTGGTGCCGGGTGGGATCGAAGCCGAGACCCGGCAGGCGCTTACCAACATCAAGACCTTGCTCGAGGCCAACGGCTCCTCGATGGACCACGTGGTCAAATGCCTGGTCATGCTTGCCGACATCGGGGAATGGGCCCGGATGAACACCGTCTACGTGACGTTCTTCCCCACCAACAAACCGGCCCGAAGCGCGTTCGGGGCGACCGGCCTGGCGCTCGGCGGGCGCACCGAGATCGAGTGCATCGCCACCGTTCCCTAGGGTTTTTCGGGGCGGTGCTCGCGGGGTAGTGACGCACGCCGGCATCGGGGGACTCGAGGCGCTCATCCCGGGGATCGGGGCGCAGGGCGTTGATCCCTTTCTGCGGCTGGTCCCCGCCGCGCTGGCGGCGTTCCTGGCGACTCAGGGTCCCGGGGCGGATCTGAGAGGTCCCTGACCCGCGCCGTGCTGGCCGGTGGTCTCGCGAGTCTCGTCGGGATTTCACTGTCGCTGGCGCTGGGCCAGCCCGGTTCTCAAATCCTGCCCCCGCTGGTGAGCGTCACCGGGAGCGGCGTGCTGGTCGGCCTGGGCTGGGGCGCCTTCACCGCGATCGGGACGCTGCGCTCCGGCTGACTTGCTTCGCAGGAGCGATAGCCGCATATTTATGCATTATGCATGAACCGCTCGCCCTGGCCTTTTCCGGCGGTCTCGATACCTCCTACTGCGTGCCCCGGCTCCGCGAACTCGGCTACGCGGTCCATACCGTCTACGTGAACACCGGGGGCAGCTCTCCCGAGGAGCGCGCCGCGATCCGGCGCCAGGCCGAAGCGGTCGGCGCCGCCTCCCATCACGAGATCGATGCCCGCTACGCCGTCTTCCAGCGCTTCGTCCGGTTCCTGATTCAGGGCAACGTGCTCCGTGGCGAGGTCTATCCCCTCTCCGTCGCCGCCGAGCGCACCCAGCAGGCCATCGCCCTGGTGCAGGCGGCCCGGGAGATCGGGGCGACCGCGGTCGCCCACGGATCGACCGGAGCGGGCAACGACCAGATCCGCTTCGATGTTGCCCTCAGGGTGCTCGCCCCCGACCTGGAAATCGTGACGCCGATCCGGGACGAAAGCCTCACCCGGGAGCAGGCGATCGCGTATCTCGAAGCCCGAAAGCTCCCGGTGCCGCTCAAGGCGTCGGCCTACAGCGTGAACGCGGGGCTCTGGGGCACCACCTGGGGCGGAGGGTGGACCCACGACTCGTGGGCCGGGCCCCCCGCCGAGTTGCTGGATCCCCCTGCCAATGCCCCCGCTCCCACCGATCTGGTGATTGCCTGGGAGCAGGGAATTCCAGTCTCACTCGATGGCGAAACGCTCGGCGGTCCCGAGCTCATCGCGAGCCTCAGCGCCCGCGCCGCCGAATACGGCATCGGACACAACATCCACGTTGGCGAGACTGCTCTTGGCATCAAGGGCCGGATCGGCTTCGAGGCCGGCGCCGCCCTGATCCTGATCGCCGCCCATCGCGAGCTCGAGAAGCTGGTGCTGACCAAATGGCAGGTGTTCTGGAAAGATCAGCTCGGCCGGTTCTACGGCGACCGGCTGCACGAGGGCCATTACTTCGATCCGGCCCTGCGGGATATCGAAGCCCTCTTCACCAGCTCGCAGCAGCGGGTCACCGGCGAGACCCGGGTCCGGCTCGCCCCGGGCCGTTTTCTGGTGACCGGCACCCGGAGTCCCTTCTCGATGATGGATCGGTCGGTCGCGACCTACGGCGAAGAGCATCGACTCTGGACCGGTGAGGAAGCGCGGGCATTCGCCCGGATCGGCGCCATTCCGGAGCTGCTCGCCGAGCGAGCCGGCCAGAACGGATCCCAGAGCTCCTGACATGGTGGTGACCACCCGGATTCACCTCGATCGCATCGCGTCGTCCACCCGGAACGCCCGGCTGGCGCACGACGTGATCGTGGGGCCCGAGATCATGGCGCAGGAGGGCTATGTGCTCGCGGTCCGGATCCTCGACGATAAATCCACCTACAACACGGTGGAGGATCCGTCCGGCCGGATGATGTCGCTTCGCGCGGGAGACGTGCTCGCGGGCACCCTCGGGTCGCGGCGCGCCCTTCGCGGCTACGCCGGCGAAGTCCCCGCTCAGGTCGCGGTGGGGGACGTCATCAACGTGCTCAATCTCGGCGGCATTCTGGGCCGCTGCACCTCATCCAATCCCGACATCGGGCCGCCCTTCCGCGCCGAAGTGCTCGGCGCGGTCCTCACCTTTCCCGACCTGGGCGACCGGATCGGAGCGCCGGCCTCGATCCGGGAAGGCGCGATTCCCGGCGCAGAGGTCCTCGAGTCCACCATCCCGGTCGTCTACGTCGCGGGGACCTGCATGAACGCCGGCAAGACCGTCGCGGCCACCGAGCTGGTGCGGGGACTGAGTCGGGGCGGGCTCCGGGTGGCCGCGTGCAAGCTCACCGGTGTCTCGCTGATGCGAGATACTCTTTCGATGCAGGACGCCGGCGCGCTGGTCGCCTACACCTTCAACGACGCCGGCATCGCGAGCACCCATCCCGGCATGACGGTTCCGGTCGCCCGGGGACTGCTCAACCGGATCGCGAAGGGCCCTGCGGCGGGGAGCACGGCGGGCGTACGACCCGATGTCGTCGTCGCCGAGCTGGGGGACGGGATCCTGGGTGAATACGGGGTGCAGGACATCCTGGACGACGAGGGGCTCATGGGTCTCGCGGCGGCGCACGTGATCGCGGCGCCCGATCCGGTGGCCTGCTGGGGGGCGCATCAGCTCTATGCCGAGCGGTTTCATCTCCCGATTACCTGTTTCACCGGGCCGGCCACCGATAACCAGGTGGGACGCGACTACATCATCGGCCAGCTCGGATTCCCGGCCCACAACGCCCTGCGCGATGCCGCGGGGCTGGTGGAAACGGTGCGGGCAGGCCTTCCATGAGGGTAGCCCTGGTCGGCGCTGCGGGTTATGTGGGCGGGGAGCTCCTCCGCCTCCTGCTCCAGCACCCGGCGGTCAATGATCTGGTCGCGGTGAGCCGGAGTCAGGCCGGTAAGGCAATTGCCGAGGTCCATCCCGGTCTCGGTTTGTTGACCGACGCGCGCTTCTCCGGTCTCGCCGCCCCCGAGGCGGCCCGGGGTGCGGACGTGGTGTTTCTCGCGCTGGAGCACGGTCAGTCCTCGGACGTCATGGCGAATGTGTGGGAAGCGGGGCCCGGCCTGGTCATCGATCTCGCCGCGGATTTCCGGATTCAGGATGGCCGCCTCCATGAGCGCCATTACGGTCCCCATCCTGCCGCGGCGCTGGTGCACCGTTTTCGCTATGGATTGGCCGATGTGCTGGGCCAGGCGCTCCGGGGCGCCACCGGCATCGCGTCGCCCGGGTGCTTCGCGACGGCCGCGAATCTGGCGCTCTACCCGCTCGCAGGCGCGGAGCTCGCCGCGCCGCCGGCCATCTTCGGGGTGACCGGTTCGAGTGGCGCGGGGGTTCACCCCCGAGCCACCACGCATCATCCAGCGCGGGCGCACAACCTGTTCGCCTACTCGGTGATGAGCCACCGTCATGAAGGCGAAATCCTGGAGCAGTGGCGGGCCTGGACTGGCGATTCCAATGCGACGGCGCGACTGATGACCCACTCGGGCCCGTTCGTCCGGGGCATCTATGCGAGCCTCCATGCAACGCTCGCCGAGCCGCCAAAGCGCGGAGGCCGTGGAGGCTCGATATGTCAGCGCGTACCGAGATCGTCCCTTCGTTCGGGTGCTGCCCCAGCCACCCGAGCTGACCCATGCGGTCGGTACCAACCTCGCTCTGCTTCACGTGGCAAGTTCACCCGATGGGCGCGAAGTCCAGGTGAGTCTCGCCCTCGACAACCTCATCAAGGGAGCCGGCGGACAGGCGGTGCAGGCGATGAACCTCGCCCTGGGCCTCGATGAAACCTCCGGGCTCCTCTTTCCAGGGATGCTTCCGATATGACCCACGCCGTTTCTACCGGAGCCTTGTTGCCGGTTTACCCTCCGATGCCGCTGGTGGCCGTGTCTGGACACGGGTCCTGGATCGTGGATGAAGACGGGAACCAATGGCTCGATGCCTATGGCGGACATGCGGTCACCTCGACCGGTCATTGTCATCCGCACGTCGTGAAGGCGATTCAGGACCAGGCGGCCAAGCTCCTGTTCTACTCCACGGCGGTGCCGATTCGTCTGCGCGAGGAGTTTGCCGAGCTGATCGCGGAACGCTGCCCCGGCGATCTCGGCAAGGTCTTCTTCTGCAATTCGGGGGCGGAGGCCAACGAGAACGCGCTGGGACTCGCGCGGAAGGTCACCGGGCGTCAGCGCATCGTCTCGGTCGAAGGGGGATGGCACGGGCGCACCGTCGGCTGTCTCGCCGTGACGGATGGCGCGAAGTACGAGGCCGGGGCCAATCGGGCCGGCCTGCCGCTCTCGACCAAGGTGCCGTTCAATGACGCCGCGGCGATCGATCGCGTGGTGGATCGGACGGTGGCGGCGGTGATCGTGGAGCCGGTGCAGGGCATGTCGGGCGCGCGCGATTGTTCCCCTGAATTCCTCCGGGCAGCGCGCGCCGCCTGCGATCGCGCGGGTGCGGTCCTCATTTTCGACGAGATCCAGAGCGGCGCCGGACGTGCCGGGGCGTTCACCGCCGCGGAAGTCTATGGGGTGACTCCCGACGTGCTCACCCTGGCCAAGGGCCTGGCGAGCGGCGTTCCGATCGGCGCCGTGGTCGCCACCACCGCCGTTGCGGGCCAGCTCACGATCGGCGATCTGGGCAGCACGTTCGGTGGCGGGCCGCTGGCGTGCGCCGCCGGCATCGCGACCCTGGAAGTGTTCGATCGCGAGCAGGTGTTCGCCAACGTGCGCTTGGCGAGCGCGACGATCCGGCGCTGGGCCGAAGGCAGGATGCCGGTGCAGGGACTCGGCCTGCTGCTCGGACTCCGGATGCCCCGACCTGCGTCCGAGATCCAGCGAGCCATGTTCACCCATCGGGTGCTGACCGGGACCGCGTCCGACCCCGCGATCCTCCGATTGCTTCCTCCCCTCACTTTTTCTCCTGATGAGGTCACTGTGCTGCTGGCCCGACTCGACGAGGTGCTCGCGTGAAACGGGACTTTCTGGACACCGCCACCTGGTCCCCCGACGCGATCGATTCCATGCTCGACCTCGCCGGCCGAGTCAAACGGGGTGAGGTGACCGGCGGACTCGAACGCAAAGTGCTGGCGCTGATCTTCATGGATCCGTCGCTCCGGACCCGGGCAAGCTTCGAGACCGCCATGTTCCTGCACGGGGGATATGCCTTCGTGCTGGAGCCGGGGCGGGGAAGCTGGGCCCTCGAGATCGACGTCGGCGCGGTGATGGAAGGGATCGGGGTCGAGCACGTGATCGATGCGGCGCGGGTGCTGGGCCGCTATGCCGACGCGCTGGCGGTCCGGAGCTTCCCCCGGGGAATCGACTGGGCCACCGAGCGGGAAGACCGGGTCATTCACAATTTCGCGAAGTACTGCGAGAAACCGGTCATCAACATGGAGTCGGTGCGGCGGCATCCCTGCCAGGGACTCGCCGATGCTTTCACGCTGCGGGAACGGCTCAAGCAGCCCCGGGGCAAGAAGTTCGTGCTTCAGTGGGCCTGGCACCCGAAGGCGCTGCCCACCGCGGTGCCGGCCAGCGCGCTGCTCGCCGCGGCCCATCTGGGCATGGCGATCACCGTCGCGCATCCCCAGGGCTTCGACCTCGATCCCGAGGACATCGACATCGCCCGGAAGCTCGCGTCGCAACAGGGCGGCTCGCTCGAGGTCACCCACGACCGGGAGGCGGCGCTCCGCGATGCCGACGCGGTGTACGTCAAGGCGTGGGGATCGCTGGCCCACCACTCACGGCCCGATCAGGAGCGTCAGCTCCGGCTGCCCCACCGCGCCTGGCGGATGACCGAGGCGGCGCAAGCCCTCACCCGGGGCGGCAAGGGCGCGGTCCTCCACTGCCTGCCGGTGCGTCGCAACGTGGAGATCGACGACGCGGTCATCGACGGCCCCAATAGCGCGGTGTACGACCAGGCGGAGAACCGTCTCCACGTCCAGCGCGCGCTCCTGCTGGAACTCCTCAAATGATCGACACCACGAAAATCTCCGGGCTCAAAGGCGCGCTGCGATACGTGCGCGCCTATCGGGACCAGGTGTTCGTCGTCAAGCTCGGCGGCGATGTGCTCGCCGATCCCGAGGCACTGGACCATGTCGCCGGCCAGACCGGCCTGCTGCATTCGCTGGGCATCCGGATCGTGGTGGTGCACGGAGGTGGGCCCCAGGCCAGTGCCATGCTGCGGCGACTCGGCGCGGAGCCGGTCATGGTCGCAGGGCGCCGGGTCACCGACGACACCGCGCTCGAAGTCGCCAAGATGGTGTACCCGGGCCTCCTCTCGACCGAGCTGCTTTCGGCGCTGCGCCGCCACCAGGTGCAGGCGGTGGGCATCTCCGGCGTCGATGCCGATCTTCTGACCGCGCACCGCCGGCCGCCCCAGTCGGTGCGGGGCGACGACGGCGCCACCCGGACCGTGGACTACGGCCACGTCGGGGATATCGACGGCGTGGACCCCAGGATTCTGGAAACACTGCTGATCGCGCGATTCGTCCCGGTGGTCGCGTCGCTCGCCGGGGACGGTGAAGGCAACGTGTACAACGTGAACGCGGACACCGTGGCGGAGTCGCTTGCCATCGCACTCAAGGCGATGAAGCTGCTCTACCTCACCGGTGCTCCCGGCGTGCTTCGCGACCGGAACGATCCGACCAGCCTGGTCGCGTTCGCCGATCCCGACGACCTCGCCGAGCTGGTCAAGAGCGGCGCGATCGAAGGCGGCATGCGCCCCAAGGTGGAGGCGTGCATGCGCGCGGCGACCAATGGGGTCGAACGGACCCACATCATCGATGGCCGCCTGCACGATTCGCTGCTGCTCGAAGTCTTTACCGGGACGGGGGCCGGCACCATGATCGTCGGCCGCAAGGAGAAGGCGACCTACCTCGGAGTGGATCTTGCCGACGGAGATCGCGCTTCTTAAGGAGCTGGTCGCCATTCCCTCGGTCAGCGGCAATGAGCGGCCGGTGGCGGAGTATCTGGAGCGGTACGTCCAGGCCGCCGGAGTGCCGGTGGTGCGGGACGACGCTTCGGTCACGATCCGCATCGAGAGCGGCCGGCCCGGGCCCGTCCTCGCCTTCGTCTCGCACCTGGATGTGGTTCCCCCCGGCGAAGGATGGACCCGGGACCCGTTTGTGCCGGTGGTCGAGGGGGACCGCCTGTACGGCCGGGGCGCGAGCGATGCGAAAGCTTCGGTGGCGGCCATGACCCTCGCCGCATTGGACGCGGCGCCCCGGGTTCGCGCCGGCACCCTGCTCTGCCTCTTCGGGTATGGGGAGGAGACCCGGAACACGTCCATGCCGGTCGCGGTGGAGCGGGCCGGGCGGATCGATGCCGCGGTGGTGGGAGAGCCGACCAATCTCGCGGCCGCAGTGGCGCAACGGGGCCTCATGATGGCCGACCTGGTCGCGACGGGCGACCAGCGCCACGCGGGTTATGCCGCAGACGACGGGGTGTTCACCAACGCCCTGGTGTCGCTGGCCCGGGACCTGGTCCGGCTCGACGGAATCGTGGCGGAACGGGTTCATTCCATCCTGGGCGTCGCGACGGTGACGCCGACCATGGTCGAGGCCGGCGTCAGCCGCAACGTGACGCCGCCCTCCGCGAAGGCGATCCTCGACATCCGGAGCACGCCGGCCTGGCCTCACGCCGAGCTCGCCGCTGCCCTGAAGGAACGGCTTGGCTCCCAGGTGATCATCACCTCCGACCGGCTGGTCCCCTGCGAGACCCCCGCGAGCTCCCGGCTGCTCCCGGCGGCTCGGCGGGTCCGGCCCGGCCTCGCCACCTTCGGGAGCCCGACCTGTTCCGACTGGGTCTTCCTCCGGAGCAGCGATGCGTTCAAGTGCGGGCCGGGCACCAGCCGCCGGTCGCACACGGCCGACGAATCGGTGGACCTCCCCGAGGTGACCGACGCGCGCGCTCTTCTATACCGCCCTTGCCCTGGAGTACCTGCAATGAGCCCGCGTCGAGCCCGCCCCCGGACCCTGTGGACCGCGCCGGACGACCTCGATCCGCGGGTGCTCGCGCTGACGGTGGGAGACGACCGTTACTGGGACAGCCACCTGCTGCGTTTCGATGTGCTGGGCAGCCTGGGCCACGTGGAAGGACTCCGCGCCTCCGGACTCCTGACCGCGCGGGAGCATGGGGCGCTCAGGAACGGGCTGCGTCGCGCGCTGCGTGCGGTGGAGCAGGGCCGCCTGGTGATCGGCCCCGACCAGGAGGACGCCCATTCCGCCGTGGAGGCATGGTTAACCCGCCGGCTCGGATCCACCGGAGAACGGCTCCATACCGGACGGTCCCGCAACGATCAGATCGCCTGCGACCTCCGGCTCCTGCTCAAGGACCGCCTCAGCATGATCGGATACGGGGCCCTCGCCGCGACCGCCGCGCTGCTCGAGTTCGCGCACCGGCACGAGCGGGTGCTCTGGCCCGGCTATACCCATACCAGGCGGGCCATGCCCTCCTCGGCGGGCCTGTGGGCCGGGGCGCTCGCCGAAGGGATGCTCGATACTCTGGAGGCCCTGCCGGCGCTGTGGCGCCAGGTCGACCGCTCGCCGCTGGGGAGCGCCGCGGGTTATGGTGTCCCCCTTCCGCTCCGCCGGGAGGTGGCGGCCCGCGCCCTGGGTTTTCGTGCGGTCGAGAACAACGTCGCGGTGGTCCAGAACGGGCGTGGCAAGCTCGAAGCCGCGGCCCTCTTCTGGAGTCTCCAGCTCGGCCACGAGGTGTCCCGCTGTGCCGCGGACGTGATTCTCTTCTCGGCGGAAGAGTACGGCTGGCTGGTGCTCCCGGCGTCACTCGCGACCGGTTCCAGCATCATGCCCCACAAGCGGAACCCCGATCTCCTCGAGCTGGCCCGGGCCCGGGTCGCCGCGCTCGAGGGCGATCTGGCCGGGGTCCTCGCGCTCCGGGCCAGGCTCACCAGCGGGTACCATCGCGATTTCCAGCTTCTCAAGGAGCCATTGATCCGGGGGCTTGGGCGCATCATCGAAGGGCTCGCCATCTGCGGCCTGGTCATTCCGCGGCTCGAAGTCGATCCAGCACGCGGTGTCGCGGCGCTCGAGGGCGGCGCCCTGGCCACCGACCAGGTGATGCGTCTGGTCGAATCGGGGACGCCGTTCCGGCGGGCCTACCGGGAGGTGGGCGCCGCGTTCCGCCGGGGCGAATCGATGCCGGCCGTCGCGGCCAGTCGCATCATCAGCCGGCGGCGGTCGGCAGGCGGGTTAGGAAATCCCGGCTTCGCCCGGGCCTGGCGCCGCTGGCGCGCGGTGGAGCGATGGCTGACCGGCGAGCGGCACCGGTTCGACCGCGCCCTGGCCCGGCTTGCCGGACCGGCTCCCCGGCGCCGCGCATGAAGGGCGACCGCCGCCAGCGGCAGCTCAAGATCCTGGAGCTCATCTCGACCCACGGGATCCGCACCCAGGAGGAGCTTGCCGACGCGCTCGCCCGGGAAGGATGGACGGTCACCCAGTCCTCAGTGAGCCGCGACATCACCGCCCTCCACCTGGTCAAGGTGGAGGGCGCCTATCGGCCCCCCGCGGTCGCGCGGCGCCTGCCGAGCGACCCCGATGAGCAGCGCATCGCAGAAGGGGTGCTGGCAGTGGAAGTCGCCGGAGATGCGCTCCTGGTGATCCACACCCCGCCCGGAGAAGCCAACCGGGTTGGGGCTGCGCTGGACCGGCTCGCCTGGCCCGAAGTCCTCGGCAACATCAGCGGCGACGATACGATCTTCGTAGCGGTGCGGAATCCGGCTGGCCAGCGGCGGGTGATGACGGCGCTGCGCCGGCTGACCCAGCCGGCCTGAGCTCAAACGCGTGGAGAGGCTCTTCGCCGGTACAGGGCCAGCAGCATGCCGGCAAGATTGAGGGACGCGCACACCAGGCCGGCCCAGATCAGGACCCGTGCGGTTCGTCGCAGGATACTGAAGCTGGTAATCCCCCCCGCCACCAGCGCAATCTTCGCCGTCAGCACTGTCGCAGCGGCGGAAAACAGGATCATCTGCACCAGCAGTAATGGCCGGTATCCCAGACCGCTGTACAGCCAGTAGAGCGCCAGCACGACCAGGAGCCATGCCAGGACACTGGTCTTGGTCGTGGCGCCGACGGGAAGGTCTCGAATCAGGGGGATGACCAGCAGGACCAGCGCGACCAGCATCAAAAGGAGACGGAGCGATGCCTTCCAGAGTTGCTGCGGCGTCGCGTCCTCGGCGGTATGGACCGGCTCCGGGCGTTCCATCGGGGAAAACCTAACCATCGGCCGAGCGGGCGCCGGCCCCGGGTGCTTTTCCGTAACGCGCCGCGGTGATCTCCGCCAGAATCGCGAGGGCGATCTCCGCCGGCTCGCGCCCGCCCAGCGGCAGCCCGATGGGGCCATGGAGCCGGCCGATTTCAGGGTCAGTGAATCCGGCGGCCCGGAGACGCTCGCGGCGATGGGCCTGGGTTTTCCGGGATCCGATGGCGCCCACATAACACGCGGGTGATCGCAGCGCGAGCTCCAGGGCCGGTTCGTCGAACTTGGGGTCGTGGGTCAATACGCAGACGCAGGTGGCCGCGTCGAGACCGACCTGTGCGAACACCTCGGCGGGCCACCCGAGCAGCAGCGCGTCGGCATCGGGAAAGCGGTCCCGGGTCAGAAACCCTTCCCGGCCGTCGGCCACGATGGTACGAAAGCCGAGCGGTTTGGCCATCCGGACCAGCGCCATTGCGATATGGACGCCGCCGAAGACCAGCAGGGTCGGTCGCCGCGGGTAGATCTCGAGAAAAACCTCGACCTCGGTCCCGGGCAGCTTCTCCACCCGGCTGCTGAGGCGGCCGAGATGGTCGGAGGCCAGCTGTGCCAGCGGTTCGCGAAGCTCGGGCGCGGGGCGTCCGAACCAGGTCACCGCCCCGTCGTCAGAGACAGCGACCCCGGCCCTTCCCGCTTCGTCGCCGGTGATCAGTGTCGCCACGACACTGGCGCCTTCCCGACGGGCCGCTTCGATCACCTCGACGCGAACCGCCGGTTCGATCAGCACCTCGATGGTGCCCCCACACGAGAGTCCCATCTCCCAGGCCCGCTCATGGGTTACCCCCCAGCTCATCCGCCTGGGAGTGCCCACGCGCATCGCTTCCCGGATCTCTTCGGCCGCCGCCGCTTCGATGCATCCTCCTGAAACCGAGCCGGCGATACGGCCATCGGGTGTGGTGAGCAGGGAGGCGCCCTCGGGGCGGGGCGCGGATCCCCAGACCTGGAGGACCACGGCGCGTCCCACCGGTCCTGTGCCGGCCAGGGTTTCATACTCGGCGAGAAGATCGCGCATCAGTCGAGCCCCGCGAGATCGGAAGCGGTATCGATATCCGGGTTATGCCCTGCGACCGAAACCACGTGGACCGGCGTTGCGTTGCGTGCCAGGACCGGACCGAATCCTGCGTCGCCGGTCATCTCCGGCGCCAGCGACCAGAGACTTCGGTCCAGCAGCAGCGGATGGCCCGGAGTTCCCGGATCGTCGCGGTAGGAAGGTCGCACCGCGCGGGCCCCCGCCCTCCAGGCGTCCGAGAGCGCGGCGATCACATCGAGACGCAGCAGCGGCTGGTCGCCCAGACAAATCAGGATGGCGTCCTCCTCGGAGGGCTCGAGTTCCCGGATCACGGCGATTCCCCGCCGCAGGGAATCGGCCATGGTGCCTTCAGCCCGCATAGCCACCGCCTCGGCAAGGTACTCGGTGGCCAGCCGGAAGATGTCCTCATCGTCGGGACGATGCACCACGATGACCTGATCGATCAGTCCCGCGGTCCTCGCTCCGGCGAGGGTGGTCAGCACGTGCGCCACCAGCTCCCGATCCTTCCACCGGGCCAGGAGCTTGGCACTGCCGAACCGTTCCGCCCGCCCTGCGGCGGGCACCAGCGCATACACGGGCATTGGTGCCGGGGTTGGGGTGCAAGTGGAGGACGCTACCCGGCGGCGGCGAGTCGGTCAAGCGGAGCTGGGAAAGCCGCAAACTGTCCTGATCAAATTGCTAGATTTCGGAAATTGGTGGGGTGTAGCTCAATTGGCAGAGCGCCCGGCTGTTAACCGGGAGGTTGCAGGTTCGAGACCTGCCGCCCCAGTCTAGCGAATGATCAGTTTCCCTCCGTTCCGCATCCGCGCCAGCTCCGCTTCGGCCATCAGGTACGCCAGCGAATCCCACGGGCCCCGGTGCGCTCGTTCCAGCCACAGCTCGGCGTCCTGCTTCCGCTCCGGGTCGAGCAGCAACGCGTACCCCAGGCCGTAGCTCAGAAGTCCCGCCGACTCGTTGCCCGGATCCATCGCGCGGACCCGGATCGAATCGGTCGGCAGCAGTCCCTTGAATGCCAGCAGCAGCTCCAGCTCCGGCGTGTCGATCACCTGAGTCCATTCCGGTCGAGCCAGGTCGAGGACCCGGACGGCCTGCTGGGGATCGCCCAGGCGGCGCACCGCAAAGAAGAGCCAGAGCAGCGCCCCGGCGCGATCTTCGGTGGTCTCCGCCTGCCGCACCGCTTCCAGTAACACCGGCGCCGCACCTCGAAAGTCTCCTTTGGCGTACAGCGCGAGGCCTTGCAGGAAAAAAACCTGGAATTGTACCGTGGAGATCGCGATCGACCCGTCCACCGGTCCATACCCGATCGGTCCGGCATCGAGCACCACGGTCCGGCCGATCAGCAGAAGCCCGGCTCTCCGCAGATCACCGAGGGCGGCCTCGAATTGCCGGAGCCGGAACAGCAACTCACCCCGCTCCCGCAGCACCCTCGGTTCGGTGGACCACGCGCCCATCATCAGGGAATAACGATCCACCGCCTCCCGGAGATACCCTGACTCGGCAGTGGTTCGAGCGAAGAGGAGCTGATTTTCGAGTCGGGAAGAATCCCGGGAGAACGCGTCTCGTGCCGCCGCGATGTTCTTCGCCCGCTCGGGACCGCCCGGTGGGGTGCGCGGGACGCCGTACAGCGTGTCACCCAGGAGCGAGATCGTCTGCGCGATCGGCGAAGTGAGCCGGATCGAACCTGATGAATGCGTGACGCATCCCTCCAGCACCACCAGCATCAGGGATCCGATCACCAACCCCACGCGCATTGCGAGGCCTTTCGGGGTAACTAGTGCCGCGAGTCGATCTCCAGGATTCGAAGCACATCGCCCGGAGATTCCAGCCAGTGGGTCGGCAGACTTGGCTCGAGGTCCGGCCGCGTGAAGGGTCCCCACAGGACTGCTCCAGTCGCGATCCCGGCTGCCCGCCCCGCTTCCATGTCGTGGATACTGTCTCCTATGTAGATCGCCCGCTCCGGCGATTCGCCCAGCTTGGTCAGCGCCAGGTGGATCGGCTCGGGATCGGGCTTGGGATTGGTGACGTCATCCGCCGCGACAATCACGTCGATCTCCGCTTCTAATTCTGCCCGCTTGAGGCCGCGAGCCGCGCCCACCCGGTTCTTGCTGGTCACGAGGCCGGTTCGCTTTCCGGCCCGCCGTATGGCTCGCATCATCTCGACCACCCCGGGATACGCCGACACCATCGTATCATGGTTCCGGATGTTGTACTCCCGATAGGTGGCAATCAGGAGCTCCATGCGCTCGGGGTCGTGCGCCCATTCGCGGAGCTGGACCCACAACGGCGTCCCGACTCCCGCGAGCCATTCCGCATCCGAACGGGGCGGCAAGCCATGGGTAGCCATGGTGTGGTGATAACTGTCGAGGATCAGCCGGATCGAATCGATGAGAGTGCCGTCCAGATCGAACAGCACGGTGCGATAAGACATGCCGAAAACTAACGCGATTCGTCTCTGACACTTATGAGGAGAAGGCCAGTCAGCTCGACATGCTGCACGTCCGGTATCGGACGATCGTCCCCGGCGCGCGGAAGTCTCGCCAGCAGGTCGTCGATGCCGGCTTCCTTCCAGGACCGTAGCAGTAACTCCTCGCCCGCGGTGCGGCCTCGGCGGAGCAACCGGAGTGTCCCCTCGAGGCGAGTCAGGGTTCCTGCGTTTCGCTGCCGCGCCGCGTCGCGCGCCCGAACCATCACCCGGCGCTGGAGACTTCGGAGACCGGGATCGAAGCCGGCGGCCTGGAGCCGTCCACCCCGCATGGTGCGAAGCCGTCGTCGCATGACCGCAGCGATACGACGCACCGCACCTCGGGCAGCGGCGGCCGGATCTCCTTCCCCGTCCCGATGCAGTCGGGCGAGCCGCAGCAGCGTGGCGATCCCCGACTGGTCGGCCAACCAGTCAGACTGGTTCCAGGCAAGAACGATCTCTTCGCGCGAGCCATCGTTCAGTGTGAGCCGAAGCCCGGCAACAAATCCTGGCGAGGGTCCGGGCACCGTCGCGACGCCTGCCGCTACTGGAACATCATGCCATTCACCCGCGATCCGGGCCCGAGCCTTCCAGGTCGCGTGGTCTTCATCGCCGAGTCCCAGCTGGCTCGGCAGGTTTGCCTTATGGAGAAGAACGGCCTCGCGCTGGAGCGCCTGCTCGAGCGAGAGGGCCGGGAGAAACCGAACGACTTCGACTTCTTGCTGGGTACTGCCCAGGCGGAAGGCTCGCCCGCTCCGCTGGTCGAGGCGTACCGCAGTCCAGGGAAGGTCGTAGTGGACCACCCGCGCGGTAAGCGGCAGGTCGAGTCCCTCCGCGGCGATGTCGGTTGCGACGAGGGTCAGCGGGTGCGCCAAGCCTTCCCGTTTCGCAGGCTTCCTGAGCAGGTCCAGCACCTCCTCACGAGGAACGCCCATCGCATCGATCCCGGCACGATCTCCGGTGCACCAGGCTACGCCGGTGCCAAGGTGCCGGCGCAGATAGTGGACCGTGGCGCGGGCGCTGCTGAAGACCAGCGTGGGCTGCCGGCGCCGGAGCAGCTCCACGAGCGCGCGGGCCTTCGGGTCCGGGTGCTCGACACCGGCACGGGCCCGGTCTTCCAGAGCCGGCAACAGCTCGAGATCGGAAACCACCAGGTCGGGAGCGGTGGACGGCTCGGCCACCAGTGGCCAGAGCACCAGCTGGTCGAGCTCGCCACCCACCAGCTGACGAATGGTCTGTCGCGGCAACCACCGCCCGCACTCGGCGGCGTCCCGCGCGTGCAGCAGCAGGGAGCGATACCGTGCCAGCGCCTCGGTGATGGCCTGGGGACTCGAGGCCAGGGCGGCGAGAAGGGAAACCCGGATCAGTCGCGCGGTGGCCGGATCGTTCGAGAGCCTGAGCGAGTCGATGCCGGACTGCAGCGCCGGCAGCATCGGATCGTCCGGGTCGTCGATGCGAAGGTCGCGGGAGCATCGAGCTGGCAGACGCTCCGAACGGTCCTCTCCCGTCACGACCAGCCGGCCCAGCTCTCCGGCGATCTCGCTCCGGGGGGACCGCCGAAGGCTCGGGATGCCCGCCCATGCGAGCGCATCGTCTCGGACCAGCAGGAGGAGCTGGTGAATCACATCTTCGAGCCGATTCACCACCGGTGTAGCAGAGAGCAGGATTCCCCGGCGGCCGACGCACCAGGGCGCCAGGGTCTGGTAGCGTCGAGTGTTGGGGTTCCGAAGCCAGTGACTCTCGTCGATCAGCACCGCTCCCTCCACCGGATCGGGCGGCCGGGCTCGGCTGAGCAGCTCGCAGGAATGAAAGACGATTGGGAGTCCGGTGCGCTCCGCGATCCTGGCCCACTGGCGGTTCACCACCGACGGCGCGATGACGTGGACGGGACGGCCTGGGGCAAGAGCCGCCGCGACGGCGAGTCCGATCCACGACTTGCCGGTGCCGGGCCGGTCCGCCAGCACCGCGCCGCCGTACCGGCGAGATGCCGCCAGCGCCCGCGCGAAGGACAGTCGCTGATCGGAGCCGGAGCCAGGAGGGCGGGGAATCGGCCGCGGTTGCCGGCAATAATGCCCGCGCCAGCCGGGCCGCGACGCGCTCCGCCGGCGCCGGTGGCCCGGGCAAGAGCCACGCGGCCAGGGGATCCCTAACCCGCTCGAGCGTTTCGGCGACCAGGCTCGGCGCCTCCCGAAGCCACCGCTTCCAGCGCGGCGCGCTCGGCGGGCGCAAGGCCGAGGAGCATGGCAACGCGGTCATCGAGGTCTTTCTGGTCGAGCCTCCCGCGGACGCCCTCCTGGCCGAGCGAAAGCAGGCGGTCATCACCGAAGAGAGCGGGCGGCGCAGGTAGCGAGCCCACCACCCGGGCATTGAATCGGCGGAACCCGCCCGAGGCGGGATCCGCCACGACTGCCGCCAGGACCCGACACCAGGTGGAGTTGAGCCAGGCGGCCAGCCGGAGGGCGATAGCGCCGTCACGCACCGGCATCACGTAGCAGGTATTGAGAGGAATCAGCTCGGCGCTCGAAGCAGCGACCAACGGCACCGCACTGAGACGCCGCGCGAGATCGGGCCAGACGACCCGATAGCGTGCCGATGCCGCCGCGGTCCGGAACAGGGACCAGAGCGGAATCCCGGGTCCATGGTCGCTCCGGCGCAGCAGCGCGGCGGCGAATCGTTCGATGTGGGATCGAGCGCCGGGCGGCAGGGACGGAAGCGTCCGGCCCAGACGATCGCAGGGCCAGAGCAATCGTCGGATCGGCCGCACCCGGAATGCCTCGATATCCCTGCCCCGTACCGCCCATCGAAGCAGATCCGGCTCGACCTCGTGGGGTGGATCGAGGAATGCCTGATTGCATCCGGTCTTGACGCCGAGTTGAGCAGCGAACCGCTCGCTCAGCCTCGGGAAATCGCTGGTGATGCGCCCCAGGGTCTCGCGCACGAGGTCGGGTAGCAGGAGCCAGGGATTCGTTCCGAGCTCGCGCTGAGGAATTCCTCCCTCACTCCGGTGACGGCCAAGGTGGAGGCGGACCCGGTGCCCCGGGAGGAGGAGGATCGCGCCGGGTGATCAGCGCCATCGGATACACCGTGGCGTCGAAGCTCGAACGAGGATCATGGCGGAGATCGGCCGCAGCGAGAATCGTGGTGGATCGAGCCAGGGCGCCCCGTGCCACTGCCGCATACCCGGTGGTGGTCAGCTTGGAGGGCAGAAGAAAGGCGATGACCCCAGCTGGCGCGGCGAGCTCCACTGCGCGCTCCAGAAAGGCGACCGAGAGATCGGGCAGGTGCCGGTAGCCGGATCCCCCGCTCCGCTCCGGAGAGAACCACCGGAACCGCTCCGCCAGGTACCGACGCTCGGGAGCCGGCAATGCTTCCGAGCGCACCCAGGGAGGATTCCCGATGACCAGGTCGAATCCGCCCCGCCGCTCGATGTCGGCGAAGTGCACCGGGTAGTGGAACCAGGGGACTGCGCCGGTGCGGGCCAGCTCCCGGAGTCGACGCCGAAATTCCGCCCGGGTAGTGCGGAGTCCCGCCAGGGCCACCCGATCATCGCGGGTTAGGCCCCGGCGCTCTCCGAACAGAGTGGCTGCCCGGGCCGCCTCGAGCCGGTCCTCGATGGCCCGTTCGGCCCGGGTGATTCCTTCCCCCAGCATGGTCTCCGCGAGGGCCCGCTCGGCGCGCTGGAGCCGCTGGGCGGCCTGGCGCTTGACCGGCCCCGACGCGTGCACCACCTGGCGGCGAGCCCGCGACAATTCCTCGGACGCCTGCGGAACCGGCCGGAAGGGAAGTCCATAACCCGGGTCGAGCAGGCTGTCCCCCTGCCGGACCAGGGCGTCCAGATTGGGCAGCGGAGTGACCCGACCGGGGCTGTCGGCCGGCTCCGCCGCAATGACCTCCAGCCAGAGGCGCAGCTCGGCCAGCCGGACCGCGGCCGCGTTGCGGTCCACCCCGAACAGGCAGGCCCCCAGGATGGCGCGGAGCCGGGCGCCCCGGTGGGCCCCATTCCGAGGGGGCCCGGCGATCAGCCGCAGCGCCCCGAGCAGGAAGGCCCCGCTGCCGACCGCGGGATCGAGCACCCGGATCCGGCGCAGGGTGCGCCGGGTTAGGATATCGGGCTCTGCCAGCCGGCCTTCCGCATCGCCCGGGGAGATCCGAAGCCGAGCCGAGAGCCAGGCCACCAGAGCGTCCCGGACCAGTGCCTCCACCAGCGCCGACGGCGTGTAGTACGTCCCGCTCCGATGTCGCTCGGCCGGGTCCATCACCCCTTCGAACACCCGGCCCAGCATGTCGGGCGCGATCGCCTCTCCGCCGTCGGTGCTCAGGGCAAAATGAAATCGCTCGAACAGCGCATCGAAGGCTTCCCGCAATACCGGCGTTGCGAGCGTCACTCGCCAGCGGCGTTCCAGCGGGTGCGGTTCGAAGAGACCGCCATTGAGGAACGGGACCGGCCCGAATCGCCGGGCCAGGCGGCTCCGGTCCGGATAGGGCCGGTTGAGGGTCCCGAAGAAAAGCGGATCGAGGAGATCGCGATGAAGCGAACGGCGCCGGAGCAGGCAATGATCCACTTCCTCCCGTAACACGCGGCCCCGGCCCATCCAGCCCTTGGCCTCGACGAAATAGAGAAACAGGATGCGGGTGAGCTGGAGCAGCGCGAGCGCGTGGCGCTCGGCGAAGGGAATCCGCCCGGGGAGCGAGGCGATGACCCGGTCCAGGGTGAGCCGGAACCCGGCGAAGAATTTCTGATCCACCCCGGTGGCCGCGAGCGCCTCGGTGACCCGGAACCCGGTCACCAGCGGAGATGCTTCCGGGAGCGCCTCGCACCGGGCCAGGCGGGCCAGGTCGAGCGGATCGGGTCCGTCAAGGAAGAGGGTGAGTGGTGGGGCCTCTGCGGCGGCGACGATCAGGCGCCGCGATCCGGGGTCCAGCGCGAGGACTGCCGCGGAGATGCCGCGCGAAGCGAGTGCCCGGGCCAGGGCGCGCGGCGTCGACGCCGCAGCGGCTTCACACCCGAACCATTCGAACTCTCCGGCGCGCCCGATGACGACGGAAGGCGGAAAACCACCCGGTCCTCCCGCGATTTCGCGCCAATCCTTTACATAACCGAGCGCGGCGACCAGCGAGGGCAGATCTTCCAGACTGCGAATCCGGGCAAGGGTCTCGCGCAGCATGACGAGACCATTGTCACCCTGCGGTCCAGAAGATTTCCGACCGGATTATTGCCGGGGAGGGCGGAATAGCGCCGGGCTAGTTCCCGACGGTGCGATGGAGCTCGTGTCCGGATGGCTTCGACCGATGCGTTGAGCTCGGCGGAGTCCGGCGTGCGCCGGCCTTTTCCGTCTTCGGAAGCGGGGACCAGGGTTGCGGCCAGCTCGTCGGTGTATCCGATCACTGCCATCGCGACACCTCGATCCACCAGCCGGTTGAGGCGAAGCAGGAGCGCCATGCCTTGCCGGGGCCGGAGCGCCGCGATGGCGGGCGCGAGATGACGGATCAGCAGCTCACGCAGGTACTGCATCTCCTCGACCACCTCGCCCGCCGCGAGACCGCGGATCGCGGCGTGCCGTCCGTACTGCTCCGCGGCGCGGCTCCAGATGGTGCGAGTCTCCCGGCGCAACGGGCCCACCATCGTGGCGAACACGTCAATGAGAAGGAGAAGCTCCTGCTCCACCACGTCGGGCGAGATCGAGCTGGTGGCCGTCATCCGGTCACCCAGCCATGCGGCCCAGCGCTTCACCATGACGTGACGGTGGGCGGCAATCGCTTTGCTTGCGGCAACCAGCGTGGGGTGGGAAGTGCGCAGCGCGACGTCTCCGGCGCGTGGGAATCGGCTATAATAGTACCATGATCAAGAAGATTGGCCTCGCCGCGCTGGTCGTGGCGGCCGCGATCGCGGGGGCCGGGGCCGCGTTCCGGTTGCAGGGCTCCGCGATTCCCGGCCTTCCCAAGCCGGCCCTGCCGAGTGGAGTCGACCAGGCGATCGCCGCCCACGATTCCACCGAGGTCGCCGACCTGGCGATGCAGCGTTGCCGGTTGCTGTGGACCCGGACCCAGCGGCAGTGCTACGAGGATTTCCTGCTCGACCTGGTGGCCCACGATCAGGTGCGTCTCGCGATCGGCTCCCTCGCGCTGCTGGGCGAGCGCGATCAGTACATTCGCCGGTTCGGACACGATTTCGCCCACGTCATCGGGATCAACGCCTGGAAGCCCGGCAAGGATATCGGCAAGACCTACGAGCAATGCAGTGAAATCTTCCAGTCCGGCTGCTATCACGGCGTCATCCAGGCGGTGTTTGCCTACAACGGGACCGACAGCGCCAGCGTCGCCTCGCTCTGCAGCAGCACGCCGGAAATCAACAAGAGCGCGTGGCTCCGGTTTCAGTGCGTCCACGGCATCGGGCACGGCCTGACTCAGACCTACGAGAACAACCTGCCCCGCGCCCTCCACGGGTGCGACATGCTGGGCAACTCATGGGATTCCGAATCGTGTTACGGCGGGGTCTTCATGGAATTCATCGTGGGCGGCCGGGGACAGTCCCACCACGTGCACATGATGGCCGCAGTCAAGGAAGGGATGGACCATAGCCATGACATGGAAGGAATGGCCGGCATGGACCACGCCGCCGAAGACTCGGCGTGGCCTGCGTTCAAGGTCCGGAACCCCTCCGACCTCCTCTACCCCTGTTCCGCGATCGGGGAGCGCTACCAGCAGGCCTGCTACCAGATGCAGGCGGGTTTGATGGCGGAAGTCACCGGGCTCGATTTCAAGAAGATCGCGGATGGGTGCGACACCGCCCCGGAACGCTGGCGCCGGTGGTGCTATCAGGGCATCGGCACCTACGTGAGCGGGGTGACGGTGCGGGTGCCCGAGAAGGGCATCGAGGATTGTTCCCTCGGCGATCGCAAGTACCAGCCCTTCTGCTTCATTGGGCTGGTCAAGAATTACGTCGACGTGACCGCGAAGCTGGACGACGGACTCGCGCTGTGCCAGCGACTGACCGGGTCGCACGACATCGCCACTGCGTGTTATGGGGCCCTCGGCGAAGAAGCCGCGGTGCTGTTCCGCGAAATGGAGCGGCGCAAGACGGAATGCGCCCGCGCTCCCGCCGAGTTCGCCGACGCCTGCCGTTATGGCGCCGGCCTCATTTCGGAGCGGCCGGCGGATTATCCCGGCCGCTAGCGAGGCCGGGACGTCGGGGGATCGCGATTTCATCGAGCTGGCCCGCCGGCTCTCCCGTCACACTCCCAAGGATCAACCGCCCGGCCAGCGCCCCCGCGCGGCGGTCGCGCTGGTGCTCGCGCCCGACCCCGAGGCGATCCTGCTCATCCGAAGGGCGGAACGGGATGGCGATGTGTGGTCGGGACATGTGGCGCTCCCCGGGGGGAGGGCGGCGCCCGCCGATCCAGATCTTCGAGCGACCGCGGCGCGCGAGACGTTCGAGGAAGTCGGCATCGTTCTTCCGGCCGAAGCTCTGATCGGCCGGCTCGATGACCTCGCCCCGAGCTCTCCGGTCCTGCCGCCGATCGTGGTGCGGCCCTTCGTGTTCCGGGTCCCCAGGCAGGAAGCGCTGGTTCCAAATCGGGAAGTCGCTGCCGCAACATGGATTCCTCTCGACCAGTTTCACCGCCCTGATGTCCTCCGCCCGACCGAGCACCACCGCCACGGAACCCTGGTCCGCATGCCGGGGTACCACCTCGAGTTTGGGGTGGTCTGGGGGCTGACCGAGCGGATACTGAGCTCCTTCTTCGCCATCGTCCGTTCCGCAGACATAACGCTAACATACTGCACCACTTATACTTATCTGTATATTGACTTTTTGTTTAGGCTATCCTAAATTGGAGTCCTGTTTGAACTGATCCAGTAGCGCCGGGAACCCCGAACCATGTGAGTGCATGTCCCTAACCCGTTCGGTCGAAGACTATCTCAAGGCCATCTATCATCTCGCCCCCGGCGAGGAGCCGGCGTCCACCAATGACATCGCCGAGCGGCTGGGTCTTTCGCCCGCGTCGGTCAGCGGCATGATCAAGCGACTCTCCGATACCGGCCTGCTCGAGCACGTTCCCTATCGCGGCGTGGTGCTGACCGAATCGGGACGACGCTCCGCCCTCCGCATGGTTCGGCGCCATCGGCTGATCGAGGCCTACCTGGTTGCCCATCTCGGCTACACCTGGGACACCGTGCACGAGGAGGCGGAGCGGCTCGAGCACGCCGTGTCGGATCTCCTGGTCGAGCGAATGGCCGTTGCGCTCGGCCATCCCCGGGTCGATCCCCACGGCGATCCGATTCCCGCTCCCGACGGCTCCATCGAGGAAGCCGCCTACACCGCCCTCGTCGAAGTGCCCGAGGGAGAAACCGTCGAAATCCGGAGAGTGGACACCAGCCAGGGCGATCGGCTCCGGTATCTCCGCGATCACGGGCTGGTGCCGGGGCAACGGGTTCGGGTCACTGCCCACCTTCCGTTCAGTGGGCCGGTGGTGCTCAAGGTTGGCGAGGGCGCCGAGGAAATCGTCGGGCACGAGCTCGCGGCGCAGATTCTCTGCAGCAGAGGGGGCGAGCGGTGAGCGCCGCCCCGGGACGATTGCTCGACGGATTGTCGGGATGGCGATTTCCCCGGCGAGCATCCCACGCTTCCGGAATCCTACCAGACCATCCGGATCCCCAAGGGCGCGGGATTCTGGCGCAAGGCCCTCGCCTTTCTTGGACCGGGCTACATGGTGGCGGTCGGGTACATGGACCCCGGCAACTGGGCCACCGACCTGGCCGGGGGAGCGACCTTCGGATACACGCTGCTCAGCGTGGTCCTCATCTCCAACCTCATGGCGATCCTGCTCCAGGCCCTTGCGGTCAAGCTGGGCGTGGTGACGGGACGCGATCTGGCCCAGGCCTGCCGCGACCACTACTCCCGCCGAGCCAGCTTCGTGTCTGTGGGTGCTCTGCGAGATCGCCATCGCGGCGTGCGACCTGGCGGAAGTCATCGGCTCGGCGATCGCGCTCAACCTGCTCTTCGGGATTCCGTTGATCTGGGGCGTGTGCTCACCGCGGCGGACGTGCTGCTCATCCTGCTGCTCCAGCACCGGGGCTTTCGCTATCTGGAGGCGTTCGTCATCGCCCTCATCGCGACGATCGGGGTCTGTTTCGCGGATCGAGATGTTTCTGGCCAAGCCCGACCTGCTCGGCGTAGGCGCTGGGCTGATTCCCCGCGGCCGCATCGTGACCGACCCCGACGATGCTTTACATCGCCATCGGGATCCTGGGCGCCACGGTGATGCCGCACAACCTCTACCTCCACAGCTCGATCGTGCAGACCCGCCACGTGCTGCCCGACCCCGCGTCCAAGCGCGAGGCGATCCGCTTCGCGACCCTGGATTCGACCCTCGCCCTGCTGTTTGCCTTCTTCATCAACGGGGCGATCCTGATTCTCGCCGCGGCCACCTTCCACACCACCGGCCACCAGGAAGTGGCGGACATCGGAGATGCCTACAACTTGCTGGCGCCGCTCCTCGGAACCGGGATCGCCAGCGTGCTGTTCGCGGTGGCCCTGCTCGCGTCAGGACAGAACTCCACCATCACCGGCACGCTGGCCGGCCAGATCGTCATGGAGGGGTTTCTCAACATCCGGCTGCCGGCCTGGCTGCGACGGCTGATCACCCGGCTCATCGCGATCGTGCCGGCGGTGATCGTCACGGTGCTCTACGGGGCGAAAGGCATCGGGCCCTCCTGATCCTGAGCCAGGTGGTGCTGAGCCTGCAGCTCTCGTTCGCGGTGGTGCCGCTGGTCAAGTTCACCGGCGAGAAGGGCAAGATGGGAGAGTTCGCCAACGGGAGGGTACTGGCGGCGAGCTCGTGGATCGTCGCGGTGGTCATCATCGGCCTCAACGCGTGGCTCCTGGTGCAGGCCACCCGGGCTTGGCTCACCTGAACCGTGAACGGTGGGTCGCCGTGCTGTTGCTCCTGCCGGCGGGCGTCGCGGCGCAGCAGCCGAACCCGCGCGCGACCCTGCCCGAACGTCCCACGGTGGCCACCCACGCGCAAACCGTGGCCCCGGGTTATGTCGAGCTCGAGACCGGCGTCGAGATCGATCGTCTGGCCGGCCAGGCCTCTCTGGTGAATCTGCCCACCCTCTTCAAGTTCGGGATCGGCCACCGGCTCCAGCTCAGCCTGTCGCTGCCGCTGGTGGCGCCGCCCGGGACCGGTCTCGGCGCGGGCGACGTCGGGGCCGGGGTCAAGGTCCGGATCGGGGGCGGGTTCGCGGTCTTTCCTTCGGTCAAGATCCCGACCGGCTCCAGCGCGCTGAGCCGGGGAACCGGCACGACGGACGGGTCGCTGCTGCTGATCTGGAGCCGGGCGCTGGGGCCGGTCGCGATGGATCTGAACGCCGGCATAACCCGCAGATCCGGTGACGGCCTCCTGGCCCCCCGCACCGCGACGGTCTGGACCGCTTCGTTCGGTGGGCCGGCCACCGGTCCGCTGGGCTGGGTGGTGGAGTGGTTCGGCTATCCTTCGACCAAAGGCCCCGCGGGAAGCGCTTCCAGCGTTGCGCTGCTCGCGGGGCCTACCGTGTCGCTCAAACCCTGGTTGATGCTCGATGCCGGCGGGATCCTTGGGCTGGCTGGGCCGCAGCCCGACGCCTTGTACGCCGGGCTCACCTTCAATCTCGGGCGCTACATCCCCTGAGGCGGGCGGCGGTTCTCGCCCTCCCGTCGCTGTCCTCCGAAGAAGCTCGGTGATTTGATCCGCTCCGGCAGGTAATTCCACTGTTCCTCGGTGAGCAGTGCCTTGGCGTCGGCGAGCGCCTTCTCGAGGTTCTTGCGGGCTTCCTCGAGCCGGGGGCGAATCACCGCCATCATGCGACCCGGATCCACATTGGCGCCCATCCTGGCGAGCTCGGCCTGAAGTCCCTTGGCCAGCGCGCTGTTCACCGCGGTCAGCGAATCGGAGACCACCGTGAGACCCGCTTCTTGGCTGTCGCTGAGCCGGAGTCCGATCCGGAGCTCGAGCATCTGCTTGATCGGGTTGGGGGCCAGGGTGGCGAACCGGCTCGCGAAATCGCCTCCCGCTGCCCCGCCCGCGCCGGCGCCCCCACCTCCCCCGAAGCCGCCACCGAACCCGCCGCCGCCCCCTGGACCGCCGGGTCCGCGGAATCCGCCGCCCCCGCCCCCGCCCCCGCCGGCACCCGCAAACCCTCCGAACCCGGCAAAGCCGCCCAGAGAGTAGCGAAGCTGGAGCCCGACCTGGAAGGGACTCCGGAATGCGGTGGTGTTCGAGGAGGTGGCCCCGAAGCGTTCATTCACGGTGTACCGGAACCGCTGCTGGGCCAGGTCGAACCCGGTGACCGAGAGCAGGGTCGGAGAGGGCCGCGCGATTTGACCCCAACCGTGGAGGTTCGCCGAGCCATGCACCAGCTGATCCACCCCGGTCAGCAGGTTCTGGGTGAGGAGCGAGATGGTGAGCCGGCGGTTCAACCCTAACACGGCGGGGCGATAGTTGAGCTGCAGATCGAGCGAGGGCTGCCAGGGGCCGATGCAACTGTTGCGGGAGGCAATGGTGCCCAGCTGCGATTCGAGACACTGGCGCGCTGCGCCGGATGCCCCCGCAAGCAGCCGGCTCATGCCGTTGGCCACCGTGGTATCCGGGGCGGTCGCCGGATTGTAGACGAAGGCGCGATCGTTGTTCCGGGCCCCGTCGCCGTTGATGTCCCCGCTGACCAGCGGGGTGTAGGGGGTCCCCGAGGTGAGCCGGCCGATGCCGGTCAGCTCCAGCGCCGCGGTCACCGGCCAGGTGACCACCGAGAGGAACGAGTGGCGCCGCTCGAAATCGCTCCGGGCCCAGTCGCGCGCATTCGGGTCGGCGCCCGCGGTCTGGCCGGCGAATCCGCGCGGACCGCCACCCTCCGAGGAAGACGATTGATCCCGCGACCGGCTCCAGGTGTAGCTGGCCTGGAGCACGATGCCGCCTCGCGTGGTGCCATTGGCGCTCAGGGTGGCGCCGGTCGACTGCGACCCCAGCCGGGAATCGAGCAGCAACACCTGCCCGAACCGGGTGTCCCGCCGTGACCCGGCGAGCGGAGAAATGCCGGAATACCCGTCAATGAGATTCGCCGGAACGAAGACCGGCCGCCCAGCTTCGGCGTTCAGGGTGAACTGGCTCGAGCCCAGATTCTGATCGGTGAAGCCGGACTGACTCAATCCGCGGGCCCAGCTCAGGTCGAGCGCCATGACCCAGGTGCCGAACCGGTGCTGGGCTCCCAGGGTGCCGCGCCAGGCGCGCGGAGCACCGAAGCCGTGATCGAACACGGTCACGGTGGGACTCTGAGTGGGGAGCGCGTTGCTCACTCCCCCGACGCAGGACGTCGGGATCGCCGACGGATCGTTCAGGTACATGTCCCAGTTGGGGAAGGGCACCGCGTCGCCGATGCAGACCAGCTGTTGCTCGGATCCCGGGAGCCCGGTCGCCGCCTGGGCCGCGGCAGCGAGGGAGGTGGGGATCGGGCTTCGGAATTCTCCGAATCCGCCCCGCAGGGTAAGCAGCGCGGCCGCGGGGAACTCGTCCCCGTTGGCGATGGTGTAGGTGAAGCCGGCCCGCGGGCTGAAATGGGTTTCGCTGGGAAGCCGGTCGGTCCGATAACCGAAGACGTCTTCGACCAGCGGGTTATAGGCGGGCGCGTGGCCGAAGCTGGACCGCTCGAGCCGGCCGCCCCAGGTCACTTGCATGGCCCGGCTCACTCGCCAGGTGTCTCCGAAATAGAGGGCGGTGTTGAGGCTGGTGCTGTTCCGGTCGCTCGGCTGCAGGGTCCGGGTAAAGCTGGAGGCGCGCCCCGCTTCGAGGTCGGCGAGCGAAGTGAACGTGAACGTGCCGGTGAGATTGTTCCCCACCACCTGGCTCGAGGTCCCCCGGCTGAACAGCGCGCCCAGCTTGAGCCGGTGCGAGGCGTCGCCGGGGAGCAGCGACAATTCCTCGCTGATCTCGATCGACCGGCTGGCCCGCTTCTGGGACAGGCCGGAGTTGCCGCCGAAGCTCAGGTTGGAAACCGAGTTGGTCCCGTTCTCCAACACCGAGAAGACCTGGACTCGTCCCTGGGGCAGCTCGTTGAAGGCCTCGCCGTGCTGGTCGGTCAGGGAGTAGTAGCTCCGGAGCTCGTTGATAATCTTGTTGCCGAACCGGGAGCTGATGGTGGCCATCACCCCGCCGCCGGTGGACCGGGTCAGGCCGCCGCTGGCGGGGACCGAGAGAGCACCGACGCCGGTTGGCTCAGTGCGGGTCAGGCGCCAGTCGCCCCGGAGGGCCACAGTGTGGTTCCCGGTGAGGCTGATGTCCACCCGACCCAGGCCGGAATAGTTCCCCGAGGTGCGGCTTCCACTGCTGTCCTCGGCGAGGAGCGGCAGCCCGGTATCGCGGAGATAGGACAGGAAGCGGCTGGCCGAGTCGGGGGAGAGACCGAGCCGCCCCATGGTAGCCGGAGACGCCGAGAGCAGCGACTGAAGCCCGTCATCGCGCACCCGTCCCTGCCCGGAGAGGAAGTAGAACACCCGGTTCCGGACCAGCGGCCCTCCGAAGCCGGCCGAGAGCTGATTCTGGGTGTACGCCTGGCCGAAGGCCGAGCTGTCCCCCGACGTCACCGCGAGATCGCGGTCCCGGAGCGAGTAGTTCGCGGTTCCCTGGAACCGGGCGGTCCCGCTCTTGGTGGTGGTGGCCACCTGCCCGCCGCTGAACTGGCCCCGCGCAACGTCATAGCTGTTGGTGATGACCCGCGTGTTACGAACCGCGTCCTGCGGGACGCTCGCTCCTCCGAAGGTGAGGCCGTCCAGGGTGGTGCTGTTGCTGGAGGGGCGCTGCCCGGCAACCGAAAACGCCGCCGCGGTGGAATCGTTGCCGGGGATCGCGACGACCCCGGGTGCCAGGGTCGCCAGGACGGCGAGATCGCCGGCGTCGATCGGGAGCTTGGCGGTCTGGTTGGGCGTCAGGTTCCGTTCGGTCGAGCCGGGCGTCGGCGGTCCGCCGCCGGCCGCATCGATCAGCCCACCCCGATTGGCGCGCACGTTCACATCCTGCAGCCGGGTTGGGACCTGGCCCAGGGTGATGTTGGTGACCAGGCGGTCTTCATCGGCGAGTCGCGCGAGGTTGCGCATCACCGGGGTTTTGCCGATGGCCCGGATGATGAGGCGGTATTGGCCCCCGCCATCAGGGAAGAGCAGGGTGTATCGGCCCCGCGCATCGGTCTTGGCGGTCCGCATCACCTGGGTTTCGAGCGACGTGGCCTCCACGACCGCGTCGACCACCGGCTGACCGGCGTCATCCTTCACGACACCGGTCAGGACGTCGGTGGTGGTCCCCACCTGGGCCCTCAGTGCGTCTGAGGGGCGAAGCGCGGGAAGCCCCAACGCCAGCAGGGCACATGTCGCCAGGATACGGAACCCCATCAATCAATTCCTTGGAGAAGAGAGATCGTACACCCGCTTCATGTCGATCGGCTGAGTGAGCTCCGCGCCGCTGAATCGCATGTCGAGCGTGAGCTCCTTGCCATCGGCTCCCAGGGAATAGACTTCCCGGATCGTCCCGGTGCTGCCGAATTTCCGCTCGACGGTGAGCTTGCCGCCTTTCCACTTGGCCACGACCTCGATCGGCTCGGTGCCGGGGAATTCCGTTCGCGACTTGCGCCCGTCGAGGTAGAGCACCTCCGCCTGTCCTTCTTGCGGGGTGATGGTGATGGTCGAGTCGGACTGGCTGATGGTGAGCTGGCGCGCCGGTCTCCCGTAGGGCGTCATCGGGCCAAGACCCGCGGGCCCTCCCCGTGCTCCGCCTCCACCGCCGCCCGCTCCCCCTGCGGCTGCTCCCCCGCCTCCCCGGGAACGACCGTCCATTCCGACGGCCGGCTTCCCTCGTCCCCGGAGAAGCTCGGGATCCTTGCCGCTCTCCGCCTTTCGCTCCGACGCGCTGCGGTCCGCGTCGAATCGCCAGCTTCCCATCGAGAGTTGCCTTCTGCTCCTGGGCGCAGGCCGGTCGGGCCATCCAGCTCCCGGCCAGCACCATGAGCCCCAGAGAGGCGACCGTCTTCACGACGGAACGTCTGCGATCCTCCATAGGCACTCCTGTCAATGGGTGGGCGTTCACAGATAACGCAGATCGTCGGGGAAACGTTGGAAAAAATGCGCCGAGATTTGTGAGGAAAAGCAAATGAGGCGGCTTTCGCCGCCTCATGCTCCGAACCAGCTCGGATTCAGGTGTTGTTCATCAGATCCCGCCCCAGCGGAAACCGAAGGTGATCGGGATCAGGTTGACGGCGTTGTTGGACCGGATCGAGAGAAACCGGCCTTCCAGGTAGAGATCGTTCTGATGGCCCAGATGAAACTGCACCCCGGCGCCGCCGTTGAGCGCCAGTGCGGTCTCACCGCTGCCGCCGGTCGAATTGACGTGATAGGCCCCTGCACCGGCGAGGAAATAGGGATGGAACGATGCCGGGCGATGCCCCGGAGTGATCACCGCATTCGCGGTTGCTCCGCCCATCCAGAGGCTTCCCAGACCGACCGGGTTCCGGCCGAGCGAGGCGTCCAGCCTGGCTCCGAGAATGCCGCGGTGCGTGGTGTAGCCGACAAAACCGTGGCCTAACCAGCCCAGATTGGCCGCCGCCCCGAAATCGCCGGATGGTACCCCAAGGCCACCGCCGACTCCGACGTATCCGCGTGCTTCCATGTCGTGACGGTGCTGTGCTTCGGCAGTGCCCGTGAGGATCAACACCAGCGCGAGACTGCCCACTCCAACGCGTCCTCTCATGCCATCCTCCTGTGTACGGAATCCGGCCTCTCAGATTCGGGCCGGGACTTCACATTGGAGGACGGCAGCTCCGGCTTCTCGACACACTGGCGGAAAAAGAAGGGGCGGGCCGAAAATCGGCCGCCCCTTCTACAACCGGGAACGACGGGCTAGTTGCCGCCGAATCGCAGACCGATCGTCACGGGAAGGACGTTGTGGGTCTCCCCATTCTTCTTGGCGGAGACGAACCGGGCCTCGACGTAGACCCCCAGGCTTCCGGCGGTGAACTTCGCGCCGGCGCCGGCGTTCCAGGCGAAAGCGCTCGAGCTCGCGCTGACAGTACCCACGCTGGCCTTGCTGTTCGTCATCCCCGCGCCGCCGAGCACGTAGGGTGCGACGCCTCCACTGGTCTTGGGCGAGAGCACAATATCACCCAGAACACTGAGGAGCTTGATCTTCGGGTCGGCGGCATCCTTGGCGCTGTGCTGGCCGTAGGTGCCGTCCACCCTGACGCCGAGCATGTCAGTGAATTTCACGCCACCGATGACCTGACCCAGCCAGCCCATCTTGTAATCGTCCTTGAAACTGCCCATCGGTATCCCAACGCCGCCACCAATGCCGACATACCCACGGGCTTGGGCGTTAGCCGTTCCTGCCGTGCCGATCGCGAGCAACGAACCAGCCACAACCGCGCCGAGCATGCCTCTCATTTGTTCCTCCCAGTAGTAGTGATTCCACCCTGACCTGCGGAAACCGTCCAACCCTACACCAATCACAGGGATGAATTCCGGGCGAAATATTGGGGGTTGGCTTTCTTCGCGCCAGTATCCCCGCCAACGGCACCACGCCCCGCTCGTCTATTTTCAAGATTCCTCCACCCTCCTTGGCTAATGGCGATGACGTCTGCCCCCGACCCCCCAAACACCCGTAGCCTAGGCCGAGCCCTCATGGAGCAGTTCGAGCGGGGCTGGTCCAAGGGCGATCCCTCGGGGATCGCGGCGCTCTTTACCGAGGAGGCGGTTTTCCTGGAAACCCCTTACTCGGAGCCGCTCAAGGGCACCGCGGCGATCCGCCGCTACTGGAGCGATGTCCCCGTGAATCAGGCGGAGATCCGCGTGAGTACCGGGGAGATCTACGCGGCCGGGCCATGGTTCTCGACCGAGTTCAAAGTCAACTTCCGGCGGCGCCGAACCGGGGATTGGGTCGAGGCGAAGGGGGCCCTCTTCTGTGAGACCGACGGCGAGAAACTCACCGAGATGCGGATGTACTGGCATCGGAATACCTAGCGTCCTTCCGATGTCAGGTGTCTCGCTACGAGGACACTATCTGTCATGATCCGTTCTGCTAACATGTTGATTCGCATGAACTTCCGCCTCAGGACCAGACTGGCACGGAACTGGATATTCCTTCCAGTGACGCTTTGCGTCCACCCACAAGGACGTGCCTTATGACACTCATCAGCTTGCTTCTCCCGATCATTGCCGGCTCGGCGGTTTCCACGCCGGTTCCGGTCCTCAAGGCGGAAGACGCGCCGATCCGGCTCTGGATGAACAACGAGGGCCGTTTCCGTGAAGGCGATTTCGCCCGGGTCCAGGTCGATGCCGAGACCAATGGCTTTCTCCTGGTTCTTCAGTATGACACCTACGGCCGTCTGAGAGTCCTGTTTCCGATGGATCCCCGGGACGACAACCGGGTCCAGGCCGGACGACGTTACGAGGTGCGGGACGACGGCGGGCAGTATGCCTTCCGGGCCGACGGAGACGGGCCCGGGCTGATCTATTCGGCGATTTCTCCCGACCCGTGGCGGCTCGATGACATCGTCCGGGACGGAAGATGGGATTACGACCGGATCTCCATCGGAAGGGATTCGGAAGATCCTGAGCGGGAGATCACCGACCTGGCCCAGAATCTGGCCGGCCCGGGCGGGTTCGACTACGACGTCCAGGACTATCGGGTCTATGGGCAGACCACCGGGAACTCAACAGTGGTTTACCGCGACTACGGCGGTTACGGGGGCTATGGATACGATCTGTATCGCTACTGCGACTGGTACTGGAGCTACTCGGGATGCCGCTCGGTCCGGTTCGGTCTGTCGTACGGGTATGATCCGTTCTACTACTACGGCTATCCCTCCAGGTACTCCTCGTACTACCCCTACTACCCGCGAGTGCCCGTCGTGGTGCACCCCCGGACCCCGAGCGCGGTGGTCACCGGGCGTCCCCGGAACTACACGGTGACCCCGGTTCGTCCTCGAGGCTCGGTCGTGGCGCCTTCGATTGACTGGAGAACCCGGGGCGACGTCAGGTCGTCAACGGCTCGTCCGGCCCGCCCTCGCTCGGAGCGGAACGACTTCCGGCGGGACGGCCAGAGCTCCGGTCGCCAGAGAGCTGAGGCGCCGTCGCGGCCCGAGGCGCGATCACGCCCGGAGGCGGGTTCCCGACCGGAAGCACGGTCGCGGCCCCAGTCGGGCCGGGCTGCGCCGGAGCGGGGTGGGAACAATGGCCGTCGTGAGTCGGGGAACAGTGGGGGCCAGGCCCGGGGGAACAGCGGGGGCCAGGCCCGGGGGAACTGGGGGCGGGCATTCGGGTGGGGCGCCGCACGCCTCGCGCCCGCGGAGGCCCTAACCCGGGGCTTTCCGCCTCGCGTAATCGAGGCCCCACTCCAGCAGGTCCGCGCCGCGCAGGCCGATCTTCATGGCAGCCTCGATCGCCTGGTCTTCGCTCATCCCGCGGTCCAGGATGAAATAGGGAATCAGCACTCCCCCCACCCGGTTGGCACTGGCGCAATGAAGCAGGGTCGGCCGGCCGGCGTTCCGGCGCAGCTCCGCCAGCGCGCGATCCATCATGGCATCGTCCAGGGCGCCTTGCATCACCGGCACATTCACGTACTCCATCCCCAGCCGGCGAACCGTCGCCGGTTCATCCAGCGGCCGCGGCTCCATGGGGTCGCGGATGTCGAAGACCACTTCGGCCCCCGCCGCTTTCAGCGCCTCGAAATGCGCGGGGCCGGGTTGTCCTGACGTTGCGAGGTCGGGAAGCGGCTGGGTCGCGTTCACCACGCCCCCGAGGGCGGGAAGCAGGTCGGCCATAGCCGAGAACGTAACGCGAAACAAAGCCCCCTCCTAGGCTGCGCCGCGTTACACTTCAGGCGTGCTGGATCTCGTCATCGCACAGCTCAAACCGAGAAAAGGCGCCTACGCCGAGAACCTGGCCCGGCTGGGCGAGGTCTTTGGAACGCTTGGTCGTCAGGATCCGCCCGATCTGGTCGTCCTGCCGGAGGCGGCGCTCACCGGATACTTCCTCGAAGGCGGTGTCCGCGAGCTGGCGCGCAGTGCAGAACAGCTGTTCGATGATCTGAGCCGCGTTCACCAGGAGAGCGGCGCACCTTCCTTCGATATCGTCATCGGTTTCTACGAGCTCTGGCAGACCCGTCTCCACAACTCGGCGCTGGTGGCGACCCTGGGCGGGGAGCACCCCGGCATCCGTCACGTGCATCGCAAGGTCTTCCTGCCGACCTACGGGGTGTTCGACGAAGAACGGTTCGTCGAGCCGGGCGATTCGGTCTCCGCCTTCGACACGGCCTGGGGCCGGGCCGCGGTGATCATCTGCGAGGATGCGTGGCATTCGCTGGTGCCGACCATCGCGGCCCTGGAGGGGGCACAGCTCATCTGCGTGGTCAGCGCCAGCCCGGCCCGGGGCCTGGTTCCGGACGCGGATGGGAACGGAAGGCCGGCCAGCCTGCTGCGATGGGAGCGGACCGTCCAGGGGATTGCCGGCGAGCACGGCGTGTACGTGGCGCTGGCCCAGCTGGTGGGGTTCGAGGGAGGCAAGGGGTTTCCGGGAGGATCGCTGGTGGTGGCGCCGACCGGCGAGGTGCTGGCCCGGGGATCCCTGTTCGAAGAGGACCTGGTCCGGGTGCAACTCGACCTGGACGAGATCTCGCGGGTTAGGGCGGAGTATCCCCTGCTCTCCGATCTCCAGAGCCGGCTGCCCCATCTGCTCGATGACCTGGCGGGGGCCCGGAATCGGCGCTCCGACACTCTCACCCCGCGTCGCCGCCCGGAAACCCGGACTCCCGGCACTCCGCGGGTCGAGGCGGACCCGCTTGTCATCGATCCCGCGCTGACCCGCCGCTGGCTGGTGGAGTTTCTCCGGGATGAGATCCAGCGGCGGCGGGGCTTCGAGCGGGGCCTCGTCGCGCTCTCCGGCGGGGTCGATAGCGCGGTGGTGGCCTTCCTTGCGGCGGAGGCGCTCGGCGCCGAAAACCTGGTGGCGCTCCGGCTCCCCTACCGACTGTCCAGTCCGGACTCCCTGGCCCACGCCGAGCAGGTCGTCGAGCGGCTGGGATGCAGGATGGAGACCATCGAGATCACCGGGGCGGTGGACGGTCTCATCGGCGATGCCTGACGCGCCGGATGCCGCGAGGATCGGGAACCTCTGCGCCCGGATGCGGATGATCGCGTTGTTCGACCGGTCGGCCGCGCTCGCTGCGCTGCCGATCGGCACCGGCAACAAGTCCGAGCGTCTGCTCGGCTACTTCACCTGGCACGCCGACGACACCCCGCCGGTCAATCCGCTGGGCGATCTGTTCAAGACCCAGGTCTTTGCGCTGGCCCGCCACCTGGGCGTGCCCGACGCGATCGTGAACAAGGCCCCCACCGCCGACCTGGTCGCCGGCCAGACCGACGAGGGGGATTTCGGGATCACCTACGCGCGCGCCGACATGATCCTGCACTGGCTGTTGCACGGATTCCCCCCGGAGAAGATTCAGGCGCTCGGGTACCGCCCCGAGGAGGTCGACCTGGTCCGGGGCCGGCTCGACTCGACCCACTGGAAGCGGCGGCTCCCGACCGTCGCGGTGCTCAGCGGAACCGCGATCAACGAGTTCTATCTCCGACCGGTGGACTACTGATGCGCCCGGAATCGCGGCCGATGTCCTACAGCCGGGGTGAGATCACCACGTTCGTGATGCCGCACATGCAGAACGTGCTGGGCGATCTCTTCGGCGGCCATCTCGCTTCGTTGGTGGATCAGGCCGCCGCAGTCGCTGCGATTCGCCACGCGGGCGGGCCCGCGGTCACCAAATCGATCGACCGGCTCGACTTTCACCATCCGATTCCGGTCGGCGCGCTGGTGACCTGCTATGCCACGGTGGACTTCGTCGGCAACAGCTCGATGGACATCACGGTGCAGGTGTGGTCGGAGGAAGTGAGCACCGGGGAGCGGAAGCACACCCATACGGCGCGAGTGGTGTTCGTCGCCATCGATTCCAGGCGACGCCCCACCCGGGTTCCCCGGCTGATTCCGGAAACCGCCGACGAACGGTCCCGCTTCGAAGAAGCGCGGACCCGGCACGAAGCTCGCCGAGGCTGATGCGCGCGATCACGGTCGTGCTCTCGGGTGGCGGGGCCAAGACCGCCGCGCACCTGGGAGCCCTTCGTGCGCTGCTGGCAGAGGGACTGGAGCCGACCCGCTATGTCGCGACCTCGATGGGCTCGGTGCTCGCCGCAATGCTGGCGCGCGGCTTGGGCCCCGATGCGGTGATGGGGCGCCTCAAGACGGTGCGTCGAAAAGAACTGTTCCGGTTCGACCTGGTGATTGGCCCGTGGTGTTTTTCCCGCTCGGTGCTTCGGCCGCGCCCGTTCCGGCGGCTGCTGTCCCGCCTGGTTCCCGCGGCAAGTTTCGGGGAGCTCTCGATTCCGCTGAGCATCACGGCGACCGATCTCGACGACGGAGCACTCCTCGTTTTCGGGGCCGGGGGCGAGGACGTTCCCTTGCTCGATGCCTGTTGTGCCAGTGCGGCTCTGCCGCCCTTCTTCCCCCCCTTCCTGTAACGGCAGACGCTGCGCCGATGGCGGTCTTCGTGGCGTGGTTCCCCTCGAGGTGGCCGCGCGTTTTTCGGCGGATCTGGTCGTGGCGATCGACACCGGATCGGGATTCGACGCGGGCGGGGCGATGCGGCCCCGCGGGCGCCTGCGCTGCTCCAGCTTCAGAGCGACGCGCAGTCGATCCTGATGGCGAGCAACACGGCCTCCCAACGCGCCCTCTGGGAGGGTTCCGGCGATCGCCCGCCGCTGGTCTGGATCCGGCCGCGGGTGCGACGGAGCGACACCTTCGCTGTAGAGCGACTGGATTGGTATTTCGCTGAAGGAGAACGTGCCGCGCACGCCGTGTTGGCCGCGCGCCACTCTTGACCAGCGGGACCGAATCACAAATGTTTGGGAGTAGTGGACCTCCCCCAACGGAACGGTCTCGTGGCACAGGCGCGCATTTTTACGCTGGAGGAGGCGGAACGTACCCTTCCGCTGCTTCGCCGCATTCTGACCGACCTGCGAACGGAGTATCGAGTCTGGCAGGAAGCGCTCGGCGACTACGAGCTGCTCTCGGGCGGAGTGCGCGCGCAGGACGAAGAAACCGAGGAGCTGGTCGCCGCGCGCCGTGCCGTCACCCAGTCGGCCGACCGGATCACCGAGTACCTCGAGGAAATCGAAGCGATCGGCTGCCTGTTCAAGGGATTCGACGCGGGACTGGTCGACTTCTACACCCTGCGCGAGGATCGCCTGGTGTTCCTGTGCTGGCAGGTCGATGAATCGCACATCACCCATTGGCACGAGGTGGACTCGGGGTATGCCGGTCGTCAGCCAGTCGATTCCACCTTCCTCACCACCACCATCTCGTGAGATCTCTGCTCCTCGCGGGACATTTCCTGGGGTTCGTTCTCTGGCTTGGCGCCGGACTCGCGTCGATGCATATCGGCCGGGCGCTTCGGCCGGCCGGCCGGGAGGAAACCGTTCTCCTGCTCTCGGTGATGGGGCGGATCCATCGCGCCATGCTCCTTCCCGGCGTCGTGCTCACCATTCTTACCGGGCTCCTCCTCACCCTTCAGCTCTATGGCGGCGCCATCGCCACGGCGGGCTATCCGGTTCCGCTCATGGTGATGCAGGGGGCCGGTCTCGTCGCCGGGGCCATCGTGCTTGGTGTGACGTTTCCTGCGGTCACCCGGCTGATGCGCCTGGATCCCTCCGGGCCGCACGCCGAAGCCTTTGTCAGCCTGAGGAACCGGGCCGCCATGAGTGGCATGATCGCGGGAATGCTCGGGATGATTGCCTTGATCTCTGCTGCGTTGGTTCGATAACTCGCTCAGTCCAGGTCTGACTCCTCGACTCGCCGGCGCCGGCCGGTTGAGCAGTCGGACGCGACCGGACACTTCTCCGCACTTCGCCACCCGCGCGGTGCAGACCAGCGCTCCCAGCTCCATCAACGCCTGATTGAATTCCCACGCCGTCCTGCCGGGCCGGGGCTGGAGCCGAAGCGCGGTGGCCCACAGGTGGGCGTCGCCTCGGGATCCGGACTGCGCCCGGGGATGGAACGCCCGGCGAAGCACCCGCGCGACATTGGTGTCGACCGCCGGTACGGCGTGTTCATACGCAAAACACGCGACCGCGCCGGCCGTGTATCGCCCTACGCCGGGAAGCTCCCGAAGCGCATCCGGCTGGTCCGGAATAATTCCGTCATGCTGCCGGACGACCACCCGCGCCAGCCGGTGCAGGTTGGCCGCGCGCCGGTAGTACCCGAGTCCCTCCCAGGCCTCGCGAACCTGTCCGGGGCGCGCCCGGGCGAGATCGTGCAGGGTGGGGAACCGCGAGAGGAAGCGGGGGAAGTACTCAGTGACCCGAGCCACCTGGGTCTGCTGCAGCATCACTTCCGAAACGAGAACGCGATAGGGGTCGCGGGTTCGGCGCCAGGGGAGCTTGCGGCCTTCCCGGCGGAACCAGGTCAGCAAACGGCGCCGGAATGCCGAGGCGGACGTCCGGGGTGGGGTGGACTTCGGCGCCATTCGTCCCCAAGATAACCCCAGCCATGGCCTCCCTCTCGAGTAACCCCTTTCGCATCGTAGGCCGGTTGGTTCTCGAAGGGCTGGCCCATCTGGGCCGGCTCAGCCTGATGATCGCGGAACTGTTCCGGGGGTTGGCCGAATACCGGATCTGGTTCCCCCGGATGCTGACCGAAGCGGCGAATGTGGGCGCCGGATCGCTCTTCATTGTGCTGCTGATCTCCACGTTTGCCGGCGCGGTGACCGCGTTCCAGGCGGGATACCAGTGGCAGTCGGCCCTGCCGGTGTACGTGCTGGGAACCCTGATCGTCGAAACCATCGTGCTGGAGCTGGGGCCGGTGCTGATCGGCCTGGTGCTGGCCGGGAGGATCGGCGCGCGGTATGCCGCGGAGCTCGGCACCATGCGGGTTACCGAGCAGATCGACGCCCTGGAATCGCTGGGGCGTTCGCCCGCGTCGCACCTCATCATCCCCCGGGTGCTGGCGTCCACCCTGATGCTTCCCATCCTGGTGGTGATCGCCGACGTGGTAGCGGTGGCGGCGGGCTGGATCGGGGTCAAGCAGGTGCTGCCGATCACCGATTGGGATTTTCGCTATGGGGCGCAGTATTTCTGGCGTCCCTTCGATGCCTACTACTCGCTGATCAAGGCGGTGTCCTTCGGACTCGCGATCGGTCTGATCAGCTGCTACATGGGCTACAACACCAAGCAGGGCGCCGAGGGGGTCGGTCGTTCCACCACCGCGGCGGTGGTGGCCAGCTCGGTGACCATTCTGCTCCTGAACATGCTGCTCGCCCGCACCCTGCTCCACTGATGATCGTGCTCTCCCAGGTCCGCAAGCGCTTCGGGGACCAGGTGGTCCTCGATGGGGTCGACTTCGAAGTCAATGAAGGCGAGACGGTCGCCCTGCTCGGACCGTCGGGGTCGGGCAAGAGCGTGCTGCTCAAGCATATCAACGGTCTGCTCCGGCCCGACAGCGGCTCGGTGAAGGTGGATGGGCTCGAAGTGCCGCTGCTCAAGCGGGACAAGCTGTCGGAGCTCCGAACCCGGATCGGCTATGTGTTTCAGAACGGCGCCCTCTTCGACTCCATGGACGTGTTCGAGAACATCCGGCTCGGCATTTCCGACGAGGCGAAGTATCGCGACCAGTCCTATGCCGATCAGCGGGTGCCGGAATGCCTGCGGCTGGTCAACCTCTCCCCCGACACCATGAAGAAGTTTCCCGCCCAGCTCTCCGGCGGGATGCGCAAGCGAGTCGGTATCGCCCGGGCGATCGCGGGCTCGCCCAAGTATCTGCTCTATGACGAGCCGACCTCCGGCCTCGATCCGGTGAACGCCGACGTGATCGACGACCTGGTGAAACGACTGGAGGGGGAACTTGGGGTGACCAGCGTGATGGTGACCCACGACGTGCGGGGGGCGTTTCGAGTAGCGGACCGTCTCGCGCTCCTCTACGATTCCAGGATCGTGCTGGAGGCGCCGCCGGATGAGTTCCGTGATTCCGCGGACCCGCGGGTCCGGGCGTTTCTCGAGCGCGACTTCGATTCTACCTCGTTCGCGGCCTGACCAGGGACCATGGACCTACACTACCGCAGAGAAATCACCGTCGGCGCCCTGGTCGTGGCTGGGGTGGCCCTGTTCATCCTCGGCTCGCTCTGGCTCAGCGGGCGGACGATCGGCAGCCGGCCCATGATCACGATTCAGTTCTCGGACGTGGAGACCCTGAAGAGCGGCTCGCCGGTCAAGGTATCGGGGGTCCCGATGGGAACCGTGGAGTCGATCGATTACCAGGAATTCGGCCGGGTGCTGGTCCGGGCTTCGATGGAACCACGGATGAGACTCAAGCAGGACGCGACCGCCATTCTGTCCTCCACCGGGCTCGTCGCCGACGCGGTCGTCAATCTGAATCCGGGGACCTCGGCGACGCCGCTCGCTCCCAATGCGGTGATCCCCGGCACAGTGGAGGGCGGGCTGCTTTCGAACGCCTCCGAGCTCTCGACCCGCGCCAATGACGCTCTGGCCGGGGTTTCGGCGATTGCCAACAAACAGCTCGCCCAGGAGCTGACCCAGACCCTCCAGGCGGTGCAGCGACTGGCCTCGCTCTACGGCAACCGGGAAACCGGGCCGAGCGCCGAGCTGACCCGTACTCTCACCGAGCTGCGCCAGATGCGCACCCAGCTCGACTCGACCCTCATCTCGCTCAATCTGGCCGGTCGGGTCGCGACCGCGGACACACTCATGCGGAACCTGTCCAGCCTGTCCGCCTCGGTCGGCGCCACTTCGGCGCGGTTCGATACCCTGCTGGCGCGGGTGAACCGCGGGGAAGGATCCCTCGGGCAGCTCATGTCCGACACCACGTTCTACGTCAGGGCCCGGGAAACCCTGCGCTCGGTGCAGGAATTCATCGACGATATCAGGAAACACCCGGGGAAACTGGGCATTACGGTCCGGATCTTCTAGCGCGGTCACTCCCGCCAGCGCACGCCTTCTCCGGTCTCTTCCATGAGCCGCTCCGCTTCACGAGGCCCCCAGGAGCCGGCTTTGTAGTTGGGAAAGTCTTTCGCCGGGTGACGCTCCCATTCCGCGATGATCGGATCGACCACCCGCCAGGCGGCTTCGGTGGCGTCGCTCCGCAGAAACAGCATCGGATCCCCGTTCATGCAATCGAGCAGCAGGGTTTCGTAGGCGTCGTGGATCGGGATGTCAAACGCCTCGGCGTAGGAGAAGTCGAGTTTGGCTCGGGCGGTCTCGAGCCCGGGACCCGGGGTCTTGATCTCGAACGAAACCGACAGGCCGTCGTCGGGCTGGATCCGGAAGATCAGCGTGTTAGGCTCGTAGGCGGCCGGATCCGGCACCGGAAAGAGCAGGTGGGGCGGGCGGCGGAACTGGACCGCGATCTCGGTGGTCTTCCGGGCCAGGCGCTTTCCCGAGCGCAGGAAGAACGGCACCCCCTCCCAGCGCCAGTTGTCGATCCAGAGACGAAGCGCGGCGAAGGTTGACACCGTCGAGCCGGGGGCGACCCCCGCTTCATCCCGATACCCCGGCACCGGTTCCCCATCCATCCGGCCGGGTCCGTACTGCCCCCTCACCGCCGAGGCCGCGATCTCCGCGGCATCCATCGGGCGAATCGCCTTGAGCACTTTCACTTTTTCATCCCGGATCGACTCGGCCCGAAACCCGCCGGGCGGTTCCATGCCGACCAGGGTGAGCAGTGACAGCAGGTGGTTCTGGAACATGTCGCGAAGGATGCCCGCCTCTTCGTAGTACCCGGCGCGGGCTTCGATGCCGCCGGTTTCCGCGGCGGTGATCTGGACGCAATGAATGAATTGCCGGTTCCAGACCGGCTCGAAAATGGCGTTGGCGAAGCGAAACACCAGAAGATTCTGAACCGTTTCCTTCCCGAGGAAATGGTCGATCCGGTAGATCTGGTGCTCGCCCACCGCACCCCGTACGATGCGGGTCAGTTCCCGGGCGCTGGCTTCGCTCCGGCCGTAGGGCTTCTCGATGATCACCCGGACCCAGGCCGGATCGTCGGGCTCACGCCGGGGCATCAACCCGCTCCGGGACAGTCCGCGGATCACCTCGGGGTACACGCTCGGCGGCAGGGCGAGGTAGAACAGCCGGCCCCGTGCCCCGTTCCCCTGCTCGATCTGCTGTAATCGCGCCGCGATGGCCTGGTAACCTTCGGGAGCCGCGAGGTCGGCGGCGACATATTCCACCTGCGCGGTGAAGTGATCTGTGCCCTCCCCGAACGATGCCCGGAACTCCTCGTCACTCATGGGCTTTCTTCCCACCCCCAGGACTGCGAATCCGTGGGGTAACAGCTGGTCCTCGGCCATATGGACCAGCGAGGGGATCAGCTTGCGATGGGTCAGGTCACCGGTGGCTCCGAGGATCACCACCGTGCAGGGCTGCTGCGGCTTTTCACCGGGCAATCGCTCGGGACGCTCGACTTCGAGAGGGAGCTCGACGGTGTGGGTCACGCCGACCGTACCGGGTGACCTCCGAATTCACGGCGCAGCGCGGCGATCACCTTGGCCCCGTAGGAGGCCGGCTGCCGGGACCGGAACCGGGCGAGGAGCGAGAGCGTGATCACCGGAGCGGGCACATCGAGGTCCATCGCCTCCTGGACGGTCCATCGTCCTTCTCCCGAATCAGCCACCCACGCGGCGACATCCGCCAGGTCGGCGTCTTTCTCCAGGGCTCGCTCGGCGAGTTGATTGAGCCAGGAGCGCACCACGCTTCCCCGGTTCCACACCGCGGCGATCTGGTGCAGGTCGAGGGAATAGTGCTTCGACTCGTGGAGGATCTCGTAGCCCTCCGCATAGGCCTGGAGCAGGCCGTACTCGATGCCATTGTGAATCATCTTGACGTAGTGCCCTGCGCCTGACGGCCCGACATGGGCGAATCCCTCAGGGGGCGCGAGACTCCGAAGCAGGGGCTCAATCCGCGAAACCGCTTCGTCGGTTCCGCCCACCATGAGGCAATAGCCCTCCTCGAGTCCCCAGATGCCGCCGCTGGTGCCGCAATCGACCAGGTCGATCCCGCGCTCCTTCAAGGCTTCACTGCGACGGACGGTGTCGTGATAGTTGGAGTTCCCTCCGTCCACCAGCACCGTGCCGGTACCGATCAGAGGAGTGAGGCTCGCGATGGTCTGATCGACCGGCTCTCCGGATGGGATCATCATCCAGATGACCGGTGGGGGATCGAGCTTGCCGATCAGAGCGGCCAGGTCGTTCACTCCGGTCGCGCCGCGGGCAGCAATAGCCTCGACACTTTTCCGCTCCCGATCGTACGCGATGACCTCATGGCCGCCGCGGAGGAGCCGTTCGGTCATGTTGCCACCCATTCGGCCCAGCCCGATCATCCCGATTCGCATCGTTTGCTCCGGTTTCGTGACTACCAGCTTGCCGCCACGCTGGCGGCCCCCAGCAATCCTACATCAGGGTTCAGGATCACGCGGACCGGCATTCTGGAGAGCAGTCCGCGCATCCTCCCCTTGTCGAGGAACGCGTCGATGAATCCGCCGTCGGCCATGCGCCCGGCGATCTTTCGCGCGATCCCGCCGGCCAGGTACAGCCCGCCGGTCGCCAGGACGGTGAGGGCGAGATTCCCTGACTGGGCGCCGTAGCACTCGATGAACAGATCGAGGGCCTCCCGGGCGAGCCGGTCAGTGCCCGCCAACCCGTGCCGGGCGATCACCGCCGCCGGATCTTCCAGCCCCATCTCCTTGCGAAGGACAATCTGCTCGGCGCTCTCCCGGCCGGACGAGACGAATTCGAACAGATCCACCAGGCCCGGGCCGGAAACCACCCGCTCCCAGGAAACGTGATCCCCGTATCGGGAAGCGAGGAAGCTGAACAGGGCCCAGGTACGCTGGTCCCTGGGGGAGAAGGTCGCGTGGCCTCCCTCGGACGGGACGACCTTGCGGTGCTCGCCGATCCGGACCACCAGACCCTCGCCTAACCCGGTGCCCGCTCCGATGATCCCGATCGTGCCGGCCGGGTCCTCCTCGCCTTCCTGAAGGGTCTCCAGATCGGACCGATCGAGGCGATCGAGGCCGTGTCCGACCGCTTCGAAGTCATTGATGAATTGCAGGGCTGGAATCTCCAGAGCCGAGCGCATCTGGCCGGCCTCGAGATTCCAGGGGAGGTTGGTGCCCGTCACCGTCTCACCCGCCACCGGCCCGGCAACGGCGAGACAGGCCCGCTCAGGCTGCTGCCCGCTTTCGCTGAGGAACGACGCGATGAATTCGGTGAGATCTCCGATCTCCTGGCTGGGTCCGGTGCGATCGGCGACGATCCGGGTGCTGTTTTCGGTATCGACTAGAGCGAGCCGGGCGTTGGTGCCCCCGATATCCCCCGCGAGGACCAGCATCAGCCGACGGTGAGCCGGGACGCCGCGTCCCGATCGACGATCCACTCCGCCTCGCGAACCAGCTGGGCGGGACACTCATCGGGATCGGGTGGACTCTGGAGCGCGGCTGCCACCGCATTGGCCTTCCGGGCCCCCGCGACGAACACGATCGTGGCGCGGGCCGCTCGAATCACCGGTGGCGTGATGGTGAGCCGGGGAAGACGAGGCTCTCCGCCGAAGGCCGGTACTACGCGGCGGATGGACTCCCCGACGGAGGCAGATCCGGGAAACAGCGATGCGATGTGACCATCGGGGCCCACGCCGAGCAGGAGCAGGTCAGGCACCGCCGGTAGCATGCCCTCATAGTCCCTGGCTGCCCGGTCCAGGTCCGGTCGCTCGGCCTCCATCCGATGAACCTGTGCCGGCTCGATACCGAGCGGGGCCAACAGGGTCTCCCGGGCCAGACGAAAGTTGCTTCTCGCGTCTTCAGGTGGCACAGCGCGCTCATCTCCGAAGTAGAAGGTCACGGGTTCCATGGAATGGAGACGCTGGCGCGGTCCGCGAGGCGCTCATATACCGGACCCGCGGTCGATCCTCCCGTCAGCACCAGAGAGCAGGCTCCCGATGCGCTGATCCGGTCGGACAGCGCTCGGGCGATGTGGCGGGCAACCGTGCTCGCGAAATCCTTCGGGTCCACGACGGTGATGCGGTCGGACATCAATGGGAATCTACCGGCAGGCGCGCCCCTAGGAGATCGCGCGAGGTTCGCCTAACCTTTTCCCATGCTGGCCGTCACCTTTCTCGGCACCGGCGCCGCCTGTCCCACGGTGGATCGCAACGTCGCCTCACTCGCGATCCAGCGGGAAGGCGAGACGCTGCTGTTCGACTGTGGGGAGGGAACCCAGCGGCAGATGATGCGGTATGGGGTGGGCTTCTCGTTCCGGGACATTTTCTTCACCCATTTCCACTCCGATCATTTTCTCGGCGTCATCGGTCTGTTCCGGACCATGGGGTTGATGGACCGGAAGGACGGAGTCGTGCTCTATGGACCGCGGGGCTCTCAGCGGATTCTGAACGGCGCTCTGAACGTCGGCATCGAGCGCACCAAGTTTCCCTTCGAGATCATCGAGCTCAAGCCGGGCGATCGTCTCGGTCGAGGCGACTATGAGATTGCAGTCTTCGAGACCGAACACCGGGCCGAGACGGTGGGATATGCCCTGGTCGAGCACGACCGCCTGGGGCGGTTCGATCCGGAGAAGGCGCGGGAGCTCGGCCTTCCCGAGGGCCCGCTCTGGGGGAAGATTCACAAGGGGCAGCCGGTGACACTTCCGGATGGGCGCACCGTTACTCCGGAGGAGCTGGTGGGTCCGGCGCGGCCGGGCCGCACGGTGGTCTACACCGGCGACACTCGACCGCACCCCGCCGTGATCGCATCTGCCAAGGGGGCGGATCTGCTGATTCACGAGGCGACTTTCGGAGACGAGGAACGGGAGCGCGCGGTCGAGACCGGTCACTCGACCGCGCGAGAGGCTGCCGAAGTTGCCCGTGAGGCCGGCGTCAGGCGACTGGTGCTGACCCATATCAGTCCGCGCTACACGAGGGACGCTCCGGAACTTCTGACCGAGGCGCTGAGCGTTTTTCCTGAGGCGATGGTCGCGCGGGATGGTATGACTGTGGAGGTACCATTTCAGCAGACTTGAGGGGATTGGACAGCACGCACCGACGGAAGTGACCGGGAATCGGGATTTTGGTTCGCGGATCGCGCAGTTGGTGGGATTGACGTGTAAGTGTAGAGCAGTCAAGGTGTTACAGCGCAGTCTCCAGGGGAATGCTGCGCCAAATGATGGCCTTTCGAACTATCCGAGACTGGTGGGCGCGGGATATGCAGTGTTAGATTCTGACGTATTCAGAGCGGTGTAGCTGTCGGGCGGGGCTATAGGTCTACGACCCCCTACTCGATCAGTTACAACCGCTCGATGCGTTTATGGTACCCAGGGTGCTCGCCGAGGGCGATTGAAGAAGGGATATCGCACGTCTGGTCCGGCTCCTACGCGGGCGATTAATTTACCGCGCCACAAGAGTTGAGGGGGGCTGTAGCTCAGCTGGGAGAGCGCCGCGTTCGCAATGCGGAGGTCAGGGGTTCGATCCCCCTCAGCTCCATGACAATTCGGGATACTGCCCCTTGGTGTAACTGGCAACACGCCTGACTCTGGATCAGGAGAGTCCTGGTTCGAGCCCAGGAGGGGCAATTCAGCGGCGGGCGAAAGCCCGCCGCTTTCTTGCCCCTCCTGGGCTCGTTCGCTCCGGCAGTGCCGTCGCGGTCGAGCCATGTCACCCGTTTCCTTCGCCCCTCCTGGGCTCGTTCGCAAGGCAGTGCCGTCGCGGTCGAGCCCAGGTTGTCTTCCTGCTCTCAGGTGGTGCGGAAGTGGTGGGAGTAACTCTGCTCCTCGGTGCGCAGGGTCGAGTCCTGATCCACCGCGCCTTTGCCGAGCGCCCAGACGAGAAATCCGGCCGGCGCCCCGCGCACGCCGGCGCACTGGAGATAGCTGACCGTTTCGATCTCCTTCCACCCACCCACCTCGGCGAGAATCGCTCCCCGGAGGTCGGCCAGGCCGAGCCGCGCGCCAGCCAGATTGGCCCGCTTGAGCACGGCGCCCTTGAGGTTGGCCCCGGTGAGATCCGCGCCGGCGAAATCGGCCGCTTCGAGGGTGGCGTTCTCCAGATTGGCTCCCCGGAGGTTGGTGTTTCGGAAGCTCGCCGAGCTGAGCTGCGCGCCATGGAGATCGACGCCGACCAGCCACGCATCATCGAGCCGCACCCCGTCGAGGGAAATCCCGTTGCGGGTCAGGTCCTGGAGTGCGTCGATCCGGCCGCCACTCCCGCCCTTGCCCTGAGCGCTGTTCACCACGGTCCAGGCCTGATAGTTGGCCGCCTTCTGCGCGACTACCGCCGCCCCTGCCTCGGCCCGCCGGCGCTCCCCGCGCCTGGCCCAGAGCTGGTAACCCGCGAAAACCAGCGCCAGCAGCTCGGCCGCGGCCCATGAATTCTGGAGCCAGAAGGACCACCGAGGCACCGAAAATTTGACTTGACCCAGCGAGTCCACTGACTCGCGGGCCCGCAGCTCGCCGCGTTGTCCGGGAAGGGGAGCGGCGGCAGCGACGGACGCAACGGCCGCCAGCATCATGACATTGAGGACGGAACGAAACCGGCGTGTCGGCATGCCGGATCATACGGGCGTGGTGCACCGGCCGCCAGAGCAGTTACCGCGTTTTGTGCCGCTTCTCCATGATGACGGCGACGGTGCGGCTGCCCAGCGTGAACGCGTTGCGGAACTCTCCTTCGACGCCGACCTCCGCACCGACCCGGGGAGCAGATCCTCCCGATTGGACCACCACCGGAATCCGGCCGGTGCCATCGTCCACTTCATAGGCACCATAGCCCAGCACGCCGATCGAGGATTTCACCTCCCCCGCGATCGACACGGTCTTGCCATCGTAGTGGCCGGGATCGTCGAGGAGCTTCTTGATCGGTGTGGCGCCCTGACAGGTCAGAAACATGGCCACACTGGTTGCCAACGCGAGCTTCATGGTATTCCTCCTTTGCCGCCGAGTCTGTGACAGGGAGACGCCCCGGACTGAAGTTACTTCACGCTCGCGAGGTTGCTGATCTCTTTCGGAGTCGCCGGGCCACCTCGAGGCCGGTGATACAGGCGGTGAGCCAGAGGCCCCCGGCACAGAATCCCGCCAGGACGTCGCTCAGGTAGTGCACGCCGAGGTAGAGGCGACTCAACCCGACCGCGAGCACCAGGATGGCACAAAAGGCGATGATCCATCGGCGGACCTCCCGACTGGTGGTGAACTCCACCGAGATGACGTAGGCCAGCATCCCGTAACCGATGAGTGACCCCATCGAGTGACCACTCGGAAAGCTCCAACTGAACCGGGTGAGAAAGTCCATCGCGGCGGCCGGGCGGGGCCGCTCGAAAGTTTCTTTGAGCAGATAGTCGAGCCCACCTCCGCCGAGCAGCGCAATGGCCCAGACGGCGAGGAGCAGATAGTGCTTCCGGATGGTCAGCAGCGCCGCCACTCCAACCCCGATCCATACGAAGGCGGGGCCGCTTCCCAGCGAGCTGATCACGCTCCAGGTGCCGTAGCCGACGATCGTGGCATGACGATGGAGCCATTGGTACACCGAAAGGTCGAGCAGGGTCAGGGAACGTTCCCCGACGACCTGTCGGGCGATGAGGAGAAAAAGGAGCAGGCCCGCCAGGCTGATCAGAAAGCCGATGGTCAGATGGAGGCCCAGGTATTCGCCCCGGCGGAATCGCGCCCGCAGGAATCGGAGGACCCGCTGATACCCGGCGTGGAACGCGGCAGCGACCAGCATGACTCAGGTGCCTCGCCTGCCGGGCGCGCTTCGCGCTATGTTGCCCATGGGCGATTCAGGAAGGACTCGATGCATTCCGCCATTCAAGGACTCCACCACGTCACCGCCACCGTCAATGACGCCCAGGCGGACGTCGATTTCTACACCGCCACGCTGGGACTCCGGCTGGTAAAGAAAACCGTCAACTTCGACAACCACCACGTCTATCACTTCTACTATGGAAACCGGACCGGTGAGCCGGGAACCCTGTTCACCACCTTCCCTTACAAAGGGAAGGGTGTACCCTCCGGCAGAAAGGGCGCCGGCCAGATCACCGCGACTGCCTTTTCGGTTCCTGCCGACACCCTTACGGCGTGGCGGGCCCAGCTCGGTCAGCGGAGCATCATACCCTCCGGGGACGGTGCATCCCGCTTCGGGGAGGAAGTCCTCGGCTTCGAGGATCCTTCGGGACTCACGATCGAGCTGATCGCAACGGCACATGACGATCGGGAACCCTGGCAGGCAGACGAGATCGATCCGGCGATCGCGGTGCGCGGGTTACACAGCGTCACCCTCACCGTCCAGGATGCCGGCGCGATCCGCGGCGTTTCTCACCGACGTGCTGGGGTATACGGTCGTATCGCACGAAGGGCGGCGGACCCGGCTGGCGGTTGGACCGGGTGGACCGGGCAGGGAGCTCGATCTGCTCGAAGTTCCCGAGGCGGTGCCGGCCGTCAACGGCCTCGGGACGGTGCACCACGTGGCGATGGCGGTGGGGACGCCGGTGGAGCAACTCTGGTATCGGGCCCGGCTCCACGAACTGGGTGTGCCGGTGACCGACGTGCTCGATCGCCAGTACTTCCAGTCGATCTATTTCCGTGAGCCTGGAGGCATCCTGTACGAGATCGCCACCCTTCCACCCGGTTTTCTGGTGGACGAGCCGGTCACCGGGCTCGGGGCGTCGCTGAAGTTGCCTCCCTGGGAGGAACCCAACCGGGCCATCATCGAGCAGGGCCTTCCGGTCCTGCGGGGCCATGGGCCGCTGGAGGCGCGAGCGCCGCGGTGATGGAGCGTACCGGCGGAAGCGGACCGCACGCCGGACAGCCGGTCCTAACCCGGGGAGCCCCGCTCCCGGGCGCCGCCGCGGTCATGATCATGCTGCACGGGCGGAACGCCGGCGCCGAGAATATCCTGGAACTCGCCGAACCGCTGGCCCATCCGGACTTCTGCTTTCTCGCTCCCGCGGCGGCCGGACGCACCTGGTATCCTCTGAGTTTCCTCGCGCCCCGCGACCAGAACGAACCCTGGCTTTCGTCCGCGCTCACCGTCACCAGTGCTCTCCTCCGAGCTGTCCTGGCGCTGGGCGTTCCCCCTTCACGGATCCTGCTCCTGGGATTCTCCCAGGGTGCGTGTCTTGCCCTCGAAACCGTGTATCGCCTGTCGCCGCCGCTCCGGCTCGGTGGCGTGATCGGCCTGTCCGGTGGTCTGATCGGTCCATCGGCCACGGTCTGGGATTCCGCGGCTCGTCTGGAGGGGATGCCAGTGATCCTCGGATGCAGCGACATCGATGGGCACATCCCCGCCGGGCGCGTCGAGGAAACCGCCCGGGTCTTCGAGTCCCTCGGGGCACAGGTCACCCTCCGGCTGTATCCCGGCATGGGACACCTTGTGAATGGGGAAGAAATCGAGCTGACCCGCGAGGTGATGCGAGCAGCGGTCTCGGCCCCAGGGTAGCGTTTTCCGGGTTGCGGGCTAGCTTCTCCCGGCCTGCCGAGTGTTCCCCCCTTCTAGGAGGAGCGATGAGCCTGGTTGACCGCGCCAAAGGAATTCTGCTCAACCCCAAGAACGAGTGGGCGGTCATCGATACCGAGCCAGCCACGACCAGCTCCCTCTATTCCGGGTACATCGTTCCGCTCGCCGCGATTCCGCCGGTTGCGAGCTTCATCGGATGGTCGCTGCTCGGGGTGAGTGTGCTTGGCTTCCGCTACCGGATCGCGATGGGCACCTCCCTGACCGGGGCGGTAGTGCAGTACGGGCTGAGCCTGGTGGGCACGTTCGTGCTTGCCCTGATCATCGATGCCCTCGCCCCGAACTTCGGGGGACAGAAGAGCCAGGTGCAGGCCCTCAAGGTCGCCGCGTACTCCAGCACGGCGTCCTGGGTGGCGGGGATCTTTCTGCTGATTCCGAGCCTCAGTGTGCTCGCGGCGCTGGGCGGGCTCTACTCCCTGTATCTCCTGTACCTGGGATTACCGATCGTCATGAAAGCACCGAACGAAAAGGCGCTCGGCTACACCGCGGTGGTCGTCATCGCGGCGATCGTGCTCTATGTGGTGATCGGCATCGCGGTGCGAGGCCTGGTCCCCTATCCGATTCCCGGATCGGTGTGATCCGCTGAGCGCTGATTCCTCCGGGGGGCCGGCCTCGCGCCGGCCCTCGCTTTTTCGCCTCCGAGGCTCGAACTTCTCAGGATGACGCCGCCTCGTCCCATCCGCCCGGCGCGTTCCCGACGACGTCCCCGCGTCCTTCTCGTGGTGCTCGCTGTGATCGCCCTGGTGTTTTTCTTCTTCCCGGCGATCAGCCGGCTGATCACCGATTGGTGGTGGTACCGCGAATCCGGCTTCCAGTCCGTGTTCCTGCGGCCCATCCTCTACCGGGCGGTGCTGTTCGTGGTGGGAAGCAGGGTGAGCTTCGCGCTCCTGTACGGCAACCTGCGCGCGGCGCAACGCGGCCTGGTGCCCAATCCCATCGTCCTCACCCTGGGGCAGGGCCTTCCTTCCTTCAACGTGATCACCGCGCTGCGCCGGCTCACTCTTCCGGCCACGATCGTATTCGCGTTTCTTGGCGGGGTAGCCTTGTCGGGCACCTGGGACGTGCTGTTACGCGCTCTCAATCGCACGCCGTTCGGCCTGCAGGACCCCATTTTTTCGCGCGACCTCGGCTACTACGTCTTTACCCTCCCGGCGCTGGAAACCATCCTCGGGACGCTGGCGGGGCTGGTCGCCATCGCCTTTTTCCTGGTGCTTCCGGTGTACTGGCTCCGGGGGGATCTGATCCTGCGCCAGCGCCGGCTCCGGGCCGAGCCTTCGGCGGGGCTCCATCTCTCGATTCTTCTCGCCGCGATGTTCCTGTTCGCGGCGGCCCGGCTCTATCTGGTGGATGCCCCGAATCTGCTCTTCTCGACCACCGGTCCTCTCCTCGGGGCGAGCTATACCGATCTGCACGCCCGCCTTCCGGCGTACCGGATCAGTGCGGTGCTCGCCATTCTCGCCGCGGTGGCGGTGCTGGTGGGTGGAATCCGGCGGGACCTGGGTCGCTATGCTTTCTGGGCAATCGCGGGGTATTTCGGGGTGGCCCTTCTCGGGCGGGGACTCTACCCGCTCATCATGCAGAAGCTGATCGTGGCGCCGACCGAGCTGACCAGGGAAACGACCTATCTCCGCTATCACATCGAGGCGACTCGCCAGGCGTGGGGGCTCGACAGCGTCGAGGTGCGGGAGCTCCAGGGCGAGGCGGCGCTCTCCCTGGCCGACATCCGCGCGAACTCGCCTACCATCGAGAATGTCCGCCTGTGGGATCGCGACCCGTTGCTTCAGACCTTCCAGCAGATCCAGGAAATTCGCACCTACTACGACTTCATCAACGTTGATGACGATCGCTACTGGATCGATGGGCGTTACCGGCAGGTGCTGCTCTCCCCCCGCGAGCTCAACGCCGCCTCGCTTCCGGTGCGGAGCTTCATCAACGAGCATCTGACGTTTACCCATGGCATGGGACTCACCGTGAGCCCCGTGAACCAGGTGACCCCGGAAGGCCTGCCGGTTCTTTTCATCAAGGACCTGCCGCCGGTGTCTTCGGTGTCGCTCAAGGTGACCCGGCCCCAGATCTACTTTGGGGAACGGGTCAACGATTTCGTGCTCACCGGAACCCGTCAGCGCGAGCTCGACCATCCGGCCGGCGAGGCCAATGTGTACGCCTCCTACGAGGGAAGCGGAGGCATTCCGGTCGGCAGCGCGTTTCGGCGGCTGGTCTATGCCACCCGGTTCAGTTCCTCCAAGATCCTGCTCTCGCAGGACATTACCGATCAGAGCCAGATTCTCTACTACCGCGATATCAACGAGCGAGCCCGGAAGGCGCTTCCGTTCCTGGGCTTCGATCGGGATCCCTACATGGTTCTGCGCGAAGACGGAACCATGGTATGGATTCTCGACGGCTATACCCGCTCCGACCGCTACCCGTACTCAGCCCGGGTCGAGGACGGCACCAACTACATGCGGAACAGCGTCAAGGTGGTGATCGACGCCTACAACGGCACCGTGACGCCGTACGTCGCAGACGCCGCCGATCCGGTCCTGCACACCTGGATGGCGATCTTCCCGGGCCTCTTCCACCCGCTCGATGAGATGCCCCCGGACCTGCGGGCCCACATCCGCTATCCCGACGACCTCTATCGGACCCAGGCACGGCTGTACACGGTGTATCACATGGAAGCGCCGGAGGACTTCTACCATCGCGAGGATCAGTGGCAGATCCCGACGGTGAGCACCCCGGATGCGGCAGTGCCGTTCATGCGGCACATCATCATGCGGCTGCCCGAGGAAAAGCAGGCCGAATTCATCTACATGGTACCCTTCACCCCGAGAGGCAAGGACAATCTGGCGGCGTGGATGGTGGCCCGGAACGACGGCCCGAGTTACGGGAAACTGCTGGTCTATCGATTCTCCCGGCAGAGTCTGGTCTTCGGGCCGCAGCAGATCACCAACCGGATCAATCAGGACACCGAAGTCTCCCAGCAGATCTCCCTCTGGGACCAGCGGGGCTCGCAAGTCATCCGCGGCGACCTGCTGGTGATTCCGATCGAGCAGTCGATGCTGTACGTGCAGCCCCTGTACCTGCGCGCCGAGGGCGGCCGGATCCCCGAGCTCAAGCGGGTGATCGTCGCCTATCAGAATCAGGTCGTGATGGAGGACACCCTCGACCAGGCCTTGATCGCTCTGTTCGGCGGGACCAGCGCTGCCCGGCGGGAAACTTCAACTGCGGGGCCCGAGACGCCGCCCACCGGCGCTGCTGCCCCCGTGGGAACGCAGCTACAGGCGTTGATCAGCGAAGCACAGCGGCACTATCAGAATGCCGTCGCGGCGCAGCGTGAAGGGGATTGGGCGCGCTACGGCGACGAAATCCGCCGGCTCGGCGAGGTTCTCACCCGCCTGAGCGCCGGCGGCCGCCAGTAGCACTATTTCGATTTGCTCTTCGACCGGCCTTTGCCGTTCATCCGTCCGGCGAGGGCGCGACCGGCATACGCCGTCGCGGCACCGGCGCCCACCACCAGCGCCACCTTGCCGACGGTCTTCATGGTCGAACGGTTCCGCGTCTTCATGCGCTTCTCGGCGGCCTGTCCGGTCCGCACCAGAAACCGGTCGGTGGAATCCGCCACGTTCTTGGCGGCCCGCTCGGCCGCCACCCGCGTCTTTGACTTCTTCATAGGAGCACTCCCGAGCTAGGGGTCACAGTCGCTTGCGAACTTCGCGCACCACGACGGTGGCGGCGGCGACGGTTCCCGCGATCAACGCAGCCCGGGCGGCACGCCGCCCGACTCGCTTGACCGTACGCACACGATTCCGAATGGCGCGCCGACCAGCGGCGGCCAGCATCCGTGTTTCGAGGTCGTGATACGATCCCTTCCCGTTCGCCATTGCGCCTCCAGGGTACACTAGGTCCTTATGGGGTGACGAGTCACCTCGAGGATCGAACACACCTGCCGTCCCGTTGTTATGCTTCTTCTTTCCCCTGCTGGAGAATCTCTCATGCGGCGCCATGGTGTTGCGGTACTGGCTCTTGCTCTTCTCGTGGCATGCTCGAGTGCGCGGCGCACCGCCGAACGGCAGCTCGAAGCCGCCCAGCACGCGATGGCGAGTCTGGGAGACGACGCCCGGGCGATCGTTCCCGACCAGGTCACCGCGCTCGAGGAGTCGGTGAAAGTCGGCGGCCAGGCGATCGAGACGGGAGACTACGGGGCCGCCTCGGAGAGCCTCGCCAGGGTCCCCGCCCAGGCCCAGGCGATCGCCGATTCGCTCCCGGTTCGCCGGACCGAGCTTCGCGCCGAGATGGATACCCTCACCATCGTGGTGCCCAAGAACCTGGCCGCGATTCAGAGCGAGCTGGACCGGTTCAGCCGGACCCACCGGCTTCCCGCCGGGTTGGACCGCAAGGGACTGGAAGATGTCCGGCGGACCAGCGATTCGGCGACGAAGCTCTGGCACGAAGTGCAATCGGAGTTTCAATCGGGCAAGCTCGCCGATGCCATGGCCAAGGCCCATGATCTCAAGGCCCGGGTGTCCCAGGCCCTGCTTTCGCTGGGACTGGTCGCGGATGAGCGGGCCTGGAGCAACGTGACTCTTCCGCCGCGATGAGGTGATAGGGTGAGACGATACTGGTGGGCCCTGCTTCTGGTAACGGGTTGCGGACCTGCGCAGCCCGGATCCAGCCCGGGTGGCGACACCATGGGCGACGATGCCCATCGTCTTCCCACGGGCGTGCTGCTCGACCCGGCGGGACGGGTGACCGACGTGGGCCAGTTTCCCCTTGGCATGATTCAGGCCCCGGAGAAGGACCGGGTGGTTCTCCTCCTCAACGGGTATCGCGATCAGGGGATCCAGGTTGTTTCCACCGCAACCGGCAAGGTGGTGCAGACCATCCTGCTCCCGGCCGCATTCCTTGGTCTCAGCTTCGATCGATCGGGTGAATGGCTCTATGTCGCGGGCGGCGACCAGGACGTGGTGTACCGGTTTCACTGGCAGAATGGCGCCGCGGAGCTGAGAGACAGTCTGGTGCTCGCGGCAAAGCCCGCCCGGGAGTCGGGGACCCGCTACCCCGGCGGACTGGCGCTCTCCCCCGACAGCCGATTCCTCTATGTCGCAGAGAATCTGGCCGACTCGATCGCGGTGATCGAGCTTGCCAGCGGCCGGGTGGCCCAGCGCCTTCCGGCGGGGCGTTATCCCTACGACGTTGTTTGCGGCGCCGACGGCACCGTGTACGTGTCCGCGTGGGGCGGGTTCGAGGTGGCGGTGTTCCGTCCCAGCCAGAAGGGTCTGGTGCGAAGTGGCACGATCCGCGCCGGCCGCCATCCCTCCGCGATGCTGCTCGACCGGAGCGGCACCCGGCTCTACGTCGCCTCGGCGAGTACCGATCGCGTGGCGATCATCGATACCCGGCGGAATACCGTCGTCGCCGAGCTGCTGGATACGATTCCGGGCGGCCCCGGCGAAGGAAGCACGCCTAACGCGCTGGCGCTTTCGGCCGACGAACGACGCCTGTTCGTGGCGGAAGCCGACAACAACGCGGTCGCGGTCTTCGATCTGTCGGAGCAGGGCGGCGCTTTCTGGGCCGGATTCCCACGGGTGGTACCCGGCGGCCGTGCTGGCGCACGGGAGATACCCTGCTGGTTGCAAATGCGAAGGGCGCGGCAGCCGGGCCGAACGGATCCAATGGTCCCGGGCCGGGTCGAACGGGGCGCGCGGGTTACACGCTGAATCAGCTCTCCGGTACCCTCTCCGACCATTCCGCTCGCCGATCTGGCCGGCCCGGCGCTGGAGCAGCTCTCCCGCCGGGTCGCGGCAGCGAACGGTTGGCGGCCCGGCAGCAGCCCCATCGGGCTATCCGCCGTTCGAGCACGTGATCTACATCATCAAGGAGAATCGAACCTACGACCAGGTGTTCGGGGACATGCCGCGCGGAGACGGGGACAGCTCGCTGACCTACTTTCCCCGGGCGAATTCACCGAATCATCACGCGCTGGCCGATCGCTTCGGGCTGTTCGACCGGTTCTTCGTGAACGCCGAGGTGAGCGCGGACGGACATAACTGGTCCACCGCCGCCTACGCCACCGACTACACCGAGAAGACCACCCAGCAGAACTACTCCGGCCGGGGCCGGACCTTCGATTATCAGGGCACCAACCGGAACCAGCGCCCCGCCCCGGGTGAAGACGCCGCGGAGCCGGCGATGGGCTATCTGTGGGATCTCGCGATGCGGCGGGGGATCACCTTCCGGAACTTCGGCGAATTCGCCGAACCGGAAGGCGATGGCGACGAGAGGAAGTGGGAAGGGCTCAAGCCCTTTCTCGAGGCCAACACCGATCCCGAGTTTCCCGGGTGGGATCTCGATATCCCCGGACCAGAAGCGGATCGACGTCTGGCTCAAACGGCTGGCGGAGTGGGAGAAAAGCCGGAACGATGCCGGCGCTGCAGCTCATGGTGCTGCCGAACGATCACACCGCCGGTGGACGAGCCGGGGCGCTCTCACCCCGCGCCTACATGGCGGACAATGACCTGGCCGTGGGCCGCCTGGTGGAAGGACTCTCGCACAGCCGGTTCTGGCGCACCACGATCGTCTTTGTCCTGGAGGACGATGCCCAGAACGGTCCCGATCACGTCGACTCCCATCGCTCGGTGCTGGTGGCCATGTCGGCCTGGAACCAACGCGGGGGTCTGGCACCGCTTCGTGAACACCAGCGACGTGATGATGACGATCGGGGAGATCCTCGGGCTCGGCAAGCTCTCCGCAGTTCGATGCGTTCGGCCGGCCGATCCGGGGGATCTACGCCAGCTACGCCCGATCTGACGCCGTTCACGGTGCTGCAGCCCTCGGTATCGCTCAGCGAGCGTAACCCGCAACGCGGGCCCGGGGTCGAGGAATCGGCCGGCCTCGACTTCAGTGCGCCCGACGCGGCGAAAGAGGAGCCATTCAATCGCGCGCTCTGGCTGGTGCTCAAGCCGGGCCGGCCGTATCCCGGGTGGTGCGATAGCGAATGCTCGGGTAGCTACCTCCCGATGCTCCCCGAGTATCAGGAACGTCCGGGTCTTGTAGCTCTCGGTCGAGGTGACCGTGGAGATCTTGAGGTCCTGCAGCCCGTAGACGTAGCGGCCCTCGATTCCGAACCCCAGTTTGTCGCTCCCGAACCGGATGCCCGCGCCGATCACCGCGGCATAGTCCCACTTCTTGCGATCCGTGGTGCTGTAGGCCCCGCAGGCGTCCCCGACTCGCGGTGCGGCAGCGAATCTCGTAGGACACCTGGGGACCTGCATAGCCGAACGGCCGGATCCCGCCCAGGGGCAGGGCGATCTTGAGGTAGACCGGGACGTCCACATAATCGAGACGGGTCTCCTCGGTCGATGCGGCATCGGACTCGAGTCCGCGCTGGTCATACAGGCCTTCCAGGCCGAAGCCGATGGCGCCTCCACTCGCGAGATAGATCCCGCCGGCGAGCCCGGTACGATGCTTGAGGCTTCCGGGCAGGACGCCCTTGTTCGAGATATCGCCGAAGGAGGCGCCCGCCTTGATCCCGATACCCTGTGCGGTCAGAGCGGAGGGCGCCGAGCAGGGAGAGCGTCATATGGTGCGTGGGGTACGCACGAGGACTCTCCAGGTTCAGGGTTGATGGTTCGGCCGACTCAACCCCGGGGACGACCCCGGGAGTGTCCGAATGCACCTCCCCGGCGGAGCGCTAGCGGTCGAGCCAGTAGGAGAGCTTGATGAGGAAGGTGTTGTCAGCCGGCGACTTGAAGAGATGGCCCACGTCGCCGAAGAGGGAACGGGTTCCGTAGGCCGGACTCGCTATCCTGGCGCCCGTGCTGCCAGACCAGGAACAGCGCGGAGCCGGGGCGATACTCCCAGCGGAGCACCGCATTGGACTTGAACTGCTTGACGTTGAATCCTTCCTGCCCTTCCGCCGGGCCCCGGTGCCATAGGTGGCGAAGCGATCCTGATAGGCTGCGGCCCTGGGATCGCTCAGCTCCCGACGTTGCGGTAGGTCCCCTTGCTCACGAACGGCTCGGCATAGAGCTCGAAGCTCAGGGTGGGCGTCGCGATGAAGTTGAGCCGGGTCTGGAGGCTGGCGGTGCGCTGCACCAGGTGGGCAAAGGTGTAGTGGGTGTCGCGGCCGCATCGACCGGGTTGCCGAGCCACTGCCGATCGTCGGTATTCCACTGGTAGTAGAAGCCGAGGGTGCCGCCGATCTGGGAGGAAATCCGGAGCTCGGCGTAGGGGTTCATGCTGAAGGCGTGGGTTCGGCCGCCATCGGACGCGCGCGTAGTTCGTCCAGATGCTCGGCGACACCCGCCAGCGGGAATCGCCCTGGATCCCGAACCAGGGGACAGGGCGTTATCAATCCGCATGGCCGGCCCGCCTCGGGCGCAGCGGTCGCAGTACATCGTTGCCTAATCCGGCCAGCGTGCCGCCCCCGTGAATCCAGAAGCTGTTGGGGAGCTCGAAATGGACGTTGGTGTTGACCGCGCGCTCCAGCGGGAGGCCGTCGGTGGTCCAGTCGTTCCACTCGTTGAAATTCCAGGAGAGCTGACGGAAGAAGGGCCCCGGCTTGTTGAATCGAAGGGTGCCCCAGGTGGCCCAGCTCTGCCAGTCGGCCCGGCGGAGGAATCCCAGGTCATTGGATTCGAACCCGGGGGAGACCCGCTGGTAGCTGGTCTCGAACATCACCTGCCCGCCGCCGACCTTGGCGAACTGGAGCTGCTCGTAGTCGCCGGTCAGTGAGGTCCGGGTGGGGTCGTATCCCAGGTCAGCGTCGGGACGCTGCAGGTAGTGCACCGAGCTGGTCTGGGTCGAAGCGATGGAGGCTTCCGACCCGGTGATCCGCGAGCCGACCAGGCGGCCCCGCAGTTCGAAGCGCCCCTTGGCAAATCGGTGGCGCAGGTCGGTTCCGGCGACCAGCGCGCTGGACCGCATGTAATCGCTGGTCCATTCGTCCTGATTGCGCGCGACCAGGGTTCCGATAACGCCGATGCTGGTCTCTCCCTTCCGAAGGTCCTGATTGGCGCGGAATACCGAGTAGCTCGACAACGGCTCGATGGTGCGGTCGTCGGTTCCGACTTCGCGGTTGGTGACCGCCTCGAGCAGGCCCATGGAAAGCCCGCCCGGGAGTGCGCCCGGTGGCCTTGGTGGCGCCGAGGATCGTGGTGCCGGTCGGGGAAGTGGCATCGCCGTAGAACCCGGTCAGAGCTGGGGCGACCGGCCGATCCGGCGGGAATAGAAGAGATTCTCCCTGCCGCAGTCATTCACCGCGAAACAGTTGATCCGGAACGAGAGCAGCCCCGCGCCCTCCATGAAGAAGGGGCGCCGTTCCTGGAAGAAGGTCTCGAAGGCGCTGAGGTTCAGCACCGCGGGGTCGGCTTCGACCTGGCCGAAGTCGGGATTCACGGTGCCGTCGATGGTGAGATTCGAGGACAGTCCGTATTTGAAATCGAGGCCCCCGCTCAGGCGCTGAGGATGGGAGAACCCATCATTCTCGGGGAGCGTGACGTTCTTGGTGACCGCGTAGGGCAGCAGCTCGAGCCGATGGGGAGCAGCCGAGCCCTTGATGCCGGAGATTTCTCCCAGCTGGGAAATGAAGCTTCTGTTCGTTGGTCTTGATAGAGCGGCCAGCTGACCCGCTCCTTGTAGCGCTCGATGTCGCGCCAGATCCCGAATCCGAAGGTCAGCTCGTCGGCGCGGGGAAACCGAATCTGCGACAGCGGGATCTTGAACTCGGCGGTCCACCCCAGCGAATCCACCGTGGTCGAGGCTTCCCAGACGCCATCCCAGCTGCCGTCCTCATTGGTGTCGTTGTACACCGATAGTCGCGCTTGACCCCGCCCGGACTCACCGCGAATTCATATCCCGAGCGGCGATCGTGATACGAATCGATGACAATCTTGATCTGGTCACTGGGGGGACGCACGTCCCGCCTGGCGAGCACCTTGAGGATCTTGTCCGGCTCGGGATCGAACATGCGGACGAATACGTAGAAATTCCGGTTGTCGTAGGAGACTTTCGCTTCGGTCCGGAAGCGGGGCTCTTTCCCGACCGTCGGCTGGAACTCGAGGAAATCGCTGATGACCGGAGCGTCCCGCCAGACCGGATCGTCATCCCGCCCGTCGATGACGGGAGAAGGATTGGCACGCACGGCGATGCGCGGTGGTTCGGGGATCAGGAGCGGCCTTGGCGGCAACTTCCGTGGAGCTTCCGTTGTTGTCCTGAGCCTGGATCAGGAGCAGGAGGGCAAGGGCACCCAGCATTCCGACCTCGGGTTCGGCGTGTTCTACTTCGACACCGCCGGACGCAAAAACGTTGGGTCGGAGTTTCAGGATGCCGATTCGGAGTGACCGGGTCCGCGCGAAGGGATCGGGAGTTTTCCGGGCCATGATCGCGAGGCCGATTCCGCCCAGAATCGCGGCACCGGAGAGAATCAGGCGGACTGAAATGTGTTCATCGAGGAGAACGATACCGGCGAGAGCGGCAAGCACCGGCACCGCGAGCTGGATCGTGCCCGCCCGGGTGGCGCTGAGCTTCGGCAACACGGTGTACCAGACCGCGTAGCCGGCTCCCGAGGCAATGGCTCCCGAGAGTGCGGCGTAGCCAACCCTGACCGGGTGAAGGGTCGCTGGCCGGATCACGATCGCAAGAAGCGCGAATGCCAGTGCGAGCGGGCTCGCGAAGAGAAAGCTTCGCGCCGTATCGGTGAGCGGGGTCTTCGATCCGCGCCCGCGCAGCGAATATCCTCCCCATGCCGCTCCGGCGAGCGCCATGAGGCAGGCAGCGCCAAAGGGCGGAGCAGCGATGCCGGGAAGGGTGAGACCGACGAGGCCCACCAGCGCGATCACCAGTCCGGCCCATTCCCGAATTTCGGCCGCTCCCCGCTCCGGAGTCCCCAGTCCAATCATCGTGACCTGGACCGCGCCGAACAGGATCAGGGCCCCGGTTGCGGCCGTGAGATCGAGATACGCAACGGAGAAGGGCGCGGCATAGAGAAACAGCAGCAAGCGTCCGGCGAAGGAGCCGGAAGACCCGCGGTCCGGACCGGAACGCCAGGGCCGGGCACAAGGTGAGAACCAGGGCCCCGGCAACGATCCGAATGGCAGTGAAGGAGGCGGGATCGATCAGCCCGGAACGCAGGGCGACGCGGGCGAGCACCGAGTTCGCCGCGAAGCAGACCAGGGCAACCAGCGCGAAGAGCGGCATGAGGCGATGCCGCGACCGGTCAGGACGCCGGGGTCAGAACCAGCTGGATGCCGAGGAGATAGACGTCGTGCGGTCCATTGAAGACCGACTGGGTGCCGATGAAGATCCAGAACCCGCCGTCCGGGTCGATGGTGAGAGTTTCCGACTGGTTCTGCTGCCCGAACTCCCGATAGGTCCAGGACATCTCCGAGGGGCAGCCGGTGACGCCATTGGTGATGTCCCCGAAGTGCACGAAGCGGCCGCCGGAGCTGGCGTTGCCCTTGTCGAGATTCAACCGGAGGACGCCGCCATTATCGGGGGCCGCGATCGGTTCATCGCCTGACACGCCGGCCTTGAGATACACGAGGTTCCCGGGCCGCTGGTGCAGCCAGATGCGAGATTGCTCATCGACGTCATGCTCAGCCGGACGCTGAACCGGGTCCCCGGCGACCAAGTCGTGGAGATCCACTTCTTGTGAAAGACGAAGACACCTCCGTTGACGCTGGTGCCGCCCTGCTCGATGCCAGTGTAGGCGCCCCACGGATCCGGGAGGGAGTGAATCCATTGACCAGGTGCGACATCGCCACCTGATCTGCGGGGACGTCGGCGACTGCGCGAGTCCAGTCCTCGCCGAGCGGCTGGGACGGATTGGTGAAATCGAAGTTCAGAGTGATCGAGTTGCTGCCGGTCGTGCTCAGGCAGCCGCTCGAGAGCAGCACCCCGAGTACCGCGACTTATCCCATCCGGACCATGCGGGGCCATCCAGCCAGAGGTAGAGGGGAGGAACGATAACAGAATGACCCTTATCTCCGGACCTCCCCCGATGGATCCGGGTAGCTCCGGTTCCCACATGACGACCCCGGATGACCGCATCGAGATCGTCCGGCATGGGAGCGAGGCCAGCCCGTCTCGCCAGGCGATCCCGCGACGGCACGGGCTATCCGCATCGAAACAGCCCGGATGCCGGCAAGCGGTGGGTAGAGCAGCCCGACCTGAAGTGCCTCTTCGGGAACGATATCGGCGAGGGTTCTCGCCGCCGCATGGAACATCGGATCGGTGACTCGGCGGGCCCCCGAAACCATGACGCCAAGCCCCAGACCGGGAAAGATGTAGGCGTTGTTGCCCTGGCCCGGAACGAATCGTTTCCCGTCGACCTCGACCGGGTCGAAGGGACTCCCGCTCGCGAAAATCGCCCGGCCGTCGGTGGCCAGGTACGCTTCGGCCGCGGTGCATTCCGACTTCGAGGTCGGATTGGACAGCGCGAAGATGATCGGGCGATGGTTCAGCTCGGCCATCGCCCGGAGCACCGGCTCCTTGAAGGCGCCTCCCTGGGTGGATAACCCGAGCAGCGCGGTGGGACGGATCGCCCGCATCGCCTCGACCAGCGTCTCCACCGGCGGGTGCACGTGGGCATAAGGGAGCTTGTGCGGCGCCAGGTCCTTGCGGCCCTGCACCACGAGTCCCTTCGAATCGAAAAACCAGCATCGTTCCCGGGCGCGCTCGGGAGACAGGCCGCCGGTTCTGCATGGCCCCGACGACCAGATCTGCGATCCCGGTGGCGGCGGATCCGGCGCCAAGAAAGAGCAGGCGCTGCTCGGTGAGCGGAACTCCCGTGATCCTGGTCGCGGAATAGAGGCCCGCCAGCGCGACCGCGGCCGTGCCCTGCACGTCGTCATTGAAGGTGCACAGCCGGTCGCGATAGCGAGCCAGGAGGCCAAGGGCGTTTTCGGTGGCGAAGTCTTCGAACTGGAGCAGAACTCCAGGGAACACCTCATCCACCGCGGCGACGAATTCATCGAGCAGCGCGCGATAGGCCTCGCCGCGGACCCGGGGATGAGGCGTGCCGATATAGAGGGGGTCGGCGCGGATCTCGGAATTGTCGGTCCCCACGTCCAGGGTGATGGGGAGGCACCAGGCGGGGTGGATCCCCGCGCAGGCGGTGTAGAGGGAGAGCTTCCCGATCGGAATGCCCATCCCATTGGCGCCGACATCGCCGAGCCCGAGGATGCGCTCGCCGTCGGTGACCACGATGACGCGGAGCGCCGGGTTCGGGCCAGTTCCGGAGGATGGCGCGGACCCGGCCGCGGTCCTCGATGGTGATGTATAACCCGCGGGGCCGGCGGAAGACATGACCGAAGGTGCGGCACGCCTCGCCGACCGTCGGGGTGTAGATGACCGGGAGCGTTGCTTCGAGGTGATCCACCACGAACCGGTAGAAGAGGGTTTCGTTCCGGTCCTGGAGGCCGATCAGATAGATGTACTGTTCCAGCGTGCTGGACTTGCCCTGGAAGTTTCGGAGGATCCGTTCTTCCTGCTGCTCCAGCGTCAGGATTCGGGGCGGGAGCAGGCCACGAAGACCGAGCGCGTCGCGCTCTTCCTCGCTGAACGCGGTGCCCTTGTTGCGCCGGGGGTCGTGCAGAAGGGAAGTTCCCTTAACATTGGAGACGGCATCAGTCCTCGAGATAGAAGGGTCGGCTCACTGTTCCGGATGCAACCGAAACGGTCGGCGCGCATCCAATGATAAGGCACGTTTGAAGGAGATCGTTCATGTCCATGAAGTTCCAGTGGCTTCTTGATCGCCGGATTGCTGGCTCCCGCCGGGGTGGCGCACGCGCAGGCCGGTGAGCGAGTCCCGGCCTGGTGCACCGATGGTCGGGCAGCGGATGGAGCGGCTCGGTCTCCGCGGGGGTTCCGTGGCGTCGCGCCCTTCCGCATGCGGAGCGGAGCTGGGCCGGGGCGCGCCAGGTTCCGCCTGCAGGCGAGTCGGAGTGCGTTGCTGCGACGTCATTTGGAGCGGTCCCTAGGCATTCCGGCGGTCTGGCCGGCTCATGATGCGGCCGCGCGGGTCGGCGATGCTCCGTCTCCGGATGCGCGGTCGCCGTTCCATCCGAATCTAGGCCCGATCAGCTCTCGATAATTCCCAGCGGCTCGGTTTCCCGCCATCGCCCCCGGGTGAAGTCGGGGATCCGGGCCGCGCGGCTTCCATTGGCCACTGACCATTCGGTGAGCGGCCCGATCACGCTCCAGGCCGCCCCATCGTAAACGTTCTGATCGGTGGGAAGGCCCTGCCGGAGACAGGTGATCAACCGCCAGTCCTCGAGCCAATCCATGCCGCCGTGGCCCAGCGCCATGGTGCGAACCTTTTCGTTCTTCCAGAACGGATGATCGTAGCTGCTCGAACCAGCGGATCGACCGGATCCCATCGATCGTCCTTCTGACTCTTCCCTTCGATGTAGACCCGGCGGGGATATCCCTCCACCAGGCCGCGGGTTCCCTGGAGAACGTATTTCCGGCTGTAGGGCCGGGGCAGATTGGTGTCGTGCCAGACCACGATGGTCTGACCCGCGACGGTCCGGATCAGGGAGACGTTCACGTCGGAGAGCCGGTACCGCTCGGCGCGGCGCGGATCGTCGGCCGCGAGGTGCTCCGACTGCCAGCAGCTGTAACCCGCGGGAATTCCCGCTCATCGAGACCAGGTGGTCGAACTGGTTGCCGCGGTTGATGCTCATGGCCTGGGCGATGGGGCCGAGGCCATGGGTTGGATAGAGATTCCCGTTGCGGCGGGTGGCATGGGCCCGGCGCCAGAGCCCCTCGCCCTCGAGGGAAAACTTGACCGAGCGGAGATCGTGGTTGTACCCGCACTCCCCGTGCATCAACTCGCCGAGCAGGCCCAGTCGGGCAAGATGGAAGCCCGAGCATCTCCAGCCGGTCGTAGCAGCAGTTCTCCATCATGACGCAGTGCTTCCGGTACTTCTCCGCGGCCTCGACCAGGGCCCAGCAATCGTCCACCGTGTAGGCGAGCGGCACTTCGCTGGCGGCGTGCTTGCCGTTTCGCATCGCGGCCAGGCGAAATAGGGAACGTGCCACTCCCATGGGGTCGCATTGAACACCAGGTCGAGCTCCTGCTCGGCGCAGAGCCGTTCAAAGTCGCGGGGGCCGCGGTCATAACCCGCGGGCTCGGGCCGCCCCAGGTCCCGCACCTTCTGCTGCCAGGCGGAGACCTTCCCGGGCACGATGTCGCAGAGCGCCTTGATCTCGACGCCTTCGAGACTGAGCAGGTTCTCGACGTGGACGCTGCCCTGGCCGCCGAGTCCCACGAATCCGATCCGCACCGTCTCGATCGGCGGGGCGCGGAACAGGAGCGAGTCCGGAAGCGGGAGCCCCGGGTCTGGCGGGGACGTCGGGGTCAGGAGGGGAGCCAGCCCGATCGCGGCGCTGGTCCGGAGGAAGTCGCGGCGGGAGGGAGAGTCCGGGCCGGTCATCGAGCTGGCCCGGCCTGCGGTGCTCAGGCGTTTGACCAGCTCGTACCAGTATTGGGCCGCCTGGTGGTACTCCTTCACCCCACCCGCTCGTCGCGTCCGTGGGCGCGCGCGTCGTTCATGTCTTCGAAAATCGCTCCGACCCCGTAGGTGGGGATCCCCCCGTTCCGGGTGTAGAGGCCGTCGCTGGCGCCGGTGGACATCTTCGGGAACCACCGGGACACCGGGCCAGTATTTCGCGGCGATGCCCTCGATCGGCGCTCATGAGCTCGGGCCGGAGCGGTGAGGCCGGGCTGGGGTGCGCCTCGGCGACGCGGGCGAAATGAATCCCGGTGTCGGCCACGACGCGCTTCAGGCGCCGCTTCGACGCCGTCGATCGACTGGCCCGGCAGGATCCGGCAATTCACGGTGGCGCGCGCGAGCTGAGGCAGCGCGTTGTCGGCATGGCCCGCCAGCAACCGGGTCGCGACGCAGGTGGTCCGGAGCACCGAGTTGTAGTAAGGGGAAATCGGCAGAGAGCCGGCGGGCAGCGGCGGAATCGGCGGTCGCCGCCACCGCCCGCATGTCACGGGCAGTCGTCGGGGACTCGGCTGCCGCCCCGCGCTCGAAAAAGGCCCGAGTTACCTCGTTGAGCTGGACCGGGAAGCGATACTTGCCGAGACGAACCAGGCCCTCGGAAGCTGATAGATGGCGTTGTCGGCCACCGGCCGGGAGCTGTGCCCGCCGCGGTTACGCACCTCCAGGGTAAAGCTCTGGTACACCTTCTCGGCGGCCTGGACGTTGAAGCGGATCGGTTTGCCGTCGCGATAGTCGCCCCCGCCGCCATCGGTGTTCAGGGCGAATTCGGCATCGATCAGGTCCCGGTGTTCCTGCACCAGCCAGCGAATGCTCTCGCTGCTGGTTTCTTCGTCGGCGGTAAGAACCACGATGATGTCGCGGTCGGGTTCGAATCCCTCCTGCCGGTACCGGATCAGGTTGGCCACCAGCATTGCCGCGCCGGCCTTGTTGTCGGTGCTGCCACGGCCGTAGAAGAAGCCGTCTTTCTCGACCATGCTGTAGGGATCCGGATCCAGTCCTCCCGACGGGCGTCCACCACATCCAGATGGGCCATGAGGAGAATGGGCTTCTTGCCGCTGGCCTTGCCGCGATAGCGCGCCACCAGGCTCTGGTAGCGCGGGCTGTATCCCAGCACCTGGACATCGGCGGCGGGGAGGCCCGCCGCCGGTCAGCCGGGCCGCCATGGCCCGCGCCGCGTCCGCGGTATGACCCGCGGAATCGCTGGTGTTGATCTCGATCAGCTGCTTGAGGATGGCCCGTTCCAGCGCGGTATCCGCCCGGGACGGCGCGGGCGCCTGAGCGAGCAGCGAGAGCGCGAGCAGCGTGGCAGGTCCTGGCATGACACACCCGGGCGGAGGGAAGCAAAAAAGATAACGGCGGGCCGGTTGCCCGGCCCGCCGTTTGATCTAGCCCAGGTTCGTCCTGGTCTAGCGCTCGATCAGAATCAGGAACTTGGACTGGGCCCAGAACTGCTCCGGATTGGTGATCTCCAGGGCGCCCTTGATCCGGCGCTTGCTCTCGGGCGCGATGTTGCTCGCCGAGATGTTCTGGTCGGTCACCAGCTGGTACTCCTTATCCGGGTTAGGCATCTCGATCCGGGTCACCGCACGCCGATCGATCGCGGTGAAATCCGACGGATTGAGGTGGTCCACCGGCTTCACGACTTCTCCGGTGCGGGTAAAGATCAGGAAACGGGTCCCGCCTGCCTCGGTCACGACGCCCTTCTGCTCCAGGTCCTTCTTGGTGCCGATGGTGTAGTACACCGTGTTCTCACGACTGGTGAGCGCCGAGACGGTATCGTTCAGCACGGTCTTCTCTTCGGTCAGACTGGCCACCTGCTCACGGGCGCCGGTCAGATCGGCTTCCATCGTGGCGATGGTGTTCTTCTGGGCTTCCAGCGTCGCCTGCAGTCCGTCGATGGTCTGCTGCAGACCGGTCAGGTTCACCTTGAGGCTGTCCGATTCCTGGGACAGCGCGCGGAGGCGGCGCTGACTGGTGGCCAGCCGGGTCTCGTTGGTCTTGAGACGGGCGGTGAGGTCCTGAACCCGCTTGAGGACCATGGCGCGGTCGTTGGTGGCTACGCCTTCGTTCCCGACCACCGGCTCGACCGGCTTCCTGGCGGTGGAGACCTTGATGATCTCGGTGTTGATGTCGGAGAGCAGCTTGGTCGTTTCCGCGAGGTCACGGACCAGGCTGTCCTTGGCCGCCGACACCGACGACAGCTCTTCGACCTGGGTCCGGAAGTACTGGGCGGAATCGGTCGGAATCCGCTGGGCGACCTGCCCGCCGCGGGAGCAGGCGGCTGCCAGCAGGATCAGGGTGGGGACTGCTTTCGATGCGTTCATGAGATCTCCATCATGTTAAAGGACGAGCGCCAAGGGCGCGGCGCCGAAACGCCGCTACTTCCATCATTTGGCCCACGATGGGCCGCTTCTTTCGCTATTGGACTGACTAGGGGACGGATGCCCCGCGGGTTCGTTGCACACACCGCCACTTCCGCGCCCACGGTGGGGCCCTATATTAGCCATCCAGCAGGCGTTCCCTCCACGATTCCTAGATCAGTCTGGCCTCCTTTGCCCGGGGTACATCATGTCCTCGCTGAAGCTGTCAGTGGGTCTGTTGTTCGTGCTGGCTACTCAGGCCGCGGCCCAGGGGGGAGGCACCCTCACCGGCAAAGTGATCAACGGGGACGACCATCGACCGCTGGATCGTGCCGTGATCCGGGTGATGGCTCCCAATGGCGCCACCATCGCGAACGGGAGCACCCGGGCCGACGGTACCTATCGGATTACCGACATTGCCCCGGGCAGCTATACCGTCCGGATCGCAGCAGTGGGGTTCGCGGCCAAGGAGCAGGCCGGTGTCGATCTTCGCGCCGGACAGAGTGCCACGGTGGACGCGACGCTCGCGCTTCAGGCGGTCAGGCTCGAGGATGTGGAGGTCAGCACGGTTTCGCGTGAGCCGGAAAAGAAGACCGATGCTCCCGCCGCGGTCTTCACGGTGAGCCGCACCGAAATCGAAGAACGGCCCGCACTCACGGTGGCGGATCATCTCAAGGGGTTTCCCGGGGTCGACATCTCGCAAGGCGGGCTGGTGCAGTCGAACGTGGTCGGCCGGGGATTCAACAATATCTTCTCGGGAGCGCTGCTGACCCTGATCGACTACCGCTACGCGGCGGTGCCGTCGTTGCGGGTCAATGTTCCCACCTTCTTCCCGCTCACCGGGGAGGACATCGAAACCGTCGAATTCGTGCTGGGTCCGGGTGCGGCGCTTTACGGACCGAACGCTTCCAACGGCGTCCTCAACATCCTGACCCGCTCACCCTTTACTTCGACCGGAACCACCCTGAGCATCGAGGGCGGCGCGCGGAGCTCCTCCCGTTACTCGGTGGGCGATACGAACTACACCGGACGCCCCGAGGGACTGGTCCGGTTTACCGGGCGTCATGCGATGCGCCTCGGCACCAAGGCGGCGTTCAAGGTGTCGGGGAGCTATCTCCGCGGCACCGAGTGGAAGGAACGGGATCCCGCCGAACCGGCCGACCTCGATGCGCTGCATCCCGAGCTGGGTATTCCGGCGGGGCGGTGCAACCTGGCCACCGGCTGCCGGGACTTCCGGGTCGAGCAGTGGAACGGCGACGCCCGGCTCGATGTCCGGCCCGCCGCGAACACCGAGGTGATTGCGGATTTCGGAATGTCCAACGCGCTGAGCCTGATCGAGTACACCGGGATCGGGGCGGCGCAGGCCCGGGGCTGGCGCTACACCACCGGGCAGCTCCGCTTCCGGTACAAGCGGTTCTTCGTTCAGGGCTTCGGGAACTTCAGCGGCGCCGGGATCGACAGCAGTGAAGCGACGCCCCGGGCCCGCGCCTTCCTCCTGCGAGACGGGAATCCCATCGTGGACCAGTCGCGGGTCTGGTCGGTCCAGTTCCAGCACGGGTTCGATCTTTTCAGTGGGAAAGAGACCCTGCTCTACGGCGCCGACTATTTCCGGACCGACGCGCGGACCGGCGGCACCATCAACGGAGCGAACGAAGACGACGACAGCATCAACGAGTACGGCGGGTACCTGCACAGCGTGACCCACCTGCATCCCAAACTCGACCTGATCGCCGCCCTCCGGGTGGACAAGCACAACCGGCTGGCGGACCCGGTCTGGTCGCCCCGCGCCGGTATCGTATTCAAGCCCGCGGAGAACCACGCGATCCGGTTCACCTACAACCGCTCCTTCTCGACCCCGACCAACAACAATCTGTTCCTCGACATCGTCGCCGGAAGGATTCCCCTGATCGCCGGGCTCGCCTACAACGTGCGCGCGTTAGGGGTCCCGAGCCAGGGCGGGTTCCAGTTCCGGGCCGATGGTGGGTGCGCCGGGGGCATCGACAACCTGTGCATGCGGAACCCCTTCGGGGCGCTGCTGCCGGCCGGCACCCCCGACCTGCTTCCCGCCAACGCGGCGCTGCTCTGGAAGGTGGCGGTCGAGGCGGTGCGTTCCACGGTCGGGAACAGCCTGGCCAACTACATGTCCGCGAACGCACCGACCACCCAGGTCGGGACCCAGCTTCGGCGTCTCAACCCCACCACGCGGCAGTTCGTGGACATCACCCCGGACCAGGTCGCCGACATCGAGCCGCTCAAGCCGACCCTCAGCACCTCGCTGGAGGCCGGGTACAAGGCGCTGGTGGGGAACAAGTTCCAGTTCTCGGTGGATGGGTGGTATGAGAAGAAGAAGAACTTCACCGGTCCCCTGATCGTGGAATCGCCCACCGTGTTCCTGGACCGGACCACCACGATCCAGTACCTGACCACGCTCTTCTCCCAGATCATGCCGCCGGCCCAGGCCGCAGCCACAGCCCAGCAGGTGGGAGTCGGCATGGCCGGGCTTTCGGCGGCGACTACGATCAGCCAGACCGGGGTCCCGCTCGGGACGGTGGTACCCACCAACACCACTCTCACCGCGCGCCCCGACATCTTCCTCACCTACCGGAACTTCGGTGAAGTGACCCTTTATGGCGCCGACCTGGCGGCGGACTACGTCTTCAACTCGCACCTCTCCGCGTCGGGCACCTATTCCTGGGTGAACAAGGACTTCTTCCCGCGCGGCGAGATCGAAGGAGGCGCCCCAACCGACATCGCCCTCAATGCGACCAAGAACAAGGGCTCGGCGACGGTGATGTGGCGCGACGATCCCCGGGGGTGGACCGCGGAGCTTCGGTTCCGGGCGGTGCAGGGCTTTCCGGTGAATTCGGGGGTGTACGTCAGTGCGCCGGATCCGGACGATCCCGACAAACTCCAGCCCACTGATTCCTACGGGGTCTTCGACGTGCAGGGTACCTGGCGGCCGCCGTTCGGCAACCGCAAAACCCTGATCTCGATCAACGTGCAGAATGTGCTGAACAAGAAGTATTCGACCTTCGTCGGAGTTCCGAACCTGGGCCTGCTCGCGATCACCAAGGTGACGTATACGTTTTAGGTGCTAGGTGCTAGGTGCTAGGGACTGGAGAGAGCTAGCGTTGCGGGGGGCTTGGGTCTACGTTCACCAGGACCTGGCCGCCTAACCCCCAGCACCCAGCACCTATCTCCTATTCATGCTCCTTACTACCCCGTTCCATGCCCGCACCGCCCCGCTCGTGCAGGGGCAGGCGTGGCGCCGGTGGGCGGGTTACGCAGTCGCGAGTGCGTATCAGCTTCAGCACGACGCCGAGTACGCCGCGGTCCGGAACAGCGCGGCGCTGATCGACGTCTCCCCCCTCTACAAATATCTGGTCTCCGGATCCGATGCGATCCGGCTGCTCGACCGGATGGTGACCCGGGATCTGACCAAATGCCGGGTCGGTCAGGTTCTCTATACCCCCTGGTGCGATGTCCGGGGGAAGGTGATCGACGATGGCACCATCAGCCGGCTGGATGACACCACCTTCCGGCTGACCAGCGCGGAGCCGAACCTCCGCTGGCTTTCGCTCAACGCTCCCGGTCTTTCGGTACAGCTCGAGGACGTATCCCGTCGGCTCGGCGCGCTCGCGCTCCAGGGTCCGCTCTCCCGGGTCATCCTGGAGCACGCCGCGCAGACCGACCTCTCGGGCCTCAAGTATTTCCGGTTCACCCACACCGCCATCGGGGGCCACCCCGTCACCATCAGCCGCACCGGCTACACCGGCGATCTCGGGTTCGAGCTCTGGATCGAGCGGGACCACGCGGTGCCGGTCTGGGATGCCCTGATGGAATCGGGATTGCCGTTCGGGATCACGCCGGCGGGCATCTGGGCGCTCGATCTCGCGCGGATCGAGGCCGGTCTGGTCATGCTCGACGTGGACTACCACTCCGCCCACCGGGCGACCATCCCGGCCCAGGAATCGACCCCCTTCGAGCTGAGCCTCGACTGGACCGTCAGTCGCGACAAGGGCCCTTTCAACGGGCGTCGCCCGCTCGCCGACGAGCGGGCCCGCGGTCCGGCGTGGCGCTTCGTCGGCCTCGTGGCGGACTGGGATTCCCTCGAGTCGCTCTACGCCGGAGTCGGACTGCCACCGCACCTGCCCACCATCGCCTGGCGTTCCAGCGTGCCGGTCGCGAGCGGGAGCCGGCAGATCGGCTATGCGACGAGCGGGTGCTGGTCACCGCTGCTCAAGCAGTACCTCGCCCTGGCCCATCTGCCTGCGGGTTATGCGGTCCCCGGCACCCCGGTCCGGATCGAGGTGACGGTGGAGCATCACCGGCTCCAGGCCGAGGCGCGGGTCGCGGCGCTGCCGTTCTTCGACCCGCCCCGGAAGCGGGCCTGACCGCGTGGCATCACGCTACGATGCCCTGATCGTCGGCGCCGGACACAACGGCCTGGTGGCCGCGGCGTATCTGGCCCGAGCGGGCCGGCGGGTGCTGGTGCTGGAGCGCCGTCCGCTGGTCGGGGGCGCGGCGGTCACCGAGGAGATCTTCCCCGGCTTCAAGTTCTCGGTGTTTTCCTACGTCGTGAGTCTGTTGCGGCCCGAGATCATCCGCGACCTCGATCTGCCCGCCCACGGGCTCCAGATCCTGCCGCTCGAGAGCACGGTGGTGCCCCTCGACAACGGGGACTACCTGGGTCTCTGGAGCGACCCGGACCAGAGCCGGCTCGAGCTGGCGCGGCATTCCCCCCGGGACGCCGAGGCATCGCCCCTGTTCGGCCGGCTGATGCAGCACATGGCGATGGCGGTGAAGCCGATTCTCAGCATGGTGCCGCCCGACCCGACCTCGCTGGCTCCCTCCGATCTCCGGGGCATGCTCAGGTTCGCGGGACACTTTCGCGGGTTAGGGTCCGAGCGGTTCCACGCGCTCTACAAGCTGATGACCATGGCCTCGGCCGACTATCTCGACGAATGGTTCGAGCTGGATCCCCTCAAGGCCACCAAGTCGGCGAGCGGGATCATCGGCACCTTCCTGGGGCCCCGCTCGCCCGGGTCCGCGTACGTCCTGCTGCATCACTATATGGGAGAGATCGACGGCGCCTTCCGGGCCTGGGGGTTCCAGAAGGGCGGGACCGGAGCCATCAGCGAGGCGATCGCCAGCGCGGCCCGCGCCGCGGGCGCCGAGATCCGGACCGACGCGGCGGTGGCCCGGGTGATGGTGCGCGGCGGGCGCGCCACCGGCGTCGTGCTCGAATCCGGGCGAGGAGATCCTCGCGCCGGTCGTGATCAGCGGGCTCGATCCGCGGCGGACCTTCCTGGACCTGGTCGAGCCGGGCGTCCTGCCCGACGACGCGGTCGAGGCGATCCGTCGATTCAAGTTCCGCGGCTCCTCCGGCAAGGTGAACCTCGCCCTCTCGGAGCTGCCCGATTTCACCTGCCTCCCGGGACGGGGGCCGCACCTTCGCGGAGCGATCTCGATCAGCCCCGGCCTCGAGTACCTCGAACGCGCCTACGACGATGCGAAGTACGGCGAATTTTCCCGCCATCCCTACATGGACGTCGTGATCCCCTCGATGATCGATCCCGGCATGGCGCCTCCGGGACGGCATGTGATGAGCGTATTCGTCCAGTATGCGCCTTACGACCTCGCAGGCGGCTGGACCGACGCGAAGCGGGAAGCGTTCGGAGATGCGGTGGTGGCGACGCTGGCACGCTATGCACCGAATCTGCCGGGCGCGATCATCGGCCGGCAGGTGATCACCCCAGCCGACATCGAGCGCATCACCGGGCTTTCGGAAGGGAACATCTTCCAGGGCGAGCTCGCGCTGCACCAGCTCTTCTTTCTGCGGCCGCTTCCTGCCTGGTCGAAGTACCGGACCCCCCTTCCGGGCTACTGGCAGTGCGGGGCAGGCACCCACCCCGGGTGGTGGCATCATGGGGGCATCGGGCCGGTTGGCGGCGCTGGAGATTCTCTGGGAGCCCGCGGTCCGCGTGAACAGTCCTTCACGGTACGATGCCATCGTTATCGGAGCCGGCATCAACGGACTCACTGCCGCCGCGACCCTGGCCCAGGCGGGGAAGAAGGTGTTGGTACTGGAGGCGGGCGAGAAGGCCGGCGGTACCGCCGCGGTGCGCGAGTTCGCTCCCGGATTCCGATCCGCCCCCCTCGGCCTCGACGCGGGATGGTTGCCGCCGCCGGTCGCGCGGCGCCTTGGGTACTGATCGCGGGGCCGAGAGTCGAGCCGGAGGTTCCTCTTCGCGTACTCGGGCCGAGCGGCGTTCTCGCGCTTCCGCAGGACCCCACCGCCGCCGCCGCAGAGATCGGGAGATTCTCGGCCCGCGATGCGGCGCGCTGGCCCGAGTTTGTCGGCGTTGATTCACAAGCTCGCCGGATTCATCTCGCACCTCTACGTGCTGCCTCCGCCGGATGTCGACGCCTCGACCCCGGGTGAGCTGTTGCCGCTCCTCGGCGTCGCCGACCAGACTCCGGCGCCTGGGCCGTCGGGACATGGTCGGAGCTGCTTCGCACCGTGCCGATGTCGGTGCAGGAGCTGCTGGACGACTGGTTCGAGTCTCCCCTGCTCAAGGCCGCGGTTAGGCGGGTGCGGGGTCACCGGGATCCGGCAAGGCCCGCGGTCGGGAGGGACGGCGTTCGTGTTTCTCCATCGACTGGTCGGCGCGCCGCTCGGCGGATTCGGGCCTGGTGGGTGGCGGCTACTGGAAGCAGGGGCCGGATGCGCTGAGCAATGCGCTTCAACGGCCTGGCCGAGTCTCTGGGAGTGGAGGTGCGTTGGTGCTCGGCGGTCGAACGAGTCGCGGTGGCGGACGAGCGAGCCTCCGGGTGGTGACCCGCCAGGGTGAGGAATACCACGCCCCTCTGGTGATCTCGACCGCGGACCCGGCGCGCACCATGCTCCAGCTGGTGGACCCGGTCTGGCTCGATCCGGAGCTGCTGCTCGCGGTGCGGAACATCAAATTCCGGGGCAGCGCGCAGCCGGGTGACCTTTGCGCTCGGGGCGCCGCTGGCGCTGCGGAATGTTCCTCCTGACGCGCGACTCGACGGGGTGCTTTCCTCTGGCCGGCTCGCTCGAGCATCTGGAGCGGGCCGCCGATGCCGCCAAGTACGGCACCATCTCGCCCGCGCCGTTCATCATCCTGCGGGTCCCTCGGCGCGATGGCCGGCGTTGGCGCCGGCAACCGGCGAGGTGGTGGTCAGCGCCGACATTCAGTGGACCCCCTGGCGGCTCCGCGAGGGTCTGTGGACCGGAGGGGAGCGCGCGGCGCTGGAGGAAACGGTCGGCGGCGGCGATCGAGGCGATGGCCCCGGGGTTCCGGTCCAGTATTGTGAGTATCGAGACGCTGACTCCGCCCGATCTCGCCGAGCGGTTCGGGTTGACCGAGGGAGCGGCCAGCCACGGCGAGCTGACCCTCGACCAGATACTTTTCATGCGTCCGGCGTCGGCCCTCGCGCGCTACGCGACGCCAATCGGCGGGCTCTATCTGGGCGGATCGGGTTCGCATCCGGGGCCCGGTATCGCGGGCGGCGCGGGCTGGCTCGCTGCCCGCACGGCGCTCCGCGGGAAGCACGCAGGCCGGAGGTGAAATGAAGCTTCGGAGGTCCAGCGACGTTCCACCGCACGTGGCGTCCGTACCAGCAGGGCTCCCAGCCGCTCACCCGGGAGGATTACGTCTCCGCCGAGATATTCCGCGAGGAGAACGAGCGGATCTTTGCCCGGGAATGGAACTGCGTCGGGCGGGTCTGGGCACTCGCCGAGCCGGGGAGCTTCATCACCCGCTCCATGGCCGGGGAGTCGCTCATCATCCTGCGCGACAAGGGCGGGGTGCTCCGCGCCTTCTTCAACGTGTGCCGCCATCGGGGCACCCGTCTGTGCGCCGAAGAATCGGGCGTGCTGGGGGAAACCATTCAGTGCCCCTATCACGCCTGGACCTACGGGACCGACGGCCGGCTCATCGGCGCGCCGCACATGCAGGAAGTCGCCGAATTCGACAAGATCGAGATACCCGCTGCACGCCGCCGCGCTCGCCGAGTGGGAAGGGTTTCTCTTCGTCCATCTGGCGGAGCGGCCGGTGCCATTTGAAGAGGCGTGGGCGCCGATGCTGGGACGCCTCGCCCGGTTCCATCTTGGCGAGTCTGACCGCCGGGTCACCGGGTGACCTACGACGTGGGGGCCAACTGGAAGCTGGTCTTCGAGAACTACTCCGAGTGTCTTCACTGCCCGATGATCCACCCCGAGCTGTCGGGCGTTCTGCCCTACCAGAGCGGCGCCAACGACCTGGTGGAGGGCCGCTTCCTCGGTGGATACATGGAGATCACCGCGCCCAATCGAGAGCGCGACCCTGACCGGGAAGGCCTGCGGCCGGCTGGTGAATCCCGGGCTTCCCGAGGACGAACGGCGGCGGGCCTACTACTACTCGCTGATGCCGAACCTGCTGCTGAGCATCCATCCCGACTACGTGAACTACTATCTGCTGACGCCGATCGCGCCGGATCGCACCCGGGTGGAATCGGAGTGGATGTTTCATCCCGACAGCCGGGCAGATCCCGCCTTCAATCCGGACGACGCGATCGCTTTCTGGGACGTCACCAACCGGCAGGACTGGGCCATCGTGGAGCGGAGCCAGCTCGGGGTCGCTTCCCGGCGCTACGTTCCGGGCCCCTATTCGCCGCGGGAAAGCATCCCGGCCGCCTGGGACCGGCAGTATCGCGCGATGATGCGGTAGCGGGCCGGGAGGCTAGCCGCCGCGGCCGGTCGCCGCCGGAGCGCCATCCGTAACACGGCATAACCCGCGAGGCCGGCCGACCCCGCGAGGAACGTCGGACGCCGGCCCAGGTACAGGTGGGAGACCAGGAACCCGCTGGAATCAGCAGCGAGATCGCGGTGATGGCGGAGCCGAACCGGGTGAAGGCCCGGAAGGAGATCGGTGCCCCGGCCCGATCCGCCATGCCGATGACGGTGACGTTCGCGGACGCCCCGATCGGGGTCAGATTCCCGCCCAGACAGGCTCCCAGCGCCAGCGCCCACCACAGGATCTCCACGTCGCCGGTCAGGCCGGTGGTCAGCCGAGCGACCAGCGGGATGGCGACCGCGACGAAGGGGATGTTGTCGACCAGGCCCGACAGAATTCCGCTGACCCAGAGAATCAGCAGGGAGGCGAAGAGCAGGGTGCCGGGCTCGGAGAGATGCATCACCGGGACTGCCCGCCGTGGATCAGGTTCACCAGCCCCCGGGCGAGGGTGTCGATGAGTCCGGTGTCTACCGCCGCGCCGACCGCGATGAAGAGAAAGGCGAAGAAGGCGAGGGTCGGCCACTCGATCTCCTCTTCGATGATGTGGAGGATGCCGTGGACCCGCTCCTCGTGGGATTCCTTGGTATTGCGGAGGTGGAGCAGATCCTGCGCGATCAGCAGCGCGGCGGCCCCGATCGCGGCGGGCACGCGGCCGGCATCCCGGTCGAGCCGTGGGTGAGGAATCCCACGAACACCAGGCCGGTGATCAGGAGCCCCCAGCGGAGCAGCAGCGGGTCCCGAATTGTTCTCGGGAAGCTGCTCGGGTCTCCTCCGCCCGGTCTGGTGCATGGCGTCGCGATAGTACCAGCGGGAGAAGGCCACGCACATGATCATCATCCAGGTGACCGGCATCGCGAGATTGGTCGAGGAAGTCGGCGAACGAAAGGCCCGCCCCGGAGCCGATCAGGATGTTGGGAGGATCGCCGATCAGGGTTGCGGTGCCGCCGATATTGGACGCCGCGATCATGGGAATGAGGAGGCTGGCCGCTGGAATGGCCGACACCGCCGCCATGGCCGACGCCATGGGATACATGAAGATCACGGTGGTGACGTTGTCGACCCCCGCGGAGAGGATTCCGGTAAACCAGATGACGCCGGCCTGCAAGGGTGCGAGGTCTTCCCTTGGATCGGATCAGCACCTGCCCGACCACCCATTCGAAGACGCCGGTGGTCTTGAGCACCCCGACGATTGCCATCATCGAGGCCAGCAGCAGGATCACATTGAGGTCGAGGGCCCGCTGGGAGGCCTCGAAGCTGATGAGATGGTAGGGCGACAGATAGGAGACGAGCCAGAGCACCGCCACTGCGGAGAAGATCACCAGGACGCGGTGGGCCTTCTCCAGAGTGAGCAGCACGAACACCCCCACCAGCACCAGGGCGACGATGCTCTGGGAGACCGGATCGGTCGTCGGTTCCACAGGATTGGAAAGTAGCGGGGATCGCCTTTTATTCTATGGTCATGAATGACGTCCCCGAGTATCTCAAGCGACTCCGTCAGGCCCAGGAAGAGCGGGCCAGGCGTGCCGAAAAGGCCGCGAGCACCGTCCGGCCCGGAATCAGCGACTCACCGCCCTATTCCGCCCAGGAGCAGGAGGCGATTCGCTGGGCCAGGCAGGTCGCCGGCGCGACCGAGCTCCGCTCGATCCGCTCCCTGGCCGGGGCCCGTTTCGCGGTTCTGGTCCGGCTCCAGTCGGCCACCGGGGCCAGGTTCATTTCGCTCGAAGGCCTCCCCAACCGCGATGTGCTCCGGGAGCGGGTCAAGCCGGGAGCCACCGTCGGCGAAGAGGTTCTCGGCGCCTACGAGATCAAGGGAGGCCGCCCGGTGACCATCGTGGTGGAGGAGGGGCAGGTGGTGCTCAAGATGGGAGCGCCGCGAGCCGGAGGAGGAGCGCCGGTCAGTCCCGGAGAAGATGCTCCGCAAGGCGGCGCTGCAGGCGGAACAGCGGGCCAAGTCCCGGAGCAAGGACGGAGGCGGCGCGGAGCGCTAGGGGATCTTCTCCCGCACCAGGAGGTCGTACACCAGCACCGAGTTTGGTGGGACCCCGTACGATCCCTCCGCGCCGTAGGCCAATCCCGGAGACAGGACCAGCTTCCTGGATTCCCCCGACTTTCATGCCGGGAAGTGAGGCGTCGATCCCGGGAATGGCGTCTCCTGCGCCAACCCGGACTCCGATGACCGTGCTGTCGATCAGGGATCCATTCGGGCAACCAGCCCTGGTAGAACACCAGGACCGAATCTCCCGCCGCCACCTCGGGCCCGGCGCCCGGCTCGACATCACGGTACAGCACGCCGCCGGGCGTCTTGACCATCTCGCTCAGGTCCACCTGGAGATCGGCCGAGTAATCGAGGAATTCCGGGGTCGTATCGGTGGGCGTCTCGGGCGGGTTGCCCGGCGGAGCGAAGGGCTTCGATGGCGGCTGCGGCGGGTGTCCTTCCCACACGCGGCCAGCAGACAGCGAACCAGGCAACGTGGCGCATACGTTGGAACATACGGATCAGACGGCTGTCCCGCTGTCCTGCTCTGGCGTTCCGGTGGAGTCCGGTGACATACTCTTGCATCTCGCAATTCAATTCCGTGGAGGTCTCGTGTTTCGATCCCGATCTGCGGTGTTCACGTTGGCGGCGTCGTTGCCGCGGTGGCCTGCAGCAAGGAACCAGCCGCCCGAACCCGCGGCGATTCCTTCGGTCATGGTCATGGCGCAGGACTACTCGTTCCAGATGCCGGATACGCTGATCGCGGGAGTCACGAGTTTCCGGGTGATGAATCACGGCAAGGAGCCCCACCACCTTACCCTGGTGAAACTGGGGGAGGGCCAGACCATGGAGAGCCTTCAGCAGTTCAATCCCACCGCGCCACTGCCGCCCGGAATGGTGTTGCTGGGCGGGCCCCAATTTCGCTGCGCCGGGAGGTGGCGCGGCGGAGGCGATCGGTGGATCTGCCGCCGGGGCACTACGTGGCCATCTGCGCGATTCCTTCGCCCGACGGTGTGCCGCACATGGCGAAGGGGATGGTGCACGAGTTCACCGTGATCCCGGCGCCGGCGCGACCGAGGCCGCAGCAGCCCAGGCCGCGGTGCCGGCGGCCGACGTGACGATCCAACTCGCCGATTACAGCTTCACGCCATCGACTCCCCTTACCTCAGGGCACCACGTCATCCGGGTCGAGAACGCCGGGCCGCAGTGGCACGAGCTGGTGTTCGTGAAACTCGAGCCGGGCAAGACGCCGGCAGATTTCGCGGCCTGGGTCGAGAAACCCGAAGGGCCGCCGCCGGCCACGTCCGGTATACGGTGTTTCTCCGCTCAGTCCGGGGCAGTCGAACACGGTCGTCGATCGACCTCGATGGCCGGCGAGTACGGTTTCCTCTGTTTCCTTCCGGATGCCAAGGACGGGAAGCTGCATATCGTGCAAGGGATGATCCAGCAGGTCGCAGTGAAGTAGCGCTAATGTTTCGCGGGGGCCGGGGGCGGTGTGTTTGCCCGCGGCCCGCGCCTCCATGCCTTGTTGTTTCCCTGAATCGGTGGCATCTTAGACTGGTTGGCAGGGGCGGCCAAGTCGGCCCTATTGGTCTCCTCCATCTCGAGTCCATCATTTGAGCGCAGTTGGGGATCACGTTCCCGAATCGGGACGTCACCGGTTTTCATGCCGAGCTGAAGGAACGGTCGTCTCCGCCCATTTCGACGAAGCGGGGAAGAGCCGCCATGCCACCCCGGGCATGGTGATCAAGACAATCCTCCTCATGCTGATGTTTTTCGTTCCCTACGGGTTCATTCTCAGCCGGCATGGTGCCGCCACTTGGCATGCTGGGGCTCGCGATCGTGATGGGGGTCGCACTGGCGGGCATCGGGTTCGCGGTCTCGCACGACGCGTTGCACGGCGCCTACTCGTCGAATCCGCAGGTCAATGCGTGGCTGGGCCGGACCTTCGATCTGATGGGCGCCAACGGATACATGTGGAAGATCACCCACAACGTGATCCACCATACCTATACCAACATCGAGGGGGTCGACGAAGATCTCGCGGTGTCCCCGCTGCTTCGACTGTCGCCGGGGGCGCCGCTCCGGCCAGTCCACCGGTTCCAGCATCTCTACGGTTTCGCCACCTACTCGATGTCAACCCTGTTCTGGGTGTTCGTCAAGGATTACAAGTACTTCCTGGCGCGGGATCTCGGGCCCTACAAGGATCGCAAGCACCCGACCGGCGAGATCATCAATCTGCTCGGCTTCAAGCTGGCGTACTACGGCTGGGCGATCGTCCTCCCTCTGCTCATCCTGCCGATTCCCTGGTGGCAGTTCGCCATCGGTTTCCTCACCATGCACCTGGTGGCCGGGGTGATCCTCGGCGTGGTGTTCCAGCTCGCGCATGTCGTGGAAGGGCCGGAGTACCCGGTGCCGGACACCGAGGGGCGGATGGAGGACGCGTGGCTGATTCACGAGATGGCCACGACCGCCAATTTTGCCCGGAGAAACCGCTTGCTGACGTGGTATGTCGGTGGGCTCAATCACCAGATCGAGCACCACCTCTTCCCGCGGATCTGCAGCGCCCACTACCCGGCCCTGAGTCCGCTGGTCGAAGAAGTGGCTCGCAAGCACGGGATGCCGTACTACCAGCACTACACCCTGCTCGCCGCGATCCGGTCCCATTACCGCATGTTGAAGCGATACGGTCCGCAGGCCTGGGCCAGCCGCGCCGAGGCGACCGCGTAGTCCCAGGTTCTAGGCAACTCCCTTTCGAATCGCTTCCAGCACCTTGTCCCCGAAGAGATCAACCTCGTCCGTCGTGGTATAAACGTTCGGGGTAATCCGGAGCCCGTTGAACTCCGGATGGCTGATCATGGTATTCACGATCCGGTAGCGGTCGAAGAGCCAGCCGTTCAGCTTGCCCATGTCCATCCCGGCCACCGTCACGAAGCCGATCGCTCCTGACCAGGGAGAATCCAGCGGGGTCAGAATCCGGACCCGATCGCTGGCGGATTGCAGCCGCTTGGCCCAGCGATCCCGGAGCCAGCGCAACCGGGCGATCTTGCGATCGGCGCCGATCCCGCGGTGGAACGCCAGGGCAGCGGCAATGGCATTGTGGTTGGCGGCCGGGTGGGTGCCGATCTCCTCGTACTTCCGGACGTTCTCATCCATCTCGGGTGGGGCTGCCATCATGGGCCAGAGCTTCTTCTGCTTCTCCTTCCGCACATAGAGAAAGCCCGCTCCGATCGGCGCCAGGAGCCACTTGTGCAGGCTGGTGCCGAAGTAGTCGCAGTCGAGCTCATCGCGGGTGAAGGGGAAGTGGGCGTAGCTGTGGGCGCCGTCCACGAACACCTCGATCCCGCGGGGGCGCGCCAGCGCCATCAGCTCCTTCACCGGCATGATCTGGCCGGTGAGGTTGGTGATGTGGGTGACTTCGATCACCCGGGTGCGGGGAGTGATCGCCGCCTTGAACTGATCCACCAGGTACTGTTGCGAAGGCGGGGGGACCTTGAAGGAGATTTCCTTGAGCACGATGCCTTCCCGGCGGACCCGCTGGCGCCAGGTGGTCAGCATTCTACCGTAGTTCTGGTTGGTGACGATCACCTCGTCGCCGGGCTTGAGATCGAGCCCCAGGATCATGATCTCGTTGGCCTCGGAGGCGTTCCGGGTAATGGCCATCTCTTCGGGGTCGCAGCCGAAGTCCTTGGCGAGGTCGCGCCGGACGCTCTCGATCCGGGGCTCGAGCACCTGCCACATGTTGTACACCGGGAGCTCATTGCTGAACCTCAGATCCCGGATCATCTGCTCCAGGACGTGGGTGGGAGAGGGCGAGCAACCCCCGTTGTTCAGGTTGACCATGGTGCGGTCCACATCGAAGGCCCGTTGAATCTGCGACCAGTACATCTCGTCGTCGGCGACCGCGTCGGGGGGACGGGAACCGGCCACCTCGGCGGCCCGCATAACCCGCTGGATGGCCTGGGAATGGAACATCGGAAGAGGGGCGGTTCCGGCGAGCGCGGTGAGGAACGAGCGACGCGTGGTCATGGGCGTTCTGATCCTTCCTTGAGAGTCGGAGGGATTATCGCAGGTTGAACTTACTGCCGATTCTGCGGGCACGCGACCTGCTTACCTCCACCGCAGGGCCGCGAGGGACGGTCCCCCGAAACCAGCAGGACCCAGAAGGGAAGCATGACACAAGTGTTATCCGGCCCACTGCGCAGATTTGCAGTCGCGGGGCCGAGAATGAATCGTGCCGCATTTTGCAGAATTGCTGTCCTCGGTCTTGGGCTGTTTTCGGCATTGGCGTGTCAGCCGGACAGCTCGCCGACTCAGAATCCTCTCACCGGAACTCTCGCGGTTTCGGTGAATGGAATGCCCGCGGGCGCCGCAGCCGCGATTGTGGTCACCGGGCCGGACGGATATCGTCGCGAGCTGACCGCCTCAGAAACGCTCAACACACTTCCGGTCGGAAATTATTCGGTCAGCGCCAGCGAAGTATCCGCCGCCGGAGATCGCTACGCTCCTTCGGTGGGGTCGCAGACCGTCACCCTCGCCCCGCACGCGGTGACGCCGGCGACCGTTTCCTACACCCCGATTACCGGCCGGATCCAAATCGTAGTGGACGGAATTCCGAACGGTACCGAAGCCGCCGTTCAGCTGAGCGGGCCCGCCGGGTACACCCACACCGTCACGGCGTCGGAGATCATCGCCGAGTTGTCTCCCGGAGAGTACACGCTGAGTCCGGGAACGGTCACCGCGGGTGGAACAAGTTACCTGGCGGCGGGCGCCGTCCAGTCCATCACGGTCGTGGCGGGACAGATGGCTCAAGCCAGTGTGACGTATGTGGCGACTTCGGGGACGATGGCTGTCACCGTCTCCGGACTTCCTGCCGGGTCGGCAGCGTCAATTTCCGTCACTGGTCCGAGCAATTACAGCCAAACACTGACGGCGTCCGGTACCCTTTCGGGATTGGTGCCGGGCACCTACGCGATCACCGCGGCGAGCGTCACGGCCAGTGGAGTGACCTACTCCGCCGCGCAGCCGAGTCAGTCGGTGGAGGTACCCGCCGGTGGTACCGCCACGGTGCAGGTCACCTACGCGATGGGCGCCAGCGGGGGCACCTCCCTCGATTTCCGGATCGACGGGCTCTACCTGACCCAGGCAACCCAACGCTACGACGGGTCGGTACCGCTGGTTGCGGGCCGCGATGCCTACCTGCGGGGGTTCGTGGTGGCCAATCAGGCCAACACCGAGCGGCCGTCGCTCCGGGTTAGGCTCTACAACGGCGCGACCCTGGTACAGACCTACCAGATACCCGCTTCGGGCAGCGGAGTTCCCACTGCGGCCAATCAGTCGTCGCTGGCCAGCTCCTGGAACGTCCTGATCCCGGGATCCCTGATCCAGCCGGGCCTCAAGGTCCTGGCCGACGTGGATCCCAATGGCACGATCGCGGAGACCGACCGTGACAACAACCAGTTTCCGGTGAGCGGCACCCCGCAGACGGTGGACGTGCGGACCCTTCCCACCTTTCAGGTGCGTCTGGTTCCGGTGCTCCAGCAGACCAATGGTCTGAGCGGGAACGTGACCTCGGCGAACCTCGAAAGCTTCCTGGGAGACCTCAAGCAGATGCTGCCGGTCAGCACCTACAACGCCGACCTGCACACCGTGTACACCACCACGGCGCCTGCCCTCCAGAGCGGGAATGGCAACAGCGCCTGGAACACGATTCTCAGCGAGCTGCTCGCGCTCCGTACCGCCGATGCGAGCACCCAGTACTACTACGGGGTGGTCAAGGCCAGCTACACCAGCGGAGTGGCCGGGATGGGATTCGTGGGCGGCACCGCCCGCACCGCGGTGGGGTGGGACTACCTGCCATCGGGGAGCAACGTGATGGCTCACGAGATCGGGCACACCATGGGGCGGCAACATGCCCCCTGCGGCGCGGTCGGTGGACCCGACCCGGCCTATCCCTACGCCGGCGGGACGATCGGGGTCTGGGGGCTCCAGGTGAATGGACTCGTGCTCAAGGCGCCGACCACCGCCGATCTGATGGGCTACTGCCAGCCTACCTGGATCAGTGATTACAACTGGAGCGCGATGGTCGAGTATCGCCAGAGCGGGCCCAGCGCGGTGGTCGGCGCCGGGGCGGGAGAAGGCCTCCTGGTGTGGGGGCGGATCGGCGCCGGCGGGATCGTGCTGGAGCCCGGGTTCGTGGTGCCGCTCGAGTCGGGCGCCGCGCCTGCTCCGGGATCCGACCAGCTGGAGCTTCTGGCTGCGGATGGCTCGGTGCTCCGAACCGTCTCCTTCGGGGCGCCCCTGGTGGGCGACCTCCCCGGTTCGCCGGAGCGGCAGTTCGCCTTCGTCGTGCCGGCGGGCCCCAATCCCGATGCGATCGCGGGCCTCCGGGTTAGGTCGGGTGGCCTGGTGGCGACCCGGCTGACCCAGCCGGGCGGCGAGCCCGAGCTCGCGGTACGCCGGGTCGACGCCGACCGGGTGTCGGTGCGCTGGAATGTGGCCCGGTATCCCATGGCGATGGTGCGGGATGCCGCGACCGGGCGAGTGCTCTCGTTCGCGCGGGGCGGTGATGCCACGCTCTGGGCCCGGACCGACGACGTGGACGTGACCCTCTCCACGGGAACCCGCACCATCTTCCGCCGGGAGCGAGTGCTGAAGTAGCGGGCGGCTACATTCCCGACGTGCCACCCACGCATCAACCCGCGGTCGTGGTCACCGGGGCTTCCACCGGTATCGGAGAAGCGACGGTGGGCCGGCTGGTCCGGGACGGTTGTCAGGTATTCGCCGGGGTCCGGCGGGCCGAAGACGGCGAGCGGCTGCTCCGGGAATTTCCCGGCGCGCTGTGCTGGATCGTGCTCGACGTAACCCGCGCCGAAGAGATCGAAACGGCGGCCCGCACCGTGGCCGCGGCGGTCGACCGCCGGGGCCTTGCCGGCCTGGTCAACAACGCCGGGATCGCGCTGGGCGGACCGCTGGAATATTTCCCACCCGACCGGCTTCGCCGGCAACTCGAAGTCAACGTGATCGGGCTCCACGCGGTTACCTCGGCCTTTCTGGCCCTGGTGCGCCGGGGCCGGGGCCGCATCGTCCACGTGGGTTCGATCTCGGGACGGGTTGGCTCCCCCTTCATTGGACCGTATGCCGCGTCCAAGCACGCCGTCGAAGCGCTGGCCGACGCGCTCCGCATGGAGCTTCAGCCCGAGGGTATCCACGTCGCCCTGATCGAGCCGGGACGGGTCCGCACGCCGATCTGGAACAAGGGTCTGGAGCGTACCGGCGATCTTGCTGGCGCGCTCCCACCGGAAGGCCGGGAGCGGTACGGTCAACGAATCGGCGCATTCCGCCGAATGCTGGAACGAGCGCTGGAGGAAGGCATCGAGCCGGCAGTCGTCGCCAACGCAATCGCCCACGCGCTCTTTTCCCCCGAGCCCCGGATTCGTTACGTGCTCGGCCGCGACGCCAAAACGCGGCTGGCCCTGCTCCGACTGCTCCCCACCCGGATCATGGATGGCCTGGTGCTGCGCTTCCTCTCCCGGATGGAGCGGCCCGCGTCGTGAGGGTTGCGCTCGGTCTTGGCCTCATTGCCGGACTCATGCTGGCCGGCTGTCTCGACCGGACCCCGGTCGATTCCAGCACACCCCCCGACGGACCGCGTACGGTCGGGATCATTCCCGCGAGCCTGTATCTCGAGCCGGGCGGAACTGCCGGCCTCCAGGTAACAGCAGGCCTGGCGACGCACGGGTCCATCCACTGGGAATCGTCGGACCCGCAGGTGGCCACGGTCGCGGACGACGGACGGGTGACCGCGTTGCACTCCGGTCGCGCCGAGATCCAGGCGAGCAACGGGGGAGGAACCGCCCGATCCACTGTGACGGTGGTTCCCCCGGTCTCCCGAATCCGATCCTGGCGGATTGCGGAGCAAGGCCTCACCGACGAGACGTTGCTCGGATACTGGAGCGCGGATGCCGAGGTGAGTTTCGCGGTGGGAACCCGGGGAACGATTCTCCAAACGGTGGATGGCGGGACATCGTGGCACAAGATGGAAACGCCCGACACCACGCACCTGGTGAGCGTGTGGGGATTTTCTCGAAGCAATGTGTACGCGGTCGGGAACGATGGTCAGGCCTGGCACTTCGACGGATCGGCGTGGACCCGCACCAGTACCGGCTCGGACCGCACTCTTCTCAACGTGTGGGGACTCTCGCCCAACGAGGTGTATGCGGTGGGAGACCGGGTCGCCCTCCGCTATGACGGAACCGCGTGGCATCCACTGACCGGTGCGGAGAACGCGGAGCTCTGGGCGGTCTGGGCATCGGATGCGGCACACGTGTTCGCTGCGGGACAGAACGGGGCCCTGCTGCATCTGACGGGAACCCACTGGACCCCGTTGACCAGCCCGACCAACCTGCTGCTGCTGGGCCTCTGGGGCACCGGTCCGGAAAATGTGTTCGCGGTTGGGATCCAGGGGACCGTGTTGCGATGGGACGGCGTCGCCTGGAGCACCATGCCCACTCCGACCCGATCGGACCTCTTTGCCGTGTGGGGGAAGAGCGGCGCCGAGATCCTGGCGGTCGGCAACAGCGGAACTATTCTGTTGTACAACGGGACCGCGTGGAACCTGCTGCCCCAGACTGCGACCGGAGAGAATCTCCGGGCGGTGCACGCCGCGCCGGGCGGGCCATTTGGCGCGGCGGGTTGGAGCGGAACGATCCTGCAGCGAACCATCTCCGGCACCTGGCGGCTCGGCACCGCGTCTCCGCTGCTGTTCGATGCGGCGCGTCTTCCCGGGAATTCCCTGGTCGCAGTAGGCGTCGGCGGCGCGGTGTTCCGGGATGACGGCGCCGGGTGGAAACCCCTCGCGATCCCAACCCCGCGCTCCCTCTACGGTACCGCGCTCGATCGCAACGAGCTGGTGGTGGTCGGTGACCTGGGCACCATCAAGCGATATGACGGGATCGGCTGGCAGGATGAATCCTACCCGGCGCAGTGGCTGCTTCGTTCGATCTGGCTCGACCAGGCGGGGCAGGGATTCATCGTGGGCGACCGGGGGATCATTCTGCGACACACCGGGTCGCAGTGGATCGAGATGCCGCCCCCACGAGAAATCTTCCTCCGCCATGTGTGGGGTTTGCGGTTCGACCAGGTATACGCGGTGGGCGACAGCGGCACCGCGCTGGCCTGGAACGGGAACGCCTGGCGGGTTATGCCGACCCCGACCGACTCCCTGCTCCGGCGGGTCTGGGGCAGCAGTCCCGACAACCTGATCACGGTCGGAGCGGGGGGGACCATCCTGCGTTTTGACGGGGTCCGGTGGTATCAGATGCCCAGCCCGACCACCAAGGAGCTCCGCACCGTGTGGGGGACCGGCCCGACCGAAGCCTATGCCGCGGGCGAAGATGGCGTGCTGCTGCAGTTCGACGGGGCGCGATGGTCCCTGATGACTTCTCCTACGAAGGCGCTGTTGCTTTCTTTCGAGTACGGCGCCGGGACGGACCCGGTGCTGGTCGGGAGCAGAGGGATTCGACTGGAGCCGGTACGATGAGATGCCGACCAGGTGTTTTGGTTCTGATGGTTGCCTTCGCGGGATGTGGAGAGACTCCCGATCAGCCCAACGATCCGGGGGCGGCGGAGTATCGGCTGGTATTCAGTCCGCCGACTCAAGGCACCTTCTTCATCACACCAGGCACCTCCGGAACGGTGGAGGCGACGGTTCTGGATCGCCATGGCCGGCTGGTGGTGCCCGATGAGGGTCCTACCTTCCACTCATCCAATCCGGAGTATCCTGACGGTCGACGCGACCGGACATTACACCGCCCTTGGCATCGGGTCTACCCAGATTGTCGCTGAGGCGCGGGTTGGTTCCACCGACGTGAGCGCTGTGCTTCCCGTGGCGTTTGTCTGCACGGCTGGAGCTCACGGTCCACATGAATCCGCCAGCGATGACCCTCGATGTCGGTCAGCGGTTCACCCCGGTGATGACCCTCACGAGTTGCGGAGGGTGGGTCACCGTTCCGGCCACGATCACCTGGTCCACCCCCGCCGCGGGGGTGCTCGCGGTTAACCCGCAGACCGGGGAGACCACCGCGCTCCAGAGCGGCACCGGCACGGTGCGGGGCACGGCGGCCTCCATCGCGGCCGGCCTTACCGGCTCGGTCGCCGTGACGGTGCGCTAGCGGTTCAGGCTACGGCGGGCCATACCGGAGCACCGCCACGGTTCCGGTCCCTTTCCCGGTCAGGGTCACCACATACAAACGATCGTAGTCGGCGTCGGTCAGCGGTTTCACCTCGGCGCCGCAGAGCTGCTTCACGATCAGTGACACCAGGTTGCTGTGACTCGCCACCACCGCCCGGCTTCCCGCCGGCAGTGCGTCGAGCCTGGCGACCAGGCTGTCCATCGCGCCCGCCCCAACGACGGTCGTGGTAAGGCCCCGAGCCTGGGCCAGCGGGGCGACGGTTTGCTGGGTTCGGCGGAACTCGCTCGCGAACAACGCCGTGACACCCGCATCGCCCAGGACCCGTGCCAGCTCGGTGGCGCGGTGCCGTCCTTCCTCGCTCAGGTTCGGGTCGCGCGGATCGTCGGTGGCCTTCTCGGCGTGGCGCACCACGAACACGGTGACCGGCTCGGGCGAAGCGGCGGGCAGCGGCTGTCGAATCCCCGGTGAACCGCCCAGGGGGAGAACCAGCGTAGCAAGCAGGGCGAAACGCATGGAGCGCTCCAGGATTGAGGAGAACGGCGATGGACCAGACTGAAGTATAGATTCTCGCGGTGCAATGATCCGGGGAAGGCTTCGTCACCGGAATACCTGGGGGGAGGGATGGGCATGGGACGTCATTGGATGAAGCCGGGTCTGGTCCTCGCGCTCGCGAGCGCGACGCTGGTGAACTGCGCGGTGAATCCGGCGACCGGACAGAACCAGATTTCCCTGGTCAGCGAGTCACAGGAAATCCAGCTGGGTGAGCAGTCCGCCGCGGCGGCCAAGGCCGGGATCGGGGTGTACGGAGACTCGGGGGTGCAGCGATACGTGCGGAGCGTCGGGCTCCGGATCGCGGCGATCACCGAGCGCAGCGGACTTCCCTGGGCGTTCACCGTGCTCGACGATCCCCAGGTCAATGCGTTTGCCGCGCCGGGAGGCAAGATCTTCGTAACCCGCGGTATCCTGGCGTACCTGGGATCCGAGGCCGAGCTGGCCGGCGTGCTGGGCCACGAGGCCGGCCACGTGACCGCACGGCACACCGCGCAGCAGATCACCCGGCAGCAGCTCTTCGGGGTCGGACTGATCGCGGGGGCCATCTTCTCCTCGACGGTCGCGAACAACATCGGGGCGATCTCCCAGGGGCTCAGCCTGCTCTTTCTGAGTTACAGCCGGGGGGACGAAACCCAGGCCGACGAGCTCGGCTTTCGGTATTCCCGGCGGCTCAACTACGACCCGCGGGAGGTAGCCCAGACCTTTTCCACGCTCGAGCGGGTGAGCAGCATGTCGGGCAGCAAAGTACCGACGTGGGCCTCCACCCACCCCGATCCGGGCGACCGCTTCACCAAGGCGCAGGAGCGGGCGGCGACGGTGCCGCTGGACAGTCTCCGGAGCGCGCTGGTGAACCGGGACCCGTACCTCCAAGCGATCAACGGCATGGTGTTCGGGGTGAATCCCCGACAAGGGTATTTCGAAGGCACCCGCTTTCTTCACCCCGAGCTCAAATTCCGATTCGATTTCCCCGCCGGATGGACCACCCAGAACCAGGCCCAGGCCGTCGTCGCGATCAGCCCTGGTGAGGATGCGATTCTCCAGCTTTCGCTCGGCGGCACCCAGTCACCCGAGACGCTGATGCAGCAGTTCACCGCGCAGCAGGGCGTGCAGGTGGGGACCTCGCAGCGGGTTACGGTAAATGGCCTGCAGGGCGTTTCGGCGGAGTTCCGGGCCAGCGACAGTCAGAACAATCAGCTGGCCGGCCGGGTCATGTACCTGAGCTACGGGGGCAGTACCTACCAGCTGCTGGGATACACCCTCTCGGCCAAATATGGGACCTATTCCGGAGCGTTGAGCAGCGCGATGCAGAGCTTCGACCAGCTGACCGATCAGGCCGCCCTCAACAAGCAACCGGTCCACCTCCACCTGGTGCGGTTGTCCCGCGCCATGACGATCGAGGAATTCAACCGGCAATATCCTTCGGCGGTGGGCTTCGACATCATCGCGGCGATCAACGGAGTGACAGCGGGTCAGACCCTGCCGGCGGGATACCAGGCGAAGCGGGTCGAGTAGATCTACATCCGCCTGGTTCGACGCCTGAGGAAATCCATCAGGATGAACTGGCCGAGGGTCATGGTGTTGGTGAGGTAGGCCTTGCCCCGGCAGATCTCGGCCACCTTCATCACGAACTGCACCAGCGAAGGGTCCCGCGCCAGCATGAAGGTGTTGATCATGATCCCGCTGCGGCGGCAGAGTCCCACCTCGTGGTAGGTCGCCTTGAGGATCCGGGCGTCCAGCCCTGCCGAGTTGATGTACACCTGGCCGTTCGGCAGCGTGATCGCCGACGGCTTCCCATCGGTAATCATGATCACCTGCTTCATGTCCTTCTTCTGCCCCGCGAGGATGCGACGCGCCAGCTTGAGCCCCTCCGCGGTATTGGTATGCCACGGCCCGACCTGCGCTTCGGTGAGCGCCTGGAGGGGAATCTCCTCCGCGGAGTCGTGGAACAGCACGACCCGCAGTGAATCCCCCGGATACTGGGTCCGGATCAGGTGGGTGAGGGCGAGGGCAACCTTCTTGGCCGGGGTGAACCGGTCTTCGCCGTAGAGAATCATCGAATGGGAGCAATCCAGCATCAGCACGGTCGCCGCGGAGGAGCGGTACTCGGCTTGATGAACCTGGAGATCGCGATACTCGAGATCGATCGGGATGCGAATTCCCTCGCGGGCGATGGCGCTGCCCAGCGTGGCGGCCACGTCGAGGTTCAGGACGTCGCCGAATTCGTAGGGTTTGCTCGGCCTTCGACCTCGATCCCGGTGGCGAGGTGCGGCGTCTCGTGGGCACCCGCGCTCGACTTCCCGATGCTGCCGAGAAGGTTCTTGAGGGTCTTGTATCCGAGAAAATCCATCGCTTTCTCGGTCAGGCCGAACTGGATCTGCTGCGGCGGCCCGCTGGGCCTGGCCGCCCGGTCCTGGCACCGGGCTGTAGCTCTCGGGGACCTGCGGTGTTTCCTGGAGCTTGAGATAGCCTTCGTCGGCCAGCCGCTGGATGATCTGATCAATGAGATCGGCGAGCTCCCGTTCGATCTCCTGGTCCCGCTCCGGATCACCGGTCGATTCGCCCCGGAGCGCCTTGAGCATGTCCGGGGTCAGCTGACCCGATTCCATCAGGGCGCGGAGAATCGCTTCGCGCAGGGCGTCCAGCGATCGTTCGTTTCCTTCGGGCGGCTCGGCCCAGTAGGGCCAGTCCATCGGCGATCCGGCGAATCCCGATTGCAGCAGGAAGTCGCCCAGCTGGTCGAGCAGGGCTTGCAGATTGACGGCGTCGGCGAGGCCGGGAACGAGTTTGCTGTAGGTGGTGAAGCGCATGCTGCGGTTGCCGGGCTCAGGGGTCCGTCGCGGCGTTCGCCGAAAGGTACTCATTATTTTTGGCCCATGCCTCCCGCCGGCGCCGCCTTCGGCGCCCTTCGTCACCGGAATTTCCGGATCTTCCTGAGCGGCCAGTTCATTTCCCAGTGCGGCACCTGGATGCAGACCGTGGCCCTGGGCTGGCTCGCCCTGGTCCTCTCCAACTCGCCGCTCCAGGTCGGGCTGGTCACCACCTTCGGCGCGCTGCCGGTTCTGCTGTTCACCCTGTACGGCGGGGTCATTGCCGACCGGGTCAACCGGCGCCGCTCGCTCCTGATCCTGCAATCGCTGCTGCTGCTCGACGCGCTCGCCCTGGCCCTGCTCACCGCATTCCACCAGGTCAACATGCCGCTGCTCTACGCCCTCGCGGCGGTCCAGGGCACGGTGAGCGCGTTCGAGATTCCGATCCGGCAGTCGTGGCAGGTGGAGCTGGTCGGAAAGGGCGGATCTGATGAACGCGATCGCGCTCAACTCGACCGCGTTCAATCTCGTCCCGGGTGATCGGGCCGGCCATCGCAGGAACCCTGGTGGCCACCGCCGGCGCCGGCGGTCTGCTTCTTCCTCAACGCCGCGAGCTTCCTCGCCGTGCTCATCGGGCTCACGATGATCCGCCCCGAAGCGAACTTCACCGGAGAGTTCCCGGTGCGCCGGGCGGCGCTTCGCGAGGGCATCGCGCACGTGTTCGGCAATCCGCTGGCCCAAGGCGCTGGTGATCCTGACCGCCGCGCTCAACATTTTCGGGACATCGTTCATCGCCATCATGCCGGTGTACGCCCGTGACGTGCTTCGGGCCGGCGCGGGCGGCTACGGTGCGCTGATGTCCTTCTTCGGGATCGGCGCGGCGGCCGGGCGCCTTTCGGTCGCGGCGGTCGGGCCACCGGTTCCGCCGGGAGCGCACGGCGGTAGTGGCGGCACTGGTCCTGGGCGTCGGTCTCGTCCGGTCGGCCTGGTGCCATTCCTGGGGCTCGCGCTGGGGCTGGTTCTGGGCGCCGGGCTCAGCATGGCGCTCAACTCGATCATGACCAACACCCTGCTGCAGACCGAGGCGCCCGATCATCTGCGGGGCCAGGTGATGGGGTTCTACTCGTTCATCGTGGTGGGGATGTCGCCGTTCGGCTCGCTGCAGGCCGGCTGGATCGCCGAACACGCGGGCACCGGCGTCGCGCTCTGGATCGGCGGGTCCGGCTGTTTCTCGTTGCCGGGACCATTGCCTGGCGCATGATGCTCCGCCGCCGGCGCGGGGCCGGACGCGGCCCCCTGGAGGTTCCATGATCGTGACGATTTCCCGGGAGTACTGCGCCGGCGGGTCGGAAATCGCCCGCCGGGTGGCCAGCGCGCTGGGCTGGCGCCTGGTGGACAACGACGTCATCGACCAGGTAGCCCGGGAGGCGCGGGCTCTCGGTGGAGGAAGTGGCGAGGAAGGAGGAGCGGGCGCCGGGATTCCTGGAGCGCCTAACCCGCGCTCTCGCGCGGGCCGCGCCGGAGCTCTTTCCCCAGCCGCCCGAGCGGGTGCCCGAGCCGGAAGAAGCGGCCCTGGTCCGCGCCACCGAGAAGGCGGTCGCCGAGCTGGCCCGGGGAGACCACGTGGTGGTGGTGGGCCGCGCCGCTCCGAGTGTGCTTTCCCACCGGGATGCCCTCCACGTCAAGGTGGTGGCCCCCAGGCCGGCCCGGCTCGAGCGCGCCATGGCCCGGCTGGGGGTCGATCGCGAGGCCGCGCTCGCGGGTCCTGGAGGACACCGACGCGGCCCGGGGCCGCTATCACCAGCGGTACTACCAGCGGGACTGGAGGGACCCGGTCAACTATCACCTGGTCCTGAATACCGAGGCGCTGGGGCTTCCGGGCGCGGCCCGCCTCATCGAGGCGGAGGTCCGGTTGCGGGCGCGGGAGCGAAAGGCCTAGAGGCCGGGAGGAGGGCCAGGCCGGCTTCGGGTCGCGGCGCCCCAGCCATACTCTTCACTGCGGGTTATGCGCTTCAGGGCCGCCAGCGCCTCCAGCACCAGCTCGCAGGCGGCGACTTCGGCTCCCGGATCCCGCGCGCCGGCCAGGTCGAGCTCATGGGTGAGCCGCAGCAGGCCGGGGACCACGCCGAAGGCCTTGGCCGCGGTCTCGGCCCGCTCGTCGCCGTTCAGTTTGAGCGCCGACCCCCCGTCGAACCAGGAGACGATCTCTTCCAGCCGGTCGTCGGGCTCCTCCCCGATCCGCACCAGCAGGGTGCGGAGGGCGGCCCGCCGGATCAGCTCGCGGGCGATCACCCCCGCGCCCTGCAGCTCGCCCTCGTACTCCAGCTCCAGCTTGCCGGTGATCGAGGGCAGCGCGGCGTAGATGTCGGAGATCCGAGGGCACCGCCTCGGATTCCCCGAAGAGCACCGCGCGGCGCTCCGCGCTCGACACCACGTTTTCCAGGGTGCTGATCGGAAGCCGCTGGCTCACCCCGGAGCGGCGATCGATCCGCTTGTCGCTCCGGGCCTCGAAGGCGACCCGCTCCACCACCTCCCGCACGATCTCCGGAATCCGCACCGGCGGCCCATCTCCGCTGCCCCGTTCGGTCCAGGCCTCCTGCGCGGTGATCGTCATCCCGGTCTCGACTTCCCGGGGGTAGTGGGTGCCGATCTCCGCGCCGATCCGGTCCTTGAGTGGGGTGATGATCTTGCCGCGCGCGGTGTAGTCCTCCGGGTTTGCGGTGAAGCAGAGCAGCACGTCGAGGGGGAGCCTGACCGGGTACCCTTTGAGCTGGACGTCCCCTTCCTGCATGATGTTGAAGAGGCCAACCTGGATCTTCCCGGCCAGATCGGGCAGCTCGTTGATGGCGAAGATGCCGCGGTTGGCCCGGGGCAGCAGCCCGAAGTGCATGGTCAGCTCATCGGACAGCACGTGGCCACCGCGGGCGGCCCGGATCGGATCCAGATCGCCGATCAGATCGGCGATGGTGACATCGGGTGTGGCGAGCTTCTCCACGAAGCGGTCATCCCGGCCCACCCATGCAATCGGGGTCGCATCTCCCTCGGCGGTGATCCGATCCCGGGCGTATTTGCTGATCGGGGCGAAGGGATCGTCGTTCACCTCGCTTCCCGCGATGATGGGCAGTCGCTCGTCGAGGAACCGGGTCAGGTTCCGGAGAATCCGGCTCTTGGCCTGTCCCCGGAGCCCGAGCAGAATGAAATCCTGCCGCGCCAGCAGCGCGTGCACCAGGTCCGGAATGATGCTGTCGTCATAGCCCTGGATCCCCGGAAACAGCGCCTCGCCAGTCCTGAGCGCCCGGAGGAGGTTGGCGCGAATCTCGTCCCGGACCGAGCGTCCCGCGAGCGGCGGCTTGCCCCAGGCACTGGCCCGGAGCTCGCCGAGGGTACCGGGAAGGGAAGGGGTCATGCGGAAACCGCCTCCTTCACCGGGAAGGGAACCAGCCGAACCTCGCCGGATTTCGTGTGCAGGGTCGCATCGGGAGCAACCTCCCGGCGGACCGTTGCCAGGGCGAACGTCTGGTCGGCTGTCTTGACGGTGGTGCGCAGAACGCCAACCTCCTTGCCGTCGTGAAGAAGTTTTCGGTCTGCGTCGATATGGCCCGGGGGAAGGATCGCCCCGCGCAGCGAACGGTTGGGGTGGCCCCTGAAGTGGACTCGCGCGACGGTTTCCTGACCGGTATAACAACCCTTCGAGTACGAGACGGCTCCCAGCTCGTCGTAGCGCACCTCCTGCGGGAGCGTCTTCTCATCGATCTCGGCTCCCAGCGCGGGCCATCCTTTCAGCACCCTCGCCATCGCGAGCGAGGCTTCATCTCCGCGGACAGCGCCCCCGGCTTCGAGCCTGGCGGGGAGCGTGCGTAACTGCTCGGCAGGGCCGATCACCATGAATCGGAACGGCATGCCGGCGGCCCCCCTGGACACCAGCAGGTCATCGGGCCCGCCGCTGGTGTGCCCGGCGGCGGGTAGTACCGACTCTCCGATCCCGGCTGCGAGCAGCGATTCCGCCAGCGGCCCCAGCAGAAATGCCACCGCCCAGTCGGGATGCTCACTGGCCTTGGCGAGCCGGGGGGGAAGGACCCGGGCGAAGTGTTGCCGGGCAATCTCCCGCGCCGCGCCGGCGAGGACCAGCATGACGCCCGACTCGACTCTCAGGACGAAGGGATCGAGCAGAATCATGCCCTTGGTCGTCAGCATTCCGCCGTAGCTCAGGCTCTTTTCACCCGCTGCGACCAGATCATTGGTCAGGAGCCCCTGCAGGCATTCGATCGCGCCGGGCCCTTCGATCCCGAAAGACCGCCGCATTGCCTTCGACCAATGACTGCGCCGCTCTGGAGGGCCTGGACTGCTTCTGCAGAAATGACAAAATCGAGCTGCATACCGGAAACCTAATCCGTGTAGAACCCCGCCCGGGCATAGGAGAGATCGAGCAGCTCGACCGGATGGGCCACGTTGATCGGAAGCCCCGCGGCTCGGAGACCCGCCCCGATCTGCATCAAGCAGCCGGGATTCCCGGTGAGCACCAGATCAGGACGGGGCACCGCACGAGCGATTTCCTCCACCTTGAGATCGAGCACCGCTCGCGCCATTTCGCGATGCAGCATGGTATAGAGCCCGGCGCTGCCGCAGCAGCGATCCGAGCCGGGAAGCCGCCGAACCTTGAGCTCGGGGATTGCCGCGAGCATCCGGAGCGGCTGGTCACGGATGCCCTGGGCGTGCTCCAGATGGCAGGGCGCATCGTACGCCACGTCGAGGGGAACCGCGCCGCCAGTCCGCGGACCAGCGTCCGCGAGGAGCTCGGTCACGTCGCGCACCCGGGTCGAAAGGTCGCCCAGCACAGGGGCATGATCGCCGCGGCGCGGAGGTGCGCGCCGCAACCCGCGCTGTTCACCACGATGAAATCGGCCCGACCGGCAAAGGCCCTCGCGTTGCTCTCCAGGAGCGCGCCGCGCGCCGCGCTGTCGCCGGCATGCTCGTGCAGGGCACCACAACAGGTTTGCGACTCGACTTCCATGACCTGGTAGCCGTTCGCCACGAGGGTGCGGCGGGTCGCATCGTGGACCCGGCGGAACAGCACGTCCATCACGCATCCCCGAAAGAGCGCCACGGTGCCTCGCTCAGGCATTGGGCCGGGTTCCCGGGAGGTTCGTTGCGGGTCTCCTTCGCTTCCAGCCCGCCGTCCGGCTGGACGCGAGCATGCCCATCGCGAAACCTCCCGCGCTCGGGCCCGCCAGGAGCCGCGGGATGCCCGAGTCGCGGAGCCATCGCGCGAGGGTGAAGGCGGGTCGCCAGCGTGATTTCCGGCGGAATAGCTGGGGCGAAGCGGGCTCGCCAGGAGAGGCCGTTCGCGAGAGCCAGACAGGTCCCGCACCGTCGCGAGTCCTTTCCCATATTCGACCCCCGCAGGGCAAACCGGCTCACATCCGCGGCATCCCAGGCAGAGATCGATGTGCTCGCGGAGGGCCGGGTCGTCGGCAGCGATTTCTTCGCGCTCGAGCGCCCGCATCAGGAGGATCCGGCCGCGGGGCGAATCGTTTTCATCGCCGGTGGCGAGGTAGGTGGGACAGGCGGGAAGGCAGAAGCCGCAATGCACGCAGGGATCGAGGGACGCGAAACCGTTCCGGCTCATGTATCCCCGGCGCCGAGGGCGACGACGAAGGTGTGATCGGGATCGAAGACCTGACGCAGCCGGGCCACCAGACCCCCGACTCCTTCGCGATATTCGCCGAAATGCCCGACCGCATTGCGGAGCGCCCAGGGCGCCCGCTCCAGCGTCACAGGGATCTCCCTTGCCGCGAGGAGGTAACGCAGCTCCCGGAGCCGGTCCGGCGCGACCGAGCCGGTCCACCGCACCATGCCGCGCCCTGCGCCCGCAGTCACGGGCCCCGGACCGAGGCTGCTCGCCGAGCAGGTCGAGCACCTCGTCCAGGCTGTCCGGCAGCACTCCCATCCGCAGGGTGACCTCACCGGCGGCCGACCGCTCCGCGATGGTTCTTTGCAGCGGGCCGGCCTCCGCCTCGGGCAGGCGGCGACCAGGAGATCTCGGTTCGCGCGCGGCGACCTGGCTCATCGCGGCCTGGACCGCCGCCGCGGTGCCTGCAGGTCGAGCAGCAGGGTCCACTCGGCGTGTCCGGTCATTCCGGGCGAGCAGAGCTCCAGGCCGGCCGCGGGGCAATCGGCCTCCATGAGCTCGCGGGCTTCGCGGGTCAGCGCGTCGCGCTCTCCCGAGGCGAGCAGAAGGACTCGATCGGCGGGACGGGCCCGCAACCGGATCCGGGCTTCGGTCACGATCCCGAAGGTTCCGAATCCTCCGGCCTGGAGGCGGGTGAGGTCATAACCCGCGACATTCTTCACGACCCTTCCGCCCGCCCGGACGATCCGTCCGTCGCCGGTGACCACGGTGACGCCGAGGAGATGGTCCCGAACCGGCCCCAGACCATGGCGGAGGGGGCCGGCGGTTCCGGTGGCGATGACCGACCCGAGTGAACGGTCGGGACTGCCGGGTGGATCGAGGGGAAACCAGGCCTGGTGTGCGGCAACGACGTCGTTGAGGGCGGTGGTCCCGAGGCCAGTCTCGACGCCGGCAACGAGGTCGGCAGGAGCCAGCTCGAGCACCCGGTTCAGCCGCCGGGTTGAAATGGCCAGCTCGGCCGGCGCATCGGGAGGGAGCCACGAGCTCCGGCCCTCGATCCGAACCCGCAACCCTTCCCGGCTGGCCAGGCCGCAGAGGTCGGCTGATGGCCTGGGTGGTGTCGGGCACCGCCCGGGGTACGCCGTCGGGGGCCGACTCGATCGCCGCGGTGCCGAACTCCTGGCGAAGCCGGGTATGCAGTGCGCTCTCAGCCATGGGAGGCCCCGTTTCCCCGGATGCCAGGACTTCCACTCCATTCGCGGCAATAGTGGATCGGCACGACCTTCTCGGGATTGGCCCGCCCGGCGGGATCGAAGACCCGCCGGACCGCGCACATCGTGGCGAGGGTGACCGGATCGAAAATCAGATCCATGTACTCGCGTTTGTCCGACCCGACGCCGTGCTCCCCGGTGATCGACCCGCCCGCTTCGACGCAGGCTTGCATGATCGCCGTGCTGGCTGCCTTCACCCGGTCGGTCAGGGCCTGGTCGCGCCGATCGAAGGAAATGTTGGGATGCAGGTTGCCGTCACCGGCGTGAAAAACGTTGGAGATGGTAATCGCATGCTCGCGCCCGATGTCGCCGATCCGGTCGAGCACGTCGGGAAGGGCCGACCGCGGGACCACCGCGTCCTGCACCACCAGGTCCGGAGCGATCCGTCCCGCGGCGCCGAACGCTTTCTTGCGGCCCTGCCAGAGGCGGGCCCGTTCCGCGGGGCTCGATGCCGCGCGAACGCTCCGCGCCCCGTGGGCGGTCAGCAGAGCGTCCACCGCATCGCTCTCCGACTCGACCTGGGCGGGATGCCCGTCCAGCTCCACCAGGAGGACCGCTCCCGCATCCACCGGATAACCCGCCGCGTAAATCGATGCCTCGACCGCGCGAATGCAGGCCTGGTCCATCATCTCGAGGGCGGCGGGAACGATTCCCCCGGCGATGATGGCGCTGACCGCCTCGCTCGCGGCCCGTACGGTCACGAAATCGGCGAGCAGCGTCCGAATCGATGGAGGAATGGGCTCAAGTCGCAGGGTGATCTCGAGCGCGATCCCGAACATGCCTTCGCTGCCGACAAACAGACCCGCCAGGTCCGGCCCCCACGGCTCTCCCTGCGGTGAGCCCAGGCGCGCGAGGGATCCATCGGGGAGCACGACCTCGAGTGCGGCGACGTAGTTGGTGGTCACCCCGTACTTGAGGCAATGGGGTCCCCCGGCGTTCTCGGCGACGTTCCCGCCCAGGGTGCAGGCAGTCTGGCTGGAGGGATCGGGGGGATAGTGGAGTCCGAACGGAAGCGCCGCCTCGGAAAGCTTGGCGTTCACGACGCCCGGCTCGACTACCGCGCGGCGTCGGGTCCGGTCGATGGACAGGATCCGGTTGAGCCGGGTGAGGACGACCAGTACCAGGTCGTCTGCCAGGGCGCCGCCGGACAGCCCGGTACCGGCCCCTCGGGCCACCCAGGGCGCCTCATGCCGGTGGAGGCCCCGGATGACTTCGATGACCTCCTGGCGTGAGCCGGGAAGCACGACCAGGCGGGGCCGGGCCATATGGGTCGGCAGGCCATCGGACTCGAAGGTGCGCAGCTCGGGAAGCCGCTGGCGAACCCAGCGGGGCCCAACGATCGCGGCAAGGTCAGCCGCGAGGCGATCGGTGTTCACGATGGAAAGGTAAAGAGGGTGCTAGGAGGTAGGCGGTAGGTGCTTCAGCACCGATCACCCAGGACCCAACACCCGTCAGGCTGCTTCGGAGGGCAGGCTCTTCAGGTGTTTGACTTCCGGTGCATTCCGGAGCTTCTCGAAGGCCCGCTCGCGAATCTGACGGACCCGCTCCCGGGTCACGCCGAGCATCGCGCCGATGCCTTCGAGAGTCAGGGGCTCACTGCCTTCTTCGAGGCCGTAATAGAGCGAGAGGATGCGCTGTTCGCGCGGGGTGAGGTAGCGTCGGAAGAGGGAGGAAAGAAAATCCTTCCGCAGCCCGGTATCCACCAGGTTCTCGATGTCTCCGGTATTGCCGGCCACCCGCTCGCCGAACGTGGCCGCGCTCGAATCGTTGCGCTCGACCGGAGCGTCGAGGGAGACTTCGACCGTCGAAACCAGCCGGGCCTGGCGAATCGTCTCGACATCTTCATTCAGGACCTGGGCGGTCTCCGAATCGGTGGGCGAGCGGCCCAGCTCCTGGGCCAGCAGGCTCTCGATCCGGGCCATCTTCATGAGCGCGGCGTTCTGGTTCAGCGGGATCCGGACCGTGCGGGTCTGTTCGGCGAGCGCCTTGAGCACGCACTGCCGCACCCACCACACCGCATAACTGATGAACTTGACCCCGTGGGCCGGGTCGAATTTGCGGACCGCCTTGAGCAGACCCTCATTTCCGATCGCGACCAGCTCGGAGAGGTCGAGGCCGTGTCCCTGAAACCGCTTCACGTAAGAGATCACGAAGCGCAGGTTCGCAGTGACCAGTCGATCCACGGCCGCCTGATCACCCTTGAGTGCCCGCTTGGCCAGTCGAATCTCCTCCTTGGCGTTCTCGATCATCGGAAGCTTGCGGATGTCGAGCAGGTATTGATCGAAGGCGTTGGCTGGGGCGGAACGGTGCAGGGACCGAGGAGCAGGAGAGACACGCTGGCGAACGGGAGGCATGAAACCTCGCACGAGGGTCGACGATGAGCCTGCTTGCTGCGTGTTGTGCCCGCGGAAAAACGCGGGACTCGGTTTGCCGAAGATCCTGCGGTGTAAGGGTGCCAATGTAGGAATGATTTCTTGACGGTCAAGCAGTTGACAGTGTCAACACGCCAAGGTGTTTACCCACTGTGGATTGCGCGTTTCCTCCACCTTGTCCCCAAATCGGTTTTTCCACGCCCTTGTGTCGAACCAGCCTAAACCGCAGGGGGATCACAGGTTCCGCGCCACGTTCGATCGGATCGCCGCGTGGATAAGATGTGGAAGGATTTCGCGGGTTAGCCGGTCGAGGTCTGCAGCGCCGCTTGCACCGCGGCGAGGGGAACCGGAATGGTCCACTCGGCGCCGTCGCGCGCCATGGAGCCCAGCGTGTTAGGGAGCGCGAAACGAACGATGCCGTCCCGGGTTTTTTTGTCGTGCTGCATCGCCTCGAGCAATGCTTCCACGCTCCACGCCGGGTCGATCGCGACCGGTCGGCCGAGGCGGAGGAGCACCTCGCCCACGTCGGCGCCGAGGCTGGCCGGCGCCAGGCCGAGCTGGGCGGCAAGCCGTGCCTCGACGACCAGGCCGATCGCCACCGCGTCGCCATGGGCGATCGAATACCCGGTAGCCTGCTCGATCGCATGGGCGACCGTATGTCCGGCGTTCAACACCGCGCGGACCCCGTGCTCCCGTTCGTCCTCTCCCACGACCCGCGCCTTGATCTGGACGCTCCGGGTGACCAGCTCGGTGAGGTCGTGGTGGTCCCGCGCCAGGAGAGACGCGAGATGGGCCTCGATCCATTGGAAGTAGGCCGCATCGGCGATCATTCCGTGCTTGACCGCCTCGACCAGACCGGCCGCCAGGTGGTCCGCGTGGAGGGTGTCGAGTACCGCGGGGTCGGCGACGACTGCCGCGGGGGGATGGAATGCGCCAACCAGGTTCTTGCCGGCGCGGGTATTTACCCCGGTCTTGCCGCCGACCGACGCGTCCACCATGGCGAGCAGGGAGGTCGGCACCTGGAGCCAGGGGATGCCCCGCAGGTAGGTCGCCGCCACGAAGCCGGTGAGGTCCCCCACCACACCGCCGCCCAGCGCCACAATCGCGGCATCGCGTCCGAACCCCATCCCGAGGAGTTGATCGGTCAGGGTTCTCCAGCGGGTCCGGGTCTTGGACCGTTCGCCGGGAGCGACCACCAGAGTCGGGACGTCGAGGCCGTGGGGAACCGCGCGAGCGACGGTTCGATCGGTCACGACTGCGAGGCGGCGTCGGGGGAGGTACCGCGCGGCGAACCGGCCCAGGTCGCGGGTTAACCCGGGCTCCACGAAGACCGGGTAGCGTCCCCCGGCATGGGGGACTTCGACGACCGGGGTCATCCTACCAGGTCACATCGGGCCGCCCCTCGCGATGATTGGCGAGTCGGGCCAGCACGAAGAGGTAGTCGGAGAGCCGGTTGAGATAGATGAGAAACAGGGGCGGCACCTCCGCGTCGCGGGCCAGTGCGACGGTCGAGCGCTCGGCGCGCCGGCACACGGTGCGGGCGAGATGGAGGGCGGTGGCTTTCGGGCATCCGGCGGGGAGCACGAAGGCGCGCAGCGGCGCCAGCTCCTGGTCGGCGGCATCCATGGCCCGCTCGAACTCCGCGACCCGGGAGTCTCCCAGGTCGGCCTTGGACAGCGCGGCGCGGACCTTGTCCGGATCCGGGCTGGCGAGCTGGCCGCCAAGAGAGAAGAGATCGCGCTGGATGGCTTCGAGCTCCGGGTCGAACAACCCGGTGGGTTCGGTGGACCGGGCCAGGCCGATCGCGGCATTCAGCTCGTCGACGTCGCCGTAGGCCATAACACGCGGATGGTCCTTCGCCACCCGTCCGCCCCCGAACAGACCGGTCTGTCCCTCGTCGCCGGTTTTCGTATAAATCCGCATGGCAGGAAAGTATAGCGCACCGAGAAGGACCTGCACCGGGCGCCCGTCGCGTGTCGCTAGATTTCAGACGTGGCTGACGCGCTTACGGATATCACGATCATCGGCGGCGGTCCGACCGGACTGTTCGGTGCGTTCTACGCCGGCATGCGGGGGGCCAGCTGCCGGCTCATCGATTCGCTGCCCGCCCTGGGCGGGCAGCTGGCCGCGCTCTATCCCGAAAAACTGATCTTCGACGTCGCGGGGTTCCCCCGGGTTCTCGCCAAGGACCTGGTCAAGGGCATGGCCGAACAGGCGCTTCAGTTCGGCTGCGAGGTCCGTCTCAACGAAACCGTCACCGGCTTGCGCCACACCCCGGACCCTTCCGGCGGTATCGGTCACTTCGATCTGGAAACCGACGGCGGAAGCTACCCGACCCGGACGCTGCTCATCGCTGCGGGGATCGGGGCCTTCGAGGCGCGCCGCCTCCCGCTCGAGGCCGCGGCGCGATGGGAAGGGAAGGGACTCGACTACACGGTACAGGATCCCCGGGAGTTCGCCGGCAAGCGGGTGCTGATCGTCGGGGGCGGAGACTCCGCGTTCGACTGGGCGATGAACCTGGTGGACGTTGCGGACTGGGTCACCCTGATTCACCGGCGCGACGCCTTCCGCGCCCACCAGAGCACCATTCGCCATGTCGAGCGCCTGGCGATGCAGGGGAAGTGCGAGATTCGCACCTTCTGTGAGGTCAGCGCGATCGAGGGGAATCAGCGCCTGGAGCGGGTCACCCTGCTGAACACCAAGTCCCAGGAAGAGGAGACCGTGGCATTCGACGCGGTACTGCCGCAGCTCGGATTCCATTCGGATCTCGGACCGATCAAGCAGTGGGGACTCGATACCGAGCGCGCCGATATCCGGGTCAGCCGGGTCATGGCGACCAATGTTCCGGGGATCTACGCGGCGGGGGATGTGGCTTCGTACGAGGGCAAGCTGAAGCTGATCGCCACGGGAGCGGCGGAAGCCTGCACCGCGGTGAATCACGCGGTCCACTACATCGACCCCAAGAAGAAAATGAATCCGGGGCACAGCTCCGAGCTCAAGATTTTCGCGAGTCAGCAGTTGGGATAGGTGAGAGGTGCTGGGTGATAGGTGCTATAGCACCTATTACCTCAAACCTCTCACCTCCCATGATCCATCCGCTGGGCCTCGAACCAGCGGTGCAGGGTCTCGATCAGCGCAGGGTCCGTGGTTCGATACCGGAGCTGGGCGCCGCCCTCGATCGGGGTGTATTCCACCTCGATGTGACTGGCCCCGGCGCGCAGCTCCGCCAGTCCCGGCATGGTGTGTCCATGGATCGCCATGGGATCGTCGAAATCTCCCCGTTCAAATCGATCCCGCTCGCTGCCGAGGTGCTCCCGGATGAGCCGCACCTGAAGGGAATCTCCGATCGACAGCGCGGATACCGTCTGGAGTCCACCGTCGGGCAAGTCGGTGAACACATGGCGGGTCCTGGTGAGATCGAAGGGCATGACGGCGGCCCCTCGTTCGGCCACCTCGGCACGACGCTCGGCAGAGGCGGTTCGGTCCTTCCCATCTGAACCGGCTCCGGCGCAGGCCGCACCGAAGACCAGCAGCAACCATCGGCACTTCATTTTCTTCCGATCGCCAGGACCAGGCTGTCCATCCTCGCAACCATGGCAGACCCGGTCAAGTCGTGGTTGTTGGTGAGAATCGAGAAGATTCTCACCTGCCCGTTGGGCAGAGTCACATAACCCGATAGCGCATTGGTGCGCGACTCGGTGCCGGTCTTGGCCCGGACTCTCCCTTCCAGGGGTGTGCCGGCCAGCCGGGTCTCCATCGTTCCGGATCTTCCCGCGAGTGGGAGCGCGTCCTCGAACATGGGAAACCACGGACGCCGCCGGATCCAGAGCAGCAGCCGGGCGAACGTCAGCGGGCTCGCGACGTTCCGGCGCGAGAGACCCGAGCCGTCGCGAAGGGAGAACTGGGTCGAATCCACCCGAACCGAGTCGATCAGAAACCGGCGCTCGACCTCGAGCCCGGCGCTCCATGTTCCCAACCCTGCGACCCGGCGTCCTACCTGCTTGAGGAGCATCTCGGCGTAGAGGTTCTGACTGGGTCCCAGGATCGGGACCAGCCATTCCCGGAACGGACGGGAGAAGGCTTCGGCGAGGGGCGCGGTGGCCCGGGCCGCGGCGTAGCGCATCGAATCGGTGGTCGAACCGGTCGCGCCCAGGACCGCGATGCCGGCATCGGCCAGGGCGGCCCGGAAGGCGCCGGCGGCATAGCGATTTGGATCGGTCACCGCGAGGTAGGAAGTTCGGGGCTTTTCTCGCCGGGTTACCGACCCACTCAACCAGAACGCGCAGGGGCCGAGACGGCCGGCGTCCAGCCCGCCGACTCCATTGCCGGTCACGGTGCGGTTTTCGATCGTGGCGAGCCCAAGGGGTGGTCCGATGGTCAGCTGGGCAGGCGCGTCCGGGTTGGCCGCGCCGTTCCACTGGACGTCGAGGCTGTTGTCGTTGAAGGCGAGCCCGGACACCGGGGCGGCATACCACCAGACCAGATCGCCGGTTTCCCAGGAGTCATGGATCAGGGTCGGCTCGAAGAAGCTTCCGTCTCCGATCAGGTCTCCCTCGACGACCCGGATTCCCCGGTCTCGAAGGGCGGTGGCGAGCTCGCGCAGGCGCCGCAACGGATCGGTCTCGCAGGCTCCCACCCGCGTCGTATCGGTGGCAAAGCACCGGCGGCTCATGGTGGGATCTCCGCGGCCGTAGAGCACCAGGTCGCCCCGGACCCGGTCGCCCTGGATCGGGCCCGCGGCGTACACGCTGGTCGCGACACCAGAATCGGGCGGCAGGAGGGCGGCCGCCACCGCGCTCACGACCAGTTTGGTGTTGCTGGCGGGAAGGAAGAGGCGATCGGCGTTTCGGTGATAGAGGACCTTGCCGGTGGTATCGAGCACCACCACGCCCCAGTGGTGCCGGTCGAACGGCGGAGCGTCCAACAATCGATCGAGGCGCTTGTCGAGGGCCTGGCCCTGAAGGGGGGCCAGGAGTCCGACCAGCAAGATTCCGGGCAGGGAAATGTGGCGTAACACGATGAAAGACAAATAGATTTGCCACGTGACGTCAATCTTCCGATGGGCGGTGGTGGGGGCGCTCGGGCTCGGGCTTTTGCTGGTGCCGGATCGCGCAGCCGCCCAGGTCGAACCGGAGGGCTTGAACGTCCATCAGCTCCGCTTCACCGGCAACGCCTCGATTTCCGCCGAGGTCCTCAGCGCCGCCATCGCGACGTCGAAGTCGAGCTGGTTCGCGACCTCTCCGCTGGTCAGCTGGATCGGGTTAGGAGCGGAGCGCCATTTCAGCGAGCACGAGTTCCGCAAGGACGTCGAGCGGCTCCGGACCTATTACAAGGCCCGGGGTTTTCTCGAAGTCCAGGTGGACACCGTGGTGAAGCGGACCGAGCAGGACATCGCGATCACGTTCCGGATCATCGAGGGTGAGCCGATCCGGGTCGCCCAGCTGATCGCCGAGATCCCCGACAGCATTCCCGACCGTCAGAAACTGGTCCGCGATCTTCCGCTCAAGGTGGGCGAACCATTCGACCGGTTCGCTCTGATCGCGAGCGCCGACACGGTCCAGACCCGGCTCCGCGACGAGGGATACCCGGAAGCCCGGACCCTGGTGCGGCCGTTCAAGATCGACAGCACGGCGCACCGCGTGACGGTGTCGCTCCTGGTCGATCCGGGGCCGTCGGCGGTCATCGGCGAGATCAGCGTGGATGGCAACCGCCGCATCGACTCGGCCTTCGTCCGCTCCCTGCTCGCGCTCCAGCCGGGCCAGGACTTCCGGCAGCGGGACATCGCCCAGAGCCAGCTCAACCTGTATCGCTCCGAGCTGTTCCGGTACGCCGCGGTCGCGCTGGATACCGCCCACTACGTCTCGGGCGCCGGGGTGGTCCCGATCACGATTCAGGTGCTGGAGGCGCCGTTTCACCGGGTGCGAGGTGCTGCGGGTTACGGCACCCTCGACTGTTTCCGGGCCGGTGCCGGCTGGACCGTGCGCAATGCCCTCGGGTCGGGACAGATCCTCGACGTGTCGGCCCAGCTCTCCAAGATCGGAGTGGGCCGGCCGTTCGGCGCAGGGCTCGAAAATTCCTTTCTCTGCTCCGCGCTGGCCGCCGACTCGGTGGGATCGGACAAGGCGAATTACACCCTGAACGCCTCGTTCCGCCGTCCGGTGTTCCTCTCTCCCTCGAACGCGTTGACCCTCTCCCTCTTCGCGGAACGGCGCAGCGAATACCTGGTCTATCTGCGGGAGGACCTGGGCGGCAGCGTCTCGCTGGTCCGGGAGACGGCGACCCGGATTCCCATCACCGTGACCTACCGACTTTCCTCGGGCCGCACCGAGGCGAGCGCGGTATCGTTCTGCGCCTTCTTCAATGTTTGCGTGGAGAGCGACGTGGCCCAGCTTCGCCAGCGGCGGCCTATCGCGACCCTGACCCTTGGCATGCAGAGGGTCCGCGCCAACTTCCCGCTCGATCCCACCCGCGGGTCCACCCTGTCGGCCGAGATTACGACCAGCTCGACGGCGATCGGCTCCTCCTCGTTCACCGAGTTCACCCGATTCATCGGCGACTTCGCGGTGTACCGGCCGCTCCGGTCGGTGGTGCTCGCCGGCCGGGTGCGCTTGGGAACCGTGTTCGCACCGTCGCTCGCGCTCGGTGGAGGCACCAGCAACTTCGTGCCGCCCGAGCAACGGTTCTATGCGGGGGGGCCGAACGACGTCCGCGGCTACACCCGGAACCTGCTCGGCCCCCTGGTCTATGTGGTGCGGGAGAGCGCCCTCGATTCGCTCCCGCTCGGCGGGGTGGGTATTCCCGAGGATTCGGTGCAGGTCGCGGCCACCGGCGGTAACTCGGTGGTGGTGGCGAATCTCGAAGTCCGCTTTCCGTCCCCGATTTTCGGCGACCGGCTGCGGCTCGCCGCATTCGTGGATGGGGGCTCGGTGTGGCAGCGGGGCGGGACCGGACCGGGTTCCCGCATCGCGTTCCGGGTTACCCCGGGATTGGGCCTTCGCTTTGTCACCCCGCTGGGTCCGGTGCGGATGGACGCGGCCTACAACGGCAGCCCGTTGACCGCGGGACCGTTGTACAAGGTCACCGCCTCCGGTGAGCTGGTGCGGATCCAGGAGGACTATCAGCGGAAACGGCTGACCGGACGGGGCATCGCCATCCAGTTCTCGGTGGGGCAGGCCTTCTGATGCGCCGCCAGGTTGCCCGCTCGTTCTTCATCCTTCTCTGCGGCGCGATCGCGACGGCGATCGGGGTGGTGACCGCCCTCTTCTTCACGACGCCGGGACGGCATCTGCTTCTCCGAATCATTCGAGACCAGTCGGACCGGGTGCTCCGCGGCAGCGTGGAGATCGGGGCGGTCCGGGGCTCCTGGTTTCGCGGCTTCACGCTCGAGGACGTGGTGATCCGTGATACCGCCGGGGTGGTGATGGCCCGGGTTCCGGTGGTGCAGGCCCGGTATGACCTGGCCAACCTGCTGGGCGGACGTTTCGTGATCAGCGGGTTACGGCTGATTCGTCCCGAGCTGCAGATCATGAAGCACCGCGAGGGACCGGGTCGGGACGGCAGAACCAACGTCGAGGAAATCTTCCGGCTGAACGAGGACACCACTGAAAGCGCCACGCCGAGCCGTCCTCCGCTCATTGAAGTTCGCAACTTCGCCATCGAGGCCGGCGACGTGGTGATCCGGGTTCCCTACAATCCCGACGGGCGGCTGCGCACCCGGCGGCAACTCGATTCCGCACTGGCAGCGGAGCGACGGGTGCCTGGCCGCCGGATCGAAGAGGGTCCCGAAGGCCTGGAGCAGGTGCGGACGGTTCGGGAGGTCAACGGCGTCATTCCACTGTTGCGGCTCTCTTCCCCGGATCGCGGTCCGATCAACATCGTGGTCGGTGGGTTGGCCGCGCGGGTCTCCGATCCCGCGCTGGAGATCCGCAACCTGCAAGCGTCGATTCTGGTGAAGGACGATTCGCTTCTCTTCGAGGCCCGGGAACTCGAGCTTCCGGGAACCCACGCGAGCGGGCAGGGTCGATTCGACTGGCCCCGCGACACGATCCTCTATCATCTCCGGCTCGACGCCCCGACGCTTGCGCTGGCCGACCTGCATTTCATCTCCCCGGAGTTTCCCAATTTTACCGGCCGGGCCCGAGTGACCGGCACCTCGCTGAACGGGGTGCGCACCGAATGGGACCTCCGTGATCTGTCGGTGGGGGACGCGACCAGCAAGGTGTCCGGACGGCTGGTGGCGATCGCCGATCTCTATCGCGGGCTGGGCTTCCGGGGCCTGAATCTCCAGCTCACCAATCTCGACCTCGATGTTCCGAGGGCCTACCTCGACACCCTGCCCTTTGCCGGACGGGTGAGCGGGGCCCTCCAGGCCGACGGCTTCTTCGACCGGATGACCGTTGCGCTCGACTGGGAATTCACCGATTCGATGGTGCCGGGCGGGGCGGTGAGCCGGATCGCGCTCGCGGGGCCACTCCGGTTCGACAGCAGCGGGATCGTCTTCGAGCACGATACCCTGAAGAGCAGCGACGTTGACCTTCGCACCGTCGCGGTCCAGGCGCCCGCGGTGACCCTCCAGGGAAGACTGGCCGCGGCGGGCACTCTCGATGGGCCGCTCAAGAACGTGCAGTTCCAGGGGACCGCCGAGCATCGCGACGCCGAGCGTCCGGTCAGCCGGCTCCGCGGAACGGTGGGGCTCGATACCCGGGGCGCAGTGCTGGGCCTGCGCACCGATGTGGTGCTCGACTCCCTGGTCTTTGCCGGGTTGCAGGGCTCCTTTCCGGCGCTGGCGGCCCGCGGGGCGCTGGGGGGCACGGTCAAGCTCGACGGGACGCTGGAGCATCTCGCGGTGGACGCCGATGTGGGCGGAGGGCTGGGCCACCTCCGGGCGCTGGGCGGGTTAACTCTCTTTCCCCCGAAACTGGGCGCCGACTCCCTCCATCTCGGGTTCGAGCGGCTCGATCTGTCCGCGCTGATGCGGGATGCGCCCGCCACCAGTCTCACCGGAACCGCGCTCGCCAACTTCAGGATGGATTCCGCCGAGGCGCCGGTCGGTACCCTCGAGGCAGGGCTTCGGGCCGGCCAGGTGGCCGGATTCGCGATCGATTCCACCCGGCTGGTGTTTCACGCCCGTGACTCGTTGATCACCATCGATACGGTGGTGACGCATTGGGCCGGGGGCCGGCTCGACGGGCACGGGGCGGTAGGGTGGCAGGCCCCCCGAACCGGGGAGGCGGTGTTCCACCTGGAAGCGACCGACCTGACCCGGTTCGACTCCCTGGCGCTGGCGGTGACCGGCCTAACCCGCGACACCATGCCGGGGGTTGACGCGCCCCTCAACGGCCGGCTGCAGGCCGACATCCTTCTCCGGGGCGCCCTGCCCACCCTGACCGTTCAGGGGAGCGTCGCGGCCGATTCGCTCCGCTGGCTGGGCTATCGGGCCCACCCGGTGACCGCGGGATTTACCTGGAACCGGGGCGATTCGAGCCTCACCGCGCAGGTGAGCGCGGATTCGCTCCGGATCCGACAGCTTCGCTACAGCGGGGTCCAGCTCCGGGTGGAAGGACGGGCCGATTCGCTCGGCTGGGGCGCCGCGCTCTCGGCCGGCGACCTCGGTGCGTTCCGGGGAGGGGGCCGGCTCGAGCGGATGCCGGAGATGCTCAGGTTTGCGGCGGACAGTCTGAACCTCGACCTGGTCGGGCGAGCCTGGTTTCTCGAGCGCCCCCTCGACGCCAGGATCACCGACTCGGTGATCGCCATCGACACGGTCCGCCTGGTCACCCGGGACGGATCGGGAAGTGTCGAGCTCTCCGGCGCGATTCCCCGGCACGGCACCGGCACGCTCTCGGCCCGGGTGCTCGGCGTCGAGCTTCGTGATATCTATGCGCTCGCGCAGCAGGATACCTCCCTGGTCGCCGGCTACGTGGCGCTGGATGGGCGGATGAGCGGCACGGCCCGTTCTCCCCAGCTCCGGGGCACCGGCACCCTGACCGGAGCGCGGATCGGCGATTTCCGGGCCCCCCTCATCCGGACCGCCTTTGATTACCGGGACAGCCTGCTTCAGGCCAACCTCACCTTCTGGCGCACCGGGACCGCGGTGGTCGAAGTGGATGCCCGGCTGCCGCTCGATCTCGCGCTCGCCGGGGCGAAGACCCGCCAGCTCAACGCCCCGCTCACCATCACCGCGCGCGGTGACAGCGTCGACCTGGCCCTGATCGAGGCGTTCACCCCGAACCTGCGAGGGGTGACCGGTTTGATGGATCTCGATGCCCGGGTCGAAGGCCGGTGGGATCAACCCCGGCTCGCGGGTTATGTCCGCGTCGCCGATGGCGCCGCCACTGTGTCGGACCTCGGGGTGCGCTACGAAGGGATCCGGGGGACCATCAACCTCTCCGGCGATTCGCTCACCACCGACAGTCTCCACGTCGGGGGCCGGTTCGGACACCTGGACATCGAAGGCGGGGTGAGGTTGGAGCGGCTCAGCCAGCCGGTGCTCAACCTCGATCTGGTGACCGACGATTTCGAAGTGATCAATGTCAGCGATTTCATGTCGATCCGGACCACCGGCAATCTTCAGCTGACCGGACCGATCCTGCATCCGATGCTGGCCGGACGCGCCCGGATCAACAACAGCGTGATCTATTTTGCCGACCTGGTCGAGAAGGACATCGTCAACCTCGAAGACCCGCTGTTCGCCGACCTGGTCGATACCACCGCCCTGCGCCGCTACAATCTGGGCGCGGCCTTCCAGAGCCGGTTTCTCGACTCCCTGGCCATCAAGGATCTCCGTCTCGTCATCGGCGAAGGGGTCTGGCTCCGCTCCGCCGAGGCCAACTTCCAGCTGGAAGGAAGTGTTCTGGTCAACAAGGTTCCCCTCCGCGAAGGGGTGAAGTACGCCTACCGGCTCGACGGGGACCTCAACGTCCCGCGGGGCACTTATACTCTGCGCGCTGGTGGGGTGATCAACCGCACCTTCACCGTGCAGCAGGGCACGGTGCGTTACTTTGGCGATCTCAATGCCGACCTCGACATCCAGGCCCAGCATGTCGTCCCCGCGCCCCAACGAGGCACCGAGGATATCCCGGTCCTGGTCCACATCACGGGAACCCTCGAGGTTCCCAAGTTGACCCTGACCACACCGCCGGATCGCCCTCCCATGACGGAAGGGCAGCTCATTTCGCTCCTTGCCATCGGCACCACCGACCCGCTCGCGCTGGGGACCCGGGAGCAGCAAGCCGCCTTCCTGCGGTCGGCGGCGGTCAACGCTCTCGCCAGCGAGCTCCAGCGGAGCCTGGTCTCGACCGAGCGGGCTCCCTTTGACGTGCTGGAGATCCGTCCCGGCGTGGCCACGGGTGGGGCGGTCGGCAACGTCTCGGTGCCGACCCAGCTCGCGGTGGGACGCGCCCTCACCAGCAACCTGTTCGTGACCGCGAACGCGGGGTTCTGCCTGGTGTCGGGCCAGCCGACCTTCAACGCCCGGAACCTCGGCGCGACCCTGGAGTACCGGTTCAACCGGGAGCTGCGGAGCCAGCTTTCGGCGGAACCGGTGCAGACCTGCCTTGCCCGTGGGGTGGACATCTTCGGCACGACCCGCCGCTACCAGTTCGGCGCCGAGCTGCGCTGGGATCACGGGTACTGAGTGGCGCGAGCCCTCCTCATTGTTAACCCGCTGGCCGCCCGGACCAACGATCGGACCCCCGGACGGGTCATCCGGTCGCTCGCGCAGGCGGGCTGGCACGTCGACCTGGTCACCACCGAGAAGCCGGATGACGCCGGGATCTTCGCGGGCGAAGCGGTGCGGGCCGGAGTCGATACGGTGGTGGTCTTCGGGGGCGACGGGACCACCATGCAGGCGGCCGGGGCGCTCATCGGCACCGGGGTCGCGCTCGGCATGGTCCCGGGCGGCACCGGCAATCTCCTGGCCGGCAACCTGAGGATTCCGGGGAACCCGCTCCAGGCGGCCCGCGTGTTAACGACCGGCCGCCGCCGGGTCATCGACATGGGCCGGATGGAAGTCGGGGGGCGGGTGCACTACTTCGGGGTGACCTGCGGCGCCGGTGCCGACGCCTGGATCATGGCGGAAACCGCCGCGCATCACAAACGCCGCTGGGGCATCGGGGCCTACCTCGCAACCACCGCACGACTTCTGCCCCGGTTCCGGAACACCGCCTGCACCGTGACCGTGGACGGGGAACCGATTCATACCGATGCGGTGCTCCTGCTGATCCTGAACTGCGGCGAAATGATCCCGCCGCTGGTCCGGGTCCGGCCCGAGATCAGTCCCGAAGACGGACTGCTCGATTTCGTGGCGGTTTCGGCCGATTCGCCCTGGCAGGGGATGCGAGGCCTCTTTCGGGCGGTGGTGGACGGCTACCGGAAGGAGGTGAGTGGCGTACCGTATGTTCGGTACGCCCGCGGAAAACACTTCAAGGTCGAAACCGCCGAGCCGCTGCCAGCGCAGTTCGACGGAGATCCGGTAGGCCACACTCCTTTTACAGCGGAGGTCGTTCCCGGCGCGTTGACCGTTCTCACGAAATGACTACCTTTTTGACACATGACTGATTGTGTCCTCCTTGTACACGACGATCCCACAGTTCTTCGCACCCTTGGTACCCGGATGGAACAGGCCGGGACCGAGGTGGTCCGGGAAACCAGTCTCGACTCCGCCCAGCGGGCTCTGGAGGCGAGCCGTCCTGACGTTGTCTGCGTGGGGGCCGGAATGGCTGAAGCGGGAGGGGACTCGATCGGCAGGCTGGGGGCCCGGGAGGCTCCGGTACTGGTCTTCGGGACCGGCATTGAGAACGGGTTAGGGGCGAAGCTGATGCTCGCCGGCGCGAGCCGGGTGCTGGACCCCGGCGACCTCGACGCCTTTCTCGGTCTGGTACGGCAGGCCGCAGCGGAAGGGCGCCGCCGGCGGGTCGCCAACCTGCTCCTCGCCGAGGGCGCGGTCCGGCCCGGAACGCCTTCGCTGGGTACCTCGCCCGCGATGCGACAGCTGGCGCAGCAGATCGGCATGCTGGCTCAGAACGAACGGACCACGCTGCTCGTCCTGGGTGAAGCCGGAGCCGGAAAGACCTGGGTGGCCCGCTACATCCACGACCAGGGCGGCCGCGCCGGCAAACCGTTTCTCGAGCTGCGGCTCACCGGGCATCCGTCGGCGCACCTCGAATCGGTAATCTTCGGACATGAGAAGGGCGCCTTCATCGAAGCGGCGGAACGGCGGCACGGCCTTCTGGAGCTGGCCGATGGAGGGACCCTGCTGCTCCGGGATATCGGGGCCTTGCCGGCCGAGCTTCAGCCCAAGCTGCTCCGGGTGCTCGAAACCCGGACCTTCCGGCGAATGGGTGGCACCCAGGACCTCTCGATGGATACCCGGCTGATCGCGACGACCCGTTACGATCTGACTCCGGAAGTCGAAGCCGAGCGCTTCCAGAAAGACCTGTTCTATCGCCTCAGCGTGATGCCGATTCAGATTCCGCCCTTCCGGGACCGGAGCGGCGATGATCGCATGGGGCTCATCAACGCGATGCACCGGGCGGCGCGGATGCTGTTTCCCGATGGCCCCCAGATCCTTGCACCGGAGGCGATCCTCCGGTTCCAGGAGTACAACTGGCCCGGCAACGTGCGGGAGGTCCGCCAGGTGCTCGAAAGGGCCATGCAGCTCTCCCGGGGCCAGATCGCGATCGGCGTCGAGCATCTCCCGGGAGAGTTCCGGGCCCGCCCCGGGGTCGGCGATCGCCGGCATACGCCGATGAGCCTGGATCTGCTGGAGCATCAGCACATCGAGCGCACCCTGCGCTATCATGGCGGCAATCGGACCCGGGCGGCCAAGGAGCTGGGCATCTCCCGCGCCACGCTCATCAACAAGATCAAGCTCTACTCCATCAGCGACTGATCAGCGTGACGACCCCGTCTTCCCCCAAGCCTCCCCCGAGCGACGCGATGGTGTGCCGGGCCTGCGGCAAGGAAGAGCGGGCTTCCGAGGGCTATCCCTGCCGCAAGTGCGGCACCTTCATCTGCGTGATTTGTTCGTTCCGTGGCATCGACCTGTGCCGCACCTGCGCCGCCCCGGCCGAAAGCGGGGCGTGACGCGCAAGCTCGTCCTCTTCGATATCGACGGCACCATTCTCCTGAGCGACGGCGCCGGCCGCCGCTCGATTCACGCTGCGATCGTGGCCGCCGCCGGGGTGATGGCCGACGTGCCGGCCATCCGGTTCGACGGGAAGACCGATCCCCAGATCGTGACCGAGCTGCTGACCGCGCTGGCCCATCCGGGGGCCCGGGACCCGGAGGTCATCGCCGCGGTGCTGGAACGCTACGTGGGGCACCTCGAGGGAGACCTGGCGGTGAACGGTCACCGCTCGCGGGTTATGCCGGGGATTCCCGCGTTGCTGGATGCCCTGGAAACCGACCCGGGCGTGCTGATCGGCCTCCTCACCGGCAACGTGGCCCCCGGAGCCTCGCTCAAGCTCCGCGCCGCCGGCCTCGATCCTGGGCGCTTCCGGGTCGGGGCCTACGGATCCGATCACGCCGACCGTCCCTGCCTTCCCCCCATCGCGCTGCAACGCGCCGACCCCATCGTGGGACGACGGTTGCGCGGCGACGAGGTGGTGATCATCGGCGACACTCCCGCCGACGTTCAGTGCGCGGCTTCGATCGGTGCCCGCACCATCGGCGTGGCGACCGGCGGCTTCACGGTGCAAGACCTCGAGGCCGCGGGCGCCGATCTCGTGTTCGCCGACCTCTCCGAAACGGCCCGGGCGCTGGAGGCGATCCTATCCTAGAGTGCGAGCTCAAGGCCGTCGTGCCCGATCCCGCCGCGATGCGGCAGCGATTCCTCGCGGCCGGCGCCGAGCCGGGGTTTCGCGGACTCATGATCGATCGCCGCTACGATCGCGATGGTGTCCTGCTGGACCGCGACGAAGTGCTGCGACTCCGGGAGTATCAGGAGAAGGACGGGGTCTCCTCGTTCCGGCTTTCCTGGAAGGGACCTACCGGTACCACCCCCGAAGGGTACAAGAGCCGCACCGAGCTGGAATACGACCTGGTCTCCCGGAATGCGCCGCCGGCCGAGCTGTTCGACCGGCTCGGCTATCGAGAAACCCAGCGGATCGAGCGATACGTTGAGTATTTCCGTCTCCTTGATGCGGAGCTCCGGCTCGAGTGGTATCCGCGGATGGATGTCCTGGTCGAGCTGGAGGGAAGTCCCGCAGCCATCGAAGCGGTCCTGCCCCTCACCGGATTGGCCCGGAAGGAGTGGCACGCTGACCCGCTGCCGGTGTTCGTCGAGCGGTTCATCGCGCGGACCGGGCAGGCCGCGGTCCTGACCCGCGATGGTCTCCAGGGTGCCCGGCCCGACTGGGAGGAATCGTGAGTCCGGCGGTTGAGCTCGGTCCCTGGCTCAGCCGGCTGGTAGCGCCTCCGGCACCCCCGAGCCCAGCCGAGCTGCTGCTCTCCGATCTCCGGCTTCGCCTGCTTACCCGGCTGTTCGAGAGCCCCGATTGGCGGGCCGCATGGCATGACGCGGTAGCGGAAGCGGCGCGCCTGGTTTCCTCCCATGGAGAAACCCGGCTCCGCGATGCCGCGGCTCAGTCCCGTTATCCCCGCGCGAAAGCTCAGGAATGCTCTCCCCGATGCCGAGGCCCGCGGGATTCTTGCGGCGCAGGCTCTCCGCCACAGGGATCGAGTCTGGAGGAAAGCCTGTACGCGAAGGCAGGATCTTCCGAAGGGGAAATCCGGATGCTCTGCGGCAAGGTCGAAGTTGCCTGGAGCCATCTGGTGTCCACCGCGGACCGGGAGCTTGCCGCGGCAGAGCGGGAAGCCGCCGCGATCCAGATCCTGGAAGCGGCCCCTCGCGCCACTCATCATCGCCAGCGGTGTACTCCTCGTCTTCGCGGCCTGGGCCGGGTTGGTGCTCGGCGGCTATCTCGACTCGCCAGGGTGGTTTCGTCCCATCGCAAATCTTGTCTGGAGCCGATAGGGCTGCCCATGAACCGGTTGGCAGGCAACAGCTTGCGAATCCCGAATAAGTTAGTCTACTATTCCGCTCCCATGGATCTCCTTTCCCTGGCCCTCCTCTTCTTCTTCGGCATGCCGAAGCCGGCGAGTCAGGGCATTTCCCAGGGTGATTCCCAGCTCTCCGCAGCACGGCGGATCGTTGCGACGGCGAATCTCGCCGCCGAGGAGTATCGGCTCGGGGTTCGGGACGGCCGGGTGATCGCGGAGCCCGAAGTCGAAGAGGCGCGGCTCTTTCTCGCGGAAGCGAGACGGAACGCCGAACGGATTGCAGGACCTTCAGGAGAGGAGACCAGCGCCACCCTGAATCGGTTGCTGGCGATGGTCAACGCCGCGGCGAGCCCGGATTCCCTGGATGAAGGGGTCCGGGCAATGGTCGAACGGCTCTCGGAGCGTTTGGGCATGCCGCTCGAAGACGTGCCCAGTGAGGCGCCTTCGCTGGCGAGAGGCCGCGAGGTGTATCAGGTCAACTGCGCGTCCTGTCATGCGAAGCCGGTCGTGGCGATGGTCCGGTCGCGGCTTCCTTGTCGCCCCGCCCGTCCGATCTCGCCGATGCCGCCGCGCTCCTGGCCAGCTCGCCGCTCGACTTCTATCGTCGCATCACCGTCGGCTCGGCCGGCACCGCCATGCCGGCCGTTCGAGCACGGCTCTCGTCGGAGGACCGCTGGGCAGTTGCGCTCTATGCCTCCACCCTGCGGCTTCCGCGTCCCTCATCGCTGCGCCCGTCCGACAGCCTGGCTGGGTTCGAAACCACCGCTCCCATGTCGGATGCCGATCTGCTCGCGGCGCTGGGGCCCGGATCGACGCTGGCGGACGTGGCCGTGGTCCGCGCCGTACCCTCGGGGGAATCCACCGCGATGGCGGCGGTCTTTACCCAGGTCCGCCGTCAGCTCGATAGCGCCTATGGCCTCGCCCGGCGGCCGGGCCGAAGAAGCCCGCGCCATGGCGATGGACGCCTACGTGACGTTCGAGCGGGTCGAGCGGGAACTGCGGATCAAGGACCCGACGCTGACGGGAATATCGAGTCGCGTTTCAGAGCCTCCGAACCCGGGCCGGATCGGGCGCGTCGGAGCAGCAGCTCGCCGGAATTCGCCGCGACCTCGCCGTCGCGCTGGAGCGGGCCGAGCGGACCATCGCCGACCGGCCCTCGGGCACCAATCTGGTGATGGAATCGTTCATCATCCTGGTGCGGGAAGGCCTCGAGGCGATTCTGGTGATCGGCGCGCTTGATGGCGTTCCTGGTGCGAACCGGAAACGCCCACCGTCGCCGGGAGATTCACCTGGGGGTCGGTGCCGCAATCGGCGCTGAGCCTGTTGACGGCGGCGGCGCTGGAAACGGTGTTCGCTCTGACGCCCCGTCACCAGGAGGGTCTGGAAGGCGCGGTGATGCTGGTTGCCTCGGCGACCCTGTTCTACGTGAGCTACTGGCTTCTCTCCAAGATGGAGGTGGCCAAATGGAACCGGTTCGTCCGGAGCCGGATGGAGCAGGCGCTGACCCGCGGTTCCGCGCTGGCGCTCGCCTCGGTGGCTTTTCTGGCGGTTTACCGGGAAGGGTTCGAGACGGTCCTCTTCTACAAGGCTCTGGCCGTGTCGGGAGGGGCGTCGGCGGCGGGCACCTGGCTCCCCATTCTCATCGGCATTCTCGCGGGATCGGTCGTTCTGGCCGGTGTGTACCTGGCGATCAACCGGTTCGGGGTGCGGCTTCCCCTCAAGCCGTTCTTCGGGGTCACCGGCGCACTCCTGTACTACATGGCGGTGGTGTTTGCCGGGGAACGGCATCGCCGAGCTTCAGGAATCGGGGGCGATCGGACTGACGCCGGTCGAGTGGGGCCCCCGGATTCCCGCGCTGGGGATCTATCCCACCATGGAGTCACTCGGGGTTCAGACCGCCCTTCTGGCGCTGGCGCTTCTCGGGGTCACCTGGGTGGTACTGCGGCAGGGCCGGCGCTAGGCCCGGGAGGGCCTCCGGAAGCCGTGCGCGCAATTCCCCGAGGCCGCCGAGCCGGAGGGTCGCCGACAACCGGAGCAGGCCTGCTGCGATCGATTGAGCGGATCGAAACCGATCTTGCCGAAGTGCGCGACGAGCTGGAGCGAATGCGGATCCGGGTCAGGCCCGAGGATCCGAAGCCTTCTTCGACGCCGGAGAGCTGAGGAACTCGCCGGGCGGCAGGGTCTGTTCCTTCCACCGGGTGACCAGCACCACCCCCAGGGTCACCATGACGATTGCGGTGAGCTGCGCCAGGGTGAATTCCCCGAAGAGACGGTCTTCCTTGGCCCGCAGGAACTCCACCAGGAATCGCTCGGTTCCCGCGAGGACCAGGTAGACCCCGAAGAGCCACCCGGTTCCCCGGCTCCGCTTCCGCAACCGCCAGAGGAACATGAACACCGCGATCATCAGGATCGACTCGTAGACCTGGGTCGGGTGGACCGCGAGCAGCGTCTCGGGGGTGGCGCCGGGCGGGATCGGGATCCCGAAGTTCGTTGCGAGCGATGCCGCGGTCGTCGGCGGCAGGCCCTGGGGGAATTGCACCGCCCCAGGGCAGGGAGGTGGGCACCCCGTAGTCGTCGCCCACCATGAAGCAGCCGACCCGGCCCAGCGCGTAGGCAGCGGCCAGCGCCGGGGCGGTGACCTCGAGGGTCCAGCGAAGCGGCACCTTGAGCCGCCAGCCGTTGAGCAGAACCACCAGGGCCCCGCCGAGAAGCCGCCGTACCACACCAGCCCGCCCCGGCTGAAGAGCGAGGCCCAATCCCCGGTTGCGGCGACAAACCAGAGCTTGGCGCCGAAAATGCCCCCGACCACGGCGGCGACCGTGATATCGGCCGCGTACTCGTGGCGGAGTCCCCGGCGCTTCAGATTGAGGTCGATCAGCCAGCCGCCCATCAGGAACCCGGCCATCATCATGATGCCGTAGCCGGTGATGTTGAGCGGACCGATGTGGAGGTTGAACGGATAGACGGTGGTCATGGCGCGGATAATGTAATCGTTTTCACCCAAGGTCCCAGGGCCACCTTCGACCTAACCCGTGGATGAGTCCGGGGAGCGGTGCGGAATCGAACGGCTCCAGGGTCAGGTCGGAGCGTTCGCCCCGGCCGAGCCGCCAGGCCCCCGCCGCGGCGATCATGGCGGCATTGTCGGTGTTGAGCCGGGGGGTGGCCACCACTACCCGTGCGGTTCCCCGCAGTCGCTCGGTGAGCGCCGCGGCCAGGGTCCGGTTGCAGGCGACTCCGCCGCCGATCATCGCGGTGGTCCGTCCCGTGTCCGCCACCGCCCGGGCCGTCTTCTCGACCAGCACCTCGACGATCGCGTCGTGGAACCCCCGCGCCAGATCGTGACGATCCGCGTCGAGGTCGGTGCTGGCCCGGACCGCCCGAAGCACCGCGGTCTTGAGCCCGCTGAACGAGAAGGCGTAGCCCTCGCGGAGCATCGGGCGGGGGAAATCGAACCGGCCCGGTTTCCCGTCGCGAGCGAGCTTTTCGACCGCGGCGCCGGCGGGATAGTCGAGCCCCAGCAGCGTGCCGACCTTGTCGAACGCCTCGCCCGCGGCGTCATCCTGGGTTTCTCCCAGCAGGCGATAGCGCCCCCATTCCTCGACGTCGAGCAGCTGGGTATGCCCGCCGCTCACCAGCAGGCCGACGAACGGCGGCTCGAAGGTGGGGTCCTCCAGGAGCGGGGCGAACAGGTGTCCTTCGAGGTGGTGCACGCCGAGCAAGGGGTTTGCCCGAGTCCGAAGGCGAGCCCCTTGGCGTACATCAGTCCGACCAGCAGAGCGCCCGATCAGGCCCGGCCCGGCGGTGACCGCGATGCCGTCGAGCTGGGACAGTCCGATGCCGGCTTCGGCGAGGGCCCGCTCGACCACCGGTCCGATGGTCCGGAGGTGTTCCCGGCTGGCGAGCTCGGGCACCACGCCTCCGAAGACCCGATGGACATCCTGCGAGAGAATGACCAGGCTCCGGAGGGAGGAGCGGCCCTCGTCGGTCCGGAGAATGGCCGCCGAGGTTTCGTCGCAGCTGGTCTCGATCCCGAGGATGTGGCTACTCGCCACCGAGCAATCCGGCCACGATCCGCTGATTGGCGGGTGAGCTCCAGGGGTGTTCGCCGATCACCTTCTTCACGATGATGCCGTCCCGGTCGAGCAGGAAGGTTTCCGGCACGCCGGTGGTCTGATAGAGATCCTGGATCCGGCCGGAGGGATCGTGGAGGATGTCGAAGGTGAGATGGTATTCGGTGACGAACTGCCGGACGTTGGCGCCGTTGCCTTCATCGACGCTGACCGCGACCACCTTGAGTCCCTGCGGTCCGAGCTTCTGGTACAGCTTCTCGATGGCCGGCATCTCGGTGCGGCAGGGGATGCAGTAGGTGGCCCAGATGTTGACCAGGGTCACGTGGCCCGCGTACTGGGCCCGGAAGCGGATCGAGTCTCCCTGCGCCAAGCGGATCGCGTCGAAATCGGGGGCGCGCTTGCCGATCTCGACCCCTTCGATCCTCGGGCCGAAGGTGACCAGCGCGGCAGCGCCGAGCACCAGGGCCGCGACGACCGCCAGCACTGCGAGCCATTGTTTGCGGGTATTCGGATCGCTCATCGGTCTCGTCACTCGGTTCACTCGGCCTTACACCTCCACCGCGCATGCTGCCTTCAGGCTCTTCGATCGCCCTGGCCGGATCCTGCTCTCCGAAGACCGCCGTCCCGGCCACGAAAGTGTCCGCGCCCGCCTCCCACGCCTTGCGAATGGTTCGGGTCGTGATGCCGCCATCCACTTCGAGGGTCGCGGGGCTGCCCCGCGCGGTGAGCAGTTGGCGGACCCGGCGGATCTTCCCGGTTCCGGCTTCAATGTAATCCTGGCCTCCGAACCCGGGGTTCACGGTCATGAGCAATACCAGGTCCAGCTCGTCGAGGACTTCCTCGATCAACGCGATCGGTGACGCCGGATTGAGGGCCAGGCCCGCCTTCATGCCGCGCTCGTGCACCCGGGCGATCTGCCGCTCCACGTGGATGGTGGCCTCGGGATGGAAGGTGAAGATCGCGGCGCCCAGATCGGCGAATTCGTCGATGTACTTCTCGGGCCGGGTCACCATGAGGTGGACGTCGAGCGGGAGGCGGGTGAGCTGGCCTAACGCGCGAAGCATCGGGCCGCCGAAGGTGAGGTTCGGCACGAAGTGGCCGTCCATCACGTCGACGTGGATCCACTCGGCGCCCCCCTGCTCGGCCTGGGCGACCTGCTCGGCGAGGCGGCCCAGGTCGGCGGCGAGAATGGACGGGGCGATGCGCGGCTTCATTGGCTGATCACGATGCTCACTCGCGCTCCTTTCGGGCTCATCATTCCCGGCGCCGGGCCGCTGATCCACCACCACGCCGGGTGCCGTGCCGCCTCGCGCGGAGCGGGTACTGATGGTTCCCAGCTTGAGCCCGGCGCCTTCCAGCCGCTGGCGGGCATCCTCTTTGGGAACCCCGAGGAGATTGGGAATCCGGATGTCCGCGGCGCCCCGGCTCACCACGAGCTCGAGCGCGGTGCCGGGGGGCCGGAAGGCGCCGGTCTCGGGCCGGGTCGCAATCACCACGCCCTCCTCGGTGGCGCTCACCAGGCTGTCCACTTTCGCGACCCGGAACCCGGCGGCGCTCACGACCTGCCGCGCGACGTCCAGGTCGAATCCGACCACATCGGGGACCGCGGCCGGGGCCGGCCCGCTGCTCGGGGTGAGCTTGACCGAGGCGCCGCCCTTGGGCAGCAGGGTTCCCGGCGGGGGATCCTGCCAGACCACGTGGCCCTCGGGAATGACCGGATCGGGAACCGGGTTCTCGATCCTAACCCGGAACCCCTGCCGGTCGAGTCCCTCCCGCGCGGCGTCCAGGGGCAGGCCGAGGAACCGGTCGAGGGCGACTTCGCTCGGGACCAGAGGGGCAGGGTAGGCGAGACAGGTGACCAGGTACCCGAGCAACAGCGCGGTGCCGAGGATCCCCATGGTGCGGAGCCGCTCCCGGCCCTTCACCGTCTTCGGCAGCACGCTCATGGTCCCACCTTTCGGAGCCGCGCGGCGTACGCCCCATCGGTCCCATGGCGGTGCGGCCACAGGGCGAGATCGCCCTGCGACGTGAGGAGATCGGACGGCAGCAAGTCGCCGGGGGGCGGCTCTCGCCGGAAACGCGGATTGGCCTGGAGAAATGCTTCCACCTGCAACTCATTCTCCTCGGGTTCGAGCGAGCAGGTAGCGAATACTAACAAGCCACCGGGGGCCACCGACCCTGCGAGGGCGCCGAGCCATCGCGCCGTTTGGGCGACCAGGCTGGAGAGCGCGGCTTCGGTAACCCGCCAGCGCGCGTCGGGGTGCCGCGCGAAGACACCGGTGCCGAGGCAGGGGGCATCGAGCAGCACCACCTCGCAGGGGCGCACCGGCGGATGCGCGGCGTCCGCGACGAGGGCGCCGGCGGGGTTGATCGCCGCGCGGTCGAGATTCCCGCGGAGCCGGCGCACCCGGGCGGGACGCAGGTCGGCGGCGACCACGAACCGCGCGGTCTTCGAGAAGGCGATGGCTTTGCCCCCGGGCGCTGCGGCGGCATCGAACACCACCGATCCCGGCGGGATGGCCGCGTACCGCGTCACGATCGCCTGGGCCGCATCCTGCACGTACCAGCCGCCGGCACTGAGGCCGGGCAGCTCGGTCGGCCGGAGTCCCTCGACGACGAGACCCGCCTCGAACGGGGCCCGGCGCCAGGTGACACCGGCCACGTCGAACGCCGCGATGATCGCCTCCTCGCTCCAGCGTGCCGGCTGAATCACCAGGGGCGGCCGGGTGTTGTTGAGTCGGAGCAGCCGTTCGGTTTCCTCGTCGCCAAAGCGTCCGAGCCAGCGGGAGACCAGCCAGGCGGGATGGGAGTAGCGGAGCGCGAGGGAATCCGGTCCGGTGGAGGTGTCTTCGGGCGGCCGGTCCGGCCCGCGGCTCACCTTGCGCAGGACGGCGTTGACGAATCCTCCAACCCCGGCACCGCCGAAACGCCGGGCCAGGGTCACCGCGGTGTCCACCGCCGCGTGTTTGGGAACCCGGTCGAGAAAGAGCAGCTGATAGGCGCCGAGTCGCAGGATGTCGAGCACGTCGTCCCGAACCCCGGCGGTGCCGCTGGAGAGAAAGGGGCGCAGCGCCGCATCGATGCCGTCCCGCCGCCGCAGCACCCCGGCCGCGATCTCGTGCGCGAGGGCCCGGTCCGCCTCCTCGAGACCGGTCAGCGCGCGGTGCAGGGCGCGGTCGAACGGCTCTCCATGACGAAGATCGTGAAGGACCCGCCAGGCGGCGGACCGGGGAGCGAGGCCGGGCGGCAAACCCGCTACGACACCATGCCGCTGGCCGGAGAGCTGGGCGCGGCAATTTCCCGGCGGGGCATCCGTCCGGCCAGCCAGGCCCGTCGGCCGGCTTCGGTCGCGTGGCGCATCGCGGTCGCCATCGCGACCGGATCACCGGCTTCGGCGAGCGCGGTGTTCATCAGGATCCCATCGACGCCCTGCTCCATGACCAGGCAGGCATCCGAGGCGGTGCCCACCCCGGCATCGACGATGACCGGGACCTGCAACCGGCGCTTGATGGTGCGGATGGAATAGGGGTTGAGCAACCCTAACCCGCTGCCGATCGGGGAGGCCAGCGGCATTACCGCCGCGCAGCCGGCTTGTTCCAGCCGCAGCGCGGTGATCAGGTCGTCGTTGGTGTAGGCCAGCACCTTGAACCCTTCGGCCACCAGGGTGCGGGCGGCGGTCAGGAGGCCGTCCACATCGGGGAGCAGGGTTTCCTGGTCGCCGATCACCTCCAGCTTCACGAAATCGTTGAAACCGGCTTCCCGGGCCAGGCGGGCATACCGGATGGCCTCCTCGGCGCTGTAGCAACCCGCGGTGTTCGCGAGCAGAAAGTACCGGGAGGGATCCAGGTGATGCAGCACCCCGGCTTCCTTCTTCCGATCGAGATCCACCCGGCGCACCGCGACGGTGACGCAGTGGGCGCCGGAGGCGTCGATCGCCGCGACCATCTGGGCATTGCTCCGGTACTTGCCGGTGCCGACGAACAGCCGGGAATGGAAAGCCTGTTCCCCGATCACCAGGGGCTGGTCGACGGTGGTCCCTTCCAGTACCGACGTCATGTCACCCTCCTCCGACAAAATGAACGACCTCGACCGCGTCCCCCTCGTGCAGCGCGGTTTCCGACAGCGCGGGACGCCGAATCACCTTGCGGTTGAGCTCGACCACTACGGCTCGGGCATCCAGCTCGAGGTGGGCCAGCAAGGTGGCGAGGGTTGCGGGGGTCGGGATTCGCCTGGCCTCTCCGTTTACCACAACGCCGATCTCCAGGTCCTCGCTCCAGGCCGAAAGGAGCGCCGCGGCGGCGGACCTTGGATCGGGCTGATCCCAGATCGCGGAGATCACCGCGATCCCCCACGCACCGGCGTTGCGAACCGCGGGGATCCGCGCCAGCGTCATCCCGCCGATCGCGATGACCGGTGATCCCAGCGTGGCGATGGACTCCAGCCATTCGAGCCCTCGGCCCGGCCGGCCCGGATGGCTGCTGCTTTCGAACACGCTCCCCGCAACCAGGTAGTCCGCTCCTTCCGCGAGCGCCGCTTCGGCCTCGCCCAGGTCATGGACCGACACCCCGATCCATCCCTTCGGGAACACGGTGCGCGCATCGGCCGGGGACAGGTCGGACCGGCGAAGCTGGACCCCTCCGGCGCCGCTCGCGGCCGCGAGGTCCGGGCGACCGTGGACGAAGACCATCGATGGATGGGACCGCTCGAGGGCGGTCGCGACGCTCGCGGCGTGGTCCGCGGCGGTCGAGCCCGGCGCCCGGATCACGAGGCCCAGCCCGGGGCCCGCCAGTCCTAACCCGGAAACCCGGCCCGCGAAATCCGCCGCCCGGCAGATCGCATCGGTGGTAACCCCGAACACCCTGGGAAGCTTCACTCGAACCGCTCTCCCGTCTCCGGTCCCTGGCCGCGACACCATGCCTCCGCGGTCATCCGGCCCCGTCCGGCGGGCAGAACCTCCGCGATTTCGAGCAGCCCTTTTCCCGTCCCCACCGTCAACGGTGCCGTGGCCACAACCTGCCCGGGTGCCGCTGTCTCCCGCAACTGGCGCCGGGCCGAAGCATTTCACCACGCCGCCCTGCCAGCTCGGCCAGGCTCCCGGAGCGGGATCGAACGCGCGGATGCGGCGGCTCACCGCCTCGGCCGGCTCGGTCCAGTCAATGCGGGCCACCTGTCGCTCGATCTTCGGGGCCACGGTAGCGCGCGCGCCATCCTGAGGCTCGGGGGAGAGCCTTCCCAACCGAATCAGGGCGAGCGTCTCGACCAGCGTCTCCGCCCCGAGGGTTGCGAGGCGAGCCGCCAGCTCCCCGGCGGTTTCATTGATCCCGATCGGGGTCGTGCTCTGACGCAGGACGGGACCGGTGTCCATCCCCGAATCCATCTGCATGATGCTGACGCCGGTCTCGGCGTAGCCCCGGAAAATGGCCCAGTTGATCGGGGCGGCTCCCCGCAGCTCGGGGAGCAGCGACGCATGGATGTTGATCATGCCGCGGGAGGGCAGCGACAACACTTCCGAGCGGAGCAGATGGCCGTAGGCAACCACCACGCCGAGCTCCGGCTGCCAATGTCGCAACGCGGCCAGGAAGACATCTCCGCGGGGGTGATCGGGCTGAAGCACCGGGAGACCGTGCGCTTCGGCAACCCGTTTCACGGGGGGGGCGACCAGGGTCGAGCGAGAGCGGCCCCGCGCCTTGTCCGGTTGGGTGACCACGCCGACGATGGTGGCGCGTTCGGCGAGCAGCGCTTCGAGACTCGGCACCGCGAATTCCGGCGTGCCGAAGAACACGATGCGCATCAGCGGCGCCGGGCCGGCTCCGGCTGAAGAGTGCGGATAATGCCCTCGTCCTTGTGCTCCCGCTTCCAGCGAGAGAGGAGGAGCTGGCGCTTGAGCGTGCTCAGGTGATCCACGAAGAGGATGCCGTCGAGGTGGTCGATCTCATGCTGAATCGCACGAGCCAGCAATCCCTCGGCCTCGATGCGGAACGGCTTGCCCTCCCGGTCCAGGGCCTCCACCACGATCCGTTCGGCCCGGGTGACTTCGCCGTACGCATCGGGAATCGAGAGACAGCCTTCTTCTTCCCGTTCTTTCCCCTCCGCGCTCACGATCACCGGATTCACCAGGGCGAGCCGTTGGTTTTCCGTGGCGACGACGGCGACCCGGCGGGCGACGCCCACCTGGTTGGCCGCCAGCCCGATCCCCTTGGCCAGGTCCATCGTCTCGAACAGGTCGTCGATGAACCTGCGGATCTCGGCGTCGACCGCTGGGGATCGGCTCGCTCTGCTGCCGGAGGACCGGGGAGCCGAGGAGGTGAATATCGAGAACAGCCATGCTATGCCGCGGGACCCACCGCCTCGCCGACGCGCACGATCCGGGCGCGCTCGACCACCAGGCTGGCGCTGCCGCTTTCGATCGTGATCCGGTCGTCCTTGATGTCCTTCACCTTGCCGATGATGCCGCCGGCGGTGGTGATGTCGTCGCCCTTCTTGAGCTGGCCGAGAATCTCGGCGTGCTTCTTTCGGGCCTGGGACTGAGGACGAATCAGCAGGAAGTAGAAGACGGCGATGATCGCACCGAACTGAAGAATCAGCATGGTGAGACCCGCGCCACCGCTCGTGCCGGTCGGTGCGATCATGAAGAGTGCGGTCATGCGTCCTCTCGCCCAGAGTAGCGCCGGAGCCATGCGTCGCTCCAGCGGGAAAACCTGCCTTCCAGAATCGCGGCCCGGGCCTGCTCCGCGACCCGGATCAGGAATCGGACGTTGTGCAACGACACCAGCCGGAGCCCGAGCATCTCCTCGGCGACGAACAGGTGTCGGAGGTAGGCTCGGGAGAACCGCGCGCAGGTTGCGCAGTCGCATTCCGGATCGAGCGGCCGGTCGTCGGTGCGAAATCCGGCCTTCCGGATGTTGAGCTTGCCGGTCGCCGTCCACGCGCTCCCATGGCGTCCGTTGCGGGTTGCCGCGACGCAGTCGAAAAGATCCATCCCGCGCGCGATTCCGCACACCAGGTCATCGGGAAACCCGACGCCCATAAGATAACGCGGGCTCTCCCTGGGCATCGCGTCGGTGAGCGATTCCAGGACGCGGTGCATCACCGGTTTCGGTTCCCCCACCGACAGGCCGCCGATCGCGAGGCCGGTCCAGGGGCCGCGTTCCAGGGTCCCGAGCAGCGATCGCATCCGGAGGTCCTCGTGAATGCCACCCTGCACGATGGGCCACAACGTCTGAGCGGATGGGAAAATGGGGTCAGACTCCATTTCGCCAGTTGCAGGCGAAATGGAGTCTGACCCCATTTTCCGGTCCGCCAGCTCCCGGTGTCGCACCTTGCAGCGATCCAGCCACCGGAGGGTCTGCTCCATGCCCTCCTCCGCCAGCGGGTGGGAGGCCTGACCGGGGACCACGTGATCGAAGGCCATGGCGATGTCGGCGCCCAGGGCGGCCTGGATCTCCATGGAGCGTTCCGGGCTCAGGGTGCGAGACGAGCCGTCGATATGGCTGGTGAACTCCACCCCTTCCTCGGAAATGGTGCGGAGTCCTGCCAGCGAGAACACCTGGAACCCGCCGGAATCGGTGAGCATCGCCCGGCGCCAGGTCGCGAAACGATGGAGCCCACCCATGGTCCGGACCACCTCTTCCCCGGGACGGAGGTGAAGGTGATAGGTGTTTCCCAGAATGATCTGGGCGCCGGCCTGCTCGATCTCCTCGGGATGCAGGCCTCGCACCGCGCCGTAGGTCCCGACCGGCATGAACGCGGGGGTCTGCACTTCGCCATGGGGAAGGGTGAGGGTGCCCGCCCGGGCGTTTCCGTCCACGCCCGCGATCGCAAAGGCGATACTCACAGGATCGCCATGGCGTCGCCGTAGCTGTAGAAGCGATACCCGGCCGCGATGGCGTGCCGGTAGGCCGCCATGGTCCGCTCGAACCCGGCGAACGCCGCCACCAGCATGAGCAGGGTGGAGCGGGGCAGATGAAAGTTGGTGAGGAGACGGTCCACGATCCGGAATTGGTAACCCGGGGCGATCATCAACCGGGTTTCTCCCGGGCCGGCCGCGACCCCTGCCGGGACCGCGGCCGATTCGAGTGCCCGCACCGCCGTAGTCCCGATCGCCCACACCGCCCCGCCCCGCCGGCGCGCGTCGGCGATCGCCTCCACCGTGGCTTCCGGGATTTCGTATCGCTCGGCGTGCATCGGATGCCGCTGATACTCCTCGTCTTCCACCGGCTTGAACGTGCCGGGTCCGACCTCGAGCTCGAGCCCCGCGATGGTGGCGCCGCGGAGGCGAATTGCCGCGAGCAGCTCCGGGGTGAAGTGCAGCCCCGCGGTGGGCGCCGCGACGCTGCTCTCCCGTTCGGCAAAGACCGTCTGATAGCGGGATTCGTCGAGAGTCTCGGGATCGCGGTCGATATACGGAGGCAGCGGCAACCGGCCCAGTCGCGCCATCGCCGCTTCGGCGGTGGCGCCGAGCATCCGGACCCGGCGGTAGCCGGTCGCGAGCACTTCGACCGTCTCCACGGCCACCTCGTCGTCGAGCATAACCCGCTTGCCCGGCTGGAGCGCGCTGCCCGGTTTCCCCATGGCAATCCAGGTGTTGTCCCGGTCGGGATGCAGCAGGAGCACTTCGACCGGCGCGCCCGAGGGACGCCGTCCGAGAAGCCGGGCATGGCGCACCCGGGTGGTGTTGACCACCAGCACATCCTCCGGGGCCACCAGGGTGGGGAACTCCGCGAACTCGAGGTCCGCGAACCCGCCCCCGCGCTCCACCCGCAACAGCCGGCTCTCTCCCCGTTTGGGAGTCGGGTACTGGGCGATCAATTCGGGGGGAAGGTGGTAATCGAAATCGGAGGTGCGGTAGGTCCCCGGAGTGCTATCCATCGAAGAGCCCGCTCTGGCCTCCCTCCGTGCGCTGGGGCGGCGTGAACCCGAACCGGCGATAGGCGTTGGCGGTCGCGGTGCGGCCGCGGGGGGTGCGTTCCAGAAACCCCTGCTGGAGGAGAAAGGGCTCGTACACTTCTTCGAGGGTGCCGGGATCCTCGCTGACCGCTGCCGCGATGGTGCTGAGCCCCACCGGGCCTCCCCCGAATTTCTCGATGATGGTGGTGAGGATTCTGGTGTCCATGTCGTCGAGACCGAACTCGTCCACGTTGAGCCGGGCCAGCCCCTCCGCCGCCACCTGGCTGGTGATCACGCCGTCGGCCTTGACCTCGGCGTAGTCGCGGACCCGCCGGAGCAGCCGGTTCGCGATGCGGGGAGTGCCCCGGCTTCGGCGGGCAATTTCTTCCGCCCCCAGAGGCTCGATCGGGATCCGGAGAATCCCGGCGGAACGGGTCACGATGCGGGCCAGATCGGCGGGCGGATAGAACCCCAGTCGCTCAACGATCCCGAACCGGGCCCGCATCGGCGGGGTCAGCTGGCCGAAGCGGGTGGTGGCCCCGACCAGGGTGAACGGCTCGATCGTCATCGGGATGGTCTGCGCGTTAGGTCCGTCCGCGATCCGCACGTCCACCCGGTAGTCCTCCATGGCGGGGTAGAGGAACTCCTCGAGCTGTGGCCGCAATCGGTGAATCTCATCGAGGAACAGCACGTCGCCGCGGGTCAGTCCGGTCAGGAGGCCCACCAGGTCGCCGGGCCGCTCCAGCACCGGGCCCGACGACATCCGGAGCTGGACCCCCATCTCCTTCGCGAGGAGGGCGGCGAGGGTGGTCTTGCCCAGTCCGGGGGGACCAAAAAACAGAATGTGATCGAGGGGCTCGCCCCGCCCCTTGGCCGCATCGATCGCAATCTGAAGCGAGGATTTGACCTGGTCCTGCCCGACGAATTCGTCCAGCCGGGAGGGCCGGAGGGCGGCCTCCGCGCCCGAATCGTCCGGCAGCGCCGCGGGGGTTGTGATCTCGAGTGGGGTCACAGCGGCTTGGCGTTCCAGCGGACCGGGCGGTCGCCCCGGGTGACCTCGTGCTTCTGATGACACGAGACGCAGTGATCGGTGGTTCGCTTCATGCTGGCGCCCACGAACTTCCGGTTGGTCGAGTTGCAGCGGCTGCACTGCCACTCCGCCGTGGTGTGCGGGCTGGTGGAAAGCGGTGTGGTCACGGTCGGTCTCCTCTGAGCGGAATTCTAGCGCCGTGCCAGGTGCTGAAGCGCCCGCCGGACCACTTCCTGCACGTTGTCACTGGCTCCGGGCACCAGCGCGGCGCGTACCGCTTCGTCGGCCGCCGCGGGGGCATACCCCAGCGCGGTGAGGGCGCGCACCGCCTCATCTCCGGGTCGTCCTCCCGCCGCGGCGGGCGCGAGGGCAATATCGGCAAAGCGGTCGGAGAGCTCGACCGCCAGCTTTTCGGCCCGCTTCTTTCCGATCCCCCCGACCGTGCTGAGCGCGGCGATGTCCTTGCCCTGGATGCTCCGGACGGTGCGCTCCGGCCCCAGGGTGGAAAGAATGGCCAGCGCGAGCCTGGGGCCTAACCCGCTGGCCGAGAGCAGCCGCTGGAAGATGGTCCGCTCGGTGGGGGAGTCGAATCCGTAGAGGATCCAGTCGTCTTCCCGCACCACCAGCTCGGTGTAGAGCATGCACCGCGCTCCCGGCGCCGGGAGCCGCTCCCAGACGCCGAGGGGGATCGCCACCGCGTAGCCGATGCCGCTGTCGGTCTCGATCACCACGACGTCGCTGCCCGGCTCCCGCTGGACCAGGGTCCCCCGGATGGTCGCGATCATCAGGCCGGCGCGCCGTTCCGCCGCGCGGTGAGCAGATGGGTGAGCGCGACCGCGACCGCATCGGCCGCGTCGGCCGGCTCCGGAGCGCTCCGGAGCTGGAGCAGTTTCGCGACCATGTAGCCGACCTGGGGCTTCAACGCCGCGCCCCGGCCGACCACCGTCTTCTTGACCATTGCCGGCGCGTATTCGGCGACCACGATGCCGGCCTGGGCGGCCGCGAGGAGAATCACCCCGCGGGCGTGCCCGAGCACGACTGTGGTCCGGACGTTGGTTCCGTAGAAAATCCCCTCGACCGCGACCACGTCGGGGTGATGACGATCGATCAGCTCACGAAGCCCGTCGTGGATCAGCGCGAGTCGTCGGGGAAGCAGATCGCGCGAGCGGGTGCGGAGAACGCCGCATTCGACCAGCCGGGCCTGCCCGCCCCGCGCCGCCAGGCGCTCCACCACTCCATATCCGACCGTGGCTGTCCCGGGATCGATCCCCAGGACTTTCATCGACAGGGGCCGGTCAGGCTCCCGCCTCCGCGAGGGTCGCCGCGTCGATATCGAAATTGGAAAAGACCTTGGATACATCGTCGAGGTCTTCCAGCGCTTCCATGAGCTTGAGGAGCTTGGCGGCGTCGACCCCTTCGACCTTCACGGTGTTCTTGGGTACCATGGCCAGCTCGGCAGCCTCGAAGGCAAACTGCCGGGTCTTGAGGCCATCCTGCACCGTGTGAAAATCCTGCGGCGTCGTGGTGACCAGGTACTGGTCGCCTTCCTTGGCGAAGTCTTCCGCACCGGCTTCCAGCGCCGCATCGAGGGTGGACTCCTCGGGATAACGCGAGGCCTCGAGGTACACCTGGCCCTTGCGATCGAACATCCAGGCCACCGAGTTGCTGGCGCCGAGGTTCCCACCGTGCCGGCTGAAGGCGTGGCGGATTTCGGCGACGGTACGATTGGCGTTGTCGGTGGTGGCCTCGATCAGAATCGCGGCGCCCCCGGGACCGTAACCCTCGTAGGTGACCTCTTCATAGCTCTCTCCGGCAAGCTCGCCGGTGCCTTTCTTGATCGCCCGGTCGATGTTGTCATTGGGCATGTTCACCGCGCGGGCGGCGTCGATGGCGGTGCGGAGACGAGGATTCCCTCCGGGGTCACCGCCGCCGGCTTTGGCAGCGACCGTGATCTCGCGGATGCACTTGGCCCAGACCCCGGAGCGCCGGGAATCGGCGGCGGCCTTCTTGTGTTTGATCTGCTTCCACTTACTGTGACCAGCCATACCCCAATATGCGACGGAGGGGAGGCGGTGTCACCCTTCTGGACGCATCAGGCCCGCCGGCTCGCCGCAAGTGCGAGCGCCTCGCCGGCCTCCTTGCCCAGTACATCCCGCGCCGGAGCCACCAGCTGCTGGAGCGCGAGGGTCGCCTGTTCGGGGCCCGGGGTGGCAAGGTGGGCGATGGCCGCCGTCAGCGCTCGCCGGAGCGGAGCGGAGATAGCCATGCGGGAAAGCCTCTGATCGAGTGCCGCAATCCGCCGCCTGACCCCTCGCTCGGGGAGCGGAGGGACCAGGAAGAGATCCTCTGCGACGCGGAGGGTGAGCCAGAGCGCGAAGGCACCATCCCGGCGGGGGCCCCGGGGAAGCTCACTGGTCAGTTTCACCAGCGTTGCGGCGGAGGGGCTCAGCATCGTCACCGGGGCAACTTCCGGAGCGCTTCAAGCACCAGATCGGGCTGAAGATCCTGCAGGCATCGGTGATGCTTGAGCGGGCACGCGGTGCCCCCGTGCGCGCTGCATGGCCGGCAGGGCAGATCGAGCTGCACCACGGTGGCTTTGGCGTGGTAGGGAAAAAACCCGAACGCTTCAACCGTGGGTCCGAACAGGGCGACGACCGGCGTTCCCATCGCGGTCGCAAGGTGCATCTGCCCGGTATCTCCGGCGACCAGTGCCCGGCACTTTCGAAGCAGGGCCGCGGTGGTCGGGAGATCGAACCCGGCCGCGCTTCGAATCACCCCCCGCGCTCCATCCACCGCGGCGAACGCGATCTGGTCTGCCGTGTCGCGATCCATGTCGCCGCCCAGGACCACCACATCGGTGCCCTGATCGGTGAGCCGGCGGGCGAGGGCAATCCAGTGGTGCAGGGGCCACCGCTTGGTGGCGTGTGAGGCTCCCGGGGCGATCGCAATCACCTGATGGCGGAGGGAAGCCGCGAACTGTTCCGCGGCGTCGGTGGCAGTGCGGGGAACGAACATCTCGAGCGAGCCATCGTCGGGCTGGACTCCCAGGTCCCGGGCGGCGTCGAAATACCGCTCCGCGACCGGGCGGCGGTCCCGGTACCGATCCCGCCTCGTCGTGATCAGCAGGGTCCGGGCAACCCGGTACGTGGGGTAGGTGGTCCACCGGCCGCCCAGCTTCTTCCGAATCCGCCGGCTCCGGAGACTCCGCTGGAGGTCGAGCCGATGGGAGAAGGCCAGGGGGCCGTCCTGGCGCAAGCGGTCCGCGAGGGCGACGAGTCCCTCGGCCGGGTTCCACCCCACCACCCGGGTCAGCCGGGGATTGTGCTGGAGGAGCGGGCCATAGCGGGGGTGGGTCACAAATGTGATGTTCGCGCCGGGATGGGCCCGGCGCAATGCCCGCAGAAGGGGCGTGGTGAGCAGCACATCGCCCATCGCGCTGAGCCGCACGATCAGAATCTCGGGGGGCACCTTCCGAATGTAGACATTAATTTCTGGAGATGGCGGGCGCATGACCGGTCCCTCGGTCCTGGTCGTAGCGGAATTCGACGACGCGCTCCACGCGCACGCGGCGCAGCGGTGTCGGGCGCTCGAGCGGTTGGAGTGCCGAGTGGAGGCGTTCGACCTGCGGGAGCGCCCGGGACTCCTTTCGAGGTTCTCGCGCAAGGACCTGCGCTCCCGGCTCCGCAAGGCCATCTCCGACGCCAAGGCCGATCTGGTGCTCGCCATCGGGGCCTCGGCGCTCGACCGTCAGACCGTCACCGAGCTTTCCGCGATCACCTCGATTCCCTGGGTGAACTGGTTTCCCAACGATCTGCGGACCATCGAGGAGGTGTCCGACCGGGCCCCGGCCTATCAGCACGTCTTCGCCGCCGGCAGTGACGTGGCGGACCGGCTGGCCCGGGTGGTCCACCGGCCGGTGGAGGTGGTTCCCCTCGCCGCGGATCCCTCGATCTACCGGCCGCTCCGGTCGAGGGACCAGTATCGCGCCAACGTGGTGTTTGCCGGGACCGCGACCCGCCGGCGGGAGGAACTGCTCGAGCGGACTGGTGGAGTTCGGGCTGGCGCTCTGGGGTCCGGGCTGGCGCCGGACCAGTCTCCGCGACTACTGCCGGGGCGAGGTGCCTAACACGGAGACCTACGTCCGCGCCTACAGCGGCGCCTCGGTCGCGGTCAACATTCACCACCGCGTTGGCGAGAACGGTTCCGGCCCGGAAGCGACCGTCAACCAGCGGGTGTTCGAGCTCGCCGCCATCGGGGCGCCCCAGGTGGTGGATCGTCGCGAGGATCTCGCGGCCCATTTCGAGGCCGGTACCCACCTGCTGGTGTTCGAGCGGGCCGAGCAGCTGCGCGAGCTGGTCCGGGCCGCGCTCCAGGACTTCGCCGCGTCGGAAGCGCTGGGGGTCGCGGCGCGGAAAGAGGTGCTCGCGGCGCACACCTACATGCACCGGATGCGACAGATTCTGGACAAGGTGGTCCGGGCGCTGAGGCTGGCCCTTCCCGCGTCACCCTGATAGACTCGACGTCATGCGCTTCCCGTCTCTGCGTCGGTCGCGCGGCCTGCCGCTGCTCCTGCTGGTGCTCTCCCCCGCGATGGGGGGAACGGTCCTCCCGTTCCTCCATCCTTGCCCGGTGGATATGCCGGCCGCGGCTTCGTCAACCAGTCATCGCCCCCATCACCCGGGACCTTCCGCTCCCTCCGCCCCGGCCGGCGACCACCAGGATCACGGCTGCACCTGCCTCGGTTGCTGCCTGCAGACCCCCGCGATGGAGCCGTCGGCTCCGGCGGTGGCACTGCGGGTTATGACCGATGTCGCGGTCCCGGTTCGCGTTTCCCGGGACGCGGCGCTGTTCCTGGCCCCGCTCGCGTCGCTCCTTCCTCCCGCCACGGCCCCTCCCGTCGCCTGAGTCTGCCGGATATCCGGAACGTGGGTTCGATCGCTGTCGGGATCGTCCCCGTCGCCGGCCGGTGTCCCAGCTTGGGCGTCAATTCCTTTTCACGGGGGGAGTCGGTCACGATGGTGAAGTTGTCACGTCGGGTCCTGGCCTGTCTCACATTGGGAAGCCGGGCCGTGTTGGCGCAGGAGCCGGCCGACACGACCCATCACGCAGTTCTGCCGCCGCTGACGGTGCAGGGGGTTCGCGAGCGCGCGGTGGCACCACCGGTCGACCACCAAGGTGGTGGACTCGCTCACCCTTCGACGCACCCAGGCCAGTGATCCCTGGGACCTGGTCCGCCGGACCGCCGGGGTCGAAGTGCACCAGCAGGGTCAAGGACCGGGGTTCGCCGCCGACGCGGTGATCCGGGGGTTTACCTCGGATCACTCTGCCGACGTGCTGCTCGTGGTGGACGGCGTGCCGGTCAACCTTCCGCTCCACGGTCACATCGAGGGTTATTCCGACTGGAACATCCTGTTTCCCGCGGCGGCCGACGGGCTGCGGGTGATTCACGGTCCCGCCAGTCCGCTCTATGGCGACTTCGCGTTCGGCGGCGTGGTGGAAGTCACGACCCCATGGGGAATGCCGGGTCGCACCCAGGCGGTACGGGGCTCCAGCTTCGGCGATGTCATGGGCTGGGGCCTCGGCGGAGCCCGGCATGAGAATCAGGGCTGGCTGGTCGGCGGCCGGTTCGAACGGAGCCAGGGTTGGCGCGACCACTCGAGTTATCTCCTCGGCAATGGGATCGTCCGCTGGCGCACCCAGGTAGGATCTGGGTGGCTGGAGGGCGGGGTCCTGGGGTACGCCAGCAACTGGGACTCTCCTGGTTTCGTCTCGGTTGCCGATTTCAATGCCGGCCACCTCGAGCAAGCCAAGGATTCCACCGACGGCGGATCGTCGGGTCGGATCCTGGTGCATTCCCGATATACCCGGCTGCTCGGGCAGCACGTCGGGCTCTCCCTGGTGGGCTGGGCCCAGGCCCTGTCGACCAACGTCTTCCTCAACATTCCCGAAGGGGACGAACCCCCCTCCCAGACCGACGAGATGGATCGCCGGGGCGCGGTGGGCGGCGAAGGGCAGATCACCTTTCACACCCGCGGTGGCGAAATCAGTCTGGGAGGAAGCGGCCGCTTCGATGATGTCCGCTACCGTCTCTCGCACACCGAAGAGCGGGTGTTCGAGGACGCCGAAGCGAGCTATGCGGGAACCTTTCACTCGCTGGCCGGATTTGGCCGGTGGCGCCATCTGCTGGGACCACTCCAGCTCGATCTGGGCCTTCGGCTCGACGCGCTCGGATATCGGAGCCGGGATCGCCTGGCCGAAGGCGCCTGCCCAATCCCATACCGACCTTCTGATCAGCCCGAAGTTCGGAGCGCGCTTTCTTGCCAGCGGTAATTTCGCAGCTCCTGGCTCGGTGAGCCGGGGATTCCGGGGAGCGCCGGGAACCATTGCGGACCCGGTCTGGCGGCGCAGACGGCGTGGGCCAAGGAGCTCGCGGTGGAAGCGTATCGCCTTCGGGGCACGTTCTCGGTCTCGCGCTGTTCCGGCTGGACGTGCAGCACGAGCGGATCCAGGATCCTATAACCCGCGAAATCAGACGAAGTGGGCACCAGCGTGCGACAGGGCATTCAGATCGATGCAGAGTTGCCGCTGACCGACGCGCTTGCGGCTGACCGCCTCGGGCACTTTCAACGATGCGACCGTCAGGGAGATCGGCGGCCGCGGCGCTGGTGCTGGATCGACAGGCCGAGGCCGAGGGCCCGCTGCTCCACGTCGGCCCGCTCGAACCCGGGAAGTCCCGGTCCCCGGGGTGTCCCGGTACCTGGCCAGGCTCGGTCTGGATGCCCGGGTTACGCCAGCGGGTCAGTGTCGGTGGGCTGCTTCGCCTCAACGGCCCGTTCACGCCGATCGGCGAGCCGAGCGTCAAGACCGGCGATCTATGTGCTGTTCGATCTCAGCGGGACCGTCCATCCCGGGGGACCGGCTGGGCCATCGATTGGGAGCTTCAGAACGTGTTCGACTCGCATTATCCCGAGGTGCGTTCTTCGGGGTATCTCAATCCGGGCGACCCGCGTGCTCTGCGGGTCGCCCTTCGCTTCTAGCCGAAGAAAGGATCTCAGCGATGCGATCGCTTTCATTAGCGGGTTTGGCCGTGTTGCTTGCCGTCGCGGGGTGCAGCACCGAGCCCGCCGCGGAGGATCACACCCCCGCCTCCGCGCGCCTGTTCACCTCGGCTGGTGAGCTGACGCTCCAACGTCGTCCTCACCGCCGGGCGTCACGACCCGGATCGAAATCCGGTTCTATCATGACGACGGCGATTTGATCGACGACATCGAGGACGAGCACTTCGCCTTGCTGACATTCAGTCCCGCCGCGCTGGCCACGATTACCCCGGTCAGCGGGCACCACTTCATGTTTGATGTGGTTCCCCAGGGCACTGCGGGGACCGGGACGGTGACCGTCGGATTCGGTCATGACGACCGATGGCGGACGAGCTCAGCTTCGGGCCGTTTACCGTCACGGTGAACGGCACCGTAGCCGCGGGCGCAGTGTCGGTGGTGGTCGCCTCGATAGCGAGGGTCGGGCACATGGTGAGGAGCCCCTCCCGAACCGGCGACCACCACTGGCGCTCGCTCTTGACCCGGGCAATGTGGTCGGGACCCATCTCGAAGATTTGGGGCGCGCGGGCGGCGCAGACTCCGCAGCCAATGCATCGTTCGGGCGACGAACCCGCACCAGGACCTCGCGCTGGGGATGGACGCCGGGCGCGAGCTCGGCGAACCCGCCGGCGAATTGATCGAGCGCCTCGCCCACCGCGCGGTAACCTTCCGCAATCAGGAACGGCGTGCGGGTGAAGGAAAACATCGAGACCTGGCCAACCCGTGGCCGAACCAGGACCACCGGGGGCGTGGTCCAGTCGCGAAGGTGGGCGGTGGCGAGCGACTGCATCACGATCTCGAGGCCGCGACTGTACACCGACACGAATCCCTTTCGCTCGATCTCCTGCCGCTCGACCCGGCCACCGCCCACGTCGATGGCGAGGATCGGATCGCGGGAGAGCGCCAGGGCCGCGCGGACCGGCACATTCTCCACCACCGCACCGTCCACGCACATCCGGCCGGCCACCGGTCGGGGCGGAAGGATGCCGGGCAGGGAGCACGATGCGAAGACCGCATCGGCGACCTTCGCATGGGTCAGGCCCGGAAGTCCCCAGAGGACCTGCTGTCCGGTATTGATATCGACCGTGTTGACGACCAGACGGCGCTTGAGGTCCTCGAACCGGACTTCTCCGACCAGCTCCCTGATGAGGTGGTCCAGCGGCTCGCTGCGGTAGATCGCCGGAGAGAGCATCCGCTTGAGCGCCATGTCGAGATGGGCGATCCGGAAGACGTCCTTGCGGATCAGCGCCAGGGCGCGGTCTTCCATCTCGTGGACCGGCAGACCGGTGGCCCAGGCCGCGCCGATCAGGGCCCCGATGCTGCAGCCCACCACCCCGTGCGGGGTGAGCCCCCGTTCCTCCAGGGCTCGCAGCACCCCGATGTGGGTCATCCCCTTGAGTCCGCCACCGCTCAGGACCAGGGTGAATTGAGGAGCCGGGTTCATCGACCGATATTACCCGGGTGAGCGCCTACGACCTAGCAGCCCTTCGCCGGACCGAATTTCCCTGGACCGGTGGTCACGTCTTCCTGAATCATGCCTCGACCGGACCCCTGCCCGAACGGACTCGCCGGGCCATAGCGGCCTTCAACGATCGACGCGCGTCGATGGTGGGCATCGGCGATGACGAGCTCCAGGGGATTCTCGCCGGGGCGCGCCAGCGCGCCGCCCGGCTCATTCATGCGGACGTCGAGGAGATCGCCCTGGCCAGCAATACCAGCTTCGGACTCAACCTCGCGGCGCGCATGCTCCCCTTTGGCCGGGGCGACATCGTGCTGGTCAGCGACCGCGAGTTTCCCGCCAATGTTTTTCCCTGGAAACAGCTCGGGGATCGGGGGGTCCGCATGGAGCTGCTGCCGGTGACCGACCAGGGCTGGCCTGACGAGGCCCGCGATGCTGGCGCGGATGGAAGACCCGAAGGTTCGCGCCCTCGCCGTTTCCCACGTTCAGTTTCATAACGGGTACCGGGTGGATCTTGACCGCCTGAGTGCGGGTGCCCGGGCCACGGGAACCTGGCTGGTGGTGGACTCGATCCAGGCGCTGGGACAGGTTCCTTTCGACGTGCGGCGGACTCCGGTCGATATCCTGAGCTGCGGCGGACAGAAGTGGCTCCTCTCCCCTGGGGGTCCGGGTTCTTCTACGTCCGTCGCGACCGGATCGGCGAGCTGGTGTCTCCCTTTGGAGGATGGAGCGCATTCCTGGGGACCGAAAATTTCACCACGCTCTGCGATTACAGTGGCCGACCCCGCATATGACGCCCGCCGCTTCGAGCTGGTGACGCTTCCGTTTCAGGATCTGCTGGGCTGTCCCATTCGCTGGACTTGCTCGATGCGCTGGGGTGGAACGGATTCAGGAGCACCTCGCCAGCATCGGCGCACCGCTCCTGGCCTGGGCCCGGGACCGGGGATTGCGGCTGGCCTCGCCGGCCGGCCCGAGCGGTTGCGGAATGATCTGCCTCGATGCGGCCGGTTGCCCGGCGGGATCGCGGCACTCAAACGCGCCGGCATCACCGCGTCGCTGCGCGAAGGCGCGCTGCGTTTTGCGCCGCACTGCTATAACACCATCGAGGAGATGGCGCGGGTGGTCGAAGTGCTCGACCCTACTTTTTCTTGACGGTTTCCTCTCGCAGGACCTTCTTCGCGAACCAGAACACCAGCCACGCCACGATCAGGAAGTTGACCAGGGCGGCCAGAATGGTTCCGACCTGGATCTGCTGCGCGCCCACCGGGATGGCCCAGGTCTGCCAGCTTCCGCCGACCGGAATCAACCCGATGATGGGCATGAGCAAGCCGTCCACGACCGCGGTGACCAGGGCATTGAGCTTGCCGCCCAGGATGACCGCGATGGCGAGTCCGATGACACCGTACTCCTTCACAAAGGCCATGAATTCCTTGAGCATGTCTCCCTCGCGGTTGGAGTGACGCCCTACTGGGTGCGAGACCATCGCGTAGCTCTTCTTCCCTTTTTGCAGCACGATATAACCACCGGGAAGCAGGTCGCTGCCGTGGAGCGCCCGATCGGTGCCGGCGCGCTCCCCGTTCACCGAAAACCCGCCGGCCTCGAGGCCGCGGCGGGCATCTGCCTTGGAGGTGGCCAGACCGGCCGCCACCAGCGCGTCAACGAGGGGCCACCTTGGTCGATCGCGGAGCGGGTTATGGGGTGGACCGTCACTTCGCCCGCCACCACTCGAGGGTATCGGCGTCGGCGTCCCGCAGCGATCCGGCGCCGAAGAGAATGGCGCTGGCCGCGATGACCCGACGGCAGACTTCCCCGCCGTGCACCCGCTCCGTCAGCTCCTCGGCCAGCGCCCGGTGAGGAATCCGGCGGCCGGCTTCCCCTCGGCTGCTGTTCCATCAAGCGAACCGATCTCTTCGAGCGGGCGGAAGCTGAAGATCTGGAGCAACCGCTCCACGTCGCGGTCGTCACTGTTGAGCCAGAACTGGTAGAACCGGTAGGGGCTGGTCTTCCCGGAATCCAGCCAGAGGTTCTCGCCCTCCGACTTGCCGAATTTTCCTCCCGACGCGGTGGTGAGGAGCGGGGAGACCAGCCCGTGCGCTTTGGCGCCTTCCCGCCGCGCGATCAGCTCGATCCCGGCGGTGATGTTGCCCCACTGGTCGCTGCCACCCATCTGGAGCTCGCACCCCAGGGTGGTGAACAGATGATGGAAGTCGTAGGCCTGCACCAGCATGTAGGCGAACTCGGTGAAGGAGATCCCGGTCTCCATCCGCGATTTCACCGACTCCTTCTGCAGCATGTAGTTGATGGTGAAATGCTTCCCGGTATCGCGCAGGAACTCCATCAGGCGGAGCGGCCGGAGCCAGTCTGCATTGTCGAGCATGCGCGCCGACGCCGGTCCGTCGAACGCGAGGAACCGGCTGAGCTGATTCCGGATCGCCGCCGCATTCGCCGCGATCTCTTCCAGGGAAAGCATCGGCCGCTCCCCCCGCTTTCCGCTCGGATCGCCCACCAGTCCGGTGCCGCCACCCACCACGATGATCGGCCGCCCGCCCAGGCGCTGGAGCCAGGCCAGCGCCATGACCGGAATCAGATTGCCGACATGGAGAGAATCGGCGGTGGGATCGAAGCCGACGTATGCGGTGATCGGGCCGACGGCAAGACGAGCGGCCAGATCCGGGGTGGCGTCGTGCACCAGCCCGCGGGATTGCAGTACCTGCAGGAGATCAGGCAAAGGCAGTGATGTCGATGGGGTTGACAATCACGTCGTCGAGCGGGGCCTCCGCGACCAGGGCGCCGCTGTAGTCTCTCGGGAACACTAACCTCTACCAGTTGCCATCGCCCGGTGGCATGAGGGTCCCGCCGGTCGCCAAGGAGCCGAGCCGGCGCACCGGGCGAAACCGTGACGTCGAAGGTCGAAAGCCCGCGGGACAGGCCTTCGCCGGTCGCCTTGAGATAGGCTTCCTTCCTCGACCAGCAGGCGAAGAACGCGGCGCAGAGCTCCGCGGGCTCCTTCGCTACCGCAAGAATCGCTTCCTGCTCGGCCTTCGAAAAAAATCGGCGGGCCACCGCGAGGTGGTTCACCGGACGATCCCACCGCTCGATATCGACACCGACCCGCCGCCCCCGTGTGACGGCGAGCAGAGCCAGCTCCCCGGCATGCGACACATTGAATTCCAGATCGACTCCGGCGTCCTCGATCCGGGGCTTCCCGTGCTCGCCGTATGTGAAGGCGATCTCTTCCGGTTGGCAATCCAGATACCGGGAGAGAATCCGGCGAGTCCAGGCCCTGGCGGTGGTGCCCGCCAGGGGAATGTGCCACAGGTGAACCGTCCCGGTTTGTACCGGCGGCAGCTCGATGGAGAGCATGGTGCTGTCAAGGTAACCCCGCTTAGCTTCCGGGATGCCCGCAGCACGCCCTCCGGCGCGACAAGTCCCGCAAGGTTCATTGGTGGCACTACCAGAGCCGTCGCAAGAAGGTCCTGATCGCGAGCGGAGCCGTCCTGCTCTTCGGGCTGGCGCTCGCGGCGGGGGCCTGGAACCGGGTCTGTGCCGGTGGTGCCTGTCCCTCGATTGCCGGCCTCAGCAACTACGACCCGGAAGAGGCCTCCAAGCTCTACGCCGCTGACGGGCGGCTCATCACCGATTTCGGTCAGCAGCGGCGGACCGCGGTTCCGCTCTCCCAGATATCTCCCGCCATCGTGGCGGCCTTTCTCGCGGTGGAGGACCGTCGCTTCTATCAGCACCACGGGGTGGACTGGATTCGAGCCGTAGGCGCCGCCAAGAACACCCTGCTGGGCCGGACCCAGGGCTTCTCGACCCTGACCATGCAGCTGGCCGGCAATCTCTGGCCCGAGCAGATCGACCGGTCCCAGCGGGAAGGATTCGCCGGCCTAACCCGGAAGCTCCGGGAAGCCCGGATGGCGTTCGAGATCGAGCGCAACTACTCGAAGGAAAAGATCCTCGAGCTGTATCTCAATCAGATCAACCTGGGAAACGGCGCGTTCGGGGTGGAGGCCGCGGCCCAGCGGTATTTCGGGAAGGCGGCCCGGTCGGTCAACGTGGCCGAAGCGGCGGTGCTCGCGGCGCTGGCCAAGGCCCCCGGGCGCTACAACCCGCGCAAGAGTCCCCGTCTCGCGGTGCAGCGGCGCAACCTGATCATCGGGATGATGGAAGAGTGGGGCAAGCTGTCCCATGAGTCCGCCGAGGCGTGGAAGGCCTATCCGCTCACCCTCTCCTCGCGATCGGATTACAGCGGGGTGGCGCAGTACTTCGCGGAATACATCCGGCAGATTCTTCAGGGCCGATTCGGAACCGATCTCTACCGCTCGGGATTCCGGATCTACACGACCCTCGACCTCGACATGCAGCAGGCGGCCGAGCGGGCGCTCGAGGCCCAGCTCAGCACGATTGAAGACGGCTCGCTGGGCGCCTACCGCCACCTGACCTACCGGCAGTACCTGGACCGCCGCGGCGATACCCCGACCGACGATACCGGTCCCTTCAGTCCCTATCTCCAGGGTCTGGTGCTCACCGTGGAGGCGAAAACCGGGTATATCCGCGCCATGGTGGGCGGACGGGATTTCGAAGACAACAAATGGAACCGGGTGACCCAGGCGGTCCGACAGGCCGGTTCCACTTTCAAGCCGTTCGTGTACGCCGCCGCGCTCGACGCCGGCATCCCGTGGTCGGCGGTGATCGAAGATTCTCCGGTGTCGGTGGAGATTCCCGACCAGCCCACCTGGGAGCCCAAGAACTACGACAGCAAATTCGCGGGCATGATGTCCATGCGGAAAGGGATGTACGAGTCCCGCAACACCATCGCCGTCAAGGTCGGGCTCCGGATCGGCGAGGACGCGGTCGCTGACGTCGCCGCCAACATGGGCATCACGACCCGGATTCCGAGAGTGCCCTCCATCTTCATCGGATCGGCCGACGTTATCCCGATGGATCTGATCGCCGCCTACAGCACCTTCGCTAACCTGGGCGTTTCGACGACACCGGTCGGGATTCTCCGGGTGGAGGACCGCGAGGGACGGATCATCTGGCAGCCCGAGACCAAGGAACGCCGGGTGCTGGACCCGCAACATGCCTGGCTCATTCTCGACGGGCTGCGCGACGTAGTCCGCAGAGGCACCGCGGCCGGTGCCGTCGTGGGGCGGGGAGGATTCACCATTCCGGCCGGCGGCAAGACCGGCACCACCAATGACGGCATGGATGTCTGGTTCATCGGATTTACCAACGACCTGGTGACCGGGGTCTGGATGGGCTTCGACAAGAAGACCGTGATCAAGAGCAACGCGCAGGGCGGCTTGCTTGCCGCGCCGGCCTGGGCCGCGATGATGCGGGAGATCTACGAACGGCGGCGGACTCCTCCACCGTGGCCGATGCCCGAGGGTCTGCTGGACTTCGACATCGATCAGGGCACCGGTTTCCTGGCGACGCCGTTCTGTCCCCGCGACCAGGTGGTGCACGAGTACTTCTATCCGGGGACCGAGCCGCTTCAGCACTGTCCCCTGCATGGCCCCTTCCGGGGAGGGCGCTGATCGCCGCATGCTGCTGCTCCGTGCGGCTTGGGCGCTCCCGATCGACTCGCCGCCGATTCATGATGCTGCCGTTCTGATCGGAGCGGGCGGTCGCATCGCCGCCATCGGACCAATCTCCTCGGTCAGACCCCCGCCAGACTGCACGATCCATGATCTTGGTCCCGCGGTGCTGCTCCCGGGACTCGTCAATCTCCATACCCATCTGGAGCTGACCGGCTTCCAGCCAACCGCTGATGGTCTCGAATTCCCCGAGTGGATCCTCGGGATCCGGCGGCTCAAGGAGGCCCGGTCGCCGGCCGAGTATCTCGATGCGGCACGTGCCGGAGTGAAGGAGGGCTGGAGCGCGGGAATGACGACCATCGCCGACACCGGCGACTCGGGGGCGGTGGTGCAGGCGGTGTCCGAACTTGGCGGTAGCGGCGTGGTGTATCAGGAAGTCTTCGGTCCCCATCCCGACCAATGTGAAGACAGCTTGTCGGGACTCGAAGCGCGGGTCAGATCGCTCCAGCGCTATGCAACCGGCCGGGTGATCCTCGGCGTCTCTCCCCACGCCCCGTATTCGGTCAGCGGGCCGTTGTTTGCCCGCGTCGCCACCTGGGCCAAGGACGCCGGATTGCCGCTTGCGGTTCACGTCGCCGAATCGGCGGCGGAGTCGCGGTTCGTCCGGACCGGCACCGGCCCTTTTGCCGAAGCGTGGCGGCGCCGGGGCATCCCCCCGCTCGCGGCGCATTCCGCCTCGGCACCTGAATCTTCGATCGGCTGGCTCGCCGGCTTGGGAGTGTTGGGGTCCCGCACGCTCTGCATTCATGCGATCGATCTCACCCCCCGCGACATCGAGGTGCTCACGACGAGCGGAGCCGCGGTGGCTCACTGTCCCGTTTCCAATGCCCGGCATGGTCATGCCCAAGCTCCCCTTCGCGCGCTGCTCGATGCGGGAATCCGGGTCGGATTGGGCACCGACTCCGCCGCCAGTGTGGGCCGGCTGGATCTGTTCGCGGAGATGCGTGCGGCACGCGACCTGGCCGGACTTTCCGCCGAGCGGGCCCTGGGCCTTGCAACTATTGAAGGGGCGCGTGCCCTTGGGCTGGACCGGGATCTCGGGTCACTGCGGACCGGTACTTTCGGGGATGTGGTCGCGGTCCTTCCCGCCGGCACTGCTTCAATCCAGGACCCATATGAGGCGGTGGTGTCCGCCCGGCCGGACGACGTTCACCTGACCATGGTGGGAGGAAGGATCGTCCATCGACGCCATTGAGCGCCTTGCTCCGAGACCCCTCCACCCGATAGAATCCATTGTCCCAATTCGAGATACCTTCGTGCGCTGTCTCGCCCTCAATGCGTCCTTCGAGCCCCTGACCATGGTGCCCGTCAAGCGGGCACTCCGTCTGGTCATCGATGGGAAAGCGGAAATCGTGGAGGCGGACGAAGGAGATCCCATAAGAAGTCTGTGGGTTTCCCTCCCGAAGCCCGCCATCATCCGCCTCGTCAAGTTTGTCCACGTCCCTCGCAAGTTCCGTCGCCAGGTCACCAATACCTTCCTCTTTGCCCGCGACGAGTATCGCTGTCAGTTCTGTCATCGGACCCCGATTCAGCTCAAGCCACGCGAATGCCTGACCCGCGATCACCTGGTGCCGATCAGCCGGGGTGGGGACAATGGCTGGACCAACTGCGTGACCGCGTGCAGCAGCTGCAATACCCGGAAGGGGAACCGGTTGCCGGAGGAATGCGGCATGCATCCGCTGCATCCGCCGGTTGAGCCGCACTTCGTGCACCTGGCCTGGGCGGTGCGACGCCTCACCGCGACCCAGGCGAAATACATCCGATTGTTTTACGGGGAGTCGGCGCTCCGGGCAATTCGGGGCTAGCCCACCCACCCTACGGTTACCGCACAACGAATTTGTCCGACCTGGTTTCCAGCGTCTGCACCGGCAGCCCGGCCAATCGCAGAAAGAACCGGCGCACTTCCCGCATGAGGGGACTGCTCTGGTGCTTGGGGGCGCTCGGATCCCCCGAGAGGAATCGTTCGAGCTCCTCCATGTCGTCGTCGGACAGCGCGCTGATCCGGAGCGAGACATTGTAGTAGAACGTCCCGGTCCCCCGGGGCAGCACGTCGATCTGATTCACCTGCCGCATCCATGCCGCCAGCTCATCCCGCGTGGCAAAGTGGAATTCCTCCGGCCCCGAGAGCAGGATCCGGGTGACCCGGTAGATGTCCTGCAGGGGTTCCCGCTGAATCACCAGGTTCCATTCCGTGGCCCGCTGGAAGTCGTCGATCCAACCGTCCCGTCCCCGCCAGATCTCCAGCCGGAATTCCATGCGCACCGGGAAGGTCCGATTCAGCGCTTCCGACCAGACCGGATCGGCGAGGAGGTCGCGAACCTGGATCCAGGGCCGGCGTGCCCCGCTCGCCAACGAGTCGGGCGAAAGCCGGACCACGAGGCTCACCCGCTGTGACTGGGCCTGCGCCGGTGAAGCCCGTGTCCCGAGCGCCAGCATGACGAGGAGAAGGAAGACCGGCCGTCGCATCAGAACCGTTCTTGGAGCCGTGCCGTCAAACGCAGCGGCAACCCCTTGGTAAGCGGCTGGCTGAGATACACGCCCAGTCCGCCGAAATCGAGGCCTAACCCGACGTCCTTCTGCCATTCTCCAAACCGGGGGATCCGGTTGTTGGGGACCCGTCCCGGGCCTTCGCCGGTGATCCACGCCTTGCCGGCGTTACCCAGGACGACCAGATCGGGATCGTGGATCGAGAACAGGCGCTGGGCGGCCGCGAGCCAGGGATGTTGGGCTGGGGCGGTCAGACCCAGGTGGGCCCGGGTCCGGACTTCCGCCTGGAACGCGATCATGCGGTCGCAGAGGGCGGCATGCGCAGGATCCCCATAACCCGGGGGCGCGCAGGTCTGGCTGCGGAACCCGTAGCCGGGCAGGATGTCGGGCCCGCCCAGCGCCATCCGGCGTTGCAGCGGAAGCGGGTCGCCGTCGACCCACCCTCCCCCCAGGGCACGCACCCCGACCCGGACCCCGGGATTCACCCGGAGATACCGGCGCAGGTCGAACCAGACCCGGTCGGAGCGGTAGGAGCCCGGGGCAATCGGCCCGCGCACCTCGGGGGGCAACGCCAGGGGCGAAGCGTCGCTGCTCCGGGTCCGCTCCCACCAGGCGTCCACCAGCCACCCGTTGGCCGGGGCGTCGGGTTGATTGCGGCTGTCGTAGGACAGGCCGAACCGCAGGGTCGTGAAATGCCCGTCGTCGATCAGCGGGTTAGGGCGCCACCCTTCGTTCCGGAGCACCGAGAAGGGATCGGTGGCCGGAACACTCCGTTCAAAATCGCGCCGGAGCGACCCGCTCAGCATCACCGAACCGACCCGGTAGCCCACCTCCCCACCGAAGCCTTCGGCCTGGTAGTAGTCGCGGTAATCGCGCTGGAGCAGCACCGCCGCGAGTCCCACTTCCCCCAGGGTCAGCGGCTGAGTCTCGATGGGATGGATCTGGCGCGACACGGTGAACCCGACGCTCAGCCGCCGGGCTTTCCCGAATCGCAGCTCGGCATGCCCGCGGTAGCCGAAATTGGCCCGAAGGTTGGTGCGGTCCGGGGCGGTCCAGATGATCCCCCGGAGATCGAGCCTGGCGTCGAGATCTTCGAGTCCCTCGCGGGAGAAAGTCGGGCCCAGCACGACCGGGAATCCCTCGACCCGGTTGTAGGTGCGTCCCGTTTCCAGCGTCACCGTGGTACGGAAGTACGGGGTCTGGAACGAGCGCTGGGCCGAGGCGAGCTCGCCCAGACTCCGGGGCGGCGGCCGCACGGCGAGGAGCCCCGCCGAGGTCCGGATCACCGCCGCGGTGGGCCGGTATTCCCGGCGGCGCCCTTCGAGCCTGCCGTCACCACGTATCAGGATCTGGCCCCCGACGACCAGGACGTCGCCCTCGACCACCCCTCCCGACTCGATCAGCAGGTAGCTGTTGATCACGGTGACCCGACCGGTCAACCGGCCCCGGATCGTGAGCGCGCCCCCGAACACCGCCACCGGTCCACTGAACGTCGCCCCCCCTGGAAGGAGGAACGGTCCCAGGATCCGGGTGGTGGAGGCATCGTTGTAGTGCGCGATGACTTCTTCGACGACGGACGGCGGCAGCACCGCGCCGGCGGAATCCGGGGTGGTCGCCTCGGGGCGGATCACCTGCACGCTATCCTGGGCCAGCCCGCGGGTGGCGCCCGCGCACCCTAACACGGCCAGCACGACCCGCCACCGGCGGGCGCTCACAGGCCCAGCCGTTTCATGCGGCGATAGAGGTTGGCCCGGTCGGTCTGAAGCGCCCGGGCCGCTTCCGCTACGTTCCCGGAGGCCCGTTTGAGCGCGGTGCTGATCAGGGCCCGCTCGTAGTCGTCGAGCACGTTGGAGAGCGAGCGTCCCCCCAGCTCGGCCACCGAATAGGTCGTCCCCGAATCGGTGGTGACGGTGGGCAGCTCGAACCGCGAGACGCCACTCCGGGGCAGCACCTGGACCACGGTCGCCGCATCGATCTCGGCGGCCCCGATGATGGAGAGCCGCTCCACGATGTTGGCCAGCTCCCGGACGTTGCCGGGCCAGTCATAACCCGCGAGCGTCGCCACCGCCTCCGCGGTGAACACCGAGGGCTGGTGGGGCCGGATCCGCGCCGCGAGGTGATCCACCAGCGCCGGCAGATCCTCGCGGCGGTCGCGGAGCGGGGCGAGGTTGATCGGGAACACGTTCAGGCGGAAGTAGAGGTCCTCGCGGAAGGTGCCCGCTGCCACCGCCTGCTCGAGCCGCTGGTTGGTCGCGGCGAGGACCCGGACGTCGAGCTTCTGGGAGCGCTCCGCCCCGAGCCGCTGGATCTCGCTGGTTTCCAGCACCCGGAGAAGTTTCGCCTGCGCCTCGAGGTTCAGGTCGCCGACCTCGTCGAGGAACAGGGTCCCGGTGTCCGCCAGCTCGAACCGGCCGAGGCGTCGTTCGGTCGCGCCGGTGAACGAGCCGCGTTCGTGTCCGAAGAGCTCCGACTCGACCAGGTCCCGCGGAATCGCGGCGCAGTTCACTGAGATGATGGGGCGGGCGGCCCGGTGCGAAGCGCGATGGATCGCGTGGGCCACCAGCTCCTTGCCGGTGCCCGATTCTCCCATGATGAGGACCCGCGCATCGGTCGGCCCGACCTGGGCAATCAGGGCCCGCACTTCTTCCATGGGGGGGCTGGTCCCGACCAGGTCGGCGCGGGGGCCGAGCTGGGCCCGGAGCGCCCGGGTTTCCGCGCGAGCCCGGGTGAGCTCGAGTCCGCTCCGGAGCGCGACCAGCACCGCCTCGGGGGTGAGCGGCTTCTCGAGGAATTGGAAGGCGCCCAGCTTGATCGCCTTGACCGCGTCGGTCAGCTGGGCCTTGCCGCTCATCATGATCACGGGAATGCCCGCGTCGCGCTCCCGGATCTGGACCAGGGTTTCGAGGCCGTCGGGACCCGGTGGCATCTGGAGATCGAGCAACACCGCATCCGGGTGCACCTGGTCGAGGGCCAGGAGCGCCGCGTTGCCATTGGCCGCCTGCTCGGCTTCGAATCCCTCGCCCTTGAGCAGCGCCGCCAGCATCCGGCGGATGTTGGCTTCGTCGTCGACAATCAGTACCCGAGGCTTCATATCCGTCTCCCCCGCCGGTCCGCGACCCGGCGTTCCACGAATCCGGACGGCAGCTCGGGCGCGAGCCGGGTCCGTCCCGTCACCGGGAGGCGGACGATGAAGGTGGCGCCTCCGCCCGGCGTTTCATGTCCCTGGATCGTGCCGCGATGGAACTCGATCGCCTGCTTGACCAGCGCCAGACCCAGCCCGGTGCCGGCCGCCTTGGTGGTGACATAGGGCTCGAAGATCCGGGCCCAGTCGTCGGCCGACACCCCGGGGCCGTGATCGCTGATCGTAACCCGCACTCCCGCGATGCCTCCCTCCGGCTCCTCCTCGATGCCCACCGTGACTTCAAGGTCGCCCGATTCCCGGCACGCCTCCACCGCGTTGCGGATCAGGTTGCTGAAGGCGCGGTGCAGCGGATCGTAGTGCCCGACGATCCGGGGCGCGGCGGCGTCCACCCGCAGGATCGGCTGCATCGTCGCGGGGACCGAGGTCCGGAGCAGCTCGGCCAGCAGCTCGCCCAGGTCCACCTCGGCGGCCGGTCCTTCCGGCAGCCGGCCCAGGTTGGCGAACTCCCGGGCCAGCTGCTCCAGCCGGGCGGTCTCGATCCGGAGCACCTCGAGCGCCTCAGTCTCCTCCGCTTTGGACACCTGGCGGTCCGGATTCCCGGCCGTCCGTTCCAATTGCCCCGACCGCGAACCGGATCGGGGTCAGCGGGTTCTTCATCTCATGGGCGACCCGTCGCGCCACTTCCCGAAAGGCCCGCAGTCGTTCCGATTCGAGCTCGGCCGCGCGGCCCTGGTGGAGGGCGGCGGCGGTGTCCCGCAGCGCGGAGCGCAGCACCGCGAATTCGGGCGCGCCCCCTTCGCCCTCGCTGGGCAGGGGCTCGTGCCGCCTGATCCGCTCCATCCAACCCACCAGCTCGTCGGTGGGCCGGCTTAACCCGCGGGCGATCGAGCGTGCCAGGTAGACCGCCGCGGTCAGGATGAAGACGCCGAGTAATGCGATGCCGATCGCGAGCGCGATGGCCCGGAGCCGGGCGTAGTGGAATCCGCTCTCCGAGCGAATCAGCGCCAGGTTGATCGCCTTGACGTGCTCATCGAGCGCCAGGGACTCCCGGGGCGTGAACGGCACCGGCTCCCCCGGAGCGAGGTGGGATGCAAGACGGGTCGAGTCGAGGGTCTCCAGCAGCGTCTGCCCGGTGACCCGCACCGTATCGAGTACGAACCGGCTGGAGCGCGCGGGGTTGTACTGGAGCAGGCTCCACACCCACCCCGCGCTCAGGATCGCCGAGGGGGCGGCACCGAGGAGGAGCAGCGCCAGGAGGATGCGATTGCGAAACGCCAGCCGGCGGAGAAAGCGGAACGGCACCCGGTGAAGTCTAGCGACGCGGGACCGGCGCGCGATCCTCATCCGAGGCCCATCGCCCGGCCAAGCCATGTGCCGGCGACCAGACCGGCCAGCCCCGCGGCGACCACGTAAGCGGGGATCGGCGAGAGCCCGAACAGGGCCGGCCCCGCGATGACCCAGGCTACCAGCCCGACGCCCTGCAGCCCGGGCCTGCGGGGGATTCCCAGGCCGACCAGCAGGAACGCCCCGAGGGTCGCGCCAACCCGGATCCACCAATCACCCCGATTGTGCCCTGACCAGGCGATCCGCCGGCGAGATCGCCGCCAGCGCGAGATCGGCCGATAGTCGCAGCTCCGAGCTTCGGACGCGAATCACCCTGGACCGCGACTCGAATGTTCCGGCGAGTGGTCCAAACCTGAACCCGGAGGGTGTCCCCGGGCCGGCTCGGAATCACCTCCGGGATCTTCACGATCGGGGATCGGAAGCCCAGCATCGACATGCCCAACCGGGACCGCACGACACCGAGCGCCCTTCCTGAATCACATTGACCAGGTGAGAGCCCGGCCAGCCCATCACGATCCCTGCCAGCTGGGTCCGGGCGTCCGTGGGTGTGCCGGTTTCGAAACGAAGCTGAGAGCAACGTCGTGTCGGCGCGAACGATGCGCTCCCGGAGCTGTTCCGGATGAGGGATGGTCCCATCCGGCAACTCGATGCCCTGGAGCGACAGGGAAAGGATTCGACCGGGAAACCGCGGCATCCCGGGGAAATCGTGCTGCCACTGGGAGTACCAGGGCGTATCGATCGGGGGCGCCGGGAGCGCCATGCCACCTCCGACGGTCGCGTAGAGCAGAACCAGATCGCGAGCGCACCCGCCGATCCAGCGCCACCAGAGGCGCCGGCCGCTCCAGTGGTGGATCAGCCAGGCGCCGATGATGACGCCGAGCAGGTTGCTCACGACGTCGTGCATCGAGCTGTCCCGCCCCGCGACGAGCGAGATCTGGGCGAGCTCGATCCCGACGCTGCCCAGTCCTCCGACCAGCGGCGGCGAAGCCGATGCTCCTCCCCAGCAACGCGAGCCCGAGCCCAGCGGGATGAACAGGATCATGTTCTGCAGGATGTCGGTGGGTTCGAGCGACGCCGGCTCGAGCCCGGGGATCTCGGTTGGGGGAGCAGGGTCAGCAGCGCGATCGCCACCACCGCTGCCGCGGTAACGATCCTTCCCGCCATGATCCGCTGCGGCACATCGCCGGCTGCCATCACGCGTCGTGCAGTCGCATCAGCGAGGAGACGACCTCGTCCAGCCGGGTGAAATCCCGCGCCACCTGGAGCGCATACACCGGCACGGCCTGGCTCAGGTCCGTGGCGCGATGCAACAACGGGCCGGATTCTGATTTGCCGAGCAGCGGAGCGATTCGGGCATGCTGAATGAGGGAGAGTGCCGCAGGGAGTGGCGCCAGCCGTTCGCGCCGGACCGCCGGCATGTCGTGGCCTGCCTCGACCGGAATCAGCAGGTACAACGGTGGCGAGAATGCTGGGTTCGTTCGCGACCTGATGAACGGCCAGGCTCGCTGACTGCTGCTTGCCGAACGATCCGGTGACGAACCCATCGGACTCCCGCCAAGGAGACTCGCCGAATCGGACCACATCCGAACCTGATGGACCCCCGGTCGGGCGCGAGGTGGAGGGCCCAGCTCGACCGGCAGGGTATCATCGGTAACCAGCCGGGCTCCTTCTCGCACCAACCCATACGCCAGGGTCGACTTGCCGAATCCCTTGGGTCCCAGGAAAGCGATCGCCTTGTCCCCGATACAGACCGCGCTGGCGTGAAGACAGAGAATCCCCTGGGCGTGCATCGCCGAGGCGAGCACCCTTCCGAGCACGTCGATCCGGACCGCCTCGAGAAATTGAGCCGCCGTCAAGGATCCTGCGGCGGGAGAGAGGACGGTGCCAGCGTACCCTCGTCCCTCCCGCCTGAATGTCATAGGTGCCGGTGTCCCCGTAGACCAGCCGGTAGCCCTGGGTGGTCCGGAAATGCTCGACGCCGGAGCCTTCCCTTACCGGATCGGAGCCCAAGGGTATCGAGCGGGAGGGTTGGTGCCGGGTCGTCGGAAACCTCCAGCACCCAGGTTGGCGCATCCGAATCGACTGCTCGGAAGTCCGGGAAACTCGAGAGCGGAGCGGAGGCAGCCGCCCAGTACCTGGTAGTCTGGCACGACACGAAGAACTTATCGGGGCAAGAAGCCGGGAGGTATGGCCTGACTGCGCCGGAAGGAGCTTTGCAAACCGTCCCCCCGCGGGTCCGTTTTCTCCTGCGGAATCACCCCGAGATCGCAACTCGCCGCCGGTGGGCTACTTGCAGCAGGAGGCTCCGCGGGGGAGAGCATCCTGCACACCGGTGCGCAACTCGCCTGTCTTTCCGGGAGGCCGGGCGCAGAATTTTCCGGCCCCGGGCGGCGGCGACATCCGATTGCCCGTCATAGATTTAGGATCGGATTGGCTGGGGGGTAACACGCCATTAGGCTTGAGAGACTTCGATGATCCGAGGCTCCGTGCCTGCCCGGCTGGGTCATGGCATTCGTCCTGCACAAACCCACAAGGTCTCAGAGGGAGGTGCGAGGTGGCAGGTCGATTCGGGTGGCTCGCCGTAGCCGCGATACTGGGCATCGCTGTTCCAAGGCTCAGCGCCCAGTCCATCGCCTCCGGCTCCCTCCAGGGCTTGGTGCGCGGTACCGACAACGAGCTCCTCAGCGGCGCGATCATTACCATCGAGGACCAGGCCGGTGGCACCGTACGCGAGCTGACCTCCCGTCGCGACGGTTCCTTCGTGATGCGGATGATGCTGCCCGGCACCTACAATATTCTGGTGGAAGTGCCGGGCTATCAGCCGGTCCGGCTCCGGGGGGTTCTGATCGCGGCAGGCCGGACCACCACGGTGTCCGCCGATCTGATCGAACGACCGCCCCCGGTGACTTCGGTCACTGAGGTCTCGCAGACCGGCAGCGCAGCGGGACCGGCCAGTCGTCTGGTGCTGGAGCGCGAGCTCCGGACCCTGGAGTTCCGTCGCGACGTCACCGACATCTCGCGCGGGATGAGTGAAGTCGCCGCTCCCCTCGATGGCCGGGAAGGATTTGCGATCGCCGGATCGGGTCTGCCGGCCCGAATGACCCGGGTCTATGTGGACGGAATCCCCGAGCTGCTGCTCCGGCACCCCGGACATCCCGGGGAGCCGGCCGCGTTGCGGGGGTTTCAGCGGGAGGCGTTTGCGCAGGGTCAGGTCTCCAGCGAGGCCCTCGATGCGGAATGGCGGGGCAATCCGGGAACCGATCTTTCGCTCCTAACCCGCGCCGGCTCCAATCGCTTCGAATTCGCACCGTACCTCGCGGCCAGCAGTGCCAAGCCTCGGCGGTAATGACGCCCTCAACCCGGCGGACAGCTCCGGCACCTCGCTCTGGGGCGGCGCCTCCCTGGCCGGAGCCATCAAGCCGGATACCGCGTCCTTTTTTCTTCAGGCCGGCTTTGAGTCCCTCGCGACCCCCACTCCGTTTCCCTGGAACGACCCGGACGGTTCCCTGCGCGACGCGGTCCAGGTGGCGGCCGCGTCCCACGGGTCCGATCTCTCCGGCTCGGTCCAGCCGGCGGTCCGGACCTGGAAGGGCGGCGCCGGGTTAGGGCGGATGGACTGGCAGGTCGGGCGCGGCTCGCGGGTCATGTTCCGGGCCGGGGGTGGGGCCTTCCAGGAGAAGAATCCCGAGCTCGGTCGGGACGTCGGGAATCACGCCGGAGCCAGTCTCTCGGGACGGGATGTTTCCGCGGCGGTGGCGCTCACCACCATCAGCAAGTTCGCCAATGAGCTTCGGATCGGTCTGGCGCTGGCCCGACGCGATTGGAAGGGGGCGGGACTCCCGGAGACCCGCCTCGTGGGGGAGGGAATACGGGTCGGCGGCGATGCGTCGCTCCCGGGGCTTTTCGAAAGCCAGCTTATCAGCCTGAGCGATGCCGTCCAGTACGAGTCAGGGGTACACTTCATCAAGGCTGGGCTGAGCGCCGAGGTGACCAGCTACAAGCAGCAATACGACTACGGCGCGGCGGGCCGGTTTCTCTTCGGTGATCTCGACCGGTTCGGATCGGGAAGCGGGGCGTATTTCCGGACCGCGGCCACCTCGAGCGAAGTGAGCATCACGGCGGCGCAGGTCGGAGCGTTCGTGCAGGACCTCTGGCGGGTGGCATCGGGATTCGACCTGCTGCTCGGGCTGCGGTACGAAACCCAGGTACTCCCCGCGAACAAGATCACCACTGAACAACGAGTGGATAAACCTGGCCGGGAATTCCAAACAATCATCCCCCCCACGACCGCCGGGGCATCCAGCCCCGGGTCGGCTTCGTGCTGGACCCCGGTACCAGCGGCCAGTGGACGATCCAGGGAGGTCTCGGGCTGTACGCCACCGGGATCGATCCCGCGCTGTTCGCCGAGGCGGTGCACAACTCGGGGACCAATGTGAAGGTGGCCAGGGCGCTGGGACCGGTATCCTGGCCCACCAACTCTGCCAACGCTGCTCCGGTGCGACTCAGTTTCTTCGGGACCCCGGAGCAATTCCGCGCTCCGCGAACGTTGAAGACCGACATCACCATCGCTCGGTCATTTCCGGGTGGGGTGCTGGTCCGGATGTCGGGCGCGTATCACCACACCGACTATCTGCTGCGGCGCGCCGATGTCAACCTGGCCCCTTTCCCGTTCGGAGAAACCCAGGAGGGCCGGCCGGTGTATGGCGCGCTCGCGAAACAGGGAAGCCTCGTGAGCGTGGTGCCGGCGAGCAGCCGACGCTTTACCCAGTTCGATCTCGTGACGGCCTTCAATCCAACCGGCTTCTCGGACCATTACGAAGCAACCTTCGCGTTGAGCCGCCCGATCAGTCGAACTTTTCTGCTCGCCGCGGAATACACCTTCTCTCGCACCCGCGATAACCTGGTGGGGCTGTTGGAGCCCGATCCCGCCGATCAGCTTTCCCCCTTCCCGCAGGGCATCGATGGCCAGGACTGGGATACCGGGCGCTCGGACGTCGACATTCCCCATCGGGTGGCCGGTTCGGTGGAATTCCGAACCGGGGGGTCCAGCCCGATCTCGATCATGCTGCGGGGCCGATATCGCTCTGGACTGCCATTCACCCCCGGCTTTCGCAGCGGGGTCGATGTGAATGGCGATCTCGGCGGAAACAACGATCCGGCCCCGGCGGCCAGCGTGGTGAACCCGGGCGGAACCGATGTGAATGCCAGCTGTGACGGCAGCTCGACCGCGGGTTTCGCCGCGCGGAACAGCTGCCGCCAGAACGGAGTCGGGTCCCTTGACGTCCGGCTCGGGGTGCCGCTGCCGCTATCGCATGGACCCGGACGGGTGGTCCTGACCCTGGAAGCCTTCAACCTGGTCGCTTCGAAAACTGGCGTGGTTGATCGGGCCGCCCTGTTGATCGATCCAGCCGGCGCGTTGACCAGCAACGCCACCACCGGCGCGGTGCAGATTCCTTATCTGTCTAACCCGCAATTTGGCACCCTGCTGCGACGCATGGGCGAACCCCGCGTCGTCCGGGTCGGTGCCCGAGTGGAGTATTAGTATGCCGCGTCTCTTTCTTGGGTTCCTCCTCGCGACTCTGGCCGGTTGCAGCAATGTCGGCGGGGACCTGGGCGTCGTGCTGCCGACGAGGCCGAATCTGGAGCTCGTCCTGATCGTAGACCGGGATGCGTCGGGCACACTCACCCAGCCCGACACCGTTCTCGGCGGAGCCCACGTTTCCCTTCGCCTGACCAGCGGAGGCCAGGCGATCCAGACCCGGACCACCGGGCCTGCGGGGATTGCCGAATTTCAGGAGGTTCCCGTCGGGGATTATGTGATCACGGTGGACGAGACCGGCCCGGGAGACTCTCTCGTTGCCGGTGTTCCCACCCCCGTCCACCTGGCCGCCAGTTACGATCCCGGTTCGAACCCGCCGGTGCAGGTGTTTACCGGCTATCGCCAGGTCTTCATCCGGCAGGCCCGCGCGCTCCCGCAGGGCCAGCGGGTCCTGATACATGGGTTGGTGCTGGCAGGGGTGCAATCCTTCCGGGATACCACGGCGTACGTCGCGGACTCCTCGGGGCAGATCCGCCTGACCCGGGTGACTCTGCGGGGCAATGTCACCGGGAGCAACCCCGGCGACAGCGTGGTCGTCGTGGGCACGGTCTCGACCAGGGCTGGGCAACCGGTTCTGGATCAGGCCGTGATTACCCAGATCGGTTCCCGCCTTTCACCACTGCCGCTGCTTGTCTCCACCGCGCAAGCGGCCAGCGCCGCTTCCGGGCTTCTCGACGCGGCCCTGGTTCAGGTCAACGATGCGATCATCAGCGAAGCTACCCCTGAGGGCCTCGATTTCCGGGTGGTCGGAGATGACGGGACTGGTCCCCTCGCGGTGGTCCTCGATGCGCTGGGGAGCTATAACCGGGCCGCGTTCGTCCCTGGCAAGCATATGACGATCCGCGGCGTCCTGGTGCCCGATGGGACCGGACTCTGGCGGCTCAAGCCACGCAACCCGGGCGACACGTCGGTCTTCTAACCCCTGATCGGACCGAAACCACTATCCGGGACTCCGCGACGAACCTCTTCTCGGTCGACGTCGAAGAGCATTTTCAGGTCAGCGCGTTCGAGTCGGTCGTCAGCCGAGCAAGCTGGGAGCATCATCCGAGCCGGGTGGAGGCCAACACCGAACTCCTCCTCGACCTGCTCGCCCGGCACCAGGCCACGGCGACCTTCTTTGTTGTGGGCTGGGTCGCCGAGCGCCACCCTTCCCTGATTCGGCGGATCGTCGAACAGGGGCACGAGCTGGCCTCGCACAGTTTCTGGCATACCAGGGTCTCCACCCTTACCCCGGCGCAGTTCCGTGAAGAATGCCGGCGTTCCCGGGGCGTGCTGGAGGACACCAGCGGGAGCCCGATCCGGGGCTTCCGGGCCCCCAGCTTCTCCATCATTCCGGGAACGGAATGGGCGTTCGACGTATTGCTCGAAGAAGGCTATACCTGGGACTCGAGCCTCTTCCCGATCCGGCGCCCGGGTTATGGGTACCCAGGCGCACCATCCATCCCGCATCGCATCGAACGGCCCGGCGGGGTCCTCCTCGAGTTCCCGATGGCGACTACCCGCATCGCCGGGCTGACGGTGCCCGCCGCGGGCGGGGCCTATCTGCGTTTTTTCCCGCTCGCCCTGGCCCGGAAGGCGTTTCGCGGTTTCGGCCGGATCGCCCAGCCGGGGATGTTCTACATCCATTCCTGGGAGATCGATCCGGGGCAACCCAGGCTACCGGTCGGCCCGCTGACCCGGATCCGGCACTACCGCGGGCTGGGGGGCACCATGGCGAAAATGGCCAGGCTCCTCCGCGAGTTCCGGTTCTCCTCGGTGGCCCGCTGGCTCGCGACCCAGCCATGAACGTCGAGCCATTTCGAGGAGACGCGGCCGAGTGGGACGGCTTCGTGTCCGGGCAGATCGGGTATACCCACTTTCATCGGCATGGCTGGAAGGATGTACTGGAACAGGTCTTCGGTCACGAGACCCGCTACTGCGTAACCCGTGAGACTGGCACAGCTCACGGCGGCGCTGCCGCTGGTCCGGGTTCGGAGCCGGCTGTTCGGGCACTACCTGGTCTCGATGCCGTTTCTGAACTATGGCGGCCCGCTCGGCAGTCCGGCCGGCGTCGCGGCGCTCGCCGCCGATGGGTCCGCCGAATCGGCCCGCTCCGGGGCCGAGCTCCTCGAGCTTCGGAGCCGGGTCGAGCTGGCGCTCGATCTTCCGGTGTCCCACCGGAAGATCACTGTTATGCTCCCCCTTCCCTCCGACCGGGAGGCGCTCCTCAAGTCTTTTTCCTCGAAGCTCCGGAGCCAGCTTCGGCGGCCCGAGCGCGAGGGTGTGGCGGTGCGGTTCGGCCCCGAGCAGATCGAACCATTCTTCGAGGTCTTCAGCCGGCACATGCGGGATCTGGGGACTCCGACCCTGCCCCAGTCTTTTTTTGCCGCGATCGCCAGGGTGTTTCCGGAGGATTCCTGGTTCGGCTGCGCCTGGCTGGACAACCGCCCGATTGCCTGTGGAGCGGGATTCCGGTGGGGCAATGAATTCGAGATGACCTGGGCATCCTCCCTGTCCGAGTTCAACCGGATCGCGCCCAACATGCTGCTGTACTGGTCTTTTCTCTCACGGTGCATCGCGGAAGGGGTGCGGACCTTCAACTTCGGGCGGTGCACCCCGGGCAGCGGGACCCACCGCTTCAAGCAGCAGTGGGGTGGGCAGGACGAGCCGCTGTTCTGGTACCAATGGACTCGCGACGGTCAATCGGTGTCGGCAACCCCTTCACCCGATCAGGGCAAATTCTCCTGGGGTCCCCGACTCTGGCGGCGCCTGCCGCTGGGACTCTCCCGTCTTCTCGGGCCCTGGATCGTCAAGTCGATCCCCTGAGGTCCTGAAACCACTGCACCGTCTCCCGAAGGAATGGGCGGGGATCGTTGAGCCGAAACACCGCGCTCCGCTGCCCCGGTCTCCACACCTGGGCTGCGTCGGCCAGCACTTTGAAGATGCCAGGCGCGTCATCGGGCAGCTCGAGCTGGGCGCGGGATTTCCGGATCCGAGCCAGCAGGTGGTTCACCTCCCCCCAACCCCAGCGGCTTCGCACTCCGATCCGCCACGAATGCACCGGTTCGACCGGCTCTCCCAGGGCAAGGCGCAGCAGGTACCAGGGGAAATCCACTCCCGCGTCGATCGCGAGCTGCAGCGACCCCCAGAACCGGGGATTCACCTCCATGAGGTACGGTTCTCCCGTCGCCGAATCCAGTTTGAATTCGACCATTGCCACGCCTGACCAATCGAGCTCGGCGAGCAGCGATTCAGCCTTGGCCCGAAGCGCCGGAGAGAGCTCGATACTCTCACAGGTGACGCTCACCCCGCCCGAAGGTGGAAACTCCCGGATTCTCCGGTGGGCGAATGTTGCCACCGATCGACCGTTCCAGCGGAGCACGAAGACCCCGATTCCCGGTCCAGTGATCCTTCGCTGAACCAGGATCGGGAAAGCGCCAGGGTCCATCCGTGCCAGCGCAGCTTGGAGGGCATCCGGATTCGCCGCGTAATCCACCCCGACCTTGAGGCGCTTTCCGCTCGCCTCGCCCACCGATCGCGCCGGTTTGAGGACCACCGGGAATGCGCCGGCCGCCTCGGGCGGCAGGGGAGAACTCGGGAGAGCCAGAGTCCATTGCCCCGGCACGGCGATCCCCAGCTTCCGGGCCACCGCCAGTACGCTCTCCTTGTCGCACCCGGCGCGGAATCTCTCGAGATCTCCGGACGGCACCTCCACCTGCGCGGGCAAGGACCGGCTCTCGAGGACCGCGATCATGGAGGCATCGGTCATCGGGAGGAGAACCCGCGCCGAGGAGCGGTCGATCAGCTCGACGACGGCGCCGGCGTAGTCGGCCGGTGTCGTGAGCGGGTCCGGAAGTCGGGTTTCGGAAATCGCGAATCGTGATCCGCCCGCGAGCGATTTGCCTGCGGTCGAGCCAACGTGGACTGGAACGCCGCGCCGCCCCAGCGAACGAGTCACCGCCAGGGCGGAACGCTGTTCGCCGTCCAGGACAACAACCGGTGGGAAACCGTTCATTCTGTGGTTCGGCTCAGCAGGTCACACAATCCTCGCACCGACCGATCGATCTGATCGAACGATCGCTGGAATACCTCATCCGGCTGCCCGAATGGATCAGTGATCTCCCGTTCCGGGTCGCCGGAGGAGTCGAAGTCACCCAGGAGGGCGATCCGATCCGCCTCGACACGGAAATTCCGAACCAGGTGGTCGCGGTGCCGGCGGGTCATGACGAGGAAAAGATCGAAGGAGGACGCGTCGCCCGGCCGGACCAGGCGAGAGCGATGGCCGCTCAGGTCCAAGCCTCGCTGTCGCGCCAGGGCCAGACCCCGTGGCTCGGCGGGCCGGTCGGGGCCGATGAAGCCGGCCGATACGATTTCGATCCCGGTGATCCCCTGCTTTTCCAGTGCCGCGCGAAGGGCGGCCTCGGCAAAAGGGCTTCGGCAAATATTGCCCGTGCAAATCACGAGGATCCGATCGGGTTTCCCGTTCTGGAGCAAACGGGAACGGGACCGGGCGCGTTCGCGGGAATGAGTGGACCGACCGAGGCGGGCGCGGAGCCGGTCGAAAACCCTGCGCCACCGTTCGATCCATGGTTCGTGGGTCAATGGGCCCGGCTGCCCCAGCGGTGGAGCCAGCTTCCCAGCATGACGATGGCCCAGATCCCAGGGCCCAGCCCCCGATTGCCGTTCCGGAATTCCCTGACCTGTTCGGTGACCGCCGCCGGATTCAGCAGCCCGTCCGCCTTGAGCCGCAGAGGAGAGAGATAGTCTCCGGCCCACTCGCGCAAGGCTCCGTTGAGCCAGTCGGCAATCGGTACGGTGAAGCCAACCTTGGGACGATCGACCAGCTCGCGGGGGACTCTGCGATAGAGCACCTGGCGGAGGATCCACTTGCCCTTCCCCTCGCGGATCTTGTGCTCGGGTCGGAGCCGCCAGGAGTATTCGACCACCCGGTGGTCCAGCAGGGGGACCCTGGCCTCGAGACTCACTGCCATGCTCATGCGGTCTACTTTCGCGAGGAGATCATCGGGGAGATAGATCATCTGGTCGGCCAGCATCGCGCGCTCGAGGAAACTGGTTTCCTCGCGCATGTGCCCGAAAGCTGTTCGGTAGGGATCTTCCGCCCCGTTCTTCGACACCACCAGCGCTTCCGGCTCCTGCCAGGCGGACAACAGGGAGCGATACATCCCGACCTCGCTCTCGGCCTGAAGCAGGTTGCCCAGCTTGCGAGCTTTCTCGCCCGGGAGCCGTTGCTCCCCGCCGCGGGAGAGCAGACGGGCTGAAACCTGGTACGCGCGGGTCCATGACTCCTCGGAGAACAAACCGATAGCCGCCCCAACCGGTTTCCGGAGGGCACGGGGAAACCGGCTCGCAAACGAGATCATGCCCGGCCCGCTCAGGTAGCGGTTATACCCGCCGAAGAGCTCGTCTCCACCGTCGCCGGTCAGGGCGACGGTGACTTCCCGCCTCGCGAGCTGCGACACCAGCAGAGTGGGGATCTGGCTCGGGTCCGCGAACGGCTCGTCGTTCAATTCGGGGAGGTTTTCTGCCAGGGCAAGGGCGGCCCTGTCGTCGACCGGGAGCTCGTGGTGATCGGTGCCCAGGTGGTTGGCAACGGCGCGCGCCATCGGCCCTTCATCGTGCTCCGTCCCGGGGAAGGCAATCGAGTAGGTCTTGACCGGACGGGACGAGGCGGCCTGCATGAGGGCTACCACCGTCGAGGAATCGATTCCCCCCGAAAGCAGGGCGCCGAGTGGCACGTCCGACTCGAGCCGAAGGGCTACCGCATCGCTGAGGAGGTTGTCGAATTCCTCCACGATGTCCTGATCCGGGCCGGTCAGCCGGTTCTGCCTGCCAGTGGCTTCGGTTTCTTCCAGGGACCAGTAGGGGCGACTCGGCGGCAGGTCCTGCCAGCCTTCCTCGAGGACCAGATGGTGACCGGGCGGCAGCTTCCTCACCCCTTCCAGAATTGAGCGCGGCGCGGGCACGTAGAGGTATCGGAGGTACTGGAGTACCGCGAAGCGATCCGGTTCGCGAGGAAGCTCGGGAAGGGCCATCAGGGCGCGAAGCTCGGAACCGAATGCGAGCCACCCTCGAGCGGCGTAATAGTAGAGTGGCTTGATCCCCAGCCGGTCCCTGATGAGATGGAATGTCCGCTCCTGGGTATCCCACAGGGCGATGGCAAACATCCCCACGAACCGGGCAATCGCCCCGTCGATACCGTAGGCCTCCATGCACGCGAGCATGACCTCGGTATCCGAATGCCCCCGAAATGGAGTCCCCCGCTGCTCCATCTCCCGGCGGAGGGCGCGGTGATTGAACACTTCGCCGTTGTAGGCCATGAGGTAGCGACCGCTCGAGGAGCGCATCGGCTGATGGCCGGCTTGAGAGAGGTCGATGATGGAGAGGCGTCGGAAGCCCAGCCCGATCATCCCGCCGGGATCGACCCACAATCCCTCATCGTCGGGACCCCGGTGCGCCAGGGCGCCGGCCATCGCGCTAACCCGCGCGGACAGCCACTCGCGATCGGCAGGTCGGCTCGAGAGGATTCCGGCGATTCCGCACATTCGGGCTCACTTTCCAGTGGGGAACCGGGAGCGCAAGGAAGAGGCCACGAGTACTGTTCTCGGAATGATACTCAGGCATCAGCTTCCGGTCCGCTCGCCGCTCCGGCTCGGTGCGCTCGCCGCGGGGCTGTTGCCGTCGAGGGATGCCGCCTCGAAAATCGAGGACCTCGTTCGACACGATTACGGGGCAGACGCGGTGCGTCTTACCGCGAGCGGGACCGTCGCGCTTGCGTTGGCCATCAAGGCCTCGGCGCCGGCGGGCGGTTCGGTTCGCGTGGCGCTGCCGGCGTGGGGGTGCTACGACCTGATGACGGCTGCGAATTCGGTGGGGGCGACGGTCTCGCTCTACGACCTCGATCCCACCACGCTGAGTCCCGACTCTGCCTCCCTTGCCGACGCCCTCCAGCGGGCTCCTCATGCGGTGGTTGTGGCGCACTGGTTCGGGATTCCGGTGGACCTCCGGGAACTCCGGCTGGAAACCGAACGGCGTGGAATCGTGCTCATCGATGACGCTGCGCAAGGTGTCGGCGCAACGGTAGAGGGGACCCCAGCGGGATCCCTGGGTGATTTGGGGATTCTGAGCTTTGGGCGAGGGAAGGGAAGAACCGGCGGGAGCGGGGGGGCTCTGATGGGCACGACCGCCCGCGGTTCCGAGCTGATCGGCCGGCTGGGAGCTGTTCCGCCGGGAGGTTCGGCGATTGGGCCATACCTGGGCCTCTGGGCCCAGTGGATCCTGGGCCGTCCCTGGATCTATGGCCTGCCGTTGCAGCTCCCCTTTCTTGGGCTTGGAGAGACCGTCTACCGAAAACCTCCCCCACTTCGAGGGATTGCTGATCGCAGCGCGGCGATTCTCGAACGCTTGTGGCTCGATTCGGCGCGGGACGCAGAGAACCGTCGGCTGTGCTCGGAGCGATGGCAGTCGTTGCTCTCACGATTCGATGAAATCCGTTTCATCCGACCCGGACAACGTGCTCAGGCAGGGTGGCTCAGGTGTCCCATCCTTGCAACAGGCGCCGCCCATCATCGATTGCTTCGCTCCAGCGCGCGCGCCGCCGGTGTGGCTCGCGGTTATCCACTCATTCTCTCCCAATTGCCGGTTTTCCGGGGAGAAATCGCGAACTCCGGAGAAGAATTCGTTGGAGCACGAACCCTCGCGGCATCGCTGTTCACGCTGCCGACGCATCGAGGCGTTACCGCGCGGGATTTTCGAACTGTGGAGCAGCTTCAGCGCATCTGAAGCAAGTTGTTGCAGTGCCACGACACGGCTTGCGCGACGTGTAATTCACGTTCATCTTCTCGCTCGAATCGTTTTTTTCCAAAACGCAGTCACCAGCACGAACTACACAAGAATTCAGGCAGCGGACCGGAGCTACCGGTGCGCTTCATCCTCCGCGGAGTTTCTTCGCTCCACGAATTGGTGATCTGATTTGTCCCTGGTTGACATCGACATCCAGGTTGGGGGTTGCTCAACCGGATGAAGGACCTTGGATCTTCACTCGCGAGACATCCGCGAGGATTTGGCGTTTTGCAGATGACGAATTCTTGATAAGCAGAGTGGCCACAACGCATTACGATGCATTGATCTAAGTAGATATAAGCCAGACAACTACATCCGCGGGCTATGCGCATAATCATTCGCCTGTCGAAAAAGTTGACAATGTGCTCAAAATTGCTTTGCCCAATTCTTGCCAACCCAGGGGGCGTCCGGGCGCTGGACCGATTTCCCGGCCTACGCGCATACCGACTCCTTCGAACTTCGACTCTGGGATTGTTGTCACAATGACCTTCCTGCATCGACTGGCTCACCGAATCGCGCGCCTGAAGACGTCCTCGCTCCTCGCCTTGACCGCCATCACCGTGGCGTGCTCCCAAGGAGAGCGGGCCGACTTTCTGTCTCCGGTGCCTACCAGCCCTTCCACCAGTCTCAAACTCGTCAGGATCGACCCCAGAATCGCAGCCTCGCAGGCAGGATCGGAGTTTCGATTCCGGGCGACTGCTTTCTCGGAGGCCGGCGCCGTCGTCCCCGTTCTCCTTGACTGGACCGCCGAGTCCGGTACGATTTCATCGGACGGTCGGTATATCGGAGTCACCCCGGGTCCTTACCGAATCGTGGTGCGGGCGCACGACCGGCCGGACCTTTCCGATACGGCGGTCGTGGCGGTCTGGCAGAACGAGACCGACCCGACCGGCGTCCTGATTCAGCCGGCCTCTATCACGCTCCAGGAGGGCGACACGCTCACTTTCGGTGCTTTCCTGAATCTGGCTGGTGGCGCGATGGCTTCCGGCGCCCTGGTCAGTTGGGCGGCCTCAGGGGGGCACATCAATTCGTCGGGACGTTTCACCGCGTCCACGCCGGGGACCTACGTGATCACCGCCCAGACGCCGAATGGCTATACTGGCACCGCCACCGTGGTTGTTACCTCGGTCGCCGGGGTTGGGACCAAAGTGACCATCGATCCCAAGACCGCCCGGGTGGGTCTGTCGCAGGGCCTGCAGTTCACCCCTACGACGATGTTCAGCACCGGGCAGGTAGGTCCGGCAGTCTATGAGTGGAAGCTGATCGGGTCCGGCTCCATCACGCAGAGCGGAGCGTTCCTGGCCGGCGGTCAGGAGGGGGACGTCAAGGTCATCGTTACGGCGCCCCAGTTTGGTCTCGCCGATACCGCCATCGTGACGGTGGCGAACACAAGCCCCTCGCTGACCTCGCTGAGCGTCGTTCCCAAGCCGGTGTCCGTGTCTTCGGCTGGGTCGGTCCAGTTTGCGGCGAGTGGCAACTGGTCGAGCGGCGCCAACACCCAGCCGCTGGTTTCATGGTCGGCCACTGGCGGGACCATCGGCGGAGACGGGCTCTACGTCGCCGGCTCGGTGGGCGGGACCTACCGGGTTGTGGCTCAACAGCAGGGCGGGTCACTCGCCGACACCGCTGTCGTGACGGTCCAGCCTCCCACGGTCCTGGTCCTGGCGCTCAGCCCGAGATCTCCCTCGCTGCCTGCCCTGGCCTCGCAGCAGTTCACCGCGAGCGCGGTCTGGTCGAACGGGTCGACTGCGCTGCCGGCGGTGACCTGGTCCGCCACCGGAGGCACTATCAGCGCGAGCGGACTTTACACCGCGGGCGCGACCTCCGGCACCTACAAGGTCAAGGTTTCCATTCCGGGCCGGGCCGACAGCACCTTCGTGACGGTCGGCGCCCCGATGCTTACGACCCTGAGTGTGAGCCCCAAGCCGGTGCAGCTGCAGACCGGTAGCGGCCAGCAATTCTCCGCCGCGGGGACGTGGTCCGACGGGTCCACTTCACTCCCCACTCTGACCTGGTCCGCCACCGGCGGTTCCATCACCCAATCAGGCTTCTACACGGCGGGCAATACCCCTGGCAGCTACCGGGTCATCGTAAGCGGTGGCGGCAAAGCCGACACCTCGACGGTGACGCTCGCCTCCGCACCGCCACCGCCGCCTCAGCCGACTCTCGCCTCGCTGACCCTGTCGCCCAAGTCCATCTCCCTGGCGACAAGCGGAACCCAGCAGTTCAATACCAGCGCGCTGTGGTCCGACGGTGGAACGGCCCTCCCGACGCTGACCTGGTCGTCCACTGGCGGATCGGTGAGCGCGAGCGGTCTTTATACCGCAGGCACCATCCCAGGGAGCTACCGGGTCATCGCCTCGGGAGGTGGGAAGGCGGATACCGCTGCCATCACCGTTTCGGCTTCCGCGCCGCCGCCGCCGTCGCAGCCGCCGCCCTCGGCCGCGGCCGGTTGTTCCAATCCCCAGCCCGGCTATGTCTGGTGTGACGACTTCGAGCAGGACCGGAGTGCTTCCTACTTCGAGTTCGATAACGCGGGCGGAAGTCTGACCCGGACCGCCGGAGTGGGCACCAGCGGCTCGAGTGGAATGCGAGCCCGCTGGTCCCAGGGCCAGGTCAACGCGGGGAATCTGAAGTTGGCGCTCGGCCGTACCCCCAGCTCGTACATGCGGGCCGCGGACAACGGCACCAGCAACTACCGCGAGCTCTACTGGCGGATCTACCTCCGGAATCAGTCCGGCTGGATCGGCGGCGGTGCAGACAAGCTCTCCCGGGCCACCATCCTGGCCAACTCCAACTGGGCGCAGGCAATGATCGCCCATGTGTGGAGTGGCGGGTCCGGTAACTCCTACCTGATGCTGGACCCGGCGAGCGGGACCGATTTGAGTGGGAGCCTCAAGACGACGACGTATAACGATTCTCCCAATCTCCGGTGGCTCGGGTCGGCTCAGAGCCAGATGGCCCTCTTCAGCAGCAGCAACGTCGGCCAGTGGCATTGTGTCGAGTCGCACGTCCGGCTGAATACGGCGGGCCTGAGCGACGGCACCTTCGAACTGTGGATCGATGGATCGCTCCAGGCGCAGCGTACCGGCCTCAACTGGGTCGGATCGTACAATGGGTACGGGTTGAATGCCGTGTTCCTCGAGAACTACTGGAATGGCGGCTCGCCGGTGGCGCAGGAGCGCTATCTCGACGACTTCGTAGTCAGCACGCAGCCGATCGGCTGCGAGGGGACCAACTCTCAGCCGCCTACCCCGCCTTCGCCTCCCCCGCCAGCGACGGTGAATATCCCGACGATGCCTGTCACCCCGGTGGCCACGCCAGGGACCAGCTCGGTAGCGATTCAGACCCACAGTGTGAGCGGGGCGAGCGAGTATCGTTGGACCGGCGGGAGCAACGCCGGCGGCAATGGGTGGAGTGGGACGACTGCCGCAGTGAATACGTCCATTGCGCGTCCTCCGGCTGGCTCGCATTGGGTGTGCGTGCGCGCCGCCAACAGCGCAGGCGAAAGCGACCCGTCCTGCAACAGCTACACGGTCCAGGACGCAGCTACACCGCCGCCGCCTTCTGGTCCAGTCACCCTGACTTCATTGACGATCGGTCCGAGGAATGTTTCGCTCCTGACCGGGACGACCCAACTCTTCACCGCCTCGGCGCTCTGGAGCGATGGGAGCACCACCCTTCCGTCCCTGAGCTGGAACTCGACGGGTGGCCTGATGCTCAGCGGCCTGTACACGGCGGGGACTCGTTGCGGGAACCCACAGTGTCGTGGTGTCGGGCGGCGGACGTGCGGACACCGCCACGGTCACCATCACCGCCGTCCTTTCACCGCCGCCTCCCCTCCGCCCGACGGGAGTGTGACGCCGGATCGGATGTTCGATCCTGACAACTACACCAACCCGAGCACGTTCCTCGCGGACTCCCGGGCGACTGGGCGCAAAACACCACCGCGCAGCGGCCGTTCGCAGCCTGGGCCAGTGCCCAAGGGCAGATGGACCGAGGCGAGGCCGACAACGCATACGTCACCTTGAGTCGCCTGGGAATGGGGTATGGCGGGCGTTCCGGTCATGCGATACAACTTCCCTCAGGTCTACGGCGGGCCGACGGGCAGGTCGAATATCGACTACACCGTGAGCCGGGGTTTCAGTCGGGAACTGGCATGATCCCTCGCAGCACGCAGATCTGGTGGGAAGTCTGGATTCGGTTCGCTCCTAACTGGTATGCGGCCCACAGCTTCGACGGTAATCAGCCTAACGCCTGGTACAAGTTCCTTCTGACTGGCCCGGCAAGTGAGGGCGGGCGGTTCGACTACGAATTGAATTACAACTGCACCCAGGCCAGCGTTGCGTCCCGGGCACCGGGACCGCGCCGGGACGCTCGATCAGTTGGTAGCTTTCCCCAGTCGACCTGCAAGGATGGGGCGTGGCACCGCTTCCGGGGCACCATGAAGGTCGCCACGAGCGGCGGGGTCTACAAACTCTGGGTGGATGACGCGGTGATCCTCAACTGGACCGGTAACACGCAGGGCACCGGGCCACTCGAAACATGGGGTACTCTTAATCCGGCCAATGCGAACCGGGGGTGGAAGTATGTACCTGGATGGACTTTGGGATGATCCGATCGTTCACCCAGGATCCCGGTTGGTAGGGTAGCGTTCGGTTCGCTCATGAACCAAGGCATGAACAAGGTCGGAGCTCTTGCTCCGACCTTGTTGGTTTGGGAGTTCAATTCACCTGGCAGCGGGTGCGCCGACACTCAGTCATGCGCCGGAGCAACGGTTCGTCTTTGTGGGTGATTGGCCTCCGCTCCTTCGGTCGGACAACCAGCTCCCGCGGAAGCCATAGCAAATGGCCTCCCGGGCGTGGCCTCCGATGTGGATGGCGATTCCAGAACTGGTACAGGAGGTGTGAATGATTGCCCCTGACAATCCAACCGGGTTGGCTGATCGGGTTATCCGGCTGGTCTACCACCCATCGTTGGCGGGCTGTTCTGGAGAGGCTCCCAGAGTCCGACCTCCGACCCTCCGCGTCCGGATGATCGGCGGGGCGACCGGCGCCAGTCGCTTCCGCACGCTCTAGAAAATGGTATAGATGAACGGTGCCAGCACCGATCCGTGAGCGAAGACCAGCAGCGCCCCCACCAGCACCAGCACCAGGAGCATCGGCAGCAGCCACCATTTCTTCCGCACTCGCAGGAACCCCCAGAGTGCCCAGCACGCTTGCACCCGCCTCGTCGTGATCGTTCAGAATTGAGTCGTCAGTGTCGCTCTTGTCGCCCGAAGCCGGGGTCATCCAGTAGCTGTCGTCCGCCCCGATGGCGGAGCGGGTTCTGGCCCAGGGCCCGGCGCACCAGCCCGATCGGGGTCATCACCAGGAAGTACACGACGCCCATGAAGATCGGCGTCGTCACCTTGGAAATCAGATGGGCCAGGCCCATCCAGGCCCGGTACACCGGGCCCGAGCCGGTCGGGACCAGGAGGCCGCCAAGCAGGAGCAGGCCGCCCACGACCGCGAGGACCCGCGGAGGCCGGACATGTCCCGCGCCACAGGCGAACGCCGGCCAGCACCAGGAAGACGCCACCGACCGTGAAGGCCGAACTTGCGCCCTTCCGGCGGCGTCAGTCGAGCTGGAATTCCTTGCGCCAATCCTCCGTCTCCTTCCACTCGGGCTGTTCGGCCTTGTGCAGCAGAACGGCCCCAGGACCAGGTATCGATGTGGGTCCGCATGAAGCAGCGATAGGCGTCGCGCGGGGTGCAGACGATCGGCTCGCCCCGGACGTTGAACGACGTATTCACCAGCACCGCGCAGCCGGTCAGGCCCTCGAACTCCCTGATGCAGGTCGTAGTAGTCCGGGTTGACCTCCCGGCTCGACCGTCTGGACCCGGGCCGAGTAGTCGATGTGGGTGACCGCCGGGATATCGGAGCGGGGCACGTTGAGCTGCTCGATGCCCCAGAGCGCCCGCTGCTCCTCGGTCATCGGGATCTGGCGCTCCTTCGGCGACCGGCGCCACCAGCAGCATGTAGGGAGAATCGCTGTCCAGCTCGAAGTACTCGGCGACCCGCTCCCGCAGCACGCTGGGCGCGAAGGGCCGGAAGCCTTCCCGGAACTTGATCTTGATGTTCATGTGCGGCCTGCATCTTGCGGGCTCCGGGGGTCGCCCAGGATGCTGCGGCCGCCCAGCGCGCGGGGCCCGAACTCCATCCGCCCGTTGAACCAGCCGACGATCTTCTCCTCGGCCAGGAGCTCGGCGCCGTGCTGCTGGAGCAGGTCCAGCCGCTCGGTCAGCCGGTGATAGACCGGCGCCGATACTCTGAGGAAGCGCTCGATCTCGTCGTCGGTGAAGCCGGGCCGAGGTAGGCGCCCTTCATCGCATCGCTGCGCCCGTTCGGTGACCGCGCGGCTTGCTTGAAGTGGCGGTGCCAGATCAGCTGGGCCACGCCCAGCGCGCCGCCGGCATCGCCGGCCGCGGGCTGGATCCAGATCTGCTCGAAGGGCCCTTCCCGCAGGATCCGGCCGTTCCCGACGCAGTTGAGCGCGACGCCGCCGGCCAGGCAGAGATTCTCGAGCCCGGTGTCCCGATGGGCGGTCCGCGCCATCCGCAGCATGATCTCCTCGCACACCTCCTGGACCGAGCGGGCCAGGTCCATCTCCTTCTGGGTCAGCTTGCTCTCGGGTACCCGGGGCGGGCCGCCGAAGAGCTCGTCGAAGCCCGGCTGGTCATGGTGAGCCCGTCGAGATAGTTGAAGTACTTCTGGTTCAGCCGGAAGGAGCCGTCTTCCTTGAGATCGATCAGGTGCTCGTAGATCAGGTCGACGTACTTGGGCTCGCCGTAGGGCGCGAGACCCATGACCTTGTACTCGCCGGAGTTGACCTTGAACCCGGTGTAGTAGGTGAACGCGGAGTAGAGCAGGCCCAGCGAATCGGGCCAGCGCAGTTCCTTGAGCAGCTCGATCTCGGCTCCGCGGCCGACCCCGATGGAGGCGGTGGCCCACTCCCCGACGCCGTCCATGGTCAGGATCGCCGCTTCCCGGAACGGGCGAAGGGAAGAACGCGCTGGCCGCGTGCGATTCGTGGTGCTCGGCGTAGAGCAGGTCGCCCTCGTAGCCCCCGAGCGAGTCCCGGAGGCCCGGTCGGTCCAGAGCTTGTCCTTGATCCAGAGCGGCCCGGCCATGAGGAACGGGCGGAAGCCCCGGGGAGCCACCCCGAGGTAGGTCTCCAGGATCCGCTCGAACTTGAGCAGCGGCTTGTCGTAGAACCCCACGGCGCCAGGTCGGCCGGCCGTGATTCCCGCCTCTTTCAGGCAGTACTCCACCGCCCGGGCCGGGAAGATCGCGGATCGCCCTTCTTCCGGGTGAACCGCTCCTCCGATGCCGGCCGCGACGATCTCGCCGTCGCGGAGCAGGGCGGCGGCACTGTCGTGGTAATAGGCGGAAATGCCGAGAATGTAGGTGGGCTGCATGACCAATTCCCCGGCAAGATCGGAACCGATTAAGATATGCCCTAGGTGCTTGTTTTGCGGTGGGTTTAGGATGGCCTATGCTGCGTCCATGCAACATATCACCTCGCCAACCCGGCGCTGCTCGGGAATACGATCCTGATGACAGATGCCCACTACGATCGCGGCTATCACGGCGTTCACCATCGATTCCTGATCGAGGACGATGAAATATTTCCGCGCCAGGGCAGAAACAGCCCTGTCCTATTTCTCCGCGGAAGATCGTGACCGCCGGATCTTCGAATTCGGATGCGGGATCGGTCAGTCCATAGCTCTCCTGAAAAACGCTGAAGGATGGGACATCAGCTCGGAAGCCCTGGAGGCCTGTCGCCGGCGCGGAATAAGGGTGTACGATGATCTGGAACAGGTTCCCCGCGGTCAATACGACATTGTCTTCTGCCGTCACGTCCTGGAGCACCTCGAAGCCCCATTGGAGGCGTTGCGCACCATGCGGAAACTCCTGTGTCCTGGAGGCTTCCTTCTTCTCATCATCCCCAAGGAGGGGCATTGGCCGTCGGCATTCTCGCCCGACATCAACCAGCATCTCTTTTGCTGGAATTTCAATACGATCAATAACCTCCTGATCCGGGCCGGGTATCAACCCTACCTGAACGCGTATCGATATCCTTTTGGATGGCACGCCTTGCTTCCGGTCCGGCGTTGGTTCGGTCGTCGGGTCTACCTGGCGTTGAGCGCGATGGGAAGCGTGCTCCGACGCAACGGCGAGCTGGTGGTTCACGCTCGTCCTGCCGCGAGCTAGGCGAGGGGCATCGGGTGAGCTCCAATCTCCTCTTTCTGTTTCCGGTGGTGCTCCGGCCTGACAAGGTGAACGTTGCCGGACGCTTTATCCGACTTTCTGCCTGGTCTTCCGGAACCATTTTCACCCTCTCCAATGCCGACTGTGATGGGCTTCCGATCGGTCGCTTTGCGGTGCACTCCCGGCGGACGCCGGCCACCTCCTCCAAACGACTGGTTGCTTTTGTTCGGCTGTTGCTATGGCGGGCGTGGCGCCTGAACCGAAGACATCCCCCCCAGGTCATCGTGGCGTACGACCGCTGGTATGTGGAGTGTGCGGTGTCGTCCTCAAATGGCTCCTTCGCGCCTCGCTGGTGGTGGAGATGAACGGAGACCACCACGAGATCCGGCTCGCCGCCAATCCGGTCAAAGGCTGGA
>CAWJCZ010000002.1:0-120092 GCA_963841505.1 uncultured Gemmatimonadales bacterium
CCGCTACCTGCGGGGCCGATTTTTCCTGGCCCAGCGGACCGAGGCCGCCGGGCTCAAGGCGCTCGAGGCTTTCGAAGGCGCCCTCGCCCGGGACTCAAACTATGCCCAGGCCTACGCCGGACTGGCCGACGCCTATGCCCTCCTCGTCCCGTTTGGCGGGATGACGCCCAGCATCGGGCGCGACCGGGCTCGAAGCGCAGCCCTCCGCGCCATGGCCCTCGACTCCAGCCTTGCCGAAGTCCATACCTCTCTCGGGTTCATCGGTTTCTGGCTCGACTGGGACATCGCCGGCGCGGAACGGCAATACGACCGGGCCATCCAGCTCAACCCCAATTACATGCCGGCCTATCTGTTCAAGTCATGGCTGCTGGCCGCCACCGGCCGAACCCAGGAATCGCTCGCCGCCATCGAGATGGCGCGCACCCTCGACCCCCTCTCGCTGATCGTCAATGCCCGGTTGGGCACCATGCTCCACTTCGCCGGGCGGGACAGCGCCGCCATCCCCGCCTACCGTCACGCGCTTGAGCTGGACAGCACGCTCGCGGTGGCGAGGGCCGGGCTGGCGTTGTCGCTCGCAACGTTGGGGCGATGCCCTGAGGCCGTGGCGATTACCGTGCCCGCCGTGGCGAGCCTGGGATCCTATGAGAGCGGCGAGCGGGGCGTGGTCCTCGCCATGTGCGGGAAGCCGGCCGAAGCCCGCCGCGCGCTGAGCGCTTTCGGGGCCCTGCGGAAGCGCCGATACGTATCGGCCGATGGAATCGCGGCGATTCTGACGGCGCTGGGACGTACGGATGAGGCGTTTGGTGAATTGAGCCGGGCAGTCGAGGAGCGTGCATTCACGATGCCGATGGTGCTGGTTGAGCCGCTGTTTGCATCACTCCGCCAGGACCCTCGCTGGTCGGAATTGCAGCGAAGGATGGGAATGAATCGGTAGGCTCCTGGTCTCAGGCGGCTGGAACCGGCCTTCGCCGCCAGCCCCGGAGCAGTGCCGGCACGATCCAGAGGGCTCCGATGGTGCCCGCCACCGTTCCCCCAGCCGTGGCCAGTGCAATGGATCCGAACAGGCTGTTGCTGGCGGCTCCTACCGCCAGAGGAATGAGGCTGGCCATCGTGGTCAGGGTGACCAGGACGATCATCCCGGCCCGGTCGGACGCCGCATGGAGTACGTCGTCAACCGTCAGCGATCTTCGGGTCCGCCTGCCCGCCGGTCCGCCCGCCCGCCTTCGTTCCAGCGCGGCGTCCACCAGGAGGATCGCCTGATTCACCGCGAGGCCGACCACCAGGATGACGCCCACCGCCGCTTCCCGGGTAAACGCGCTCTTGGTGGCCCAGAAGATTCCGCCGACTCCGGCCAGGGCGAGCGGGAGCGAGAGAAAGACCATCGCGGAGGCCCACAGGGAATCGAAGATGAGCGCTACCGAGAGCATGACCAGGACTACCCCGATCGCAAACACCAGCCAGAGACCCTTGGCGCTCTCGTCCTCGTCCCAGGACACCTGGTAGTCGCTCACCGCATAACCCGGCGGGAGCGGTGATGTTGTTCATGAACGCCTCGTGGGTCCGGGTGGCCAGGCGCTGGGGCCCCCGGAAATCGTAGGACACGGTGCGCAGGTACTGCTGATCCTCCCGGGTCACCGTGGCCAGACCGGCTCGCTCGCTGACCTCGGCCAGGTCGCCGACCCGGATCGGGGCGTTGCCCTGATTGGGCACCATGGCGGCGCGGAGGTCGTCCAGGGCCCGCTCCCGGGCGCCCTGGGCCTTGAGCGAGACGGTGGTTTCCTCCCCGCCGAGCTCGAGCCGCTGCGCGCCTACCGGCCCGCGGATTTCCCGCGCCACCGCGCTCGCGAAATCGCGCGCGGTAATCCCGTGACGCGCCAGCGCGTCGCGGTTCGGGGTGAGAATCACGCTGACCGCGCGGTCGGCTCCCCATCCCCCGCTGTTGACGTCCACGTTGCGGACTCGCGAAATGGTCTCCAGTCGCTGCTTGATGTCGAGTGCGAGCTGTTCCACCCCGCGGAATGAGTAGCCCACCACCTTGATCCGGAAGCTGGAGCCGCCGCCGCCGCCGCCACTGAAGAAGCCGGGACCCTGCCCCTGCACGCTCACGGTGGCGCCTCCCACCAGCACCGCCCGCTGGGTCATCTCCTCCTGCATCACCAGGGGGAGTCCGGTGAATTCCGACTCGTGGGAAAACACCACCACGACCTGGGCAAAGTTCCCCTGACCCCGGGCATCGACCCGCTCGACCCCCGGTTGCCCCACCGCAATCTGTTCGAATTCGGCGATGGCCCGATCGAGACTTTCCGGGTCCGATCCCCTGGGAAACGTGAGGGACGCTGCCAGCGTGGTGCGCTGTCCGAACCAGTTACCCCAGGAGGAGCGCGGCACCTTCTTCACGAATCCCCACCCGACCAGCGCCAGCAGCCCGGTGGCAAGTCCGATGGTCAGCCAGCGCCAGCGGAGTAATGGCCGGAGGCTCGCGACGTACCACCGGTGGAGCCGGGGCCAGGCGGCCTCCTTCCCCACCACGAACCCGCCCACCGCGGGCAGCATGATCACCGAGGCCACCACCGACCAGAACAGGGCCAGGGTGAACGCCGCCGCGAATGGGACGAAGGCCGCGCGGGCGTTGCCCTGGAGATACAGGAAGGGCACCAGCACCACCGCGGTGGTGAGCGTGGTGCCGACGATGGCCGGGGTGATCCGTCGCGCCGCCTCGGCCCGTGCCTCAGGGGTGTTGGCGCCCTGGCGGAGCCGCTCCACCACGATGACCCCGTTGTCCACCAGGATGCCGATACCCATTCCTAACCCGGCAAGCGTGAGCAGATTGGCGGGAATCCGGAGCAGGTAGAGTCCCAGGGCGGTTCCCGCGATCGCCACCGCGGTGCTCGCCATGACCAGGCCGACCGCGCGGGCCTGGCGCAGCGTCAGCAGCAGGATGAGAAAGACCGCCCCGAACGCGATGGCGCCCCGGATGGCCAGGTTCCGGAGCTGCTTGGCCAGGTCCACACTGTCATCCGACTCGAGCTTGAGCAGCACGCCGCGCGGCAGCAGCGGCTGGATCGAAGCGACCGCCTGGCGCACCCGCCGCGCGGTGTGGATGGCGTCGGCTCCCGGCTGCCGGGTGATCTCGAGACCGACGTTGGGAACTCCGTTGAGCCGCGAGATGTAGCCCTGGGTGTCCTCCTCCGGGCGCACCGACGCGAGCTCGCCCAACTCGAAGACCCGGCCGGAACCTGCCCGGATCGGCAGATGCTCGAGGTCTTCGTAGGCGTGCGGCTGATCCCGGAGCACCACGCTGCGGATGGTCGCCCCGCGCCGCTCTTCGCCGAGCGCCTGCACCATGCGCGCGCCCGCCAGCGCGACCGCAATCTGGTCGGGGAGAATGCCAAGTTGCCGCAGCCGCTGGGGATCGTAGGACACCGAGACGCCGGTCTCGGCGCTTCCGTAGGTGGAGACGGTGCCCACCCCCGGCACGGTGCCGAGTCGGGGCTCGATCTGCTCCCGTGCGATGCGGGTCAACGTCCCCGGCGTGTACGGGCCGGCCATGCTGTAATGGAGCAGCGGCTCTTCCTGGAGCTCTTCCGGGAGGTAGTTGGTGACGGTCGGTCCGGTGATCCCTGGAGGAAAATCCTTCCGGAGCAACTCCAGCCGTTCGTGGATCCCGAGGCGGACCAGTTGCACGTCCATGCCGGGCTCGAGCTCCACCGTGATGCGCACGCCTGAGCGATCGCTGGAGGTGCTGCTGGTCTTGCGGACCCCGCGGACCCCCTGCACCGCGGCTTCGATCGGCGAAGTGATGTAGGTCTCGAGCAGCTCGGCCGAGGCGCCGTACCAGCGCGCGGTGACCGAAAGCCGGGGAAGCTCCACCGTGGTCTTGGTCGCAAGCGGGAGCCGGGTGAACGCGACCGCCCCGGCGAGGAGAAGTCCCGCGCCGGCCGCCCAGATCACCGCAGGGCGGGAGACAGCCCAGCGAATCATGTCGGGCGGACCGGCGGGCTGGCGGACAGCCGGTCGCCTGCGGCAAGGGATGCCTGTTGTTCGGTCCGCCGGTCCGCCTTTCCGCCCGACCGCCGCTCCACCCACACGTAGACCGTGGGCAGGACGAAGAAGGTCACCAGCAGTGCGCTCACGCTCCCGCCGATGATCGTGGCGGCCAGCGGTTGATAGAGGGCGCCGCCGCCGCCGATCCCGAACATGAGGGGCAGCACGCCGGCCACCGTGGTGAGCGATGTCATGACGATGGCGCGAAGCCGCTGCCGCCCGCCCAGCATCACCGCTTCCTCCAGTGGGTGCCCCTCGTCCCGGAATTGCCGGATCGCGGCGAGCTTCACCACGGCGTCGTTATCGCTGATCCCGATCATCACCACCATGCCGATCATCGAGACCACGTTGATGCTCTGGCCGGTGATCCACAGCATGAGCAGACCGCCCACCGCAGCGAGTGGCACCGTGATCATCACGACCATCGGAGTGGAGAAGGAGGCGAACTCTCCGGCGAGCACCAGGTACATGAGCAACGCCGCCAGGAGCCCGACCAGGAGGAGCTGGCGGGTGGTCCGTTGCTGCTCGGTGTCGGCGCCGGTCACTTCCCAGGTGACGCCGGGCGGGCTCGCGATGCTCCCCACCAGCGCGGACACCTCGTGACTGGCTCGCGCGGTCCCGCCCCGCTCGACCGCCGCCTCGACCACGCTGACCGGCCGCTGATTCATGCGGACCACCTCGACCGGAGCACGGATCTCCCGGACCGACACCAGCTCGCCGACCGGGATGCCCCGGATCGGGGTGGCCAGCGCGGTGGGCAGGTCTTCGTTGGCGTTGCCGGCAAAGCGGACCGTGATCGGGGTGCGGCGGTCGGTTTCCCGGAACTCGCCCGAGGAGACGCCGCCTAACCCGCCGGCCAGCGCGTTGGCGACCGCCTCCACCGTGAGCCCGTAGCGGGCGATCCGGTCCCGTTCCAGGGTGACTTCGATGGTGGGCTGGGTGGTGCTGAAGGCGCTCCGGACATCGGACAGCTCCGGCAGCGCGGCGAGCCGGATCCGGACCGAGTCGGCCCAGCGGGTCGCCTCGACCACCTTGGGCGCGGAGACCTCGACCCGCACCACCCGGCCCTCCCGCCCGATCAGGCTGCCGAACTCCGACTGGCCCGCGAGGTCCAGGGTCAGCGAGCCGGCCGCAAGGTCCGGCACCGCCGCGCGCAGCGCTTCGGCAAACCGCTCCCCGCCCGTGCCGTCGGGGACCGGGATGATGAGCTGTGCGGTCGCGCTGGTTCCGGGATCGGCCCCGGCGAGGACTTCTTCGTCGGTGGCCTTCCCGATCCGCGCGTAGATCCCTTCACTGCCGAGCTGCCGCGCCGCCGCCTCGATCCGCCCGGCCTGACGGGCGGTTTCCTCGATCGCGGTTCCCTGGGGGAGCGTCAGCTCCGCCACCGCCAGTCCTTCGTCCACCCGGGGAAGGATTTCCCGGGGGATGCGCAACGCGATGAGCGCGGTCAGCGCGACGACGACCGCGGTGACCAGGAACACGGTCTTGTGGTGCGCCAGCGACCAGCCCATGCCGCGCTCGTAGAGCTCAGCCGCCGCATGGCCGAAACGGGTAAGAGGTGAAAGGTGAGAGGTGAGCGGCCCCTTCTCACCTCTTCCCTCTGACGTCTCACCTTTTCGCCACCGCACCATCAGCACCGGCATCAGGGTCAAGGCCAGGATCAGGGAGGTGGTCAGGGTGACGGCCACACTGAGGGAAAGATCCCGAAACAGCGCGGCCGCCAGTCCCTGCACGAAGACGATCGGACCGAACACCAGGATCGAAGTGAGGGTGCCCGCGATCAGCGGGGCGGTGAGCTCGCTCGCGGCGCGTTCCGCCGCCTCGAAATCGGAAAGTCCCTCCGATTTGTATCGTCCAGTGCCCTCGGTGACCACGATGGCGTTGTCCACCATGAGGCCGGTGCCAAGCGCCAGGCCGCCCAGCGAGAGAATGTTGATGGTGACGCCGGCCACCTGAAGGATGGTCATCGCGGTGAACACCGCGAGGGGAATCACCAGCCCGATCGCGAACGACGCCCGCCAGTCCCGGAGAAAGAGCCAGATCATGAAGAGGGCCAGCGCGCCGCCCACCACGATTTCCTGGCCCAGGTTGCTCAGCGCGTCGGTGACGAACTGGGCCTGGGCCGCGACGACCTGGATCGTGACCCCGGGAAACTCCTTGGTCAGCTGCTCGATCGCGCCGTAGATCGATTTGGTCACCGCGACGGTGTTGGCGCCGGCATCCTTGTAGATGACGAGGCCGACCGCCGGCGCGCCGTCGAGCCGCACCATTGTCTGGGGATCGCCGACGCCCAGCGACACCGATCCCACGTCGGCGAGGGTGATGCCGCTCCGGGTCGGTCCGACCGGAGTGCGCTCGACCTCGGCCACGTCCTGGAACTCGGTGAGCGCGCGGAGCGCGAACCGGAACTGGCCACGGCGCACTGTGCCCCCCGGCGAGCCGGCATTGGCCGAGCGGACCGCGTTGGAAATATCGAGCGGGGTGATCCCCAGTGAGCGGGCCTTCTCGGGATTCACGTCCACCCGGATCTCGTCCTGGGGGTCGCCCACCACCGCCACGCTGGCGATTCCCTCGAGCTGCTCCAGGCGGCGGGAGTGCACCTCGATCGCAGTCCGCGCGATGGAACGGAGATCGCCGGGCCCGGAGAGGCCTAACACGGCAATCGGCCGCTCCCCGGGGTCGCTGGTCAGAAGGGTCGGGCGGTCGGCCCGCTCCGGCAGGTTGGCGCGGGCGTTGTCGAGTCGTTCCCGGACCTGGAGCACCGTGGTGGACATGTCGGTCCCCCACGCGAAGCGCAGCGTGGTGACCGCCTCGGCGTTCCGGCTCACCGAGCGGAGATCGACCAGGCCCGGGCGTCGCCGCGACCGCTTCTTCGATCGGCTCCGCCACGAACCGCGAGACCTCGGTCGCCGCGGCCCCCGGGTAGGCGGTCCGGATGGTGAGCACCGGGAGGGACACATCGGGCAGCAGGGACACCGGCATCTGTCCCAGGGAGACGGCGCCAAGAAGCACCATCCCCAGGACGACCGCCACGGTGGAGACCGGCCGCCGGAGTGCCGCCTTGGCCAGCGACACCTAGGGTTCTTTCCGCTCGGCGCGCCGGATCACGTGAATCGGCGCATCGTGGGTCAGGGTGAGGTGGCCTTCGACCAGCACTTCGTCGCCCGGTTTCAGCGGGATCTGGCCGGTGGCACTGTCGGGAAGCACTTCGTATTCCGCGCCGTTGTTGCGGCCCGGGTTGATGTACACCCACTGGGCCCGGCCGTCTTTCGCCACGAACACCAGGGGCCGACCGTCCCGCTCGATCACCGCCTTGAACGGGACGATGATGCGATTGGGGAGCCGGGCGGCCTCGAGCCGCACGTCGGCATACATCCCGTGACGTAACACGCCCGCACTGGCGATCCGGATCACCGCGCGCCCGGCCCGGGTCGCCGAGTCGACGATCGGAAGAATCGCGGTGATCCGACCGGTCACCGGGAGGTCGGGCGCGGCGGCCGCGGTGACCACCGCCTGTCCACCCAGCCGAATCAGGGGGAGATCGTGTTCCAGCACCGACGCATCGATGCGGAGGTGGTCGGGATCGACCACCCGCCCGATCTCCTGCCCCGAGCTGAGCCGCTCGCCCACCGAGACCTTCACGTCGTCCATCACCCCGTCGAACGGGGCGACGATGTCGGCTTTCTCCCGCTCCAGCTTTGCCTTCTCCAGGCCGAGCTTGGCTGCCTCGAGACCGGCCCGGATCTCCGCATTGCGGAGCCGCTCGCCGGTGATCGCCTTGCCGGTGACGATCGAGTCGGGAACCGTGTTGTCGAGCAGTTTGAGCCGGGCTTCCTCGAGACGCGCCGCGGCCTCCTGGACCGCGAGATCGAGCGGCTTGGGATCCACCCGCACGATGGCCTGGCCCTTCCGGACCCGATCCCCCGCCCGCACCGGAACCTCGACGATGGTGCCCTGGGTCTCGCTGCGCAGCACCGCGATGGCCTCGGAACGAATCTGTCCGACCGTGGTGACCGAGAGGATCAGGTCGCCCTGGCGGACCTCTTCGGCCACCACGGGCAGGGTGAGGGTTGAGCCCCCGGCCCCGGCAGCGCTCGAGTCCGCCGCCGGGGCGCTCGCCTCGGAGTCGTTCTTCCCTTTGCAGGCAGCAATCAGCAGGACACCGACGAGAACGGTCCGCCAGCCCGCCTGTCCGCCTGTCCGCCTGTCGATCATAGTTTCCTCCCGAGAATCGCTTCGATCTGCGCTCGCGCCCGGAGGTATTCATAACGCGCGTTGATGGCGTCCTGCTCCGCGCTGCTCAGGGCGTCCTGCGCCAGGTTGAGGTCGGTGATCTGAATGGTGCCGAGCCGATACCGCTCGGTCTGCACCCGGACGTTGGCCCGGGCGGCTTCGAGGCTCTGGGCGGTGAGCGTGATACGATCCTCCGCGATGCGAAGCGCGGCAAGCTGGGTGACCAGTCGAGCCTGGATATCGTGCCGGGTGTCCGCCGCCGTGGCGGCCGCGTAGTCCGCGTCGGCGTGCGCCTGAACCAGGGTCCGCTCCCGCTGAAATCCGTTGAAGAGCTGCCAGGAGACTCCGACGCTGAAGCCGCGGGTGTTGGAGAGATCGTAGCTGCTCTGGCTGCTTCCATTGAGCGAGGTGCTGGCCCCGAGGCTGAGGGTGGGCCAGTAGTACGACTTGGACGAGCCAACCCGTGCCCTGGCCGCGCGGAGCCGGGCGTCGGCCCGCACCACGGCGGGGGAGCGCGACTCGGCTTCATCGAGCAAGGCAGCACTGTCGGAAACCTGCACGAACTCGAAGAGCGAGGTGTCCGGCGTTGCGGCGACTCGGCCATCCAGGCCGATCATCCTGGCGAGCGTCGGCCTCGGCCTCGGTGAGGGTGCGCTGCTGGGTGAGCAAACTGGCCCGCGCGCGCGACACATCCACGACCGCCGTGAGGGAATCCGAGATCGTGGCGGCGCGGGTCGCGATCTTTGCCGTGGCGATCGCGAGTTTTTCCTCGGCGCGACGAATCGCGTCCTGCTGAGCCCGCAGCAGATCGGCGGACTGGAGCGCGGTGATGAACTGGTTGGTGGTGCGGAGCGCCGATTGGGCCTTGGCATCGACGAATGCGGCGTCGGCGTCCACCGAGCCGGCGCGCGCCGCACTCATGTCCGCCCCCCGGCGGAACCCGGTAAAGATCGGAATGTTGGCGCCCGCGTTCACGTTCAAGGAGCCTTGAGTGACGCCGCCCGTGATCACCTCTCCGGTCAGTGGATCGGTGCGGGTGGGGAGCGCCGAGAAACTTTTCCCGTAGCGTGGCCCCGGTGGTCAGTGACGGCAGGAAGGATCCCCACGCCACCCGGACCGACGCATCCGCCGAGCGGGTGGCCCCTTCCGCCTGCACCACCAGAGGATCAGCGTGGGCGGCCAGCGCGACGGCCTGCGAAAGCGTCACCGTACGCTGCTGGGCCTGGAGTGTCGGAGCGGTGGCCAGAGCGGCCAGCATATATAACGACAAGCCGACGCCAGATCGTTGCATGTGCCTCGGGGTGATGGAGCGATCTTCCAAGATACCGCACCGGTCCCGCGACATGGTGCGGCGACAGGTATTAGATGCGCGGACCCCCAGGAACGACGCGGTAGCGGACCAGCCTCTGGACCCCGAGGCTGTCTCGTTCGGTGGCCCAGACCGTATCTCCCCGGAAGACCGGCCTCGGCGACGTCGAGAACCCGGTGGGAGCGCGGACCCGGCGAAGGTACTCTCCGCCCGGGCTGAAGACGTCGAAGACCACCGGCTCACGGAACTGGGCGGAAGCGGAGTCCTCATCGACCACCCGTTCTCCCGGTTGATACAGCTGGACCCAGACGGTGCCATCCTCTCCCGCAAACAAGGATCGAATGATGGGCTTGGTGGTCGGAATGGAAGGACCATTCCATTGCCAGCCCGGGTCCATTTGCCGCATCTGCTTCGTGATCCGGGCCTGTTCTGCTTCGCGTTCCTGAGCGCTTGTAGACGGCGGTGTCACCTCCCGCGCGATCCGAAGCCGCTTGCCCTCGGGCCGGAGAGCGTCGACGGAGTACACGCTGTTCAGCGCAACCAGGTAGTAACCGTCGGGGTGAAGGGCGCGCAGAAATGAAGGGGTGAAGGGGACTCCGTACGACACAGCCATCCCTTCCTTCTGAAGCCGGACCTGGCTTCGCTCCACCGGAGATGGAGGGGTCGGGATCGAGTCGATGACCGCAAGCGCCGAGTCATAGTGAATCATCCATCCACCGCGAATCGGGTTGAAGAATCCACCGGTCGGTTCCCGGGTGATCTGCTCACTGGAGAACGACCCTCCGGGAATCGGTAGCGAGGTGAGGAAGCTCCCGTTCGCACGATAGACGGTCAGGCGCGCATTCCCGGGGTCGCGCAGCACGATCCGTCCATCGGTCAGAACGCCGAGACCGCCATCGCTATTGGCGTATTCCCCCGGACCGCCGCCCTTGCGGCCGATCGTTTGGAGATATTGGCCGTCCGCCCCGAAGCGGCGCAGTGCGGGGATCTGCCGGTCGTAGAGCAGGAAGGTTCCGTCCGGGCCGATCGCGAAGCCGGCGATGTCGCCGAACATTTCGTAATCGGCACCGTCGGTCTTGCCGAGACGGATCTCCGGCAGGAGGGTAGCGTCGGGCTCACGAGGGGTCCGGGATCGGACCACGAGGGTGTCGCCGATTGTGTCGATTACCACGGCGCGATCGGCGTTCCCGCCGGCGCCGCATCCGCCGAGGGCGAGGCCCAGAAGCAGCAGGCTAGCGCTTCTTGGTCGTGATCTGGACCACACCGTTCCTTGCCTTTTCGCCCCAGAGTGCAAGAGCCGCGGCGCCTTTCACGACCTCGACCCGCTCGATGTTGCCCTCGAGAGACTTGAGATCGGGACGGGTCTTCTGCGTCACGCCATCGACGATGAACATCGGCTCCCGGTCCGGTGGGTCCGACGTCACGACACAGGAAGTGGTGCAGCTCAGATGGACGACGTTGGATCCGGTGTCACCTGCCGACTTCCGAAGGATGACGCGGTTGAATGGCTTTTTCAGGATGGTTGATGAGGCGGACCTGGGCTCCGGCTTCGGCCCGGCCTGCGCCGATGATTCGACGGGGGCCGGCTGCGAAGCGGCTGAGGAAGCAGAAACGGTCTGAGTTTCTTCCGACGGATCCTGGGGCGCTGCCGCCTGACACGCCAAACCGAGGATTCCGAGAGCGGCAATCGCGCAGGTCGTGGCCCGAAGGACGGGCAGACGAACGTTTCGATCAAGCATGGCCATGATTCTCCTTCCAAGAGTCGTCTCGAGCTGCACCAGCGCCGGCCGGAGCAGCCAGCCCCCGGGTCTTCCGCCCAGCGCCAGCAAAAGCTCCGCGTAGGGGCGTACTCCTGCACCGCCGGCGAGCACCCGACGATCGCAATCCATCTCCACCGCGGCCCTGAGGCGGGACAATTGCCACCAGATCACCGGATTCCACGGCGCGGCGATGACCGCAATCGTCGCCAGGGAGAGGAGGACCGCATCGCCGGCATCGAGGTGGGAACGTTCGTGCGCCAGGGCGAGGCGTCGCGCTTCCGCTGGAGCGTTGAGCAGCCAGCGGGGAATCACGATGGTGGAGCCGAAAGGCCCGATGACCGCCGGCCCCAGTTCTTCCGACACCAGCACCTCGGTTCCTTCCACCACATCGTGGATCCAGCCGGCCCGTTCCCGGCGGAGCCGTACCCAGCACCACCCCAGCCATAGCAACAGCGACACCGAGGCCACAATCCACAGGGTGGTCCAGAGCCGGTCGGTGTTCCAGGACGGAAGACCCGCTCGCGCGATGGCGGACCCGGGGACCTGCCACAGGTCGGCGAGGCTCGGCGACGGGCCCGGGGTGGCCCCGCTCGCGGAGCCCTGCAGGCGGACCAGTACCGGAATCAGGAGGCTCCCCCCCAGCGCGACACACCAGATCCACCTGCGGGTTAGGCGACACAGGGCGGCGGCCCGCTCCAGTAGCAGAGCTGCTCCGCCGACCAGCCCCGCGAGCGCGAGGCCATAGAGCATCCAGGCGGTCACGATTCTACCTCCGAGAGCCGTTCATCGATAAGCTTGCGGAGGCGTTTGAGCTCCGCGGCCGACACGCCCCGGGTGGAGACCAGCTGGGTGAGCAGTAGCTCCCGGGAGCCCTGGTACACCCGATCGACCAGCCGCTCGAGGGAGCGGCCCCCGACCCGGCCCGGCTTGAGCACAGGGTGATATCGAAACGCCTTGCCGTCTTCCTCGTGGCGGACTGCGCCCTTGGCTTCCAGTCCCCGGAGGACCGTCAGCACCGTGGTGTACGCCAGTCGGGTATCCAGCGCCCCCCGCACCTCCGCGACCGTGCCAGAAGCGCGATCCCAGAGCACCGCCATGACGTCGAGCTCCCGGGCTGTCAGATGCATCGGATCTCCCATTTACTAATTACTTAGTATTTAGCATTCAATCCCGGCGCTGTCAAACCGGGCGGCCGGTCAGACGGATCCCGGGTCGAAGGACAGGAACGTGACTATGAGATGTTATAGACCTTGCGGCGTCTCGCGGCGGGTCCTAGCGTGAGATCGCATGGTGCATCCCGCCGAAACGGCCGAAGGAGGCCACCTTTGCCTGCTCTTCGACTCCCCCGAAGAGCTGGCGAACGTCGTCGTTCCCTTCGTGCGCGGTGGCCTGGAACGGGGCGAACGGGTGGTATGCCTGTGCGGCGATCCGGAGGCAGCCACGATTCGCGGCGTCCTGGACCTTGCCGGGGTCGACCTCGTCCCGGGCTTTTTCATTGCCGGCGGCGAGGATCGGATCGGGGCCCTGCGGCAGGCCTATGACGACGCCCTTCTGAGTGGAGCCACTGGGCTCCGGGTCCTGAGCGGCGCTCCAGATGACCAGATCCTTTCCAGCGAAGCCTTGCTCGACGCATTTCTCGATGGCAAGGGCATTACGGTGCTCTGTCTCTATTCCCGCGAACGGTGCCCCACCTCGGATTTGATGGATGGGTTTCGTTCCCATCGCCATCTCGTCATGGATGGCGAACCCTGCATCAACGTCTATTACGAGCCTTCGGGAGTCCTGCTCGAGAGCGATCAGGAGCGGCGCCGGTTGGTCCGGTTGGAATGGATGGGCGAACAGCTTCGGCGCAACCGGCAAGAGCGTCTGGAGGTGAAGAAGCAGGTTGCCAGTCTTACCGCGCAGAAGGAAGACGCCGAGCGTGCGGTCCGGGAGCGCCAGGACCTCGAAGCCCAGCTCCACCATGCGTTGCGCATGGAAGCTATCGGGCGGCTCGCCGGGGGCGTCGCGCACGACTTCAACAACCTGCTGACCGTGATCTATGGCAACTGCGAAATTGCCCTGGAGCACGAGGCGGCCCGAGTCCCGGACCTTCAGACCGCGCTAAAGGAGATCCACGACGCGGCCCAGCGGGCCGCGACGCTCACCGGTCAGCTCCTTCGGTTCAGCCGGAAAGAAACCGCCCAGCCGGAGCCGCTCAACCTCAATCAGGTGATCGGAACCACGAGCCAGCTATTGCGCCGGGTGCTGGGCGAGGATATTCAGATCAATACCCGGCTGGCTCCCGACCTCGATCTCGTGCTCTTTGATTCCGGGCAGCTCGAGCAGATTCTGATGAGCCTCGCGGTGAACGCCCGGGATGCGATGCCTTCAGGCGGGATCCTGACGGTTGAGACCGCAAACGCGGGCGATTTCGTCCTACTGTCGGTGAGCGACTCGGGCCTCGGCATGAGCGCCGAGATCCAGGCCCGGGCGTTCGAGCCGTTCTTCACGACCAAGGAACCCGCCAAGGGCACCGGGCTCGGCCTGTCCACGGTCGATGACATGGTGCGACGCGCCGGTGGGCGGGTTCAGGTCCAGAGCGCCCTCGGTTGGGGTGCCACCTTCACGGTGTATCTGCCCCGCCTGGGCGATCACCGTTCGGTTGCGGCGGCGGGGGCGGTTGGGGGGGGCTATAAGATGTCATAGTCCCACCCCGTTTTTCCGGACCCGACCCGCCGTAGCGTGATGCCTTTCCGGAGCAAGCGCCATGGCGAGTTCTCCCCTTGCGGTGTGGTCGGTGTTCCTGAGCGGCATCCTGGTCGCGCTGGTGCTGCTGGCGGCCTTCGTGGCCGCGGTGGTGTTTTCCCAGCGGCGCTATCTCCGGTTGCACCGGAGTCATGCCCGCAAGGTGCTGGAGGCCCAGGAAGCCGAGCGAGGGTGGGTTTCGCGGGAAGTGCACGACGGAGCGGTGCAGTGGGTCGCGCACCTCGAGCGCGAGTGTGAAGCACTTGCCGCCGCCGCGCCACCGGCCGAAGCCGAGCGGGTCGGAGCGATTCGCAGCGAGCTTCGAGACCTGGCGGGATTCCTCCGTGGATTGGCGCATCGGTTGCACCCCTCGATCCTGGAACGGGGCGGACTGGCGGTGGCCCTTGAAACGCTCTGCCACGACATGCAGGAGACCACCGGCCTCTCCGTCGAGTGGGAAGCACTCGGAGGACCGCGCATCCGGCTCAAACCGGAAGCCGCCGTTGCCCTGTATCGCATCGCCCAGGAAGCGCTTCAGAACGTGGTCCGCCATGCAGAAGCCGATGGGGCGGTGGTGCGGCTCGCGGTGTCGCCCCGATTCGTCGAGATGGTGGTGCGGGATACCGGAAAGGGATTCGAGCGGGACGTCCGGACCAGAGGGCAGGGAATCGGATTGCTCTCCATGAAGGAGCGGGCAGTGCTCGCGGGAGGAACCCTCGAAGTGAAATCGGCACCGGGGAAGGGCACCGAGGTACGCGTGGTGGTTCCGTCCGTCCCCGATCAGGGGAACAACGGATGACCCGGGCGCGCCTGGTGCTGATCGACGACCACCACCTGATGCTGGAAGGGCTTCGCGCCGCGCTCCAGGACCTCCATGACGTGGTCGCGATGGAGGGAAGCGGCGAAGATGGCATCCGGGCCTGCCGGAAACACAAGCCCGACCTGGTGCTGCTCGATCTCAGTCTCCCCGACCAGAGCGGCCTCGAAGTGATCCAGGAGCTTCGCAGCGTCGCGCCGCGGCTCAAGATTCTGGTGGTGACCATGCATCTGGACCGGGTGCTGGCCGACGCGACCATCCAGTCGGGGGCCCGCGGGTTCGTTCCGAAGGATGCCGATGTCGCGGAGCTTCGCAACGCGGTGGAGGAGGTGCTGGCCGGCAGGGTGTACATCTCCCCGCTGGTGCCGGCGCGCCAATCCTACCGGTCCACCAACAAGCTCCGATTTGCCCTGGCCAAGCTCACCCCGACCCAGCAGCGGATCATGCGGCTGATCGGCGAAGGGCGCAGCTCCGAAGCCATCGGGAAGCGCCTGCACCTGACCACGCCCACCATCACCTTCCACCGGGCCCGGATTCGTCAGGCCCTGGGACTGCGTGACGAGTGGGCTCTGCTTCGACACGCGATCCTGATCCGCCTGAGCGAGGCGGAGTCGCGCGCCCGTTCGGCCCGTTCCCCATAACCCGGAGGACTTCATGCCGCTGCCCCCTCGTAATCATCGCATCTCGCTCCAGGACGCCGCCGTGATGACTCGACGCTGGCGTCAACGCACTCCCGACGCCGTCAAGGCCGGGGCCTTTCACGCCGACCAGGTGCGCGAGCTCCTGGCCCAGCCGGGATGCGTGGCGTTCCGGATCTACAACGGGCTCAATGAAAAGGATGAGGTCCAGTTCATCCTGGTCGGGGTGGATGCCAAGGACAAGGACATGACCGGCGGCGTGATGCTGGAATTCCATTACCCCTGCCCGCCGTTCTGCGATGATGGCAGCGGCCTGAACAGCTGATGTCTCAGTGAAAATCCCGTGGCCGGTGCACGCTGGCGCAGCGGCGCAGGGCCTTCCCGTCCTCGCAGCCGTGTTCCACCGCGGGCTCACTCCGGCCCAGCGGTGGACCGTCGCCTGGGCGGGCCTGCTGCTGGCCTTCGACGCCGCGACCCTGTGGCTCGCCCTGCTCGACCGCAACAACCACCTCCTCAACTACCTCCTGACCCCGCTGGCCATCAGTCTGGCGCTCTGGATTCTTTCCTTGTGGCAGACCTCCTCCCGCGCCACCCGGGTGGTCCGGCTCCTGATCCCCTTGCTGATCCTGGTCTGGACCATCATGGTGCTGGGGATCGAAAGCACCCGGACCTTCAGCCTGCTGGCCGAGCCGTTCGCCGGCCTCCTCCTGCTGAGCGGGGCGCTGTGGACCCTGCTCACCCGCGCGATCCATGAGGAGGGCTCCCTCACCCGGCAGGACTGGCTCTGGATTGCGGCCGGGATGGCCCTGTATGCTGCGACGTCGGTCGCGCTGCCGCCGGTCGCGTCGATCCTGGTATCGATTTCTCCCGATCGTGTGATTCATGCCTACGTGGGCAAATCCCTGGTCGATGTCCTGGCATTCGCTCTGATCGCGCGGGGGGTGCTGTGCTCCAATCCGCTTCCCTTGCCCTTTTCCGCCTAGCCGCCAGATTCAGGGACCATCTGAGGTTGGCCCTTGTGAAGCATCTTCTGACCCTTCTTCTGCTCGCCCTCCCCTCATCGATGCTGGCGCAGGAGAGGCCCTGGTACGTCCCCGGCAGCCGACGACTCGATCTGCATGCGCTTTCCCGGGATATTTCCGACACGATGGGTCTGATGCTCGGCGTGGTGCTGCCTCCCCTCGAGCCGGGGAGGAGCCGTGCCGGGCAGGTCCAGCGGGTCCTCGCCGCCACCGCCCAGACCTATGCCGCATTGAAGATCCCGGTGGCGCTCAACGACTCGACCCGGTTCATGGTCGGCAACGAACAGTTCGCGGTCCGATCGGACCTGGGAGGACGATCTCTGGCGATGTATCTCGAGTGCGGCCAGGACGTGAACGGGTTGTGGGCGGAGATCTACAAGATCTCCATGGCGATGGTGACGTTCCTGACCCCGGGAGAGGGGAATACCCTGGAGTTTCGAACCGTGCTGGTGGCCAGCGCGGTGGAGATTCCTCGCGCCCAGCCGAATAGCCGGGAATGCCGGACCACCCAGACGCTCGAGCGCCGGGTCTATGACATGACCCTCAAGGCGCTGGCGAAAGAGGGCTTCCGCCCGGTGGGAGCGCTGTAGGGTGCGTGTTATGCTTGCGCTGGCTCTCCTCTTGCCGATGACCGCCACGGCGGCATCGGCTCAGGCGAAGCGGCGATGCAGCGGAGATCCCCCCGACGCGTCCCTGCTGGCGCTGGGCCCGGTGTATCGCGACTGTGAAGTGGATCGGCCCGCCCGGATGCGGGGCGCGGACCTGCCGCTGGACTTTGTTCCCGACCAGCGCCCCGGCGCCAGTGGCTGCTATCGCGCCGAGTTTCAGTTCGTGGTGGATACGACGGGGCGCCCCGAGACGGCGACGATGAGAGCGGCTCCCTCGAACGACCGGGGATTGGAGGAGGCGATCCGGGGGAATCTTGCCCAGGTGCGCTACGAGCCCGCGATTCGCCAGGGACAGAGAGTCCGTCAAGTCGTGGTGTACGCGCGGACCATGGCCCCGCTGATTCGGGTCGATACCGATAATGACCAGACCCGACCGTCCGAAGTCCGTCCCTCGTCCAACTGCCGCTGACCAGTACCCAGCACAAAGCCTGAGAGGCGGACCGAGCCGGTCCGCCTCTCAGGAATTCTGCGGCCCTTCCGCTAGCGCAGGGTCCAGCGCCGCCGCGCCGCTGCGCCGGTCACCAGCAGCACCACCAGACCCGCGCACGAGATCGCGAAGAGAGCCTTCGCGAGCTGGACCGTTGACGAGGCGATCCCGACCAAGCCCATCCCGGCCGCAACGAACATCGCGACCGCCGCCTCCACCATGCGCGGGGTGAAAACCCGCCGCCCTCCCCGTGCGTCACCGGGCCCGCCGGCCCCCGCTCCGCTGGGAGCTCCGGTCGGCTCGGCCCGAGGCTCGAGGTTGCCGGGATCGGTCGCTCGACTTGGTGCTCCGGCCGTCTTCGCGGCTGCGAGATCCGCCGCTCGATTTGGCGCTGGCAGTTCGGTTGGCGTGCCCGCTCTTGGGGCCGGTTTCGCGGTGCTGCCGGGTGGTCGCGGAACTCTCCTCCTCACCCTCTCCGGTGTCGAAGTCGCGGTCCCCTGACTCCTCGCTCTCATACTCCGTCTCCCTGCTGTCGTCTTCGTGCCGCATGGCGATACCTCTCAGTGGTTGAACCGCGTCATACGTTGACGGTGCGGCCGGACTCGCGGTGACGTTCCTGCCTCCCGGCGCTCGACGATGAGCGCGTGACGACCCCGTTCTCGACCCTCACTTCGATTTCGCTCGCTTCGAGATCAGGATCTCTTGCAAGGGTCTCGTTGATCTCCTCCTCGATCCGCTCGCCGGACCGGAAATACCCCTTCGGGCCCCGCTCGGTGTAACGACCCTGAACGCCCCGACCCTGACGAGTGTGAGATCCGAAACGGGTGCTCCGGCCGGTGGCTGTCCCGGTCTCGTCGCTGCCGTACCCCACTGGGACCCGTCCGGGCTGCATCGAGCGACCCTGGCCCGGGACGTAATCGGGTCCGCTTCGTTCCTCTTCGCTCCATCCATCGGGTCCGCTGCGGAACGGCTGTCCTCGCGAGGATTCGCGCCCATGCCGTTCCCAGTCCCGGTTCCAGCGGTCCGAGGGATCGCAGCCGCGTGGGGTAGGCCGTGGGCTGCTCTTTCCGGTTCGTGCGTCGTGGGTCAACTGATTTCGCGAGCTAATGGTTGCCCACCGTCGATACCGCGGACATCGCCTGGCTGTTGACTTCCTGCTCGGCGATCTGAGTGAGCTTCGTCGTCCGCGGCCTTCTCCTCGGAGAGGGTCTGCTCGAGCAGGGTGGCGATTTCACTGCGGCCGAGGAGCTGGGCGAAGTTCACCGCGCATCCATAGGCGGCGATCTCATAGTGCTCGACCCGCTGCGCGGCGGCGATGATGCCGGCGTCGCGCACCGACTCGACACCCTTCTCCGACAACATCTCCTCTCCTTCGTCGATCAGCCCTTCCATCCCTTTGCACTTCTTGCCGGTCGGCTTCTCGTCGAGCTGCCGGAAGATCTGCTCCAGCCGCGCCACGTGGCCCTCGGTTTCCCGCAGGTGGGACTGGAAGGCCTGTTGCAGCGAAGGGGTCGACGCTTTTTCGGCCATCTTGGGCAGCGCCTTGGTCAGCTGCTGCTCGGCGTTGTACAGATCACGAAGCTCCTCGATCAGCAGGTCCTGCATGGATTCCAACGACATGTCCAATCTCCCGTAGTGAAGTTCGAAATTCCTCCACCTTCTGAAACGCAGAAGGCGCGACCGGACGATTCGTCCTGTCGCGCCTTCTTCTCACGGAAGCCAGGCTCCCGGCGAAAAGGCAGGCATGCCCTGCGCATGCCCTCAGTTTTTCCCCGCGTTCCCCACCCGGCTTCTTGTCCTAGACGATCAACGGCCTCCCTGCATACACCGGTTCAGTGAGGGGAAACAAAATTGGGAAACGGAAGTGTGACTGTCAATGCCCCGGATCGAAGCGAAGCCGGACAATGGTAGGGCGTCCTTCGTCATCTTCGACCACCGCGACCACTCCAGAACGGGTCCAGACCTGGGGCGTGTAGGGCCCGATCCGGACCGGAGCGAGAACCGGCCCCAGGTAGGTACCGTTCGAATCGAACAGGTCGAACATCGTGGTGGTGGTATCGGAAACCGGGTAGCGTCGAGCCCAGACCCGCCCCGTGGGATCCACCTTCAGACTCTCGAAGGCCGGCAAGGTCTCCGGAATGTCCTCCAGTTTGAACGCATTCCGAACCGCGATGGGATCGAAATCCTTGCCGACCCCTTTGATCCGCGATTCGCGTTCGGCATTGCGCCGCTCCGCGGTGATCGCGTCGGGGGTCCAGGTTCGACCGAACAGCATCGTGGTGTCCCCGCCGGTGGCGCTGCGGACGATCTCGTAATCGCCGGTCCAGGCGTACATCACCCCGCCGCGCGGATCGAGCGCGCTCACCATCAGAGGCAGGAATGGGACCGAGGTGGACATCGACATCTTCGCTTTTCCACCCTCGGTGGCGGTGATGCTCCATAGCCGGGCGCTTTCCCGATAGGGGACCCAGATGGTATCCAGCGCCTCGCCCGCGAGTGACCATCGGACATAGGGAGTTCCCCGGGGCGGCGCCCCCGGCGTGCTCCGCGACATGCTGGGGATGTAGGCCCGATCGGCCTGGTCGAGCTGAATCATGGCCCAGTAACAGCAGGTCGAATTCCAGCTCCTCAGAAATGTTCCGGCGGTGTCGAACACCGAGAGCCGGGCGACCTGGGGATCCTGAAGCACCAGGTACCCGCCCCGGATCGCAATGAAGCCGACCCGGAATTCTCCCGGCCCGGCTCCCTCGCGCCCGATGGTTCGGACAAACTGACCGTCGGAGGAGAAAACCTTGATGACCGACGGCTTGGTGTCCACCACGTACACCCGTTCCTGATCATCGACCGCAAGCGAACGGGGTTCCCCAAGCTCGGAGGGCGTCCCGTCCGTTCCCCGGAATCGGCCCTCCACGACCAGCTCTGCGGGCTTGCCTGCCGGCCAGGCGGTAGGCCCGGTGCTGGTGACCCGCACGGTTCCGCCTGGCAGGGTGTCGATGGTTGCCCGGGCGAGCGAATTAGCCTCGGCACCACCGCAGGCGAACCCGAACATCACCGCGGGGAGGACGGCGAGTCGTGACAACATCGAATCTCCTTTACAAAGTCGCTTCCAGGATCAGCTCCCCGGGATACGATGTCCCGAATGGCTGCCGGTCATATCCTCCATAGACGGCGCGAACCGAAAAACCGACGCGAGCCAGAAGGTTCGTGCCCTCGCTCACGGCGATTCCGCCCGCCCCAGCACCGCGAGTACCTCGCCTCCCTGATCGGTGTACCCCTCGAAGCCGGGTCCGTACCCGGTTTCCTGGCGCGCCATCCGGATATTCCATCGTTGCACGATCCATCCGACCGCGTCGATCCGGGCAAAGTCGGCTCGCCCGCCGATCCCGGGCGCCCGGGCCTCCGGGGGCGGATTGAGCCAGGTGTATTCGAGGGAACGGAGCCCCCGGCCCGGGTCCACCCATAACACGCCCGAGACATCGGGGACCGAGGTGTGGGGGAGCGGCGCGAAGGCCAGTCCCACCAGTCCGGCGAACCCGCCGGAGCCTTCCACTCTCCGGAAACAGTGATGGCGCAGAAACCGCTCCGACAGAAGCAACGCGGGGTCGGGCCCGTAGTAGACGATGGACCAGCCCTGGTGCTGGATATACCCGACCCGTTCCAGGTTGTCGGGAGCGCGATTCTCGAACGGGTGTCGAGTCCGGATCTCGCTGGTGTCGCTCTGCTCGGCGCGGATCCCGAACCGGAAATCGAGACGCCGCCGCCACTCCCGCACCAGGAGTCTCGGCGTGCTGGTATCGGACCGCGATGCAGATTCGAGGGCGTCCCGGGCTGCTTCCCAGAGCAGGGCAGTGGTGAGCCCCAGCTCGGGATGGATCTGACAGGGCGTTTTCGCGGAGACCCGGACCGGCGGCAATCGCGGCGGAGAACGGTCGCGAGCCAGCTCCGCTTCGGCGGCGAGGTACCCGAATGCGGCCCACTGCGGCGCAGCCACGATCCGCCGGAAAATCTCCCGGGCCTCTGCGGGGTGGCCGTTATACAGGTACCAGTTGCCGACCCCGTATCCGAGGGTGACGTCCTCGACCGAGGCCAGGCTTCCCTGGGGGAGCAGCGCGTCGGGAGTGAGGTCTCCCCGGTAGAGCAGGAGCAGCCGGTGGTAGCTGCCGTTCTCGATGACCGGGAGATCGCGGGTTATGGGATCCAGGACGGCGGCGGCTTCCCGGTTCTTGCCCTGACGCCGGAGCGCCATGTAGAGCCAGTGGCTCGAGGCCACCAGCATGTCGGGATTGTTCCGGGCGCGAGCGGCCTCGACATCGGCCTGGAAAATCCTGGCCGCCTGGCCAAAGTCCCCTTTCAGGTAGTGGGCCAGCCCGAGGTGATAGCGCAGGTTGGAATGCAGGGTGCTGGTGGGAATGCCCCTGGCGTTGGGGATTCCGTCGGGCTCGATTTGGTCGGGTTTCCCTTTGACCAGCCGCAGTCCGCGCTCCAGATCGTCGATCGCGCGATCAACTTCGCGGATCGTGAGGTAGCGATGCCCCCGATGACGGAATAACCGAGCGTCCTCCGGATGCCTGCGGATCCCTTCGGTGAAGATGGCGATCGCTTCCCGGTAGCGACCGAGGTAGCCGGTCCTCCGTCCCAGCCAGATGATGCTGTCGGCATTGTCCGGAGTGTGCTGGTAGGCCTGTCGCGCTTCCAGCAGGCGCGCTTCATAGGCCTGTCGGACTTCGGGCGGTAACGTGGGTTCCGGCTCCTGAGCCACGAGGAGCGAAGGGAGGAGGAGAAGCAGCGTGGCCCGCATGACCAACCAATCTATTGGGCTACATCTCGAGGAGCGTCAGCCAGAAACGATGATAGGCCTCCTCCAGGGTCTCGACTGACTCGCCTTCCAGGAGCCGAAGCTCGAGTCCGTCGAGCACCGCGGCGATGAAGCTGGCCCTGGCGCCGAGCGTGTTTCCCAGTCCAAGGGACTGGTCCAGGGCTGCCGCCAGGGCAACGGACTGAGCCGGCTCTGCTCGGGATGCTTCGCGGAACCTGGGGTCGGCAGTGAGAAGGCCCAGCCAGGCAGCGAAGCGGCCGGAATTGACCTCCTTCATTAGTGTTTGCCAGAGCCGGTCCAGGGGCGCCTTTTCCCGAGCCGATGCGATCCGTTCGGTCCACCTCCGGTCCCGGAGTGTTTGGGCGACGGTGGTCAGGAGGTCCCGTTTGGACCGATGGTGGTAGTTGACGAGGCCCTTGGCGCACTCGGCTTGCCGGGCGACTTCGTCGACTGTCCAGCCGTTCAGTCCGTGGCGGACCAGGACCTTGATCGAAGCTTCGACTATGCGATCTCTCATAATGACTGACTGAATGGACGGTCAAATCTAAGTGATTACAAGCAAAGGTCAATGCAAGTCATCATAGCGCTGACCATCGTTCAGATTATCTACGCCAGCGGCGTGATCGTCGGGAAGTACCTCCTCCCCGTCGTTCCAGCGCCGGTGATCGTATCGCTGCGAATGGTCATCGCCTCGATCGCCTTTTTCATTGCTCACCGGGTGTATCGCGGCACCATGCCCAGGGTCGGGGGCGACTGGGCCCGGTTCGCCCTGCTTGGCATCCTGGGAGGCGCGGGGAACCAGCTCCTTATCCTGATTGGTCTCACCCGAACGACGGCAATCAATACTGCAATCCTGATCCCGATGATTCCCATCTTCACGGTGGCCTTCGGGTGGATGCTTCGAATCGAACGGCCGACCACTCTCAAGTGGATCGGGGTGGCGATTGCGGCTCTGGGGACGGTCTATCTGATCGGGCCAAGCCGAGTCTCGCTGGGTCCTGATGTTGCGTTGGGGAATCTCCTGGTGCTGACTGGAATGGCGTTCAATGCGCTTGCGTTTCTTCTCTCGAAGGACCTGCTCCGTCGCTATCCCCCCGTGACGGTGGCCTTCTGTCTCACCATTGCCGGGATGGTTGGTGTGCTCCCTCTGGGAATCGGGGCCGCAGGGGCGGTGCAGGCCTCCTCGTTGGATACCACCCTCATCCTCCTGCTGGTGTACATGGTGGTATTTCCGACCACCGTCACCTACTTCCTCAACCTCTGGTCGCTCCGCCAGGTGTCTCCGATCCTGGTGACCTCGTTCATCTACCTCCAGCCGCTGGTGGCGATTGCAGTCGCTCCGCTGGTGCTTTCGGGTGAGCGCCTGACCCTCCCGATCGCCCTCGCGGGGTTGACCATTTTTGCCGGGGTAGGTCTGGTAATTACCGCAGAAAAGCGGGGTCGGTCCCCTTTGTTGCGGACTGAAACTAAATTCTCCGGCAACCCGTAACCCTGACATATGTCGCCGGACCAGAATAGCACGCCGTTGCCATCGGTTTTCTCCCCCCTCGCCAAGGCAGTCCTGGACGCCTTCAGCGAGGCCGTGGTGGTGTTCGACCCCAATGGCAAACTTCTCTATGCCAATCAGCCGGCCCGCGAGCTCGGGCTGGACCTGACCCTGCCGGTCTCCGAATTGCTCCCCGAGCTTGCCGACCGGGGGGACGGCTCAAGACGATCCGGATCGGCAATCTCGATCTCGGCGAAGCGATGTACCTCCAGGGCTCGGTGGGACCCTCCACCCTGGCCGATCGGGAGCGCGATGCCATCGTGCGCTCGCTCGAGGATCACGAGTGGCGCCTCGCGGAAACCGCCAAGAGTCTGGGCATCAGTCGCACCACCCTGTGGCGTCGGCTCCGGGCCTACGGGCTCCATCGGGATGGCCGGAGCAAATGGGCCCAGGCCTCGTAGGCGTCGCGCTCCTCTCCTCGCTCGCTCTTCAAGCTCCCGACACCGGCACCTACTCGAATCCGGCGACCGCGGCCCTGGTCGCGCGGGCGATGGAGCATCATCGGGCCCAGGATTCGACCGTTTCGGACTATCAGGCGCGGATTCGCTACCGGGTGAGCGTCAGCTTCGGCCGACGGCGGTGGGGCAATGCGCCCCCGGTCGCGGTGGAAGAGCAGGAGGCGCGCCTCGAGTGGCAGCGGCCCAACGATCTGCGGGTCGAGATCGTGGGCCAGCGCTCCCGCACCCGGGAATCGCGGGGACAATTCTTCAGCAACTTCGATGCGCCCTGGTTCGTCCCCCGCGGTCTGGGCGACTCGGTGCGGATTTTCGGAAACGACTTTCCCGAGCGAGCCGCGCTGCACCCCCTCGCGCCGGACGGACCCGGCTGGTATCGCTACGCCGCGGGCGACACCATCACCCTGACCACCGGAGATGGCCGGCGGATCCGCCTCACCGAGCTTCAGGTGACCCCGAAGCGGCCCGGGCCCGCCCTCATCATCGGCAAGCTCTGGCTCGACCTCGATAACGCCGAAGTGGTGCGGCTGGCGTTCCGCTATGTGGGCACCGACATGTGGGAGACTCCGGACCAGCCCACCGCCAGTGACAGCGCGGACGCCCGGCGCGCCAATCGGCTGATCAACCGGTATCTCTCCCTGCAAGGCGATCTCGAATACGCCCTCCAGGATGGGAAGTACTGGATGCCCTATCGCCAGGTCATCTCCGGCCAGGTGCAGATTCCCCTGGTGGGCGACCTGTACGTCCCGTTCGAGGCGGCGACCACCTTTTCCGACTACGACATCAATACCGGTCATGCGATCGCGTTCCGGGTTCCCCTCCCCGACTCCGTCCGGGCCCGGAGCAAGGCGGAGCAGGAAGCCCGGCGGGACTCGCTCCGGGCGGAACGGCAGGGCAAGCCTGACTCGACCCGGGCCAGGGAGCGGGCCGGGGTGCTGGCCGGCGGCGGTCGCTTCGAGATCTGGCGCGCGTCGCGCGACTCGCTTCACCGGTACACCGACTGGGAAGAGCCGCTCCGGCTCCGCCGTACCGAGGAGGACGATCGCCGGCTGGAGGAGACCCGCCGGGAGATCGCCGACCTCGCCGAGCGTCTGCCCCGGAGCATTACCGGGATCGACCGCAATGGATTCACCTATGAGCGGCTCGCCGACGCGTTCCGGTTCAATCGGGTGCAGGGAACCTCGCTGGGCCTCGCCTATCAGCTGGACCTCCGTCCCATCCGGTACGCCTCCCTTTTCGGCACCGTCCGATTCGGGTTTGCCGACAAGCACCCCACCGCGCGGGTGGCGCTGATCCGGGACGCGCCGGCGGGGCGTTTCACCGCCGCGCTGTACCACGACCTTCGGGAGGGCGATCCCTGGAGCCAGGGGTTGTCCGCGGCCAATTCGATCCGGGCGCTGATGTCGGCGCGGGATGAAGGGGAGTACTTCCGGGCTACCGGGATGGAGATTTCCCTGGAGACCGGTTTTTCCCGCGGGGTGGAGCTGATCGTGGGCACTCGGCTGGAGCGTCAACGGAATGCCGCTGGGGGGGCCAAGGCCTGGCTCAACGACGTCTTCGGCGGAGACGGGCTGCTTCCCGATAACCCGGAAATCCTCGAGGGAGATTTCGGCACGCTCGGCGCGCGCCTGCAGGGCAGGGTCGGTCGAGCCCGCTGGGAGCTGGGCGGCGACGGCACCAGCGACACCGGATTCGATCATCGGATGGCCCGGCTCTTCGGCGAATGGCGTCAGCCGATCGGTGGGCGGGCGGGGATCACGCTGCGGACTCGCGCCGGCGTAGCGACCCGGCCGACCCTCCCTCAGCTGGCCTGGCGGATCGGCGGCCAGGGCAGCGTGCGGGGGTTCGACTACGGGAGCCAGCGGGGCGACGCCTTCTGGGCCGCCCAGCTGGACATCAGTCCGTCGCGCCGGGCGATTCGTCCGGTGTTCTTCCTCGACGCCGGGCAGGCGGGCCGGCTCGACAGCCTAACCCGGAACCGGGTGCTGATCGGCGGGGGGGCCGGGGTGTCGTTCCTCAACGGTCTGCTCCGGTTCGACCTCAGCCATCCCCTGTCGCCCCGCCCCGCGGGCTCGGGGCTTCGGTTCGACATCATTTTCGGCGGGCGGCGGTAGCTCGCCGCTCCCGTCCTCCCTACCTTGCAGGCATGCATCGCGTCCTGACGCTGGCAACGCTGGCCCTGCTGGCCTGCCGATCAGGCGGCGGGTCGGTCGCCGCGGGGAGCGCCCCGGACCTCGGGCAGCTCGACCTGACCTGGTCGGACAGCGCCGGCAAGCCGGTGCGATTCACGGTGCCGGCGAGCGCCCGGTGGTGCGGGTCGGACTCCCTGCTCGAGATCATGGGGGCCCGCCGCGATACCGCGATCGGGATCGTGCTCCTGACCGGCGATACCTCCGCCGCCGGGTTAGGACCCGGCCCCTACGCCGTCATGCCGGCCAAGATTTTCATTCCCTGGCGGCCCCGCGCGGTGGCCGGTCTTCGCATGGCGGATGCCCGCGCGATCCACCAGTACGAATCGGTGAGCGGCCAGGTCGCCGTGACCGGTTCCGGACCGGAGGGGGCCTCCGGCACGGTCGATCTCCGCCTCATCGCGAGCGCGGGCCTCGATTCACTCACCGTCACCGGGTCGTTCCAGAAGGTGCGGACGGTTCCGGCGAGCCCGCCCTGCGGCCGGGTCGATAAGCCCTTCGGCGGCTAGATTTCCCCCATGGCAGACGCCACGTATTTCCGGAAAGGGTTCGGACTCAAGAGCGCCATCGAAGGCCTGCTCGCCACCGATTACCACAGCAAGCTGATCGAGACCCTCCGGGAGCGGGACCACCGGCTGACGGTGGGCCCGCTCACCTTCCGGCTGGCCCGGGAGTTCGGGTTCTGCTACGGGGTGGATCGGGCGGTCGAATACGCCTATGAAACCCGCGCCAAGTTTCCCGACCGGCGGCTCTTCCTGGTGGGCGAGATCATTCATAACCCGCACGTCAACGGCCGGCTGGAAGGGATGGGGATCGTCTTTCTGCCCCGCGGGGCCGGCGGCTTCGACTTCGGATCGCTGACCCCGGCCGACGTGGTGATCCTTCCGGCCTTCGGGGTCACCATCCACGATTTCGAGGCGCTCCGCCGGATCGGCTGCGTCATGGTGGATACCACCTGCGGATCGGTCCTCAACGTGTGGAAACGGGTCGAGAGCTATGCCCGGGACGGTTTCACCGCGATCATCCATGGCAAGCACTGGCACGAGGAAACCCGGGCCACCGCGAGCCAGGTCCTCAAGTATCCCGGAGGCCGTTCGCTGGTGGTGCTCGATCGGGAAGAAGCCCGGCTGGTGTGCCAGTGGATCGAGGGCGGCGCCGAGTCCGGCGATCCCGCCCCGCTGGAGGCCCGGTTCCGGGAGGCGATGTCCCCCGGCTTCGATTTTCGCGCCGACCTGGTCCGGGTCGGTCTCGCGAATCAGACCACCATGCTCTCGAGCGAGTCCCTCACGATCGCCGAGGACGTGCGCCGCAGCATGATCCGGCGCTACGGCGAGGCCGCCGCCGCCGGAGCACGTGCGGAGCTTCGACACGATCTGCTCGGCGACCCAGGAGCGGCAGGATGCCATTCTCCAGCTCCTCACCCAACCGCCCGACCTCATGATGGTGATCGGTGGCTACAACTCCAGCAACACGACCCATCTCGCGAAGCTCTGCGCCAGCAAGGGCGTGCCGACCCGCCACCTGGAGGACGCCGATTGTATCGACCTGGAGACCGGCGCGCTGCGGCACCGGCCGATCGGCACCCGGGAAGAAGTCGTCGAATCGGGATGGCTCGATGGGGTTCGCACCATCGGGATCACCGCGGGCGCCTCGACCCCGAATAACAAGATCGGGGAGACGATTGCCAGGATTTGCGCGGTGCAGCGACTGACCCCGGAACTCGAGGCGTTGCTGGTCTAGCGTACTCGGTCGCCGGGCGGTACCATCTTTCGAATGGTACCCCCATCCCGTCCCACCGTCATTCGCGACGCGCTGGCCATCCTGCCCGGAGTGCGGGTCAGGAAGCTGTTTGGCAGCGATGCCTTCTTTGCGAACGAGCGGATGTTCGCCGTGCTCGGCGTGAACGCGCTGGTGCTCCGGCTTCCCGAGCCGGCCCGCACGGTCACCCTCCAGAGCGGGCTGGCCCGCCCGTTTCTCTCCGAGCGGTTGACCTCGTCCCAGGGATGGGTCGAAATCCCCTACCAGGTGGAGCTCGCCCAGCTGGTCGAGCTGGCCCAGAGAGCCCACGGGTCGGCCTCGCGGAGCCGGAAGCCGGCGCGGCGACGGTTCCGGCGGGCGGCTCATCGACGGACGGCCACTAGGGACTAATCCCTTTCCCGAGCAGTCGCGCCACTTCGATGATCGTATACGGCGCGCTTCCTTCCGCACGATTGTTCACCAGCAGATAGGCGGGAATCCGGAGCCGGATCGCGGTCTCCACCAGGCGCACCAGGTCGGCCCGGAGCTCCGGGTTAGGGTCGCGCACCCGGTCGTAGGGCGCGAACGCGTCCACCGCGTCGGCGTAGGCCCGTCCCGGCCGGAGCAGGGCGCGCGCCACCAGGAATCCCGCGGTGAGCGCTCCCGGGAGGTCGAGCTGCTCTCCCAGAGAGGGCATCCGGGTCCAGGAGTTGAGGACGTGGGCCACGTCGTGCCCGCGAAGCACCGCGAAGTAGGCCGGGGTGAGGAATTCCGGGTTTCGCGCCTCCACCGCATAGCGCCCCTCCCGGGGCAGCGCCTCGAAGAACCGGTCGAGCCGCTCGGCAAAGGCCTCCGGCGTGACGCGATCTTCCCGGGCGATCGCCTGGAACTCGAACACGAACGGGCCCTGGTGCTCCCCGAAATGTTCCCGCGCCGGCCCCCACACCTCCTCCAGAAACAGTTCGGGGTTCAGAAAATCGGGATTGCGCTGTCCCGCCCGGCCCGGCTCGCGGGCCTTGGCGAAGGTGTGCACCGTGATGCGGTCCCACACCTTGGCAACGCAGGGAAACCCCGCCGGGAGCGCTGACGCATATCGCTGATAGGTCGCGGGCGTCGGTGGCCCGTAGAAGCTCGAGTCGATGCCCACGGTACGAAACAACGGGAATCGGGCGTATTCCTCGAGCATCGCCGCCGCGGCTCCGGTGCCCCGATAGTCTTTCGCGTAGACCAGGCCGCGCCACCCGGGATAGTTCCACGACGAGGTGCCGAATCGCACGTCGGGTGGCAGGAGAGCGGCGAGGCGCCGCAGGGTTTCCGGGTCGGGCGGAGCGGCTGGCTCGGTCACCCGCGGTCAGGGCGAGGGCGCGATGCGATAGACCACCGAGCTGGTCATCAGGTAGAGCTCGCCCTTTGCATCCTCGCCGAAGCTCGAGATTCCGCCCCCGGGCATGAGGGTGGACCACGACTGCTGCTCCGTCACCGCCCCGTTGGTGAACCGGAAGCTCCGAACGAAGCCGGCGCACCAGTCGGAGTAGAAGTAGCGTCCGGCCAGGGCAGGAAGCGCGCTTCCCCGGTACACAAATCCTCCGGTGATCGAGCAGCCGTCCGCGTGGGTGTAATCGAGGACCGGCAGCGTGAGACCGGTGCGGTTGCAGCTCGAGGCTCCATAACACGCGGTGCCTTCCATGGTATTCCAGCCGAAGTTCATTCCCTTGCCGGTCTGCTGCGCCGGGGTCACCACATCCACTTCCTCCCGGTCGCCCTGGCCCACATCGGCGATGTACAGGTCTCCGGTCGAACGATCGAAGCTGAAGCGCCACGGATTCCGGAGGCCGGTGCTCCAGATTTCGCCCCGGGTGCCCGCCTGGCCCACGAACGGATTGTCCGGGGGGATCGAAAGCTGGCCGGTATCGTCGATGGTCACCCGCAGCAGCTTGCCGAGGAGGCTGTTCCGGTTCTGGCCATTGCCCTGGGGATCGCCCCCCGAGCCACCGTCGCCGGTGGCGATGTAGAGCTTCCCGTCCGGCCCGAACGCCACCATGCCGCCGTTGTGATTGGAGAAGGGCTGGGGAATCGACAGGACCACCTGCTCGCTGGCCGGGTCGGCTACGTCGGGATTGGTGCCGACCCGGTACACCGCAATTCGGGTGTCGCCCGATGGGTTGGTGTAGTCGATCACGAACCGTCCGTTGCTCGCGTAGTTTGGGTGGAACGCGAGGCCGAGCAATCCCTGTTCGCCCCCGCTGGAAACCCGGTTGCTGATGTCGAGGAACGGTTGCTCCACCACGGCCCCATTCTTCACGATCCGGATCCGGCCGCCTTTGTCGACGATGAAGATCCGGTTCTGTTCGCCGGGGGGAGCGGTTACCAGGAGCGGAAATCCGACATTGCGGGTGACTTCAACCAGGCGAACGTCCATGGTGCCGGGCGGGGGTGGCGGCGGCGGCGTTACCACGTCGGTAACATCCTCGCAGGCCTGAGACAGGACCACGAGGAGGAATGAGAGAAAGGGCACAGTTTGCAGCGACATGATCGAGACTCGCTCGGATGATAACGCTACCGGTGACGTCGGAGCGCCTCCCTCCGGGGACGGCATGCCTTTTCCGGTGACTGGGGCGATGAATCGCGCGGGCCGGTTGGCACTCTTTGCCGTTTTGCTTTCGGGGTGCGCCACCGCGCCGACGCCGATCCCGTCGTCCATCACGCTCTCGGTCACCTCGGTCGCTTTTGACGCGGTCGGGGAAACCCGGCAGATCACCGCCACCGTTCTCGATCAGTGGGAACAACCGCTCGAGGCCAGCATCACCTGGTCGAGCAACGCCGCCGCGATCACCCTGACGCCATCGAAGAGTGCGGTGACCCTGACCGCGCAGTCGGCGGGGAGCGCGATTGTGACGGCCGCCGCCGGCGCGGTGCAGGCAACCGTCAGCGTGGCGGTCGTCCCGGTGCCGGTCGCTCCGGTCAAGCTGTCGGGTGATCTCCAATCCGGCGTGGTCGGATTGCCGCTCGGGGCTCCGGTCGAGGTTCGGGTGCTGGACCGCCTGGGCGTTCCGATCGCGGGGCAGGCGGTGACCTTCTCGGTGGCCCAGGGCGGTGGGGCGGTCACGCAGAGCGCGGTCATCTCCGGCGTGGACGGCATCGCTTCGACCCAGTGGACCCTGGGAAGCGGAGCCGGTAGTTCCCACCTCCTGGTTGTCGCGCTGCCCAACGGTTTGAGCACCTGGTTCACCGCTTCGGCGCTGCCCGGAGCACCGACCCAGCTCATCGTGGGCGCGGGTCAGGGGCAGGAAGCGACCGTCGGGACCGCGGTAGCGACCGCGCCGGCAGTCGTGGTGCGAGATCAGTTCGGCAACCCGGTGCCCGCGATCCTGGTCGCCTTCACGGTGACCGGCGGCCAGGGCTCGCTCCAGGGCGCGACCCCGTCGAGCTCGACCAGCGGCGTGGCGACGGTGGGGAGCTGGACCCTGGGCCAGCTGGCGGGGCCTAACACGCTGACCGCGTCGCTCCCGGGGGGTTCGCCGGTGGTGTTCGCCGCGACCGGCCGCGCCGGCCCGCCGATGAGCCTGGCGGTCCAGGCCGGACAGGGCCAGACCGCTCCAGCCGGGTCGATGGTTCCGGTGGCCCCATCGGTGCGGATCCAGGATCAGTTCGGCAATCCGGTCGCGGGGGTCACGGTGATCTTTGCCATCACCGGCGGTGGCGGAACCCTGACCGGCGCCATCGCGATCACCGGCCCCGACGGGACGGCCCAGGCCGGCAGCTGGATCCTCGGTCCCAGCGCCGGGCCGAACACGCTCACCGCCGGGGCCGCGGGACTTCCCGAGGTGCTCTTCACGGCCACCGCCAGTGGCGGAGCCGCAGCGGCGAGCGTGGTGCTGAGCACGGGACAATTCGGAGTCGCGGTGCCGGGAACCGCGACGCTCACGCCTCCGGCCGTGGTGGTGCGCAACGCTTCCGGCCTCGGCGTGTCCGGGGTGACGGTGAACTTCGCGATCACCCGAGGGACAGGAAGCCTGAGCGGGGCCTCCGTCGTCACCAACGCGAGCGGGGTGGCGACGGTGGGCGGCTGGATCCTCGGCTCGGGCGCCAACTGCCTGACCGCCACCGTCGCGGCGCCCGGCATCAGCGGGAATCCGGTCAGCTTCGTTGCGACCGGGATTCCGGCGAGCGGGCCGGGTTATGAGGTCAGCGTCCAGTACCTGAGCTGCGTGACCGCGCCGCAGGAAGCCGCCTTCGTCAGTGCCGTGGCGCGATGGTCCACCATCATCACCGGCGACGTGGTGGACCTGGCCGGGCTGACTTTCTCTCCGGGATTGTGCGGGACCAACGCCCCGGCGCTGGTCAACCGGACCGTTGACGACCTGCTCATCTTCGCCACCATCGAGCCGATCGATGGCCCCGGCAGGATTCTGGGATCGGCCGGGCCCTGTTTCATTCGGGTCGCCAACAATCTCCCGGTCATTGGCCTGATGCGCTTCGATGTAGCGGACATCGACGCCCTCGAGGCCGGCGGACAGCTCACCAGCGTCATTCTCCACGAAATGGGGCACGTGATCGGCATCGGGAGCATGTGGAACAACTTCGGGCTGCTCCAGCAGGCCTCACCGGTCGGGGGACCGGCCAGGGACACCTACCACAACGGGGCCGGCGCCATCGCCGGGTTTGACGCGATCGGAGGCGCCACCTACACCCAGGGCAACAAGGTTCCGGTCGAGAACATGTACTCCTCGGGTACCATCAACTCCCACTGGCGGGAGTCGGTGCTGGGCAGCGAGCTGATGACCGGCTTCCTCAACAGCAATAGCGCGAATCCGCTCAGCCTGTTGACGGTGCGTTCTCTCGCCGATTTCGGATACCAGATCAACCTGTCCGCGGCCGACCCCTTCTTCCTCACCCTGTCGCTCCGGGTGGATCCGGCGCCCGAGGTGCTGATCCGCCTCCAGGACGACGTGTTTACCGGCCCGCTCTATACCATCGACGCGCAGGGACGCATGCTTCGGATCCGGTAGCCTCCGGCGCGACTGGACAGGCGGCCTCCCGGGCTCCACCTTCCTTTCGCTCGCATGTCTCCCCCCTCGGTCGAGATCTCCATGTTCCGTATCCTGCGCTATCCGTTGCTCGCGCTTCTGCCCTTTGCCGGCTCCGAACCTGACGCCACGCCCTCGTTCGCCACGCCGGGCATCTCGCCCGACGGCGAGGAGATCGCGTTCGTCAACGGGGGCGATATCTGGACGGTGAAGACATCAGGAGGGGAAGCCCGTCTCCTGATCGCCCATCCCGGTGTGGAATCCCGGCCCCTCTATTCTCCCGACGGCAAGGAGCTCGGGTTCAACTCCACCCGGGCGGGCAGCCTCGATGTCTGGGTCCTGACGCTGGCGACCGGCGCGCTTCGGCAACTCACCTTCGAAGACGGCAACGAGCAGCTCGACGCCTGGTCTCCCGATGGGAAATGGCTTTACTACTCGAGCAACAGCCGGGACATCTCGGGGATGAACGACGTGTACAAGGTGGCGGTCGCGGGCGGGACCCCCATCGCGGTGAGCGCGGACCGGTATGCCAGCGAGTACTGGGCGGCGCCCTCGCCGGACGGTCGGGTGATCGCGATCACGACGCGGGGAAACAGCGCCACGCAATGGTGGCGCAAGGGCAGCAGTCATCTCGATCAGAGCCAGCTGGTGCTGGTGCAGCCGGGCTCGCCTCCCTCGTATCAGCCGTTGACCGACGGCAAGGCGCGGGAAGGCTGGGCCCTGTGGAGTGATGCGAACACGCTCTGGTACGTCTCGGACCGGAGCGGCAATCCGAATTTCTGGAGCCGGGCGGTGCGGGGCAGCGCCGCCCGCCAGGTCACCGGCTTCCGCGATGGCCGCGTCCTCTGGCCCAGCATAACCCGCGACGGCAAGCGCATCGCGTTCGAGCGGGATTTCGGGATCTGGACCCTGGAAACCGCCACCGGCCGTGCCGCCCGGGTGCCGATCACCCTGCGGGGCGCGGCGACCCAGCCGGTGAGCGAGCATCTCAGCCTCCAGAACCAGTTCCAGGAAGCGGCCCTCGCGCCCGACGGCAAGAAGATCGCATTCGTCGCGCGGGGCGAGATCTTCGCGGTGGGCACCAAGGACGCTGGGACAGCGGCCCGGGTGACCCGGACCGCGGCGCGGGAGACCCAGCCGACCTGGGCGCCGGACAGCCGGCACCTGGCCTACGCCTCGACCCGGGACGGTGCGCTGAACCTGTTCGAGTACGATTTCGTATCGGGCGCGGAGACCCGGCTGACCGAGCAGCCCCTCAACGACGTGACGCCGCGGTATTCCCCCGATGGGAAACAGATCGCGTTCGTGCGGGACGGACGCGAGCTCCGGGTACTCGATCGCGCGACCAGAAAGGATCGGGTGCTGGCGACCGGCGTGCTGGACCGGGCCCCGTTCACCTCGCCGCGCAGCGTCGCGTGGTCGCCCGATGGCAAATGGATTGCCTACCTCAACACCGGCGACAAGGGCTTTACCAACGTGTTTCTGGTTTCCGCCGCGGGCGGCACCCCGGTCCAGGTCAGCTACCTGGCGAATGCATTTGCCGGTTCGGTGACCTGGGATCCCGAGGGGACCTGGCTGCTGGTGGACTCGAATCAGCGCACCGAAGCGACCGCCCTGGCCCGGATCGATCTGGTGCCCCGCACGCCCAAGTTCCGCGAGGACCGCTTCCGCGATCTCTTCAACGAAGAAACCCGTCCCGGCCGCCAGCCGGCCCAGACACCGGCCACTCCCCCGCCGGCGACACCGGCGCCGAAAGACAGCGCCGAGCGGGCCACCCCACCGGCGCGCAATACCTACGAGCTCGGCGACGTGCGCAAGCGGCTCTCGCTGATTCCGGTCGGCCTCGATGTGGGCGAGGAAATCATCAGCCCGGACGGCAAGCTGATCGGCTTCACCGCCGCGGTAGCGGGGCGCACCAACATCTATACCTGGCCGCTCGATGAGCTGTCGAACGAGGAGCAGGTGGCTCGCCAGGTCACCTCGACTGCCGGCTTCAAGAGCCGGATCGCCTTCTCGCCCGACAACAAGGAGATCTACTTCCTCGAGCAGGGACGGCTCCAGGCCATCAACCTGGAAAACCGGCAGGCCCGCACCATCGCCGCCACCGCGGAGCTCGATGTCGATTTTGCCGACGAGAAGCTCGAGGTCTTCCGGCAGGCGTGGTCGCTCCAGCACGACAATTTCTACGATCCGTCGTTCCACGGTGCCAACTGGGATGCGGTGCGCACCGAGTACGAGCCGCTGATCCGGGGCGCGTCTTCTCCCGACGAGATGCGGCGGATCCTCGGGTTCATGGTGGGCGAGCTCAATGCCTCGCATTCGGGGATCAGCGCGCCCGGCGGTGGCGGCGCGCCCGGCACCGGCCGGCTCGGCCTCCGCTTCGATCCGGCTCCCCAGGAAGCCGAGGGGAGACTGATGGTGCAGGAAGTCGTTCCGCTCGGTCCCGGCGCGATCGCGGGGATCAAGACCGGGGAACGGCTGCTCGCGGTCGATGGCGAGACGATCGCGCCGACCAGTAACCTGGACGCGATGCTTCGCGGCAAGGTGGGACGGCGGGTGGTGCTGCGGGTTAGCGGGGGCGACGCCGCACGCGACGTGGTGGTGCGTCCGGTCAGTACCCAGACCGAAAAAGGCCTGCTCTACCGTGCCTGGGTCGAGGATCGCCGGGCCTATGTCGCGAAGATCAGCAATGGACGGCTGGGCTATGTCCACCTGTACGACATGTCCGACAACAGCCTGTCGCAGCTCATGGTGGATCTGGATACCAGGAACCAGGCCAGCGACGGCGTGGTGATCGACATCCGGAACAACAACGGCGGCTTCGTGAACGCCTATGCCCTCGACGTCTTTGCCCGCAGGCCGTACCTCACCATGCAGCCACGCGGCGGCGTGGCCGCGCCGGCCCGGGCCCAGCTCGGTCAGCGGGCGCTGGAGCGCCCGACCGTGCTGGTGACCAACCAGCATTCGCTCTCCGACGCCGAGGATTTCACTGAGGGGTATCGGACCCTCGGGCTCGGCAAGGTGGTGGGCGAGCCGACGGCGGGCTGGATCATCTACACCTCCAACCTCACCCTGCTCGATGGCACCGTGATGCGGATGCCCTTCATCCGGATTACCGATCACGACGGGAAGGACATGGAGCTCCACCCCCGGCCGGTGGACCTGCTGGTCGAGCGGCCGATCGGCGAGTGGTACAGCGGCAGGGATTCCCAGCTAGATGCGGCGGTGAAGACGTTACTGGGTCAGCTTCAAAAGTGATCCACAGATGACACGGATGACACGGATGTCCTCCTTCAAAAAACAAATAACCTCCTCCGATTTGAATCGACCGAGCGTGTTGCGACCGAAGCCCGCCGAATCCGGTGTCATCTGTGGATCCCTCAACGAGCTACGCCGGGCACCGTGCCAGGTCTGCAACGTGGTGACAGGCGTTCGAGCCGATCCAGGCCCAGTACCGTGACGGTGATCGCTCCGAATTCCTCTTCGACTTTCCCCCGAAAGAGAAATGGACCCGGGTCGAACAGGACGTGACTCCGGGTCCGGTGCACGTCGGGGAACAGCACCGTTTCGATCAACCCGGTCCCGTCATCGAAGGTGGCGAACTGCATCGGCTCATCCTTGGCGGTGTGGACCGGCTTGGCGGTGGTGAGCATGCCGGCGCAGAGCACCCGTTCTCCTACGTGGCGATGGAGCTCGGTGGCCGGCACGAGGCGAAATCTCCGGAGCCGGTCGCAGTGGAGCGTCATCGGGTGACAGTCGGTGGCGAAACCCAGCAGCTCGTACTCGGTGGCTCGGCGGCGTTCGGGGGTGTACTCGGGGAGCCGGACGGACGGTGAGGACGGAGAGGACAATGGGGACAGGAAACTCCCGTCCGCACTGTCCTCACGGTCCGCACTGTCCGTCTGCCAGAGCATCTGAGGGCGAGTCAGCCCGTTCGCGATCGAATCGCAGGCGCCCACCTTGATCAGAAGCCGGAGGTCGTCGGGCTTGAGGCCGGTGCGCCTGAGATCGGAGAGGCTCCGATAGCCGGGCTCCCCATCTTCCTGTCCTCCTATCCTCCCGGCCAATATCCGCTCCACCCCATCCGCACTGAGCCCCTTGATGAACTGGAATCCCACCCGAAGTCGATCTCCCTGCCCGGTCGTTTCGAACCTGCTCGCATTGACGTCGGGAGGAAGGATGGTGACCCCGGCGCGGCGCGCCTCGGCGATGTAGGCGAACGGCGCGTAGAACCCGCCGCCGTTGGCGAGCACGCCGGCAAAGAACTCGGCGGGGTAGTGAGCCCGGAGATAGGCCGACTGCTGGGCGACCTGGATGTAGGAACAGGAGTGGCCCTTGCAGAAGCTGTACCCCGCGAAGCTCATCACCATTTCCCAGACTTCTTTCGCGCGCGCCGGGTCGCGCCCCAGCCGCTCCGCTCCGGAAAAGAATTCACCCGCATAGGAGGCCAGCGCCTTGACCGGCCGCTTCTTGGAGAGCGCCTTCCGTAACCCGTCGCCGGTGGCGAGCGGCATCCCGGCGAACGCGGCGCACACGTTCACCACGTCTTCCTGGTACACCATCACCCCGAAGGTCTCGCTCAGGGTGTCGCGGAGGCAGGGATCGAGCGGCTGGTAGGGCATCCCGTGGAGCCGTTCCAGGTAGATCCGGATGAACCGGTTCGACGCGGGCCGGATGATGCTGGTATTGAGCACCAGCAGGTCGTAACTCTCCGCCTGGCTCTTCTGGCAGAGGAGCCGCGACGCGGGCGACTCGGTGTAGAACACCCCCATGGTCCGCCCGGTGCGAAAGAGCTCGCGGGTTAACGAGTCTTCCCCCGCCTCGGCGCTGGTATAGTCGAGCACCCGCCCGGTGTTTGTCTTGACCGCGGTGATGCCGTCCCGGATCACCGCGAGCGAGCGGTTTCCCAGCAGGTCGATCTTGACCAGCCCCGCGTCTTCGGCGCCGTCCTTCTCGAACTGGATCACCGGCACCGTGAGATCGGGCGAGCCGTCCAGCTCCTTCGACCGCCGGTTCGATCGGCACGTAGTCGGTGAGCGCGCCCGGGACGATGACCACACCGCCGGGGTGGAGCGAGAGATGGCGCGGGGTGCCGACCAGCGGGGTCGCCATGCGGGCCAGGTCTTTCCAGGCGGCCGGAAGATCGAGCCCGCTGAAGTTGGGGTGCTCGGTGAGGAGCTGGTCGATCGGGGTGTCGTCGCTGTACCAGGGAATCCGCCGGGTGACTTCGCGGATCTCGCCGGCCGGGCGGCCGTGCACCTTGGCCACTTCGCGGAGCGCGCCCCGCAGCTTGAAGGTGTTGTGGTTGGCTACCATCGCGGCGCGGGGCATGGGGTAGCGCCGGAACACGTAGGCCAGCACGTGGTCGCGCTCGTCCCAGGGAAAATCGAGATCGATGTCGGGAGGGTCCTTCCGCTCGGGATTGAGGAACCGCTCGAACAGGAGCCCGGTGCCGAGCGGCTCCACGTGGGTGATGCCGAGACAGTAGGAGACGATCGAGTTGGCGACCGAGCCCCGGCCGCAGTGGGTGGGGCCGTGCTCCACGATGTCGCGCACCACCAGGAAATAGTCGGCGAAGCCCTTCATCCCGATGATGGCGAGCTCGTGCTCCAGGCGGTCGCGGGTGATGGGGGCGACGATGCCATAACGCCGTTCGGCGCCTGCATACGCCAGAGAGCGCAGCTGCTCCAGCGCGTTGGAGGTCTCGACGAAACGAGGTGGCACGATCCGGTCGCCGATCGGGATCCGGTAGCGGCACCGTTCGGCGATCTCGCCGGCCCGGTCGATGGCGTCGGGCACATCGGGGAAGTGGCGACTGAGCTCGGAAGCTGGCTTGAGCCAGGCCTCGGGGGCGGATGGGCGGACCGGCGGACCGGCGGTCTGGTCCTTCTGTCCGTCCAGGACTTCGTTCCTTGCAATGGCAACCAGGAGCTTGTGTCTCGCCCAGTCTTCCGGGTGGGCAAAGCGCACCGCGTTGGTCACTACCGGGGGGAGGCCCAGGCGCCGCGCCGCGGCCAGCACCGCGTGGCGCTCCTTGCCGGGCACCAGCTCGGCGTAGAGGTCGGTGGGGCCGCTCGCTGCGGTGATGCGGGTTAGGAACGTGATCGAAGCGGAGAGCAGCGCCGCGCCGGCCCGATCGGAAAACAGAGCGGACAGGCGGACCGGCGGACCGGTGGGCCGATTGAGCAGTGTCTGCCCTGCCAGTGCACCGCGGTAATCGCCCTGCAAATCGCCCCCCAGCCCCGCTCGTCCATCGCGAGCGCCACGCAGGCCTCGTCGTCCAGCACCAGGTGCGCGCCCAGAATCGGGCGGATCCCGGCGGCTTCGGCGGTCTGCTGAAACTCGACCGCGCCGTACACCCCGTTGGTGTCGGTGCAGGCGAGGGTGGTGAAGCCGTGGGCGATCGCGGCCTCGACCAGCGCGGCGGGGCTCGACGCCCCTTCGCCCATCGAAAACCACGAATGGACGTGGAGATGGGCAAAGGCGGACGGGTGGACAGGCGGACGGGCGGACAGTGGTTTCTCCTCTCGTTGATTTCCTTCTCGCTGCTCCTCGGTCCGCCTGTCCGCCTGTCCGCCGTTCCGCCCTATTTCATTTGGGCAAACCCCACCACGTTTCCGCCCGGCTCCCGGACATAGATCTCGGTGCTGCCATAGAAGGTCTGGTGCCGGGGCTTGACCACCGGCGCGCCGGCCAGGGCTTTCTCCACGCTGTCGAGATCGTCGACCGCGATGAAGAACACGATCGAATGCCCGGCCAGCTCTTTGGCCGCATCGGGACGTTCCTCCAGCACGCTGGCGCGGGTCTGGTACATGATCTCGATGCCATCGCCCTGGACCGCAGCGAACACCAGCCGGCCGTCGGGGCCGGGGACGTCCATGGTTTTGGTGAATCCGAGACGTTCGGTCCAGAATGCGACCCCGGGCTCCACCGCGTCCACCACCAGCACGGGGGTGAGCTGCTTCAGCATGTGATCTCTCCTGAGGAAGTGTGATTACTCTTTACGCCATCATGCGAGCGATCGTGCATACCGGCAGCGGGGGCCCCGAAGTCCTGGCGCTCCAGGGACGGTGCTCGAGGTTCCCACGCCCGAGCCGGGCGCCGGGCAGATCCGGGTGCAGGTGCAGGCCGCCGGGCTCAACCGGGCCGACATCCTCCAGCGCAAGGGATCCTATCCCGCGCCGCCGGGGTGGCCGGAGCACATCCCGGGGCTCGAATACCTGGGAGAGGTGGAGCGGCTGGGCTCCAACGTAACCCGCTGGAAGCCGGGCGACCGCGTCATGGGCCTGGTGGGGGAGGGGCCCACGCCGAATTCGTGGTGGTGCACGAGGACGAGGCGCTCGCGGCGCCCGGCAATCTCTCGTCGCCGGATGCCGCCGCGATTCCCGAAGCGTTTCTCACCGCCTACGACGCCTTGAACCTCCGGGGGCATCTCCAGTCGGGGGAGCGGGTGCTGATCCATGCGGCGGCGAGCGGGGTGGGCACCGCGGCCATCCAGCTTGCTCACCAGGCGGGCGCCACCGTCATCGGCACCTCGCGCACACCCAGCAAGCTGGTCCCCCTGCGCGGGCTGGGACTGGACAACGGGATCGACACCAGCCGGGGCTCGTTCCGGGATCAGCTCGACCGGCCGGTGGATCTGATTCTCGACGTGCTGGGGGGCCCCAGCTTCGCCGACAACCTCGCGGTGCTCGCGCCGCGGGGGCGGCTCATCCTGCTGGGATTCCTCCAGGGCTCGGTCGCGACCGAGGCGAATCTCGCGCCGATCCTGCGGCGCCGGCTCACCGTGATCGGCAGCGCGATGCGGATCCGGGAGCACGCCGAGCGCGCCGCGCTGATCGCGGAGTTCCAGGTGCGCGCGCTGCCCCGGTTCGGCCCCCACCTGGCGCTCGAGGAGCCGCTCCGGAGCGCCGGGCAGCCGGAGCAGCACGCCCAGACGCTCCGGCCGGTGGTCCATGCGGTGTTCCCCATGACCTCGGTCGCCGCGGCGCACCGGGAGATGGAGTCGAACGGGGGTGTCGGCAAGATCGTGCTGACCTGGTAATTCCCGTTTGCGCAGCGCTCCGATCGCATCGATCGCGCGCTGCAACGCCTCTTCGCGCTCTCTCAGTCCGTCGGTCCTCCCATCCTCCCATCCTCCCATCCTTCCCTCCGTAAACAGCTCCAGCTGCGGGTTCGCTTCCACCAGCCGGTCCACCGTCACCGTGATCATTCGCACCGCGATGCGCCGGGTGAGCGCCAGGCCCAGGGCGCGCCGAGCCGCGTCCATGAGCTCGCGATCGAGCGGCTCGATCGGAAGCGCGAGTCCTCGGCGGGCGCTGTCGTAGTCGGCGTAATCCACCTGCACCACCAGCCGGCGCGCCGCGAGCCGGCGCTGGCGGAGCCGCTTGCCCAGTCTCTCGGTGAGCCGCTGGAGCACCCCGTGCAGCACCGCGATTTCGTTGGTGTCGGTGGCGAAGGTATGGGCGACCCGGTACTCGGCCTTGACCTCGGGCGGCAGCACCGGGCGGGCATCGATGCCCCGGGCCTGGGCGGCGAGGAGCCGGCCCTGCCGGCCGAACACCGCCGCCAGCCCGCTCTCCCCGATCGCGGCCACCTGCCCGATGGCCTCGAGCTGGTATTCGTCGAGCCGGGTGCGGATGTCGTCGGGGACGTCGGGGAGCACGGCGATCTGGTTGGGTGCCAGGAATGCGGCTTCGTCTCCGGGGCGGACCAGGGGACAGGCGGATTGGCGGAAAGGCGGAAAGGCGTGCCGAACAGAGTCCGCCGGTCCGCCGGTCCGCCGGTCCGACCGCACCGCCGCTTCCGAGACCAGCTTGTTGATCGCGACGCCCACGGTGAGCGGAAGCCGGAGCCGCTCCCGGGACTCCCGCCGGATCCGCTCGGCCAGATCCACCGCCGGCCCGAACAGCCGCTCGGTGCCGCTCAGGTCGAGAAAGGCGTGGCCGTAGCCGTGGGGCTCGATGACCGGGGCGTAGACCCGGAGGATCTCGGTGAGGGCGCGGGAAGCGCGGGCGTAGAGCCGCGGGTTAGGGGGGAGCAGGATCAGGTCGGGACAGAGCTTCCGGGCCCGCCGCACCAGCATCCCGCGCATCACGCCCGCCAGGCGGGCCTCGGGCGAGAGCGCCAGGACGGTGGCCCGGTCGGCTCCGGGCGGGGCCACCGCGATGGGTCGGCTCCGAAGCGCCGGGGCAACCAGCCGCTCCACCGTGGCGCAAAAGGCGGGAGGGTCGACGTAGAAGATCGTCCTCGGCATGGAGAGAGAAGCAGGATCGAAGAGTTAGCGGCGCCGGCCGCGGGCCATGGCCCGGGCGGGATATCCGAAGGTCACCCGCAGGTTGTCCAGCCGCTGCTGAAGGGCCCGCTCGTAGTCTTTCCCGGCGTGCACCTGCGAGCCGAACCGGTGCCGGTACCGCGCCACCAGCTCGGGGAACTCCCGCTCCAGCACCGGGAGAAACCCGGCCCGCGCCGCGGGGCCGAGGCGGAGTGGTGCGCCATGGATATAGCGGGCACCGGCTTCGCGGGCGGCCTCGAACAGCGAGGCGAGGTGGGCCCACCCGTCGGTGATGCCGGGGAGAATCGGCGCGATCAGCATTCCGGCGTGGAGGCCCGCGCCGCAGAGTCTGGTCAGCGCGCGGATCCGGGCGTGGGGCGCGGGACTGCGGGCCTCGATCCGGCGCAGCAGCTCGCCATCGAGCGAGGCGATCGAAATGTTGACCGAGACCTTGTGCCGCTCGCTGAGCGCGGTGAGCACGTCGATGTCGCGGGTGATCAGGGGAGATTTGGTGATGAGCCCGATCGCGAGGCCCTGGAAGCGGAGCAGCGCTTCCAGCACCCGCCGGGTCAGCCGGAACTCCCGCTCGGCGGGTTGGTAGGGATCGGTCGCGGTGCCGATGACCAGCTCGGCGTCCTTGAGCTTGGCGGGATCGAGGGTGCGGAGGAGGATGTCGGGCGCGGTGTTCTTGACCAGGATCTCGTGCTCGAAGGCCGCCCAGGGCGAGGCGGACGGGCGGACCGGCGGATCGGCGGACTGTGTCGGACTATCTGTCCGCCAGTCCGCCTGTCCGCCGGTCCGTCTGTCCATCACCCATTCATGAGTCTTGCGCGCGTAGCAATACGAGCAGCCAAACTCACATCCGACGTAGGGATTGAGTGACCAGAATCCCATGCCGGTCGAGGCGGGCGGATTGAGGACTCGGCGGGCCACCAGCTCCCGGAACCGGGTGTCTCGGGTTTTCTCCTCGAGCACTGGGAGTGATCTGGCGGGAGGCTCGAGTGGGAGGCCGAGCTGGGCCGAGATTGCCATCACCTACCACCTGACGCCCAGCACCCAGCACCTTTAGCCACACCGCCCCCAACCGCACTGGAGGCAGGTGATACAACCGGCGGAGCGGGCCAAGGGGCCGGCGCACTCGGGGCAGACCCTGATGTGGATGTCCGCCAAAGGGTTAGCGATTTTGGACTGGGGATGGAAGCGCTGCTGATCCGGTGTCATAAGACGCTCAACTTCGGAATTATTTCGGTAAATTACCCGAAGAAACACCGAAAATCAAGCAAGCTTCTATCTTCGACCCATACCTCCTTATCCGGTGGCTTGCATGCGTTACCTCACCTTCTCGATGACCCTGCTGGCGGCGGCCCCGCTTGCCGCCCAGCTCCGCCCGGTCACTTGCTGTAACAAGGGCCCCGAGATCGCCTACGACATCTCCTTCCCGAACGCCGCGCACCACGAAGCCGAGGTGAAAGCGACCTTCACGGTGCTCGCGGCGGGCCCGGTCAACTTCCGGTTTGCCCGCTCCTCGACCGGCCGCTACGCCCTGACCGAGTACGCCAAGAACATCTACGCCGTCCGCGCGGTGGACGGCACCGGGAAGACGCTGCGGGTTACCCACCCCGATCCGTACAGCTGGACCGTGACCGGTCACAACGGGACCGTGACGCTGAGCTATACCAGTTTCGGCAACGTCGGCAGCGGGACCTACTCCGGCTTCAACGTGGAGCAGGAGCACATCCATCCCCAGAGCGTCTTTGCCTACGTCAAAGGGCTGGAGGTCCGCCCGATCCGGGTCCGCTTTCACCGGCTCGACCCCAACTGGACCATCGCCACCCAGCTCGTCCCGACCCGGGACCCGGAAACCTTTACCGCGCCCGGTCTCCAGTACCTGTTCGATTCCCCCACTCACCTGGGCAACATCCAGTGGCGGGAGTGGACCGAAGAGCATGGCGGGGTGAAGCAGACCTGGCGGGTCGCGCTCGACGATCCGACTGCGGCCGCGGCGATCGATGTCTACGCCGATGGCGCGAAGAAGATCGTGCACGAAGCTGGCGGAGTGTACGGCGAGTTCCCCCGGTTCGACTACGGGACCTACACCTTCGTCGCGTGTTACCGGAGCGATTGTCAGGGCGATGGCATGGAGCACCGCAATTCCACCAGCCTCACCGGCGACCAGCATGGGAGGAGATGGCAATTCCCGGCTGAGCACCCTGTCGCACGAATATTTCCACGCCTGGAACGTGAAACGGATCCGTCCCACCGGCATCGAGCCCTGGGACTACGACAAGGCCAACATGACCGACGGCCTGTGGATCGCGGAAGGATTCACCCAATATTATGGCCCGCTGCTCATGGCGAGAGCGGGTCTCATGCCCGCCGCGGATCTGGTACGCAACCTTGGTTTCACGATCAGCGCGGTCGCCAATCTGCCGGGGCGCCTCTACTACGGCCCCATCGGGATGAGCAATCAGGCCCCCTTCCGCGACGGCGCGGCAGCCGCCGATCCGGTGGCCCCCAACCCGTTCATCTCCTACTACACCTACGGCGCCGCGATCGCGACTGCGCTCGATTTCTCGCTCCGGGCGCGAGGAAAGTCGCTCGACGATTTCATGCGGGGAATGTGGCAACGCTTCGGCAAACCGGAAGTACCCTATGACATGGCCGGCGCGCGCCAGGTCTTGATCGCGACCTCGGGCGACTCGGCGTGGGCGGCGGATTTCTGGAGTCGCTACGTCGAAGGGCACGAGCTTCCCGACTATGCACCGCTCCTGGAGCGCGCCGGCATCCTGCTACGCAAAGCCGTTGCCGGACCAGCCCTGGGTCGGTGGTGCAGTCGGGGCCGGGGGCGGCCGTGGCCCCCGCGGGAATCAGGGATCGGCAGCTGCGGCAGCGGAGCCAGCGCGGGTTTCATCATCGCCGGCCGGCACCCCGATCTACGATGCTGGTCTCGAAGTAGGGGACGTAATCACCGCTGTCGATGGCCGTGCCATCGCGGCCGCGACCGACTTCGCCGAAGCAGTCGGTGCGCACCACCCGGGCGAGCGCGTGAGGGTCACCTTCACGAACCCGTCGGGAGAGCACACCGTCACTCTGACGATTCGGGAGAATCCTGCCCTCGAGACGGTGCTCTTCGAAGCCGCGGGGCGGACCCCGTCGGCCGAGCAGCTTGCCTTCCGGGCTCGCTGGCTGGAATCGAAGGGAGTGCGGTAGTTCAGCACTGGGCTCGCGGGTTTTTCATTCAGGGGTGATTTGAAGCTGGGTTGAGGGTGCCGCCGCATCATGGCGCGCATGAACCAGCCCACTTCCGGTCGGTCCCGACTCAGCTCGATCCTCGATGGCCTGACGCTCCTGATCCTGTGCGGGGCGGTGGTCGTCTTCTTCACCAACCGCCATGGCTCGTCGTCCGCGAACGCCTCCGCCACGGTGGCACCCCTGGACTCCGCCTTCGCCCCACTACGCATCGTCGATGGCACCGGCCATTCGTCGCTTCTCACCCCTCCCGCGGGCAGCAGGGGCCTCCTGGTCTTCGTGTTCAAGAGTGATTGCCCCGCGTGTGCCATGCAGAAATCCGAGTGGCTCCGGCTCGCCGCGCTGGCGCGAGAGCGCAATCTCCAGGTGGTCGGGCTGACGCTGGAAGAGATCACCGGCGCGGCTCGCGATTATTTCGGGGCCGGGGTCCTGGCGGCCCGCATCGCCGATCCCGCCGCTGCGATCCGAACCCTGCAGGTCTCAGTAGTACCCGCGACGATCCTCGTGACTGACCGTGGCAGAATCGCTTTTCACGCGATGGGGGTGCTGGATCAGCCGCGCACTCGGCTGCTTGAAGACATGCTCTGACTCTCTACCTCGAAAGGAATCACCGATGCGATCCTCGTTTCGCCGGCTGGGCGCCGTGCTCGCCCTGACCCTGATGGCTTTCGTCTCCCGACCCGCTCCCGCCCTCACCCAGCAGGACCAGGGATTCCGGCTGTTCGCGTGCGGGGTGACCTGCCTCTACTACGCGATCAGCGGCCAGTGCGCTAATCGCAACAACCAGCAGTGCGCAGCCTGGTACAGCGGGTGTGTCGAAGGCTGCATGTTCGAAATGTGACCCCACCTTCCTCTCATGTTCTGGAGCTCCCATGAAACACTCGATTCGAATCGCCGCGCTTCTGGCGTCCGTCGCGTTTCTCTCGACCAGCCGACCGGCCCCGGCGCACGCCGCGCCCCGGGACGACGACAACGGTCCCTGTCAGGTGTACTGCGACGGGCTGCGGGCCGTCTGCGTGCTTTTCAAGGGCGGGTACCTCTGCGATGACATGCGCGACGGTTGCAAGTTCGGCTGCAACCTCAAGGTGACCTGACGATGACCCGCATGTTCGCGGTGGCAGCGGTGCTGGCCGGGCTGGGCGGCGTTTGCCAGGCCCAGAGTCCTCCCCGGCTGGTCCGGGAAGAGCGTCCGCCCGTGCTGGTCGGCGGCACCGCCTCGGCGCAGGCGCACTGGCTCGATGATTCGACGCTCGCGTTCGCCGATGTGGACGAGCAGCGGGTTATGCTCGCCGACCCTGTGACCGGCCGGATCCGGGCCAGCACCGGCCGCGCCGGCGAAGGCCCCGGGGAATACCGCGGCATCAACGCGCCGGTGCGGGGCAGCGACGGCTCGCTGGTGGTGGTGGACAGCCGATTGCGCCGGGCCACGATCCTTACGCCCCAGCTCGAGGTCCGGCGGACCATCGGGCTTCCCGTCGTGATCAATACCGCGCTCGCCTGGAGCGGGGCGGCGCTGTTCTGCACCTGGTACGACTTCTCCCGCCAGATGACCCCGGTGCTGGGCCTGCTCCGCGTGGGCGAAGGCGAACGCGCCGAACCAACGGCGCTGATTCAGCTCGACACCCTGTTCGGGACCGTGCGCCGGGAAGCGTTCGCCCTGCCGCCGATCGTCGCCGCAGCACCAGGCGCCCGGGGCCACGTCTATCTCGGCAAGGTCAATGAGTACCGGATTCTCAAGCTCGATGCGAAGGGCCACGTGGTGACACGGTACCAACGACCCGAGCTCCCGGTGGCTCACTTCTCAACCGAAGAGATCGAAGCGGAGACCGCGAAGGTGCGCGGTACCACCCGTGTCCCCGTTCCCGCGAGCGCGGTGAGCCGGGTCAAGGACGTCCTGGCCGGAATGGCCAAGCCGTTCTTTGCGATGAGCGGTCTCTCCGAGGATCCCGAGGGACGGTTGTGGGTAGTCACAGCCCGCGCCGACCTCCATCACACCGAGGTGGACGTGTTCTCACCGGCGGGACGGTTCCTCGGCACGGTGACACTCCGCGGCCTGGTTCGTTCGCTCGCCTGGAATGGACGGCTGGTTGCCGCGGTGGTCGAGCGGGATGCCGGCGATGAGCCGCTCGGCGCGGTGGACTTCTACCGGATTCAGTGAGCGGAGCGGATGACTGGACGAGGGAGGAACGGTCGGCGGTACGAAGGGACCAGCCGCGAGGGTCCCACCGGGTTCACCGGTGTTCCGTCGCCCGTTTCCACCCGTTCAGCAGGTACAGACCGAGCAGCACTACGCTGGCCGCGCTGACTACTAACCGGAGTCCCACTGAATATCCGCCGGCCGAGACGAAGCCCTCGATACTTCCGGCCACGAACAGAATCAGGACCGCGGCGCCGACCATCCGGACCGCCTGACGCCCGGCGAGGACCAGGGCATCCGCCCGGCGGAGCGGTCCCGGCGCGATGAGCGCTCGCCCGAGGAGAAACCCGGCGGCTCCGGAAACCCAGATGGCAAAGACCTCCAGTACGCTATGCCCGATGACGAAGGTGTACAGGTATCCCAACAGCCCGGCGTTGGCGAAGTGGGCCGATACGGCACCGATCAGGAGCCCGTTGAATGCCAGCATGACCAGCGCGCCGACTCCGAGAAAAATCCCGCCCGCAAAGCACGAGAACGCGACCTGAATGTTGTTGGTGATGATCGAGGATGCGACGATGGGCCGGCTTCCCGGTTCGCTGACCACGTAGCCCTGCCCCTGGGCGGTCCGGGCGATGCCCGCCTCGGCCCGCTCCAGCACCACATCGGGGAGCAGCTCCGGGGCGAGCGCCGGTTTCTCCCGGAGCAAAGCGAACCCGCCGATCGCTGAAAGGGTAAACACCGTTCCAGCGAGCAGGACGTAGCGGCGGGCCTGGATCACCGCGGCGGGGCATTGTCGCAACATGAAGTCCCCGATACTTCGCCAGGTGTTGCGCCCGCTGCGGTACAGCGCGTTATGCCCCGCCGCCACCAGGCGCTCGAGCTGGCCGAGCGTCACCGGATCGGCGCCATAGGTGCGGGCCCGCGCCAGATCGGCGGCGACTTCGCGGTACCGCGCGGCGAACTCGGGCAGCTCGCGGGCGCTCAGCGCATCGAGGCCGCCGCGGGTCACCCGCTCCGCCATGGTTTGAAATGCTCTCCAGCGATCGGCTTTGCGCGCCACCATCCGTTCGACCGACGACGCGGCCGACTTCCCACTGGTCTCTCTGCCCGGGTGAATCGCGCGGGCCGCGAACTTTCCCTGACGCCGGGCCAGCTCTTCCTGGTAGAGCGTCTGGAGAAACCCGAGGTCGTCGCTTCGGCGATCGGGAAACCGCTCCGCGAATCGCGCGACCAGCGCCGCGGTATGGCGTGTGACAGCCGCCGCCGGCAACTCGGCAGACCGCTGGATGAACTCCCGGAGCAGGCGAAACTCGGGGTCGCCCAGGACCGGAGCCTCGCGCGACGGTTCCGTCGCGGGCTCGGGCCGCGCTCGCACGGCGGGTCGGATGATCGCGGACCACGACCGTCCCGGCCACCAGGTCGCCGAGGCGGCGGGCCCGAGGGTGGAGCGCGATGAAGAACACCCCGAGGAGGGCAAAGAGATCTGCCGGGAGCAGGAGATTCCGGAGCGCGGCGTCGCCGAATCCGATGCCATGCCCGGTGTCGCGAATCACCCGGACCCCCATCGCGCGCTTGCCCGGCGTGCGTCCCCGGAGCAGTCCCTCGGTGGCGGTGAAGTAGCCCCACATGAGCCCGAATCCGAGGAGGATCTGGATTGCGGTGATCCAGGAGGAGACCTCGCGCCAGAGCGAGAAGCCGAAGGCCAGCAGCAGCCCGAGGCCGGCGAGCAGGAGGAGGTCGAGCACCTTGGCGAGCGCGCGACTTCCGATGCCGGCAAGCTCGTAGTCGAGGAGGACGTGCTCGGGGGTTTCGACCTCGAGATGCTGCCGGTAGCGGTTGCGTGGCGGTGGGTTCATCGCCGGAGTAATGTACTTCTCCCATGGCCGCGCCTCTCCCGCCGCTCAGACCCCTCACGCTGGGCGAGATCCTGGACGTCTCGTTCGGGTTGTATCGCTCGATGTTTCTGACCCTGCTCGTGGTCGCCGTGGCGGTGCACCTCGCGCCAGTCCTGCTCGGCACTTATCTCCAGACCTCGGGGCGAATGTTCCTGTTCGATCCGGCGACGCTGGGCTACTGGCTCCTCGCGGTGATCATGAACTCGGTGGGCGTCGCGGCGACGACCTCGATCGTTTCGGAGGCGTACCTGGGCCGCCGGATGTCCGCGGGCGAGGGATTGCGCCGGGCGTTGCCGCTGGTCTGGCCGCTGATCGTGATCTCCCTGCTCAGCTCGCTCCTGGTGGGATTCGGATTCCTTCTGCTGTTCGTCCCGGGGCTGATCCTGTTATCGGGCCTGCTGCTGGCTTCGGTCGCGATGGTGGTGGAGCATCCTCCCCGGGCCACGGCGGCCATGGCCCGTTCCTGGCAGCTCACCAGCGGGCACAAGGGACAGGTGTTCGGTACCGTGGTGGTCGCGTTTCTTCTCCTCCTGGTCCCTCGGATCGCCACGCTGACGCTCTGGGCAGTGGCGGGTGGGTCCGCCGATGCCGCGCTGCCCGAGGTGATCTCGGCGGTCCTCGAGGTTGCGGTGTATCCCTATCTCTATACCGTGATCACCCTGCTCTATTACGACCTGCGGATCAAGAAGGAAGGCTTCGACCTCGACCTGCTCGCCGCGGCGAGCGAGCCTGGCTGAGCGTGCCGCCCGATTCCCTCCGCGCCGTGCTCGACAGCGTGTTCGCCCAGCCGGCCTATCGCTGGGTCGAGCGTCCCGAGCCACTCCTCCAGGTGCGCCGCTGGCTGCTGGCGCTGGCGCGACTGGCTGACCGCGCTGCGCGATCATAACCCGCTTGGCTACCGCGTCCTGATGCTGGCGATGGTCGTGGTCCTGGTGGCGATCCTGGTCCATGCCGGTTGGGTCCTGATCCGGACCATCCGGCCGACCCTGCCCGCACCGGATCCCGCGATGCCCGGTGCGCGGCGCCGGGACCGCGACTGGTACCGACGAGAAGCGGCTCGCCTTTCCGCCGAGGGACGATACGTGGAAGCGATGCAGGCGGATTTCCTCGATCTGGTGCTGGCGCTGGACGCCTCCCGGCAGGTGCAGTACCACCCCGCCAAGACCCCCCGGGAATACACCCGTGAGCCCGCCCTCGATCCGGGACGTCGAGACGGGCTTATCGATCTGGTGGGGTCGCTCTACCGGTACGGATTCGCCCGGCGGCCCTGCGGACCCGCCGAGTACGCGGCGTTTCACCAGCGGGTTATGCAGGAGGCCGGTGCGACCGCGCACTGAAGCCCTCCTCGCCCTCTCGCTGCTCGGCATCGTCGCGATGATCGGCGCGCTGATCGGGCGGTCGAACGGGGCAGCGGCCGGGTTCGAAAACCGGCCGTCGAGCTTTCTGGCGGAGCCCATGGGGACTCGCGCCCTGCTCGAAGCGGCCCAGCGGCTCGGGATCGCGGTGCGCCGTTTCCGGGAGCGACCGGTGCATCTCGGCCAGCTGGACGACTCACTCCCGGCGCTTTTCCTGATCCTCGATCCCACCGCCGGGTTCTCTCCTCCTGAAGTGGGCGAGGTGCTCGAATTCGCCCGCCGTCACGATCTGCTCCTCGCCGGGCCGGGCGCGGAGCCGCTGATGCGCTGTTTCGGCTACCGGGTCGAGCGACTCCCCGACTCACTCGCGGTGGCGCCGCCGGGCCGTGAGCCTGACTCACGGGACCCCCTGGTGGGTCTGGTGCTGCGGCGCACCGGCGAATCGCGAGCGGTAGACTCCAGCCGGTCGGAAGACATCGGCCGCTTTGCGTGTCAGGTCCCGCCGGTCGCGAATCGCGAGGTGCTGCTCCGGACCGGAAGGGATGGCCTTGCCGGGGTCGGATTGACGATGGAGAGCGGACGCCGGGTCCTCCTCTTCGGGGACGCCGCGCCGTTCCGGAATCGCAATCTTCGCCGGACCACCGCCGGCCCGTTCGCCCTTGGTCTTCTGACCCGGTCCTACCGCGAGGTGATCTTCGAGGAGTATCATCACGGATTCGGCACCAGCGGATCGCTGGCGGGCGCCACGATGGCGTGGAGCTGGCGGTCTCCGTGGGGATGGGCGGTCTGGCAGGTCGCCCTGGTGGGGATTCTGGCGCTCCTTTTTGGCGCGCTTCGATTCGGTCCCGCGGTTCGGGGCATCGTTCGCGCCCGCCGATCTTCCCTGGAGCACGTGCACGCGCTGGCGACCGCATTGTCGGCCGCGGGGGGTCACGACGAGGCGATCGGGGCGATGGTGCGAGGACTCCGCCGCCGCCTCGCCCCCGCCGGCGTCCGCCCCTCGGGCGATTGGCGCGTCTGGCTCGGGACTCTCGACCGGACCAGCGAGCCGCTCGAGCGTCTCAAACGGTTCGCGGATCCGGGCCAGCCGGCCCGGAACGTCCGCCTCGCCGCCCTTGCCGTGGAGGATCTGTGGCAGGAACTCAAGCACTGACCCCCGATGAGGTCCGCGAGGCCGCGGCCGCCGGCAATCGTGTGCTCGGCGAGCTTCGCCGAGTGGTGCTGGGGCAGGAGGGCGTGTTACGGGAAACCCTGCTTGCCCTGATCGCCCGCGGGCACGTTCTGCTGGAAGGACCTCCGGGGACGGCCAAGACCCTCCTGGTCCGGGCCCTCAACGAGGCGCTCGGACTCGCCTTCCGGCGGATCCAGTTCACCCCCGACCTGATGCCTTCCGACATCACTGGAGTGAGCATTCTGGTGGGCCAGGGCGGTTTCAACTTTCGCCCCGGGCCGATCTTCGCCGACCTGGTGCTGGCCGACGAAATCAATCGCGCTCCCGCGAAGACCCAGGCCGCGCTGCTCGAAGCGATGGAAGAGCGGAGCGTCACGGTGGACGGGGAGCGTCATCCGATGAGCCCGAGCTTCACGGTCTTCGCGACCCAGAACCCGATCGAATTCGAAGGGACCTACCCGCTGCCCGAAGCCGAACTCGATCGCTTCCTGCTCAAGAGCACGCTGGGGTATCCCGATAGCGACACCGAAGGCCAGGTGCTCGGCAACGTGCTGGAGGGCTTCGACTCGACCGAGGTCGCCAGCTTCGGGATCCGGGCCGTGCTCGATGCGGACGGCCTGGCCCGGCTGCGTGGAGCGGCACGACGGGTGAGGGTCGACCCCAGCCTGGTGGGGTACATCACCGCCCTGGTGCGAGAGACCCGGGGAGCCCCGATGCTCACCATGGGAGCTTCTCCCCGCGCCAGCGTCGGGCTTCTCAAGTTGTCGCAGGCGGCCGCGTTGCTGGATGATCGCGAATATGTGATTCCCGACGATGTAAAGGACCTCGCGATCCCGGTGCTCCGCCATCGGGTCGTGGTGGCTCCCGAGCTCGAGCTCGAAGGGGTCACGGCCGACGCGGCGCTCCAGAGTCTGATCGACCGGGTCGAGGCACCGCGTCCGTGATCCTGCCGTCGCGCCGATGGTATGGGATCGCGGTCGGGCTCGCGCTGCTGGCGCCGGCCGGCCTCGTGACTCCAGCCCTGGGCGCGGTCTGGCTCCTCGGCGATCTCCTCTGGGTCGTGGCCTTTCTCCTCGATGCCTGGCTGGTGGCCCGGCATGATCTCTCGACCTGGCCGGTGACCCGGGAGGCGCCCCCGGCCTTCTCGGTGGGCCGGAAGCTCCCGGTGGTCTATCGGTGGGCGAATCCCGCCGGGCGCCGCGTGGTGATGCGGGTTAGGGAGCACCTGCCCGCCCTGCTGGCCGCCCCTCCCGGTGAGCGTCACCTCGCGCTCCCGCCCCGGGGATCGCAGCGGGAAACCCTGATGATGACGCCGGTTCAGCGCGGCAAGGCGCCGGCGGGCCGCCTGGATCTCCGGGTCCTCGGTCCGCTCGGGCTCTGCTGGCGGCAAGGGCGCCGCCTCCTTCCCTGGTCCCTGGTGGTGTACCCCGACCTCCAGGCCGCCCTGCTCCGAGCCCTCCCCTCGCAGGCGCAGCGACGCCGCGAGGCGGGGCTTCGGAATCTCCGGCGGATCGGGGAAGGCCGCCTGTTCGAGAGTCTCAAGGAGTGGGTGCCGGGCGACGATACCCGCTCGATCGACTGGAAGGCCACCGGGCGCCGCGGCAAGCTGATGGCGCGCCAGTACGAGGTCGAGCGGCGTCAGCAGGTCATGATCGTGCTGGACGCCGGGAGAATGCTCACCGCGGAGAGCGAGGGCCGGGCCCGGCTCGAGTCGGCGATCGACGCCGCATTCCAGCTCGCCCACGCCGCAGTGGCGCACGATGACAACGTGGGCCTGCTGGTGTTCGCCGATGAAATCCTGGCCTACGTGCCACCCGCCCGGGGCCGCCGCTCGCTCCGCCTGGTGCTGGATGCCCTGGCCGGGATCGAGGGGCGGCTGGTCGAGCCGGACTATCCCGCGGCGTTCGGGTTTCTCGCCGCGCGGAACCGGAAGCGCGCTCTGACGGTGCTGCTGACCGACCTGATCGACCGGACCGCGAGCGAGGCGCTGCTCGCCCAGGCGGCGACCCTGCGTCCCCGGCACCTTCCGGTCGCGGTGACCCTGCGGGATCCGTCCCTGGAGCGGCTGGCCACCGCACGACCGGAAACGGTTGAGGGCGCCTTCGACCGCGCCGCCGCGGAGGAGCTCCTGGAGGCCCGGGCCGGGGGCCTCGCCGAGCTTCGGGGGAGTGGGGTGCGGGTGCTGGATGTGCTGCCCGAGGGCGCGGCCCGGGCGGTGGTCCGGCAGTACGAGTATCTCAAGCGCCGGATGCTGGTGTAGTTTTGTTCACCCTCTAACCCCACCACTATGAAACCCGAACAAGAGCAATGGGGCACCCGTGTAGGCGTCGTGCTCGCGGTCGCGGGTTCAGCCGTCGGGCTCGGCAACTTCCTCCGGTTTCCCGGGCAGGCCGCGCAGAACGGCGGCGGCGCCTTCCTGATCCCCTATTTCTGTGCCCTGGTCTTCCTGGGGATCCCGATCGGCTGGGCCGAATGGACCATGGGACGCTACGGCGGGAAGAAGGGATTCCACTCCGCCCCGGGCATCTTCGGCGTGATCGGCCGGGGCAGCGCGGCCCGGTACATGGGCGGCATCGCGGCGCTGATCCCGCTCGCGGTCTCGTTCTACTACGTCTTCATCGAGGCATGGACGGTCGGGTACTTTCTCAAGTTCCTGACCGGCGGGTTAGGAATCGACCGGACCGCCTCGATCGCCGCCCAGAGCGCCACCTCGGCGCAGTACTACCAGGCGTTCACCGGGGCCAACCAGGACGGGGTGCTCTTCACCGGCGACTCGCACTTCACCCTGATCTGCTGGGCCATCGTCTTCGCCATCAACATCCTGCTGGTGTATCGGGGGATTTCCAAGGGGATCGAGAAGTTCTGCACCTGGGCCATGCCGGGCATGGCGATCTGCGCGGTCATCGTGCTGATCCGGGTGCTGACGCTGGGGACACCGGACCCCGCGGTGCCGGAGCAGAACGTGGTGAACGGCCTGGGGTACATGTGGAACCCGGATTTTTCGAAGCTGGCCGACTTCCAGACCTGGCTCGCCGCGGCGGGGCAGATCTTCTTCAGCATCTCGGTGGGCTTCGGCATCATCATCAACTACTCCTCGTACATGCGGGCGAAGAGTGACGTGGTCCTTTCCGGCCTGACCTCGACCGCGACCAACGAGCTCTTCGAAGTCGGGTTCGGCGGTCTGATTACCCTCACCGCATCCTTCGTGTTCCTCGGACTCACCGGGACCATCGCCGCGGTCAGCACCGGGTCGTTCGGCCTGGGCTTCAATACCCTCCCGGTGGTCTTTGCCCACATGGGGTCGGTCGGGAACCTGGTCGGGGCGATCTGGTTCCTGATGCTGTTCCTCGCCGCGATCACCAGCTCGATCTCGATGTACCAGCCGGCGGTGGCCTTCATCAAGGAAGCCACCGGCGCGAGCCATGGCATCTCCACCTCGGTGATGGTCGGCCTGGGCACGCTGGGCTCGGTGCTCACCATCTGGTTCACCAAGGACGGCACCTTCTGGAGCACCCTCGATTTCTGGGTGGGGACGTTCCTCATCTTCGTGGTCGCGGCGATCGAGATCGTGCTGTTCTCCTGGGTGTTCGGGATCGATCGGGGCTGGAAGGAAGCCCACGATGGGGCCGCCATCCGGATTCCCCGAATATTCCGGTTCATCATGAAGTGGGTGGCCCCGCTGTATCTCCTGGTGGTCTTCGTCGGATTCTGTCTCTCGAATCTGTCCGGCGCGGTGAACGCCGCGCTGTCCTCCACCGGAGCCAAGTTCGCCGTCGGTCTGATCGTGATCTCGATCGTGGGGATGTTCCTCCTGGTCAAGGTCGGGCAGCAGCGGTGGCGGGCGATCGGGATGGACCTTGATGACTCTCAACCCGCCGACGGCCCGCCCGTCGCGGTCCGGCGCTAGGAGGCGATCATGAGACCAGGCGGATGGTTGACGATGATCGTGTCCCTGATCTTCGTCTGGGGACTGACGATCTGGTGCTATTACCGGGTACTCACCGCGCCACCGGACGATGAGGTGGTGCCGCCTCCCGCGAGCGTAGGCGGCTAGCGAGTCGCGGGGATGACCGGCAGGACCGCGTGGGACGGCCTGGCGCGGTCCAGGTACACGCGGTTGGTGGCGATCCGGATTCGCGTGTTACGTCCCTCCGGCTCGCCGGTGTTGGGGTTGGCGTCGAAGTGCGGGAAGTTGCTGCTCGAGATGTCCAGCCGGATCCGGTGGCCTCGCTGGAAGAGATTGCTGGTGGGAAACGCCTCGATGGCCACCGGAACCACCGCCCCGGGCTGCATCAGCTCGGGGCGTTCCCATGAGGTGTGGTAGCGAACCCGCAGGATGCCGTCGGTCAGATTCATCGCATACCCGTCGGGGTAGTCCGGGCTTGGCGGGTACACGTCGATCAGCTTCGCGGTGAAATCGGTATCGGGACAATCCGACGCAATCCACAGATTCACCCGCAGCGGCCCGGTGACCTCGAGCTCCCGAGCCAGCGGCTCGGTCTGGAACACCAGGACGTCGCCACGGTCGGCCAGGGGCCGGTAGGGTTGCCGCGAACCGAAAAAGGCGGGCCCTTCCCGCTGATCGAATGCTCCTCCCACCATGATCGGCTGTCCCGAGGTGATGGTGCCGCCGATGGTGGGCACCGGGTGGGCCGGATCGTAGCGATACTCACGGAAGGCTTCCGTTTCGACGGGTGCCTCCGGCGAGAACAGACCGCCCCGGTGCAGGTAATACGGCGTCCAACGGGTTCCCGGAAGCGGCCAGTCGGTCTCGGCGCGCCAGCGGCCACCGTGATCGAGTCGTCCCGCCGGATTCTTCCGTCCCGATCCACCACCCATCACGAAGATCCGAACCCGGGGCTCCCGATCCACCCCGTTGTCGATTCCCCGGAGCCAGCGATCGAACCAGCGCAACCGGAAGGTGAGCCAATCGGCGTCGACGTGTCCGTCGAACACCGCCTGGTCTCCGAAGTCCACGTTGCCCGCATAGGTGAGCTGGCGGTCGCCGTGGGTCCAGGGCCCCAGGATGAGACGCACCGGACCACGTTTCTTTTTCGAGAGGCCGAGATAATTCTCGGTGGCGGTGCGGGGATAGGGATCGAACCAGGAAGACATGTGGACCATCGCCGCTTCGGGAAACCGGTCGTAGAAGCCGGCGGCGTAGATCCCCAGCTGCTTCCAGTAGCTGTCGAACCGGCCGTGCTCCCACTGCTCGAAGAGATAGTCCTCGTATTCTGGCGCGAGGGTGAGCGGTGAATCGCCCCGTTTCCACGGCATCCGTGCGAACCATTGCCTGATGTCCACCGCGCGCAACCCGGCCAGCCGGTCGGGGTGATCGCGAAGCTCCGGGCTTTCGAGGGCCTGGTTGTAGGCCCAGGTTGCCTGCTTCAGCTCGAACGCGCCGCCCTGACGAATCCCGCCCTGATACGCGTTGGAGAATCCCCCGGAATCGAGCACCATTGCGGCGACCCCGGGCGCGCCGGCGCTCCCAAGCGCCCCCTGGGTGTGCGCCGCGTAGGAGAGCCCCATCGTCCCGATTTTCCCATTGCACCAGGGCTGGGCCAGGATCCACTGGCAGGTGTCGAACCCGTCATGGCCGTCGCTCAGATACTTCACGAAGGCGCCCTCGGACTGGTAGCGCCCGCGGCAGTCCTGGTAGATCACCACGTACCCGTTTCGCACGAAGAACTCGGCTACGCTGGCGCGGCTCTTCGGCTTGGGATCCTCGGGCGTCCGCTCGGAGCGGCTATCCGCAGTCTTGTTGTACGGGGTGCGTTCCAGGATGACCGGGAAGCGCTGTGACACCGCCACCCCGTTCCGCGCCGGCAGATAGACATCGGTGGCGAGATGGATGCCGTCGCGCATGCGGACCATCAGGTCGCTGCGAAGCGAGACCTCGAAGTCAGGCGATGGGTGCGGGCGGGGAAATCCCCCCAGCGCCATGGCGCCGAGGGATCCCGAGAGCTGTTCCAGGAAGCGGCGGCGGGACGAGCCCATCACCGCAAGCTAATCGTCGGCTCAGGGACGGGCGGGCTGTGGCGTCGGCCGCGCCGCCGGCTTCTTCTGGTCCGGGCGGGTTATGGATTCCTGTCGCTGGATGGCGCCCCGATCCACCGTCGCCCCGGTCCCGCTGAAGGTCTGGTAGTACATCGCATTTCCGGCGATCTCCACCAGCATGAAGCTCCGGTCGGTATCGAACGTCTTTTCAGTCAGGGCGCCGGGATGGGCGTCGCCCCGGTTCAGCTTGGCGGCTCCGCCCTCCACGAAGTAGTAGATGCCCTTCTGGGGCTTGATCCGCTCGTAGATATGCTCGTGACCCGAGAACACCACGTTGACGCCATGCCCGAGAAACAACGGTTCCAGCACCTTGCGGAGCTCGAGGTTCGGCCCCCGGCTCGCGGTGGTGTAGATCGGATGATGGTAGTACGCGATTTTCCAGTTGGCGTTGTCGCCCGAGAGCTGCTGCTCGAGCCATTTGACCTGATCGGGATCCATGTAGTTGCTGTCGAGCGCGTAGAACCGGACGTCCCCCTTCTTGAACGTGTAGTAGCGTTCCCCGCCCATTCCGTACGGCTTGTAGAAGCGCTGGTTCGGGTCGTCGTGATTGCCCAGCGCGGCCCGGAATTCCACTCCGGCGTCGAGGAGAGGCTTATAGGGCGTCGTGAATTTCCGCTCGAAGTCCTGGGGCCGCTCCGATCCGTAGATGTTGTCGCCCAGCAGGATCACGAAGGTGAACGGGAATTGCTGGTGGGCCTTCGCCACGATCGCGGCGACGTCATACTCGGCCTTGTCTCCGGTCCCCACGTCACCGATCACCGCGAAACGGACCGGGTTGGACAGTTTGGGAAGGGTGACCTGCTGGGCGGGAAGACCGGAAGCGGCCACCCCTGCCGCGAGAAGAGCCCCCCACCACCGAGCCCGGATGGTCATGAAGCCCTCCTAGTTGGGAAAGGCATCGGGCATGTAATCCACGATCAGATTGGCCTCGACATCCCGGATCAGGAGAAAGTGGTCCATCCGGCGGTACTCGAGGTGATCGGGGAGCTTGGGCAGGAGCGGAAGCAGCAGCGCGTCGAAGGTGGGGAGCGGGTAGATCGTCGGGAAAATCTTGTTGACCTGGGGCACGAACGGGGGAAGCCCGTCCTCCCGGTACTCGTCCGCGTGCTGTTCCCGGTTCGCGGTCAGGCTGTCGCCCCGGCGGCGATACTCATCCTTGATCATCGTGGCGATGACCACGGCTGCTTCCGGAGTGAAGATCTGGCCCTGGGTGGCGCTGGTGCGGGCGGTGGTGATCGCGGCGGCGAGTGCGGCGGATCGCGCGGCGATCTCCGCCTGGCTCTTGGTCTCATCCACCGAGCCGAGCGAATCGGCCAGATGGTCGCGCACCTTCTGGTACTCGGCGACGCCCTGGTCGAATTGGGCCAGCGGCTCGGCCATAGGAGTCTCTGGCCGGGAGCGGCAGCCGCCCTCCAGCAGGGCCAGTGCGACCAGCGCGAGCAGCCGTTTCACGGGAACCTCCCTCGTCTCTATCGCGGGCGCCGGCGGGTTATTCCGCCTCGCCTGTTGGGACGATGAGAGGGAACCGGGCGCGCACGCCTGCCCGGCTAGAAGCCGAGGCCGGGCTCCTTGGGGCCCGCCGGGGGCGATTCGCCGAACACGATGCCGCGTTTCTCCTTGCCGGCCCAGGTCACCAGCGCGGCCAGCGAGAACACTGTCACCGCGGTCAGCGCCATCGCGATCGCGTAGCTCGTCCTCCGGGCAAAGACCGCCTCGATGAGCGCCACCGACCCTGCCAGGGCCACCCCGGACTGGTAGGCGAATCCGGGGAGAAATCCCCGGACCGAATCCGGCGCCAGCTCGGTGATGTGGGCGGGGATCACTCCCCAGGCCCCCTGCACCATGAACTGCATCAGGAACGCGCCGGCGACCAGCACTCCGAGTGATGGAGCGAAGGCCCAGGCGGGGATCACCAGGATCGCGCCGATCAGCGCGCCGATCATCGCGCGGCGGCGGCCGAACCGGTCCGACAGGTGCCCGGTGACCAGCCCTCCAATGATCGCTCCCACCATCGAAAATGCGGTGAGTGCAGCCCGCTTCCCCGGGGTGAACCCCCATTCGCGCTGCAGGAAGGTCGGGTACATGTCCTGGGTCCCGTGGGACACGAAGTTCATCATCGTCATGAGGACGAGGATGTAGAGGAAGAGCTTCCAGTGCGAGAGGATGGATCGTCCCAGCGAGCTCCAGTCATGATGCCGGGTCTTGAGCCAGACTTCCGATTCGGTCACCTGGGAGCGCACGTACACCGCGAGCAGGGCGGGGAGTCCCCCGATGAAGAAGAGCGGCCGCCAGCCCCACCGGGGGAAAACCAGGAAGTACACGATGGCGGCGAGGAGATATCCGCAGGCGTAGCCTTCCTGGAGGAAGCCGGACAGCAGCCCGCGCCGCTTGGCAGGCGCCTTCTCCATCGCGAGCGAGGCTCCGACGCCCCACTCGCCGCCCATCCCGATGCCAAAGAGCGCCCGGAACACGAAGAACGCCGCAAAGCTGGGGGCGAGGCCGGAGAGCACTTCCATCGTGGAGAAGAACACCAGGCTCAGCATCAGGGGGATCCGGCGGCCATAGCGATCCGCCATCAGGCCGAACGACGAACGCCCCGACCGGCCGGAACGCGAGAGTGATCGCGATGGTTCCCGCCATCGCCGCGTCGGTTACCCCGAATTCCGCCCCGATGGCGGTGAGGGTGAAAACCACCAGGAAGAAATCAAAGGCATCGAGGGTCCAGCCCAGAAAGGAGGCAAAGACCGCCGCATTCGCCGAGCTCTTCGGAGAGGAGGACGCCATGGGTTCTCTTGAGGAGGGCCGCGGAGAATCTACTATTTTGAGGACCGGTTCACATCTGCGAGGATTCAGCCCCATGCGCCGCACCCTGTATCTCCCCGTTGCCGCTCTGCTCGCGCTCCTTGGCTGTTCGTCCGGCCGCTCCGGCAATACCGGGGGCGCTGCCGACCTGGAGCGAGCGGCTGCCACGATCGATACCGCCGGTCTCGCCTATGGAGTCCGGATCCTGTCTTCGGATACCTACGCGGGCCGCGCGCCGGGAAGCAAAGGCGAGGACTACACGATCAAGTTCCTGACCGACCAGTTCGCCCTGGCCGGCCTTGCTCCCGGCAATCCGGCGGGCGGATACCTCCAGACGGTGCCCCTGGTGGGCATTACTCCGGTGGGATCGCCCAGCCTGGTCTTCGAGGGCAAAGGCGGCAAGCAAACCCTGGCCTGGCGGGATGATTTCGTGGCCTGGACCAAGCACGTCGCCGACCAGGCCTCCATAACCCGCTCGAACGTGGTCTTCGTGGGCTACGGGGTCGAGGCACCGGAGTTCTCCTGGGACGACTACAAGGGGGAGGACATGACCGGGAAGACCATGGTCATGCTGGTGAACGATCCCCCGCTCCCCGACACGACCCAGTTCGGCGGGAAGGCGATGACCTACTACGGCCGCTGGACCTACAAGTACGAGCAGGGGATCAAGCACAAGGCGGCCGCGGTGCTGCTGGTGCACGAGACCGGACCGGCCGGGTATCCCTTCGCCGTGGTCCAGGGCAAGACCGGCGAGCAATTCGATCTCCTGACTCCGGACAAGAACATGAGCCGCTCAGCGATCGAGGGGTGGATCACCCTCGACCAGGCCCGTGCGCTGTTCGCGATGGCGGGCCAGGACTTCGATACCCTCAAGGCCCGGGCGGCCACCCGGGCCTTTCGGCCGGTGCCGCTCGGAGTGACCGCGTCCGTCACGATCCGGAACACCCTTCGCACCATCGAATCCCATAACGTCGTCGGTAAACTGCTGGGGAGCGACTCGACCCCGATCAACACCCGCGACCTGGTGCGGGATCAGTACGTCATCTACACCGCCCACTGGGATCATTTCGGGATCGGGACTCCGATCAACGGCGATTCGATCTACAATGGGGCGGCCGACAACGCGACCGGAACCGCCGGGCTGATCGAGGTGGCCAAGGCATTCGCAGCGCTCAAGTACAAGCCGCGCCGCTCCATTCTTTTCATCGCGGTGACCGCGGAGGAACAGGGCCTGCTCGGCTCACAGTATTACGCGACCAATCCGCTGTATCCGCTGTCCAGGACCCTCGCTGCCATCAACATGGACGTGCTCAACACCTGGGGGCCGACCCGGGATCTCGTGGTCATCGGGCTCGGCGCCTCGGAGCTCGATGACTACGCCCGTGACGCCGCGGCGGAACAGCAACGGGTGCTCAAGCCCGATGCGGAACCCGAGAAAGGGTTCTACTATCGCTCCGATCACTTCAATTTCGCCAAGCTCGGCGTCCCGGCGTTCGATCCCGAACCGGGCACCGATTTCATCGGCAAGCCGGCCGATTACGGAATGACCAAACGGGAGAACTACACCGAGCATGACTATCACAGTCCGTCGGACGAGATCAAGCCCGACTGGGACCTGACCGGGGCGGTCCAGGACCTGCGGCTGTTTTTCCGGATGGGCTTCCGGGTGGCGAACGCCAAGAACTTTCCCGAGTGGCGGCCCGGCAACGAATTCAAGGCGATCCGGGAAGCGCAGTTCAGATAGGTGGCGTCACTCCAGCTCGTCGAGTGACCTTGGCCAGTCGCCCTTGAGGAGACGGGACAGCGCGCGGTCCGCCAGCAGCCGCCCACCGGTCTGGCACCTGGCGCAGTAGTTCGTCTCGTTGTCCGCGTACCGGATTCGCTGGATCGGGGCGCCGCAGACCGGACACGGCTTGCGGTACCGTCCATGGACCGCCATCTCCTCCCGAAACGCCGTCACTCCTTCGGGAAACCCATCGCCGGTCTGGGAGCGCAGCCGCTCGATCCATCCGGTCAGCACCTCGTGGGTCGTGCGGTGCAGGCGGGTCAGCTCCTCATCGCTGAGCTTCTGCGACAGGGCGAGCGGCGAGAGCCGGGCGGCGTGCAGGATCTCATCGGAGTAGGCGTTGCCGATTCCGCTGAAGAGCCGGGGATCGGTGAGGGTCCGTTTCAGGGTGTGATTCTCCACCCGCACCCGCGCCGCGAATTCCTCCGGGCTGCACCCGAGGACATCGATGCCGCCTCGATCGAAGTCCGCCAGGGCGGCGGTGCCCTTCACGAAATGGAGCGAGGCTCGCCGTTTGGTCCCGGCCTCGGTGAGCAGCAGGATGCCGTCGGGAAACCCGAGCTCCGCCAGGACGATCCGTCCGGGCCGTTTCTGACTTCCCCCGGCCGCGAGCCACCGGAGCCGTCCCGCGATCATGAGGTGGATGACGAGGTAGAGATCGTCGCCCAGATCGAGCACGATCCGCTTGCCCAGCCGGCGGATTCCGACCACCGTCCGTCCGCTGGCCAGGGCGAGCGGCGGATCGACGGTGCGAAGCAGGAAGGGACTCTTGAGGACGATCTGCTGAAGTGGCTTCCCGGCAATCCGGCGCTCGAGGGCCTCGAGATAGATGGTGATGTCGGGAAGCTCGGGCATGAGCTGCGGTGAGATGTGAGAGGTGAGAGGTGAGAGGTGAGAGAGGCGAGATCGCTGCCCTGCTCCACCACTTACTTCTCACCTCTCACCTGCACCTAGCGCTTTCTCCCTGCGCCCGGAAAATGAAGGAGGCAATGATCCCGCCCGCGAGCGGCCCCACCAGATAGAGCCACAGGTGTGAGAGGCTTCCGCCCCCGCTCACCGCGTCCACAACAATGGCCCCGGTCGCGACTGCGGGATTGAACGCTCCACCCGAAATTGGTCCTCCCGCAAACGCCGCGATCACGAGGGTGAACCCGATCGCCAGGCCGAAGTAGGAGTTGCCCTTGGTGGCTTCCCGGGTGGCGCAGTTCAGCACGACCAGCGCGAGCAGGGTGGTATAGAGAAGCTCGACCAGCAGCGCGGTCCCGGTGTTGGTGGTGGCGGCGGGGGCGATGGTGAAGGTCCGGTCCATGAACATCCGGGAGAGGAACGCGCCGCTCAGCCCTCCCAGGATCTGGGCGATCCAGTAGGGCAGGAGGTCCGACCGCGGCATCTTGTTCCGGAGAAAAAGCGCCAGACTCACCGCGGGGTTGTAGTGCGCCCCCGAAACGTGCGCTCCCATGTAGACCACCACCATCAGGACCGACCCGATCACCAGGGGAGCCATCGGGCTTCCGCCGGTCACGATCAGGCCGATGGTCATCACGAAGAACAGGGTGCCCACGAACTCGGTCAGGTAACGGCGCATGGTCGCTCCGTAAGGTGTGGGGATGGCGAGCGGGTCAGGTCAGGGTTCCAGCGCCCGGACCCAGATGTTCCGGAATCGCACCGGGTGTTCGTGATCCTGCAGACCGATCGGCAGCCGATCGGGATGGGCCTGGTAGGGCGGGCGGCTCTGGTGCGCGGTTGGGCCGGTGAGCACCACATGATCCTGCACCAGGATGCCGTTGTGAATCACCGTGATCATCGCGGGACTCTGGACCTCGCCGCCCGGCCCGAAGCGGGGCCGCCGGAAAACGATGTCGTAGGTCTGCCATTCGCCCGGCTTGCGGCTCGCATTCACCAGCGGCGGATACTGTCCGTAGACCGCCGCCGCCTGGCCGTCCGGATAGGTCACGTTCCCGTAGGAGTCGAGCACCTGGACTTCGTAGCGCCCCATGAGGAAGACGCCGCTGTTGCCCCGGTCCTGGTCGCTCCCTCGGGGTGGATCGGGCGCCATCCACTCGACGTGGAGCTGGACGTCGCCGAAGCCCTGCGCGGTGTGGATCATCCCGGCGCCCGGGGCAACCTCCAGGTAACCCGCGGCGACCTTCCACTTTGCCGGGCCCTCATCGCCGCCCCGCCACTTCGAGAGGTCGTGGCCGTCGAACAGTACCAGGGCATCCGACGGAGCCAGGATCGGATCGCGCGGCGCCGGGCCCGGCGTCACCACCGGCGGGGCGGGGCAGTCGCGGGCGTGCTGGGCGCAGGGAGGCTTCATCTGGGCGGCCAGGGTTCCAGGGAGAAGAAGGATGAGTGCGGCAGGTAGTCTGTTCATGGCGTCCCCGTCGAGGCCGTCGTCTTGGTGCGGCTCTTTTCCTGGGCCACGTAGCCCTCCGCTTCACGAAGCAGCGCCTGGGCATCGAAGAGGATGCCGTCCTTGATGGTCCAGGTCACTCCGCCGTATTTCCACTGCTCCGACCGGGGCACCAGTCCGTAGAATCCGTAACCCCGGCCGTACATCACCTTGAAGTTGTCGATCGGATTGCCGTTCACCACGGCGAGATCGGCCCGGCAGCCCACCCGCACTCCGCAGAATTCTTTCAGCCCCATGGTTTCCGCCGCGTTGGTCGTGGCGATCTTGATGACGTCGATCGGGTGGATGCCGGTCTCCTGCATCAGCTCGAGCTCCCGGATCAGCCCGATGCCGCCGAAGCCGCCGTTGTCGCTCCCCGCGGTGAGTAGCCCGCCGCGATCGTGGAAGGTTTTGACCCACCGCATCCAGATCCCGAAGTTCTGCCTCCAGTTGATTTCGTCGCTGGTCTTCCATTCGGTCTTGAAGGCGCCGTGGGTTCCCGAGTCCGGTCCCGCGGCGATATCGCCGGGATGGAGCAGGGTCTCCTTGACCGGGAGTCCTTCCGCGCGCCACATGTCGCGATTGTCCTCGTACACCGACATGGTGGGATCCCAGTTGGTCCCGTTCTTGATCATCAGATCGAGCAGCTCGCTCAGCTTGTCGGGGTGCTTGTCCGCCTCGCTCCAGAGGAGCCCGGCGTACCGGAACCGGTCCAGTTCCCGCCAGTAGTTGTAATCGGCGGGGAAATTCTGGGAACCGGTCAGCGCGGCGTCGGGAATGCCGTACCAGTGTTCGATGCTCTTCACCCCGGCATTGGTGGCGACCCGGGCATCGGTCTCGGACACCTTGAGATCCACCATGGTAAACATGCCGAGCTTCTTGCCCTCGTCCACCGCGGCCTCGAGCACGTCGGGATAGTGGCCCGGGCTCTTGCTGATCTTGATGCAGTCGGCCCCCCGCGCCTTGAAGGCGCGCACCATCGCGCGGGCCTTCTCCGGAGTGTTCCCTTCGTCCCAGTGACGCAGCGGCTGAGGCCAGCGAAGGCAGAGCACCATGCGCGGCCCTGGCACTTCGTTGGCGTCCACCTTCTTGCGCTCGGCGAGCAGGATCTCGATGCCGGCGTCGCTTCCGGCGTCCCGCACCGTGGTGATGCCGTGGCCCAGGTAGAGCCGGAACGCGTAGTCGAGCGAGCGAGGACCGTAGCGCAGATTGGGGCGGGGCAGGTGGGCGTGCATCTCGACCAGCCCGGGCATCACGTACATCCCCTTGGCGTCGATGATCTTGTCGCCGGTGGGGCGCTGAAAGCCCGGCCCATAACCCGCTGCGTTGACCGGGTCCATCGGCACCATGTCCACGATGACGCCGTTTTCGATCACGATGTCCACCGGCCCTTCCGGCGGCATTCCCCGGTTGGTCCCCGGAGTGCCGCGTCCCGAAATCACCGTCGCGCCCCGGATCACCAGGCGGCGGTAGCGCTCCCCGCGGGTGGTGCCGAGGGGAAGCGTGGTGGGGCCGTTGTTGGCCACGGCGATTGCTTCGCGGGCGGTCTGGGCCTGCAAAGCGCCGGCCGTTGTCAGCAGCGCGACGGCCAGGGCCAGCGGGAGTCGGTTCGGCATGAAGAGCTCGGCGAGGTGAAGTGCGCTGGTAAGCTACCGCACCGCCTCCGCCACGGCGAGCGGGGGATGGCGGCCCCGAGCGGTGACCCGCTCCATGCCGGTCACCTGGCCGTTCTGCACCATGACGGCGTAGTCGAAGTTGTTGACGGTGGGACAGACGTGGGTCGGCAGCAGGGAGAGCAAGGTGCCCCGCGCCGGCAGCGAGGTGCCGGTGTCGACGTCGAATGAGAGATGCTCTTCGCTGGGATGGCCGGGCCGATACTCGGGATGCCCGACCACCTCGCAGATCGGATCGCCGGAATCCGCCGAGATGGCCTTGTGCCCCGCATCGGCACAGAATCGATCCGGGCGGGGATGACTGATCACCCGGCTCAATACGAGCACTGCGGGGCAGTAACCCGCGTCGGTGGGCAGCTGGGTGAGGCTCCGCCGGTCGTTGTAGACCACGGTGCCGGGCGAGACTCGATGGAGCACCCCGGAAGGGAAGCCCTGATACGACACCGCGTGGGGGAAGGCCGGGGTGCCCGCGGTGATCACTTCGGGCGTACCCAAGCCAGCATCGTGGATCGCCCGGACCAGGCCGGATAACCGGTCGTAGCCGCGATGCACCATCGCTTGTGCCTGCTCGGGCGGGAAGTCGGTCGCGTGGCCGTCGTAGAAGTGCAACCCGGCAAAGCGGAGCCCCGCCTGCTCGATGGTGCGGGCGAGCGCGATCACCGCGTCCGGCGCATCAACCAGCATTCCGGTGCGGTGCATGCCGGAGTTGAGGTCGATGAAAAGGCCGATGTCCGACCCACGCCAGTAGTCCACCTGGTCCGGCGCCTCGACCAGGGCCGAGAGCCGGGTGTTGGGGAACTCCCCGGCCAGATCGCGTACCAGCGTGACCGCGGGGCCGGCCAGCGGGTACGCCATCAGCAGGTCCGCGAATCCGGCCCGGCAGGCGGTTTCGAGCTCCAGCGTGGTCGCCACCTTGGCCTGGGCGACGCCCCGTTCCCGAATCTGCCGCATCACCCGCTCGAGCTTCACCGTCTTGAGATGGGGACGCCAGCGGGACGGATCATCGCCAAGGAGCCGGAGTGTGGCTCCGAGGTTCTGATCCACCCGATCGAGATCGATGATGAGCGCAGGAGTGCGAAGCGCGTCGAGCGCATTGGTATCCGGCATGGCTACTGATCCTGCCTGGTGGCCTGCCGGGTAAACTCCGAGAGCACCAGCTTCCCGCTGATCGCTGCCCGGGCCGCGAGCAGACCGGGCCAGTGCTCAGTACCGGCCCAGAAGACCTTCTTGAGTTTCTTGACGGCATCGGGGTTGTACCCGGCGAGTTTTTCCGCGAATTCCCTGAGCCGCTGATCCAGCGCTTCCTCCGTCGCCACGACTTCGGCGAAGAGCCCGTGCCGCTCGGCCCACTCCGCCGAACGCCAGTCGCCGTCCACCGTGAGCGCACTGAACGCGGCGAGCCCGATCTTCCGCTCGATCACCGGTCCCACCACGAACGGCCCGATGCCCACCGCGATCTCGCTCAGCTTGACCGCGGCACTGCTCACGCCGAGCGAATAATCCGACGCGGCGATGAGGCCGACCCCGCCGCCTGCGGTCTTCCCCTGGACTCGGGTCACCACGAACTTGGGCGCCCGGATCATCGCCATGATGACCTGGGCGAATCCCGAGAAGAATTTCTTCCCGCTCTCTTCGTCCGTGATGGCGCGGAACTCGTCGAACGAGGCTCCGGCGCAGAAGGCTTTGCTTCCTTCGCTCCGTAACACCAGCACCTTCGCGTCGTGGTCGGTTCCCAGCTCGCGCACCGCCTCCGCGATCTTCACCAGCAGCGCGCCGGGGAGAGAGTTGCTTTTGGGGTGTCCGAACCGGATCGTCCCGACGCCATCGGTGATTTCGGTTTCGACCGTTCCAGCTTCGAGAATGGAAGATCCGGCAGGCTTCGTCACTGGTACCGTTCTGGTTATATTGGAAGGTTGTAAGTCCTTGCCGAACAAGCGGATCGGACGGTCCACCCAGGCGGACAAGGTGGAGCGAATCATGGAAGCTAGCTCACAATCGCAGGTTGCCGAAGATCCCGGCCGGCTGGAAGAGTTCGAGGCTCGTCTTGCCCGGGGCGAGACGATCGAGCCCAAGGACTGGATGCCGGAGCGCTACCGCAAACAACTCATCCGGATGATGTCGCAACACGCCCATTCCGAAGTCGTCGGGATGCTGCCGGAAGGAAACTGGATCACCCGCGCGCCCAGTCTCCGGCGCAAGCTCGCGCTGCTTGCCAAGGTGCAGGATGAGGCCGGCCATGGCCTCTACATCTACTGCGGCACCGAGACGCTCGGTGTCGATCGCGCCGAGCTGATCGAGCAGCTCATCGCCGGCAAGGCGAAATACTCCAGCATCTTCAACTATCCAACCCTCACCTGGGCCGACATGGGCGCGATCGGGTGGCTGGTGGACGGCGCCGCGATCGTGAACCAGACCATGCTGGCCCATGCGTCGTACGGCCCTTACGCCCGCGCCATGGTCCGGATCTGCAAGGAAGAGAACTTCCACAAGCGGCAGGGATACGAAATCCTCGCTACGCTCTCGAAGGGAACCCCCGCGCAGAAAGCCATGGCCCAGGACGCGGTGAACCGCTGGTGGTGGCCCTCGCTGATGATGTTCGGCCCGAGCGACAAGGACAGCCCCAACAGCGCCGACCTGCTCAAGTGGCGGGTCAAGCAGAAGGGCAACGACGAGCTGCGCCAGCGCTTCATCAATCTGACCGTGCCGCAGGCCCAGGCCATCGATCTCACCCTCCCCGATCCCGATCTCAAGCACAACGCCGAGACGGGAGACTGGGACTTCGGCCCGATCGACTGGGACGAGTTCTATCAGGTGATCGGTGGGAACGGGCCCATGAACCGCGAGCGCCTGGCGGCTCGGCGCAAAGCGCACGAGGAAGGGCAGTGGGTCCGCGACGCGGCCGCGGCCTACGCCGAGAAACACGCCAACCGGAGTCGAACGGCGGCATGAGCGACCGTTCGCCGGTCCGCCGGTCCGCCAGTCCGCCTGACCAGTGGCCCCTCTGGGAAGTCTTTACCCAGGCCAAGGACGGCGCGCCGCACGAGCACGCCGGCAGCGTGCACGCTCCCGACGCCGAAATCGCGCTCCAGAACGCGCGGGACACCTATGCCCGGCGTGGCGAAGCGGTGAGTATCTGGGTGGTGCCGAGCGGGGCGATCGTGGCGTCCTCCCCGGAGGACGCCGGGCCCTTCTTCGATCCCGGCAATGACAAGCCGTACCGGCATCCGCAGTTCTACAAGGTGCCGCGGGCGATGAAGAACGACTCGTGACTCCCCTTTTCCAATACCTGCTGCGACTGGGTGACGACCGCCTCGTCCTCGGCCATCGGTTGAGCGAGTGGTGCGGCCACGGCCCGATTCTCGAGGAAGACATCGCGATGGCCAACATCGCGCTCGACCTGATCGGTCATGCCACGCATGTTCCTCACCCTCGCGGGAGAGGTGGAGGGGAAAGGGCCGCGACGGCGACGCGCTGGCCTACTGGCGCGACGAGCACGAGTTCCGGAACCTGGAGCTCTGCGAGCTGCCCAACGGCGATTTCGCGTTCACCATGATGCGGCAGTTCCTGTTCGACGGATGGAGCCTCGAGCTGCTGGACGCGCTCGCCCGCTCCTCCGATGAGCGGCTCGCGGCCATCGCGGCGAAGGCGCTCAAGGAAACCCGCTATCACCTGCGGCACAGCAGCGAGTGGGTCTGCCGTCTGGGAGACGGCACCGAAGAAAGCCATCGCCGGGCCCAGGACGCGCTGAACGAGCTCTGGCCCTGGACCGGCGGATTCGCCTATGAGGACGACACCGACCGGTCGCTCCAGGCCGCGGGAATCGTCCCCGACCCGGCCAGTCTTCTGGGTCCCTGGGAGCGCGCGGCCCGCGCCGTGCTGGTCCGCGCGACACTCACTCCCCCCGACGGACCGATGCGGATGACCGGTGGGCGGTTCGGCCGTCATAGCGAGCACCTGGGCCACATGCTCGCCGAAATGCAGATCGTCGCCCGCTCTCATCCGGGGGCCAAATGGTAGGCACCCGACGGTTTCCGTCGGCCGCCGAGCAGCGCGCCCTCGGGGCGCTCGAGCGGGTTATGGATCCCGAGGTGCCGGTGCTTTCGATCACCGAGCTCGGCATCGTCCGCGAGGTCAGGTCCAGCGATGAGTCGCAGGTCACCGTGACGGTGACGCCGACCTATAGCGGGTGTCCCGCGATGCACGTCATCGAAGCCGACATCGTGGCGGCTCTCCACGAGGCCGGGTTTTCCGAGGTGCGGGTCGAGACAGTCCTGTCTCCCGCCTGGACCACGGATTGGATCGGGGAAGAGGCCCGGGAGAAGCTGCGGGAATACGGGATCGCGCCCCCCGGGAATACCGGCGACGAGCTGGTCCAGATCGAGCAGTCCGACCCGGTCCGCCTGTCCGCCCGTCCGCCCGTCCGCCTTCAGTGTCCCCACTGCGGCTCCAGCGATACGGCGCTCGTCAGCGAGTTCGGAGCGACCGCTTGTAAGTCCCTGCATACCTGCCGGTCCTGCCGGCAGCCCTTCGAGCGCTTCAAGACCTTCTAGTTCGTCAGCGCCACTCCTCGATCGCCTTGACCCATGCGGTCAGGAATGCGTTCGCCTTGAATCCATCGAGCACCCGGTGATCGATGGTCAGGGTGACGTAGAGCATCGGCCGGGCCTCGATGGCGCCGGAAGCATTCACCCGGGGCCGTTGCTCCATCTTGCCGACGCCGAGGATCGCGACCTGCGGTTGCACGATCACGATCGGCGCCGCGAGCAGAGAGCCGCTCACACCGTGGTTCGAAATGCTGAAGGTGCCGCCCTGGACCTCGCGCGGCTCGAGTTTGCCGGAACGGGCCCGGGTGGTCAGGTCCTCGAGGCGGCGCGCGGTGTCTTCGAGGCTCAGGTCCTGGGCGTCGTGGAGCACCGGAACGATCAGGCCCCCGTCGGGAAGCGCCACCGCAATGCCGATGTTGCACTGGTCGAAGACCTCCAGCGCGTCGGGATGCCAGCGGCTGTTGGCCTCGGGGACTGCCCGGATCGCGGCGACCGCCGCCCGGACGAAATACGCCGTGAAGGTGGGTTTCCCCTCGCTGAAGCGGTTGCGGTGCGTCACGACGCGGGTCATGTCCGCTTCGAACACCGCGGTGACGTGCGGCGCGGTCTGCACGCTCCGCACCATGTGCTCGGCGATGCTCTTCCGCATCGACGTGTGAGGAACCTTGCGGCCGGTGATACCACCGGGGGTTCCGCGCTCCCCTCGCGCGAGGTAGGCCTCGACATCCTGAGCCGTGATCCGGCCACCGCTCCCGGTGCCGGTGATCATCGCCGCTTCCAGGCCATGCTGTTGCAACAGCCGCCGCACCGCCGGACTCAGCTCGGGCGGACTGGCGGACGGGCGGGCCGGCGGACCACCTGCGGGCTGTGGGATTCTGACCGCCTGACCGCCGGTCCGCCCGACCGCCTGCCCGCCGATTCTTCCGAGGACATCGTTCGGCTCGACCGGTTCTCCGGTCTGCTTGAGAATCTCCTCCAGCACGCCGTCCACCGGGGCCGCGATCTCGACCGTGACCTTGTCGGTGATCACTTCGAGGAGGGGCTCGTCCTTGCGCACCGGATCACCGATCCGCTTGAGCCACTGGCCTACTTCATGGGTGCTGCCTTCGGACTGGCCGGCGGGAAGCAGGATGTCGGTCATGGGGACTGATTCTAACACGATGGGCCTCATCCTCTTGCCATTGGGGGGATGAGGATTACATATTGTAATACATAATCAGCTACGAGATGTCTCACATGGTTGACGAACCCAAGGTCCCGGTCAATATCCGGCTCGGCCGGCGCTACAAGCAGGCCCTCGGCCGGATCGCCTCCCGCCGCAAGCAGCCGGTCAGCAAGCTGGTCCGTGAAATCCTTGAGCGCTACGTGACGGAAGAAGAACGGATGGTTTGGCGAACCGAAGCCCGCCGCGCAGCCGAAGCACTGGCCCGGGAAGCCAGACAGGGAATCGGCGCGGAAGCCAGGTCACTCCGGATGCTCGATGAAAACCTCAAGGCGTTTGCGCGGGAATGGGTCTGGGAGACGGAATGAGCCGGGCCGACATCGTCACCGTCGTGCTGCCAGGCGCCTACGGTAAACCGCGTCCCGCTGTTCTGGTGCAGGAGGACGCCTTCGACGCCCTGCCATCCGTCACCGTGCTGCCAATCACCAGCGAATTACGCGACCTGCCGCCGCTCCGGATCACGATTCCCGCCGGACCGGAGAGCGGTCTTCGGATCCGATCTCAGGTTCAGATCGACAAGATCATGACGATCCCGAAGGCAAGGATCGGGAAACGGATCGGCTCGCTGGCTGAAACCACGATGAACCAGGTTGATGTGGCGCTGAGTCGTTTTCTGGGGCTGGCCTAGCTAAAAGGCGATCAGCTCACCTATGCGCGTAGCGATCTGCTCCTGCTGGGGCAGGACCGCGTTCATGAGGGTCACGTTGTAGGGCGTGGGGACATCGGGAATCGCCATCCGGGCGATGGGCGCATCGAGGAAGAGAAAGGCCTGCTCGGCGAGCGTGGCGCTCACCTCGGCGCCGAACCCTCCCGTCAGGGTGTCCTCGTGGACGATGAGACACCGACGGGTGCGCTTCACCGACTCGGTGACGGTGCTCCGGTCCCAGGGGGCGATGGTGCGGAGATCAATGATCTCGACCGACTGCCCGCTTTCCTCTACCGCCGCCTCGCACCGCTCGACCATCGCGCCCCAGGTCACGATGGTCAGCCGCTCTCCCGCTCGCACGATCTTCGCCTGGCCGAACGGCACCACAAACTCGTCTCCCGGGTACGGGCGCCGAGCCGACGCCGCGTCGAGCAGGGCGCGGTGCTCGAAGAAGATCGTGGGATTATTGCTGCGCATCGCGGTGCGCAGGAGGCCGACCGCATCTTCTGCGTTCGACGGAATGGCCACCTGCCAGCCGGTCGCGTGGGCCCAGAGGACCTCGCCACACACGCTGTGCCAGGGGTCGCCGCACTTCGGGGCGTAGCCACCCGGCAACCGCACCACGATCGGCGCGGCCCACCGGTTGTTGGTGCGCCAGCGAATGGTGCCGCAGTTGTTGAGCTGCTCGGTCGCAGGATCGGCGTATTTGCGGAACTGGATTTCGGGGATCGGCATCAGCCCGGCGAGCGCCATGCCCACGGCCCGCCCGATGATGCCTTCCTCCGACAGCGACGTATCGAAGACCCGCTGCTCGCCGAAGCTCTCCTGAAGCCCGAGTGTCGCCGCGTGAACCCCCCCCTTGGGACCCACATCCTCGCCGAACACCAGCGCCTTGGGGTTGCCCTTGAGCTCGACTTCGAGGGCGCGGCGGATCGCGGTGAGCATGTTGATGCGGGGCCCCTCCGGCGCCGGCGTTTCGCTGCCGGCCGGAAAACGGTGCCCCGACGGGCCTAACCCGCCCCGCAGCTGCATCGTTTCCGCGGTCCGGTGCCGCAGCACGTTCACCGGATCCGGGTCCGGTCGCGCCAGCGCCTCTTCCAGCGCCGCTTCGGCCTCTTTCCGCGCCGCCGAGATGACCCGCGCGATGTCGAGCTCGGTCTTGCCGAGGGACACCAGGTGGGCCTTGAGGCGGGGGAGGGGGTCGTGGGCCTTTTCTTCCTCGATCAGCTCGGGTGTCTTGTAGGCCTGGGTGTCCTGGCCCGAGTGCCCTGAAAGCCTCGGCAGGGTGAGGCGGAGGAGCGCGGGTCCCTTCGCGGCTCGGGCGTGGGAGACGCACTCGGCGATCAGCCGCTCGGCCTGGGCCGGATCGGTTCCGTCTCCATCCCGGACCAGCAGGTTCCGGAACGAAGCGAGATTTGCGGCGATGTCGCCTCCCGGCGTCTGAAACCGCCCCGGCACCGAGATCCCGTAGCCGTTGTCCTCGATATAGAACAGCATGGGGAGCTGCAGGGTCGTCGCGATGGTGAGCGCGGACCAGAAGCCGTTGGTTGCGACCGACGCCTCTCCGCCCGTGACGCAGGCAATCGCGCCGGACCAGCGCGATGCCCCCAGCACGTCACGGTGGTAGGTGATGGCCTGGGCCCACCCGGCCGACGGGGTGTACTGCGATCCCACGTCTCCCGACATGGGAAGCACCACCGGTCCCGGATCGTTGGGCAGATTGCAGACCACCCCGATATCGCGCCCGTCGCTGAAGCCGCCCGACTTTCCCATGGGCGAGGCGAACCCGTCGGCGAACGAAAGCCCCAGCGAAAGCAGCAGGGGCCGGGAACGGTAGTAAGCCCCCACTGCATCATGGGGATGGGTGAGGTGCTGGCCGAGGACGATCTGCGCCACTTCGTGTCCCCGCGCCGAGAACTGGTAGAGCACCTTCTTCTCGGGGACCAGCCGCTGCTCCTCGGTATCGTCGAGGAACCGCGAGACCGTCGCCAGGTGGAGGACCCGTTCCCAGTCGATCATGGGTGTTCCTTGTCGGTGCGATACGCGGTGCCCCGGAACAGGGCCACGACGTCCTCGCGCTGGTTGGTCACCCGCACCAGGAAAAAGGCGATCCGGCGTGCGGCGCTCTCCTCGGTGGCGATCGCAGTGAGATCGTCGCCAGGATGCACCGCCTTGGGGTAACTGATGCCGTTCTCGATGCTCATCGTCACGTGGCCTTCGGTGTTGCAGGCGAACGCAAACGCGCTGTCGGCCAGGGCAAAGACGATGGCGCCATGGGCCACCCCGAATCCGTTGACCATCTCGGGACGGACCCGCATGCGGCAGCGGCACCGGCCGGGCGCGATCTCCAGAACCTCGACCCCGAGCCATCGACTGAATTCGTCGCGGGCCATCATGCCGTGGACCACCCGTTCGGCGAGCTCCTGAGCGGCGGTCACAGCAGGGTTGTCCCGGCGCGGGCGGCCCGCACCAGCAGGGGACTGGGCCGGTAGCGTTCCTCGCGGTACTCGCGTTGGAGACTCTCGAGCCGGTCCAGTACTTCGACGACTCCGATCTGGTCGCCCCATTCCAGCAGACCGCGAGGATAGTTCACCCCCTTGGTCATGGCCAGCTCGATGTCGGCGGCGCTGGCCACCCGCCAGAATACCGCATCGGCGGCCTCGTTGATCAGCATCGCGAGGATCCGGTCCACGATCTGGTTGCCCCGCGCGGTATCGCGGGCCGGCTCGGGTCGCTCGGCGCCGTCGGCGTAGTCGTAGTGACCCCGGCCCGACTTCCGTCCCAGGAACCCCGCCTCGACCAGCCGTTGCTGGGTAAGGAACGGCTTGTAGCGGGGATCGCCATGCATGGCCTCGAACACCGATTTCGTCACCGCATAGTTGACGTCGTTGCCGATCAGGTCCATGAGCTCGAACGGCCCCATGCGGAACCCGGCCAGCTCGCGCATCGCCCAGTCAATCGTGCTCTTGCTGGCGATCCCCTCTTCGTAGATCCGGAGCGCCTCGCCGTAGAATGGCCGGGCCACCCGGTTCACGATGAACCCCGGGGTGTCCGCCGAGACCACCGTGATCTTGCCCCAGTCTTCCATCAGGGCCTGCGCGGCGCCGAACACGCTCACGTCGGTCAGGAGTCCCGGGACGATCTCCACCAGCTGCATCACCGGCACCGGGTTGAAAAAATGGATGCCGATCACCCGCACCGGAACCCGGCAGGCGCCGGCGATCGCGGTGACCGGAAGGGAAGAGGTATTGGTGGCGAGCACACAGTCTTCGCTCACTTCGGCTTCGAGCCGCCGGAACACGTCCCGTTTGACGGCAAGGTCTTCCACGACCGCTTCGATCACGATGTCGCAGTGACGGAAGAGCCCGTACTCGCCCGCGGCGCCCGGGGCCCAGGTGATCGACTCGACCAGCCGCTCGGCGGTGGCCTGGTCGAGCCGGCCTTTCTCCCGGAGGCCATCGATGGTGCGCCGGAGCCGCGCGCGGCTGGCTTCGAGCGCCTCGGCGCTCGCGTCGGTCACCATAACCCGGTGGCCCCCGGCCGCCGCGACCTGGGCGATGCCGCTGCCCATGGTCCCGGCGCCCAGGACACCGACGGTCCACACCGGACGATCTGCCATTAGTTCCCCGCGAACTTCGGAGGCCGCTTTTCCAGGAACGCGCGGACGCCCTCGTGATAATCCGCCGATCGTCCCGCGAGACCTTGATACTGGGCTTCCATCTCGAGCTGCTGCTCCAGCGAGTTGTGGGAGGAAACCGCGAGGAGCTGCTTGATCAGGGAAACCGCGTAGGTCGGCTGTGCCGCGAGCCGGATCGTGAGGTCCCAGCTCACCTTCTCGAGCTCGCTCCGGGGGCAGACCTGGTAGATCATGCCAAGCTGGTGGGCCCTGGCCGCGGGGACCTTGTCCCCCAGGAGCATCATCGCGGTGGCCTGCGCCTTGCCCACCAGACGCGGCAGGGTCCAGGTGCCGCCGGTATCGGGCACCAGTCCGACTTTGACGAACGCCTGAAGGAAGCTGGCCTCCTCGGCCGCGACCACGAAGTCACAGGCCAGCGCGAGGTTGGCTCCGGCGCCGGCCGCCACGCCGTTTACGGCGCACACCACCGGCTTGGGCATCCGCCGAATCGCGAGAATCAGCGGGTTATAGAAGTTGCGGACCCGGACCTCGAAATCCTCGATCCCCGCGCCCTTGTCCGGCTTGGCTTCGGCGAGATCCTGGCCGGCACAGAACGCCCGGCCTGCTCCGGTGAGGTACACCGCGCGGAGCGTAGCGTCGCGGGCCGCCTCGGCAAGCCGCTGCTGGAGGGCGAGCGACATCGCCGCGTTGAAGCTGTTCAGCACGTCGGGACGATTCAGCGTGAGGCACGCCACCTCGTCTTGCACCCGATACAGAATGCTCTTATCGCTCATGAAGTGCCGGTCCGGGTGAAAGCGTACTAAATTAGCATCGCTTCACGAGTTAGGCCAAAGCGGATTTTCTGGTGGAATCATGAGCAACGGGTATCTCATCGATGGAGTGCGCACCCCGATCGGCAGCCTCGGCGGCTCGCTCGCGAGCGTCCGGGCCGACGATCTGGCGGCCCACGTGCTCGCGAGCCTCCTCGCGCGGCACCCCAAACTCGATCCGGTGCGCCTCACCGATGTGATTATGGGCTGCGCCAATCAGGCCGGCGAAGACAACCGCAATGTTGCCCGGATGGCCCTCCTCCTTGCCGGCATTCCGACCACGGTTCCGGGAGAAACGGTCAACCGGCTCTGCGCTTCCGGGATGAGCGCGGTGGCCAGTGCGGCGCGGGGGGCCCGGACCGGAGAGGGCGACCTCTACGTGGCCGGCGGGGTCGAGCATATGACCCGAGCCCCGTATGTCCTCTCCAAATCGCCCCAGCCATTCGGGCGCACCCAGGAGCTCTTTGATACCAGTCTGGGTTGGCGCTTCGTGAATCCGAAAATGCAGGAGAAGTACGGCATCGACTCGATGGGGCAAACCGCGGAGAATGTGGTCGCGGAGCGGAAGATTTCCCGGGAAGATCAGGACAGGTTTGCCGCCGCTTCCCAGCAGAAGGCGGCCGCGGCCCGAGCGCGGGGTCGGTTCGCCGAGGAAATCGTTGCGGTGCCGCTTCCGCCGTCGCGGAAGGGACAGGCATCGGGGAGCTTCGAACAGGACGAATTCATCCGACCCGATACGACGCCCGAAGCCCTGGCCCGCCTGAGGCCCGCCTTCCGTGAAGGCGGATCGGTCACCGCGGGGAATTCGAGCGGTCTCAACGACGGCGCCTGCGCCCTGCTGGTGGCTTCCGAGGAAGGAGTCCGGCAGCACGGTCTCGAGCCGAAGGCGCGGATCATCGCGACCGCCGCAGCGGGTGTCGAGCCCCGAACCATGGGAATCGGCCCGGTGCCGGCCACCCGGAAGGTGCTCGGCCTTGCGAGTCTGACGCTCGATCAGATGGATGTGATCGAACTCAACGAGGCTTTCGCGGCCCAGGTGCTCGCCTGCACCCGCGAGCTGGGCCTTCCCGACAGCGATCCGCGGGTTAATCCCAACGGCGGCGCCATCGCCCTGGGCCACCCGCTCGGCATGAGCGGCGCACGCCTGCTGCTCACCGCGATGCGGGAGCTGCACCATACCGGGGGCAAGTACGCCCTCTGCACCATGTGCGTCGGGGTTGGCCAGGGAATGGCGACGGTGATCGAGCGGGTATGATCTACGAATTCCAGGGTATCCGTCCGGTGGTGCACGAGAGCGCGTTCGTGCACCCGCTCGCCGCCGTCATCGGGAATGTGACCATCGGGCGGGACGTCTACGTCGGGCCGGGCGCCGCGCTCCGGGGTGACTGGGGCGCCATCGAGATCGCCGATGGGTGCAACGTCCAGGAGAATTGCGTGATCCATGCCTTTCCCGGCGTCACCGTCGTGCTGGAGGAAGCGGCGCACCTCGGCCACGGCTGCGTCGTACACGGGGCCCGGATCGGGAAGAACGCGCTGATCGGGATGAACGCGGTGATCATGGATCACGTCGCAATCGGGGCGGGGGCCATCGTCGGGGCGCTGTCGTTCGTGAAGGAGGGAATGCAGGTGCCGGAGCGGATGATCGCCGCGGGGAATCCGGCCCGGATCATCAAGCCGGTGAGCGACGAGATGCTGGCCTGGAAAACCGAAGGCACCGGCCTTTATCAGAAGCTGCCCGCCGAGCTTCACGCATCGCTGCGCGAATGCGAGCCCCTGCGATCCCGCCCTCCCGTCCTCCCATCCTCCCATCCTCCCGACTACCAGACGTGGCAGCAAAGGAAATCCCGCGATGGTTAGGACCGCGGTTCCCTTGCTCGGCAGTTTTGCCCAGGGCGAGTGGGTCGAAGGCACCGGTTCGCCGACGGTGCTCTACCACGCCGTCTCGGGGGAGCCGGTGGCCTCCGCCTCGAGTACCGGTCTCGACTTCAAGGCGATGCTCGAGTACGGACGACGGCTGGGTGGGCCGACGCTCCGCCGGATGACGTTCCACGAGCGGGCCCGGATGCTCAAGGCGCTTGCGGCTTTCCTGATGGAGCGGAAAGAAAAGTTCTACGATGTCTCGGCGGCGACGGGTGCGACCCGGACCGACTCCTGGATCGATATCGAGGGCGGGATCGGAACCCTGTTCGCCTACGCGAGCCGGGGGCGCCGGGAGCTCCCCAATGAGACGTTCTACCTGGACGGCGAGGTCGAGCCGCTTTCCAAGGGCGGCACCTTTGTCGGGCGGCACATCTGCGTTCCGCTCGAGGGCGTGGCGGTGCACATCAACGCCTTCAACTTCCCCATCTGGGGAATGCTGGAGAAGATCGCGCCCACGCTGCTCGCAGGTATGCCGGCGATCGTCAAGCCGGCAACCGCCACGAGCTACCTCACCGAAGCCATGGTCCGGGAGATCGTCGCTTCGGAACTGCTCCCTCCCGGCGCCCTCCAGCTCATCGTCGGCGGCGTCGGCGATCTCCTCGATCATGTCATCGCCCAGGACGTCGTCACCTTCACGGGCTCTGCCTCGACTGGACGGAAGCTCAAGGTCCATCCGCGCCTGATCGCCGAATCGGTGCGGTTCAACATGGAAGCGGACTCGCTCAACTTCTCGATGCTGGGGCCCGAGTCGGCTCCCGGCACCGAGGAATTCGACCTGTTCGTGAAGGAAGTGGCGAAGGAAATGACGGTGAAGGCGGGACAGAAATGCACTGCGATCCGACGCACCCTCGTGCCCCGTACCATGGTCGGCGATGTGCTCCAGGCGCTCCAGAAGCGGTTACAGGGCACCATCCTCGGCGACCCGGCGACCGACGGGGTGCGCTGGGGGCCGCTCGCCAGCCGGGCCCAGGTCGAGGACGTACGGCGGAATCTCGAGACCCTGAAGCGCGGCGCCGAGCCGGTGTTCGGCGATCCGGACCGGTTCGAGGTGGTGGGAGCGGACCCCGAGCGGGGAGCGTTCTTCCCGGCGGTGCTGCTCCACTGCCCTAACCCGCTGGACCGCTCCGAGCCGCACGACATCGAAGCCTTCGGCCCGGTCAACACCGTGATGCCCTACGGCTCGGTCGAGGAGGCCATCGAGCTGGCCAAGCGGGGACGCGGGTCGCTGGTCGGCTCGGTGTTCACCGCCGATGACGAGGTGGCCCGGCAGATGGTGCTCGGCACCGCGGCCTGGCACGGCCGCCTGATGCTGGTCAACCGGCACTCCGCGAAGGAATCCACTGGCCACGGATCCCCGATGCCGCACCTGGTGCACGGCGGTCCCGGCCGCGCCGGAGGAGGCGAGGAACTGGGCGGTGTCCGGGCGGTCCTTCACTACATGCAGCGGACCGCCCTGCAGGGACATCCCACCACCCTGAGTCACGTCACCAATGTCTGGGTGAAGGGTGCCGCCACGCCGACCGACCTGGTCCATCCGTTCCGCAAGCACTTCGAGGAGCTTCGGATCGGGGAGACCTTGTTCACGGCCCGGCGCACTGTCACCGAAGCGGACGTGGTGAATTTCGCGGGCATCTCGGGCGATCACTTCTACGCCCATATGGACGATCTCGCGGCCAGCCGGTCGATCTTCGAGCGGCGAGTCGCGCATGGATACTTCGTGCTGTCGGCGGCCGCGGGCTTGTTCGTCGATCCGGGCGAGGGGCCGGTGCTCGCCAACTACGGGCTGGAGTCCCTGCGCTTCGTGAAGCCGGTCTATCCGGGGGACACCATCAAGGTCCGGCTCACCGTCAAGCAGAAGACTGCCAAGGAAACCCCGCCGGGAGGGATCCCGCAGGGGATTGTGCTGTGGGACGTCGAGGTCACCAATCAGAACGAGGAACCGGTCGCGGTGTACTCGATCCTGACCCTGGTGCGTCGTAAAGAAGGTTGAGCCACCCCCCGATCGAGGAGGATTCCATGATGCTGATTCGCGAAGTGATGTACTGCAAGCCGGGCAAGGTCCGTCCCATGGTCGAGAAGTTCAAGCAAATGAACAAGATCATGACCAAGGGTCCGAAGATGCGGATCCTGACCGACTTCTGCGCCGAACGGTACTGGACCATCGTGGCGGAGATGGAGGTGCAGAGCGTGGACGAGTTCGAGAAGATGATGTCCGGCGCGGGCATGAGCGAGAAGGAAGGGAAGGAAATGGAGAAGGTGATGGAGGGGTACCACGATCTGGTGGAGTACGGAAAGCGGGAGATCTACAAGATCGAAAGCTAGCTCTTCTTCCGGCGAGGCCGCTGCTTCGCCGAGACCGAACGAATGATCAGGGCGCCGCGTCCCGTCTTGGGAAACGGCGTCTTGCTTTTGGCGGTCGCCGCGCCGAACAGCGCTTTGACGGCCGGCCGGCTCAGGACGGTGGCGCTGGGCACCCGGAGAAACCGGGTCTGGTTGCCCGAGCCCTGGAGCAGGCCCTCTGGATCGGGAAGTCCCTTGCCGCGGATGAAGCAGACTCCCACCCCGCTGGCTCCCGCCGCGATCGACACGATGCTGTCCGACGGCCGTTCGGTGGGGGAATACCCGATCACGAAGAAGTTGTAATTGTCATAGACCAGCTCGGTCGCCGTCGGAAACCGGGAACGGAGCGCCTTGCGGACCGCGCGAATGAGGCGCTGGTTCGCCGGGTCGAACTTGGCGATGAAAGTCCGGAGCTGCGCTTCCGCGGTCATCGGGGTCTCGGAATCCAGCGGTGGACCGCGATGCGATAGTCGGAATACGACTGCCCGAACGTGCGGATGAGGGTTGGCTCTTCGTATCCAAGGACGAACAGATGGGTGACCAGCAGAAACGCCACGGCATAGCCGGCCAGCCAGATCGAGTGGTACAGCATCGCTGCTCCGAGCAGGGCCAGGAAAGCGCCGAGATACATCGGGTTCCGGACGAACCGGTAGGGTCCCCGGACTACGAGGCGGCGGGGCGGATCGAATGGCGCCGGAGTGCCTCGACCCAGAACGGAAAAGGTCAGGATACACCAGAGCGCCAGCGCGCTCCCGGTCAGGACGATGGCTGCTCCCAGGATTTCCGGCAGGCCCCATCCGGCGGGACGGAGTAATCCGAATTGACTCACCATCTGCCCGGGCAGCAACACCAGGAAGAACCCGATGAAGATCGCCGACCAGGTTGCCGCGCGGAGCAGCACGAACACCAATCTCATGCCGAGCTGATTTCCTTGTAGAAGATGACGGTGTCGTGCAGCGTCCCGTCAGGGTTCTGGGCATATCGGGGGATGGTGCCGGCCTCTATCCAGCCGCGAGCGCGGTACAGTCGCTCCGCCCCGTCGCCCCGCCTGGTGTCGAGCGTCAGGAGCCGGTAGCCGCTCGAGGCGCTGGCTTGCTCGAGGGCATCCATCAGGCGGGCTCCTAACCCGTGTCCCCGGTAGCGCGATCCCACCATCAGCTTGACCACCTCTCCCCGGTGCGGCTGATTCGGTGCCCAGGCCGGCTGGACCTGCACGGTGCCGGCGATGCTCGCCCCGTTCCGCGCCAGCAGCACGATGGCCCGTGGCGAGCGACTCGTGAGCACGTCCCGCCACCACCGCTCCGCTTCTCCGATCGACAGGGGAGGAAGAAAACTTACCGCCGACCCAGCATTCACGGTTTCCACCAGCAGCTCGGCGAGTCCCCGGACCTCGGCTTCGGTGGCCGGGGTCGCCACTGGCTCGATCCGAAGGGACTCTACCGTACCCAATCGTTCACCCCGGCGCCTCGAGCCGGGCCTCCGCCAGCTTGCGGATTTCGCGGTACACCAGGAGTGCCGCCCCCAGCATGATCGCGATGTCGGCGACGTTGAAGATTCCGGTCCGTACTGTCCCGATACCCAGGTTCAGAAAATCGATCACGGTGCCCCGCACCAGGCGATCGATCCAGTTGGAAGCTCCGCCTGCTACGAACAGGGCGAGCCCCAGACCGGTCCACTGATCGAATCGAGTTCGGAAGACCAGGATCGCAAGCCCGAGCAGGATGACCCCGGTCGCGGCGGTGAAGACGACCGTTCGTATCGCAGGCGGAAGACTCTCCCCGACGCTGAGAAACCCGCCGGTGTTCTCCGCGTAGCCCAGCCGCAGCAGGTTGCCGAGGTAAGACCGGCTCGGCGTCCCCATCAGGGTGGTGACCGCCACGTATTTAGTGGCATGGTCGCAGCCGATCGTGCCGAGCACGATTCCCAGCAGTCCGAGCCTCCCAATGGCTCGAACCGGCGTGAGCGGGCCAGAGCGGTCAGGCAATGGGGTGCGGTTCTCCGGGCCGATAGCTCTTCAGCGCCCCCGACGGGCAGCGCCGGACCTGCGCTTCCACGTCATCGGCTGAGGCAGCCTCCGGAGCGACCCACCGTTTCCGCCGGATGTCGAATACCGCCGGCAGCCCTCGAACACAGATCCCGGAATGACGACAGATGGCAGGCTCGAAGGTGACGGTGATGTCGGGGGTTTCGTAGACTTGAAGACGTCGCGCCACGCTCAGCCTCCGTCGGGGCGCGCCCGGTAGAACCGCACATCGGCCTTCTCGATCGTGGCGAGTCCTTCGTGAACCACGGGATCGATCACCGAGAGAAACGCTTCGATCTTCTCCGGGGCATCCACGATCTCCACCACGATCGGGAGATCGAGCGAGAGGCGCTCGATCCGGAAGGTGTGCAGCCTGCTGTGAGCCCCGAACCCCATGATGCCCCGCAGCACGGTCGCCCCGGCCAGCCCCTGCTCACGGGCCTTGAGGACCAGCCATTCATACATCGGCTTCCCATCCTGCTTGTCGGCTTCGCCGAGAAAAATCCGGAGGAGGCAGCCGTGCTGGGCGAGGGTCATGGGGTTACCTCCAGATGAGCTGGACCACGCTGCGACCGCTCCACACCGCGCCCAGGCACAGGCCCAGCGTGAGCGTGACGTTCGCGAGCGAAACCCACACCGCGCCGTCCTTGATCGCACTGATCGTTTCGTTGGCGAAGGTGGACATGGTGGTGAACCCGCCCAGGAATCCCACGATCAGCAGGGCGCGGGTCTCGGGACGGAGGAAGCCCCGGTCCTCCACCAGCTGAGTCAGGAGACCCACGGCAAAACATCCGAGCACATTGACCAGCAGCGTTCCCACCGGAAAAGAGGTGCGGGGCGCCCGTTGGTGGGCCAGGTTGCTGAGCCAGTACCGGAGGACCGAGCCGGCAAAACCGCCCGCGCCGACCAGGAGGAGGTTCATGCGATGCGCGCCCGCCAGCGGGTTAGGACGATCGTTCCGATGGGAGCCTGCCCGAAGGTGAGGTGGATTCGGTCGCCACCCGCGCCGCGAGCGCTTCCATCTGACCGGCGCGGAGGCGGGCCCAGGACGGCAGCCGGAGCGCTCCCACCGCGAGGAACCCGATGCCCGCGCTGGCCAGAAGCAGCAGGCCCGGCACGGCGTTCAGGAAGTGGCCATTGATCACCGTTCCCAGCCCGGCCACCAGAGCCACCCCCAGACTGGCCAGGCCGACCCGGATCATGGAGCTGGCGGCACCGTGCACGGTCCGAAACCGGAGCCGGTGCCCCTGTTCGGTCGGCTCGAGCAGGACCTGGAGATTGCCGTTGCTCCAGGTGCGCAGCGACCCTTCTGCCCGGATCGTGCCCCGTGCCCTGAACACTTCGCGGAGCTGCACCACCAGCCGCTCCCACTCTTCTTCGCTGAGACGCCGGCTCAAGTTGACGGTCCGCGAAACGCCCAGCGGGAGTCCGAAGATGGTGCGCCGGTCGGCGCTCCGTCCGAGATCCAGCGCGAGGGCCGCATGGGCCACCGACTCCGGGGAAATTCCGACCTCCTGGCCGATCGCCTGGAGCTCGGCGAGGGTCATCCCCTCGTCGCGGGGAACCTCGTGCAGCGGGGTGGCGGGCGGACCATCCGCGGCCGAGCGGAAGATCGCGGCGATTTCCTTGTCGTCGTAGCGTCGCTCCACCATGGAGGCAAGATCACCCGGCATCTTGGGGAAGGCAAATCATACCGGGCGATCGCGCACGAACTGCTCGACCGGAACTCCCAGCCATCCCACCATCGCCAGCATGCCGTCCACCTCGAGACGGCCGCCTGCCCGCATGCGAGTCAGCGTCGCGGGGCTGACTCCGATGGTGCGGCCGAGCTGCTGCCAGCTCCACCCGCGCTGTTGCCTCTCCTGGTCGAGCGCCTGGTAGAGTGCCCGGGTGTCAAACCGTCGCATGCGAGACCACGAATCTGGTGCTACGATGCCGCTCGTGGAGTTCGGTCACGAGATCCTATTCCTCTCCAGGGTCGGCGGCATCGAGCCCAAGGAGCTCACGCACCTGCTCGGCGTCCTCGGGTCGTACCAGCAGCGTCAGCCCCTGCGCCAAAGCGCCCTGAAAAGTCACCCCGAAGACACCAGCGCGTTCCCCCTTGAGTCGAGCCGGAACGCCGGCAGTCTCGAGCGTAGCGATCGCCCAGTCCGCCTCGATCCCCGTCGCGAAGGATGCTATCTCAATCCAGTGGTTCGAACCCACGGCGACCCCCGGAAAGGCAATCCTCGGCCACTCACCGTTTCATCGATCAGAATGACCCAATGCGCCGATCCGCCAGTGGCCCAGGTTCGCGGTATCGGTTGCGATTCCCTCATCGAGTGGGATCCGCGCCCGAGGTGGCCAGATAAACGGCATCGCCAACCCGGATCCGGCCGGTCCGGACCACGGTGGCGTACACGCCGGCATTGTTCTGGTTGATGCGCACCACCGTCTTGAGCAGGCGGGCATCCTGTTGGGCGGTCTCGGGATCCAGGTTGATCATCATGCATCGCGGATCGGGAGCGGTCACGCTCACCGCCGGCCGTGACTCGCCCTCTCCGAACAGCAGCGCTCGCCCGATCCAGGCATCCTCGGGAAACGGCTCGGCTCCCGTCGTATCGAGCAGGAGATTTGGCCGGAATCGCCGGGGGTCGGGGTCGACCCCCGCCTCGCCCGAGATCGCGGTGACGGTGGCGAGGGTGATCAGGGAAATCACCGCCTCGTCGAACATCCCCTGGTTGAGCTGCAGCAGATCGACGGGCTCGCCGAATTGCTCGCCCAGCAGGGCGGTGAGCTCGGGACTCCGAAGGGCGACCGTGGTCCCCGCCGGGGTTCGGACGTGGGTTGGCAGCGTTTCGCCGGCGGATCCGTCCTCGCCGATCGGGTGGTAGAGGATGAGGTCGGGAAGGGCGCTCGCCGTGAGCCAGGGCATTCCCCCGGTGGCGGAGGCGCGCCGAAACGCGAATCGCCGGTCGCCTTCGAGGCCGTGCCAGCCGAGCCCGGCGGATTCGGCGGCGATCCCCGCCATCGACTTGACCGGGTACCGGAAAATGCTCCTAACCCGCCCCACCATGGCGGCATCCGTCGAGCTCGGGTGGACCGGTTTCGGTCGCATCGATGGCCGTTCCTGGGCTACCGCGAGATCCGGTGGACCTCCATGGTCCAGTAGTCCCTGATCCAGGTCTTGCCGCGATCGAACGTGGCGTCGGCTCGCCAGAGGAAATGGTCCGGCTGGATCGCGAAAGTACCTGAACCGTACCAGCATCGGTCCGTACCACTCGGTCAGGAGCCGGTCAGGACCCGCGCTCCACATGAGCCCGGCCTGCCAGGCACCGCTATTGGTGTTGACTCCCTGCATTTCCCACAGCTTGCGCTGCGGATTGTACACGCGGTATGTCCAGGTTCCCGCCTCCCAGGTCGCTGAGGCGTCATCCGGCCTCCAGTGATCTTCGATCAGCACACCCTGGCCGCCGGTCTGTTTGGAGGTAAACACCCAGTGCCCGGTGAAGGCCGGAGTGAATGCGCCATCACGATTCCTCGTCTGGAACGTGAATCGCCACGCCCCGATGAGAAAGTCGTAGTCTCCCGGCTTACTGGTACCGGAAAGGGTGTCGGTGACGGGGAAGTTCGCGCCCAAGGTGTCCGGCAGGGCGATCGCACGTGGCGCGGTTTGCTGGTTTTGGGCCAGTACCGGGGTGGCCAGGGCTGACAGCGCAACCGCGAGAAGGGGACGGCGCATCGGATGCTCTCCTCGATCAGGCGTCCAGGAATGCTTGGAAGAGATGGAGCGCGCGCCATCCCGCTGGCCGGGAGCAGGACAACGCCAGCGCAAGGTGGATCATGCGAGTGCGGTTGCTGTTACCAGGCCAGGAGCTTGCGGTCATCCAGGAAAGAAGCGATCTGGACCAGCGACTTGAGACTGCCACCGCGGTTGAAGGCCTGGACCGCGACACGAAGCTCGGGGAGTGAAGGTCTCCCGGTGCGGCGGCGATAGCTCCGGTAGAGTCCCCGCAGCTCGCCGTACACTTTCCGCAGCGATTGGGCATCCCGTTCGGCTCGCGAGGCGTCACCGAGAGAGTCGCGGGTGTGGGTGAGAACCGTGGGCCGAAGATGCTTGTGCCGGGTGGTTGCCTCGCGCGAGCGCTTGTCGAAACCTTGTTCGGCCTCAGCCACGCGCGCCTTGACCCGGTCGGTGAGCGTCGGCTGGAGATTCGGCTTCAGGTCGGAACCCTGCGACTTGCTGGTGGCCATCCGTGCGGTCCTGTGAGAGAATCGACCATGCAAACCGTGGCGCATGGTAGAGAATGGAATCTAACTGGTTGCCGGCTCGAACGAGTGCTGCGGGTTCACCGCGCGCGGGTTCCGATACGACTCCGCCACGACCCAGGCGCCGGCGGTCAGCACGAAGGTCACGACGAACTCGCCCCACTGAAAATCGCTGAGGCTGCCCGCCAGCACGCGAGGCACCCACACGATCACACTGAAGAGCCCAATTTGCACTGTCGAAAGTGCGGCGGCGAGGCGGGCATACACACCGAAGGTCACCGCCAGTCCCGCCGCGATGAACGTCGCGCCGGTGGCGTACGCCAGTCCCGTGTGCCATGGGAGCCAGTCCGGGATCAGCACGGTGGTCGCGTCGAGGTAGAGGAAATGCGCCAGGCCGAACGGGATCAGCGACAGACCGTAGAGCGCTTGGGCAATGCGCACGCCCCGGTCACCGGCCAGGCGACCGAGCCGCTGGCGATCCCGATCGCCGGCGAAGCGGACGTACAGCACCCACGCGGCCGCTACCATCACCGCCGTCGAGCCGAACGTCCACGCCACCAGCACCAGCGGAGTCTGGAAGAACAGGTAGGGCAGCCTGAAGATCAGCAGCCAGATCATGAGCGAGGCAAGAATAACCCGCGCCGCGCAGCCCGGCCGTGCGGCGCCACAGCAGGCCGAGGCCCGAGCCCAGCGAGATGATCCCGCACAGAAATGGCGAGCGCCTCGCGCGCAGGGACCCATGGGGGCACCGGCTGCCAGATCTGAACGAAATCGCCCGACCTGATGCCCATGACGCCAAGCCAGATCATGGCCGCGGCAAAAAGCGCGTGCCCCGGGCTGGTGAGCTGGATCGCCCGGCGATCGGTGCGCGAAGACTGGCTAGGACGTTGGATGAAGACTGCGGGAAGTGGTGAGCGGCGACCCGGAGAAGACATGGCCCTCGAGCCAGCGGTGCAGGGTCGCTTCGAGGATCGGGTCCGGCTGATTGGCAACCTGAAGCGCGACCGGCCAACGCTTGCCGGCGCTCATGAGATACCAGGTGGGCTCGGTCGCGACCTGGCCCAGCCGGGGATTCGCGGGTTGGCCGTCATACGAAACAAAATGAAATTCGCGGCCCCGATGCAGGATGCGCCGTTGATCGGTCTTGTAGGTGGGCATCCCGGAACCTCGTCTGAGTGGGCCACCCCGATGCGGCAGGGGCGCGAAACGCTACCGGGGTAAGATAATCGCGCGGCGGGTCTGCCGCCGGGATTCGTGGCGCGCGGCGCGGAAGGGCGGGTTAGGGTTCCGCCACCATTCTCGCAGCCCGTGCCCTCAGCAGAACGAGGATGACCACGTGGGTCACCGCTCCCGCCACCACAAAAAGGGCAAACGCCTTGAGCCGCTCGGCGCCAAATGCCCAGGCGATCGGAGCTCCGGTCCACACCTCCCAGGCAGGTTCCACCACCGCCGCCAGGAAACCGGCAAGACCGATCATCGTGACGCTGGGGGAGAGCGGGTGAACCGGCCACGCCCGGTGGATATACCACGCGAGCAGCGCAAAGACCGGAATGCTGAGGAGCCAGTGGGCCGGCCAGCCCAGGCTCAAATGGTGACCGGGCCGAGCGACGTGCCAATCGAGATGCATCGCGATGGCGAGGCCCAGAACGACCAGCGCGTGCGTGAGGGATCGCGTCGTCATGGTGAATACGCCGACTGATGCATGTACCTCGCGAGCGGTCTGTCCACCAAGGCGATGCAAATGCGGATCGCCGCGAGGAGCATCGCGGTCGCGACCCCTCTATTCAGAATCGGTACCGGTCCGCTTGATTCTCGCGCACCAGGCCGGTGCGCTGTCGCCGTGGATCCGGGTCTCGAGTCGGTCCGGCTGAACCGAAACGATCTCCCACCCGCTGGGACCGAACGCGGCCCGGATCTCCCGCTCGCTGACCGGGTGTGGGCCGGCACCGGGACCGTCCCGGAAACACAGCATATATAAGGACCCGTCGGGCTCGGTCACCGAGGCCAGGCTCGCGACGTAGGAGGTGCGCTCGTCCTGGTCGAAGGTATGGAACAAGCCGCAGTCCAGAATCGTCTGGAACCGGCGCCGGAGAACGGCGAGCTGGAGCGCATCGGCCACCATGAATTCCGCGTTGACTCCGCGATCCACGGCCTTCCTTCGAGCTATTTCCAGAGCGGTCTCGGCGACATCGACACCCAGAACCTGGAGGCCCAGCGCGGCGAGATGAAGCGCGTTCTCGCCGGTTCCACAGCCCACATCGAGGATACTTCCGGTGAATGCTCCGTCCGACGCCAGCCGCACGACGGCGGGCTGCGGCTTGTCGATGTCCCACGGCGCGGGCCCCTCCTGGTACGACGCATCCCAGGGTCGTCCCGCCATTCGTTCGTGACTGGTCGGACGACGGTTCTTCAACGGGGACGACCGTGGCGTACTTCGTAGCGCATTTCTACCATACCGTTCTTGTAGGCTCTGACCCCGGCAAGGTGGAGAGCGACGTCTCCCGTGAGGTTCTCGAAGAATCGGATTCCCTCGCCGATCACGATCGGCAGCACCGAATAGTACACCTCGTCGGCCAGCCCGCGGCGAAGACACTCCCCGGATACTGCGCCGCCCCCGACAAACCAGATGTTGGAGAAGGCCGGCCGGAGGCGTTCGTTCACCAGCCGCGCGAGATCGCCGGCGTAGAACTCGACGGTGTCCCTGGTTCGGGGCAAGGCTCGGCTGGTGAGGACGAAAACCGGCTTGGTCCCGTACGACCATCCCATCCCCCCGGCTTCGAAACGCAGCGCCGTCTCATAGGTCCTCGACCCCATCACGTAGCAATCGATCGCCTTGAGGAACGCCTCGACGAACCCGGGATCCACCGTCTCGCCGCCCGCGAATTGATCGGAAGTCTCGAGCCAGTCGACGCTCCCATTTTTCCGCGAGATGAAACCGTCCAGGCTCGCCACCATATGGATCGTAACCCGGGATTCAGCCTGTGCCATCGTGCGCTTTCGCCTGACCCGCTTCAGGCGGCTGTGGGATCATCCACCTGCCGGGAGATACCGCTCGAGCGCGAATTTCTCCCGCAGATAACGGCGTTGCCAGCCCGGTGCGTCCCTGTCGAGGAGCAGGGCCAGTCCCGCACCGAACGCATAGAAGCTCACCCGGCGATTCTTGGGGAGGTCGGGACTGACCAGCTCACCGAGCATGGCCGCTCGGAGCTCTGCCGCCACCGAATCGAACGGCTTGAAATCCGGAAGCGCCATGAAAACCGGCCTCGCATGATACCGGCGAGCCGCCACCGCAGCCGCCTGGAGCTCGACATAGCGGGCGACGCCTTCCTGCCAGAGCTGAAAACTGAGATAACGACGGTCTCGTTCGGCGAGGCCCCCGAGGAACGAGAGGTAGTTCCTCCAGAACTCCTTTCGCTCGGCTGGAGTCGAGCCTTGGACCAACCGGGCGAGGTTGTGAGCGAGGCTCGCGAACTGGGTCGCCACTGATGCCGAGTCGTAGGGGAATGGATAGTTGAGCATCCACATCCCGGTCTGATCTCCGCCTGAAAGATCGAGGGCATCGACGCCGGCATAGTAGGTCGAGTCCCGGCTCTGAAACTGATGAAACCGCTCGTGCAGGATGGTGATAATCCACTCGCTTGACGGCTTCCCGGTGGCCTCGGGTTCCCCGACCACGATGACCGACGGTGGCCCGAACGCGGGAAACGTGGCAAGGAAGGTTGGGGAGAACTGGCGAGGCCGCTCGAGCACCGGCATCCCAAAGCCGGGCGCGAGTTCCCCGGGTGCGAAGCCGGCGGGAGTGCGCGGGTAGGCGACGAGGTACTCGCGATCCTGGGTCACCAGAAGCAAGGGGAATGGCGTCGCCCCGAAACCGCCGGGCCAGACCGAATCCTGGATGCCCGCAACCAGGCGGAACGCCTCCTGGATGCGGACCGCATCGCCTGGCAGGGTCGTAGCCGCCTGGGCATGAAGAGCCGGAGCTGTGAGAAGGAGAAAAATCGCGAGTCGCATTGGCCCCGTCATGGAGTGGGTCCATCTATGATGCCCGAACCCGGGATTTTCGTTGCCGTTCCCTACATGCCGAAGCCGTCCCCGATCCTGCGGCCAACATAGAGGCCGATCGCAGTGCCGACGACTCCGAGAGCGAAACCGAGAAAAATTCCGGAACGGGACCCGAGCCAGCTCCCCAGAAAGCCGCCGATCGTTGCGCCGATCCAGCCAGTCCATTTCGTCATCAGCGCACCACGATCCCCTTGAACATTCCCATCTTCGCGTGCCTCGGCGCTTCGGCCGAATCCCTGAGCTCGCAGACCAGGACATATGACCGTCCCGCCAGGAAATCGACCCGGATGGTGAAGTCGTTGTGGTCTCCCCCATAGGTGACCAGGATGGCTCCATCGTCGTCGTACAGCGAATCGACATCCTGGTCCTGGAGATACTGAGCAAAGAAGATCTCCGGCGTCATTCCGGCTTTCAGGCGACCGATCGCGACTTCGTGACGCTGCTTCCCGGAGTTCGTCATCTGCAGGTCCACTTCGCCGGCCGGAACCGTATCCGCGACTCGGAACGCATAGTCGCCCGCGTCCACGGTCAGGCGACGAGCCGGTAACTGAGCGGCCCTCCCACCGGCTGAGTCAGCCACGTGGATCTGTTTGAACATGCCGAGCGATGAATGCTTTGGCGCGTGGTCGCTGTCCTGGAATTCACACCACAGCACGTAGTCCCGCCCGGGTTCGAGGTCGACGGCCAGACGTCCGTCCCCGACGGTCCCCGGTTGGGCGAAGAGAACCGCGCTGCCTCCGTCGAGGTTGGGGCGGAACCGTTCGCCCCGTTGTGCCGCCGCAACCAGGTCCTTCACCGAGGCGCCTCGGCGGAGCCTCATGATGATCATCTCGTGCGGCACCCGGCCGTGGTTGGCGAATCGAAGCACCGCCGGTCCCGCCGCGACCGTATCCGGGGCCCGGAATGCGTAATCGTCAGCGGTGATGTCGATCACGCGCTCATGCGTTGACAACGGAGCGCTGCAGGAGGCGACTCCGATCAGAAGGGCACTGAAGCAGGGCAGGGAGCGCACGCATGGGGCCCTCGATGCGCTCATCTCACATTCTCCGAGGGATCCCAGAAAGCGCCATGCAGCCCGATGGCCTCAAAGATGGTTCGCATCTCCGCCGGAGCGGGGCGTCGGGCAGTAGGCGAGAGTCGTGTTCCATACCAGGTCACCGCAAGTTGCCAAAGCTGCTCCACGGTCACGACGGGGCGGGGTTCGACACCCCTCTTCTCACACCAGGCTTGGATCAACTCTTCCGACCGGAAGAAGAGCATGTTGCTTCAGGTGAAGACGATGTCCGCCCACCAGCGCGACGCGGGCACCAGGCAGTGGAAGAGCCACGGAGACGGTGCGGGTCCGCCAAGGCCGATCTCCAGGCTGAGTGGTGTGCGGCTCTCGGCGCACTCCGATTCGACCCGGCCTGCTTTGTGGATCGCAGCCGGAATGCCGAAAGCGTCCCAGGCACAATTGGCAAAGTAGTGTACCTCTTCAACCGTCACCCGGTGTTGCGTGGGGATGCCGGAGAAGGGCGGGGCCATGCGGATGGTGGCCCGGTCATCCTCCAGCACGAGGAGTCGACTCTGGCCGAGCGTTTCGTAGGCTGCCTGGACGTCGGTGAGCGGCGCACCGACGGCTTCCGCGACCGCCGTCTGGGTCGGGGGGAGGCCGTTTCCGGCGAACAGCCGGTAGATCGCGAGCTTGACGGAGGTAGAAAATTCCACTTGTCACCTTCCCGGGCCTTGTTTGCTTGCGGATCGATACCTGTCAGCGGCTGGCGCGGGTCATCTTGGCTGGGCGGGACTTGATCATCCGCACGGCGCCGGCGATCCGGCGCGACCGGGTTTCGGGTTTGCGCGCCCCCGTGACTGCTTCGGCGTATTCCCGCTGATGGGTAAAGCTCAGCTCTCGCCAGCGCTCCCAGGAGGGCGGGGCGGCCTTGAGCGCCCGGACCAGGTCGCGGGGCGGCTCCACGATGCGCTGTGCGGTGTCCAGTGCGATCCGGACCGCGAGGGTCTCGTCTCCCTCCAATCCGGCCGCTTCCCGATTACTTCTGCGCAGCGGAATGCACACCGTCCCTCCCATCGCTGCGATCGTGCTGCGATAGGTGTAGCCGTTCAAGGTGACACGGACTGGAGCCCGAACCTTGCCGAATACGGCCTTGGGATCGAACGGGACGGGAACGAAGCACATCGAGCCGTCTCGAACAATCGTGACCCGGACGGTCTTTGGAGGAATGGGAGACCGACTAGGGGCCGATGCCACGTTCGTCCTTTCCCTTGGCAAGAAGCCGCTCCGCGAAATCGACCCGCTCCTGAGTGTCCGCCAGTTCCCGCTGCAGCGCCTGCACCGTTTGCTCCAGCTCCTCGATGCGCTGGGACACGTCCGGTGCTGCGCGAGAGCCTCCCGCAAATATCCGGGCGATCCTGACGGCGGCAAAGGCAACAATTGCCACGATGGGTATGAGGGCGCCGAGGGCACCGGGATTCATGGGATCGTCCTGTATGCGTCAAGGCCTGGTTCGACCGTAGCGCCAAACCTACCATTGCCACTCCAGCACCGCGAATCCGTCTATTTCATCAGCACAATGATGAGCGGTGCCACCAGGTCAGCACGCGGCCGCCCGCGGAGGATCGCCGGCTTCGTCACGGCAGCGCTCGCTTCCAGCACGCCGAGCAGCTCCCACATGAACTCGTGGTATGTCACCAGCAGCGCCAAGCGCGGATCGCGGGTGTCCAGCCGAGCGCCGATGTCCACGTCGCCGAGCCACGCCCGCACCCCCTCCGCGACCTGGGTTGCCAGGGAGTGGCTCGCGCGAGTGAGCGCGTCGTCATCGCGGGTCCGAACCACCGCGAATGCGGGCGACCCGTCGCGCCGGAACAGCGCGTAAGGGCGAAGGGATTCCGGGATGTCGCGAGCGCCAGGCGGGTCGAGCGCCCGGGCCAGCAAGGCGACGTTGGCGCGGGACTGCAATGGGCGGAGCAGCTCGAGCGTGGAATCGGTCCAGGCCACCAGCACGGTGGTAGAATCGGCATGGTAGGAGTTGGTGCCCGGTGCGTTCAGGCGGGTTGGGCTCACCGCCCAGAACGCGCCATTCCAGAACGGGTGCTCCACGTCGATTTGCGCCGGAACGTCGGCCGCGTCGCCAAACTGGTCCCAGACGAGGTGATCAAGGACGTACGAGAACACCACCGCGTATGCGGACTCCGGAGTTCCCCGGCTCGCGAGCGCCGCGGTGATGCTGTCCACCGAGGGACGAAGTCCCGGTAGCATGGCGTTCGCCGCCGCACGCAGGTCGCGTCGAAGCGCGGTCATGCGCTCGCCGCCAAGGACCGGGAACGCGGTTCGCAGGGTATCGTCCCTTTGGGTCAGCAGTCCCCAATCGCGGAGCAGCTGGATGGCCGTGCTCGTGGCCGGCACGCCGGCTTGCGTCAATTGTTCGCGGGTAATGCCGTTCCGCGCCGCATAGAGGATCGCGCCGTTGGCGTCCATTTTCACTACGAAGTGGGGCGTGCTTACCCGGCTGTTGCAGAAGCAGATCAGATCCCAGTCGGCCAGCGTGCCTTGCGCCGCTGCCACCGGCGCCTCCGCGCCGAGGGCGATCAACACGCCACATCCGCTCGCTATGAGCTGTCGGGCCTGGCGCATGGGAAACATCGAGAATCTCCGCCTGAGCGTTGTCGGTTAGACCTCGGGAGACAGCGAATGGTTGGAACTCGCGCCCACGCGATCAGGGGGACGAGTCGCCGCCGCTTTGGCGGGGGCACGTTGCCCGGTGCATGGCGCAATATTATCACTCACCCCATGCCCACTCAGACGATTCGCTTCGAGGCCAGGCTCTCCACAACGGCCGGTCGGACCATCCTGCAACTGCCGGCAGCCGCGAGCAAGAAGCTCCCATCCCGGGGTCAGGTCGCGGTGCACGGCACCTTCAACCGGCACGCGTTCCAGGCGGTCATTGAACCCGACGGCACTTTCGGTCATTGGTTGAGCGTCGATCCCGCCCTCCAAAAAGCCGCTGGCATCAGGGCCGGGGATACCGCCACTGTCGAAGTGGAGCCAGCCAGCGAGTGGCCGGAACCTCGGGTGCCGCCCGATCTGAGAGCAGCCCTCGCAGATGCCCCGCAGAAGATCAGAGACCTCTGGGAGGCGATTACCCCGATGGCGCGATGGGAATGGGTGCGATGGATCGCGGCGACCAGGAATCCCGATACCCGCAAACGGCGGGTGGAAGTCAGCATCTCGAAGATGAAGAGCGGGAAGCGCCGTCCCTGCTGTTTCAACCTTGCGGCCTGCACCGATCCGGACCTTGCGAAGAACGGCAAACTCGTGGGCGGCGCTTAGGCCGCAGCATATGATATCGGCCACAACCGCGGGTTAGGTGGTCGCAGGCGGGGCCTCGCGAAAGGTGGCGATCGCCGAAAGGGGCTTGCGCCGGAGGTCGGGAACCTTCGCGTCGGGGGCAGGGTACCCCGCAACGACCAGCATCACCGCGCGCTCGTTTGCCGGGCGTTCCAGAATCTGATTCAGAAAACCCATTGGGCTCGGGGTATGGGTCAGCGCCGCCAACCCGGCATGATGAAGGGCCGCAAGAAGGAACCCGGTCGCAATACCGACGGATTCCATAACGTAGTAGTGTGGACTCCGCCTGCCGTCCGCGCCGCGTCCGTAACGCTGCGCGAATACGGCGATCAGGTACGGAGCGGTTTCCAGGTAGGGCTTGTACGCATCGGTGCCAAGCGGAGCGAGGGCCGCCAGCCAGTCCGCAGGAGCGGTGGCGTAGAATTCTGCCTCCGCCGCCTCTGCGGCGGCCCGAATCGCCTGCTTGGTCGTAGGATCGGAGATGACCACGAAATGCCAGGGCTGCTGATGGGCGCCGCTCGGCGCCGTGCCGGCCGTTTCCAGGCAGGCCTCGATGATGGAGCGGGGGACCGGCCGATCACTGAACTGCCGCACGGTCCGGCGTCGCTGCATCTCATCGGCGAATTGCCGGCTGCGCGCGACCATGTCCGTGATCGGATACTCTCGATACGACGTGAGAGGAACGAAGCCGGGTTGATCGAGCAGTTTCTCCATGGGTTCGGACCTTAGTGGGGTGAGGGCCGCGCCAGGACCCGCGAAATGAAGTCGGTCTTGCCAGCGATGTAAGCCCCTCGATCCCAGGAGAACTGCTTCGCAAGCTCACGCTTGAGGGCGGCGTACGAGGCAGCGACCTCGGAATCCCGCCGGAGGGCGTCGCGAAATGCCAGGGTAGCACGATGGTGGTGCGAGGTGACCTCCGCCAGGGACAAATGATGGGTGTGCATTCCCTCTCGTCGCCGCCGGAAGTAGTGGCGATCGGGGATCTCCTCGTGTGGTCGAAACTCGTAGCCCAGCATGGCGAGCGGAGAAATCAGCGCTCGGCCTCGGTCAAAGTCTGGGATGGTCACGAGCAAATCCAGGATGGGCTTGGCACACAGGCCCGGCACAGCCGTGCTGCCTACGTGGTGAACCTCCAGGATCGCGGAATCGAGCATTGTCCGCAGTTCCCCGGCTGCGTCGTCAAAAAGCACAGCCCAGCGCGGATCATGCGGCACGAGAGTGACCACGCCGGATGGGAGCCCGAGCGATTCGTTACGCATCTCCATAAGAGTGAAAAATGGCGGCGGCCTGACGCGCTTGGGCTTTTGCCGCCGCGCCCCCGCCCGTGACTACTCGTTGCGAGTACGGAAGAAGGCCAGCACATACCCGTCGCCATCGATGACCTCGAAGCCCCATAAGCCGTCATCAATGAAGCAGAGTTCTTTTGCGAACGCCGCCCCTCGTTGCTTGAACTCCTCGAAGAGCGAGTCGGGATCCAGGGTGTAGATGTAGGCATCCCAGCGGGCCCATTCATGCCGGGTGTGGTTGGGAACCGGCAGCACGTCGGGTAGGATGGCCTTGAGCATGATACCGATCCCCTCCCGGCTCACCTGGCCATAGTACACGTCGTCGGGTGGACCTTGAAAATCCAGCTTGAAGCCGAACCGCTCGACGTAGTGCGAGATCGAGGCCTGCAAATCCTTCACGATGAAGAAGGGACTGATTGAAGCGAGGTTGCCTCTCGCACCCTCGACGCCCGTGGGTTGCAACGTGGTCTGGTCTGGGTTCATGTTCTGGTTACTCCCGGGATACTGATCGGCAAAGCAACCTCAGGGAATGTGGACGCTCGGAGCCTAATCTAGCGGCACTTCATCTTACCTTCTCGGCTCATACCGCATCGCCACGGCCCCCGAGCCAAACTCCTGCCGACTCACCAGCTTCAAGTCGACATGCTTCGACAGCCCCGCGAACAAGGTCGGCCCGTGACCCACGAGCCTCGGATGCACCACGAACTCGTACTCGTCGATCAATCCCAGCTCGGTCAATGCCAAGGGGAGCTTCACACCTCCCACGAACAGGCCGGTGCCTGACTCCCGCTTGAGTTGCCGAACGGAAGTGGCCAGATCTTCACGCACGAATTCCGCGTTCCAATCAACCTTCTCCAGGGTCCTGGACACGACGTACTTCCTGGCCGCGTTGATCGTCTGGGCGAATGGTTCCATCCAATCCGGTCGCGCTCCCGCCGGCGCTGGTGGCCGCCATGCTGATTCCATCATTTCATAGGTCACCCGGCCGAAGAGAAGGGCATCGGCCTGGGTGAGGTTCTCGACCGCGTGACGATGCAAGGCTTCATCGGCGGGGATTGCCCGATGATCGCAGCACCCGTCCAAGGTGACATTGATGGAGTACCGAAGGGGGCGCATTCCGGCCTTCCGCCTGAAGAGTCGAACGAGAGTTAGACGGCGGCGCGTGACCGTCTATTGCGGTGGCACCAACTCCAGGGATGCGACATTCAAATCCCAGTGGGCGAGAAGCAGCTCGAAGCGGCGTGCCTCTTCACGTTGGAACACGGCCTCTGCCGTAGCGTCCTGGACAATGCCGGCGTAGTCCGCCTCGCTAATGTTGTCGGTGCGATAGGCGGTGGCAGCGTCGCGATAGACCAGCGTCATGCGCAGATCCCATCGGCCCGGTTCCGCCATATGCTCCCGGGGTCGATCGAACCGGACCTCGAGGAGGATTCCCTTTTCGAGCTGGCGACGAAGGAACGGAAGGTGGTTCTTTCGGAAGAGGGCCATGAATTCCTCTTCGTGGCCCCACTGGATCCGATAATAGCTCTCGACCACGAAGGGTGTCCCTTGTGCGACGCTTGGCATGGGAGCCGTGGGAGCCGGATTCTGAGCGTGCCCCGACGTTGCGATACCCAGGAGCGCCAGGCAGGGAAGTGAGCACAACCGGCGACCGGCGGCGAGACCCCCCTTGGACCAGCGACGAGAGCGCATCAGATCCTCTTTGTGAGGGTGGCGCGAAGGCGCCGTCCACCATCCTGCAATTCATATCGGAAGGCCACACCGGAGAAATCTGGCTTGGTCACTGAATGCTCCTCAGCGCCGTCACCGGTCACCAGAAGTGTGGATCAGCGTGACGTCCTGCGCAGATCCAAATATATCGTGCGGTTGCGGACCCTGGCGTTCCCATCATGCCGATCGCCTTGGCCATCCGAACCAGCGCGGGACATCGGCTCGATAGGCATGCCACGCGGAGCCGTGGGTTCGGGCCAGCCACGGCTCTTCGTAGAACACCACGCGCAGATGAAAGGGGAGGGCCACGGCGCCGGCATGGATACCCAGGCTGACCGTGTCCCTCACCCCCTCGTCGGGCTCACCCGTCCGTCGGACCTGCCCGGTCCGCCTCCTCTCCGGATCCAGGGGCTGACCAGCCACGCGACGACCAACGCCGGCAGACCGGTAATGATGGGCCACAGCACGAGGGATAACACGGCCACGCCGGCGAATCTCTCAGTGCCCCAGTAGTTACGAACTGGACCCACCAACGCGAGGACAAAAGCACCGAGAGCCACGGCGGTGGCAGCGCGAAGGGAAGCGCATCGTGGCAGCTCCTGGCGCCGCAATCGCTCGTAGAGAAGATGCGCGACGAAGACGCCGAGGCTGAGGCCCCAGCCCACCAGGCGCCATACGTTGCGGCCTTGGGTCGATTGGGCCGATCCGGCAAGCTCTCCTGTCAGGACCCCCACGAGGGGGTATGCCAGGCCGACGAGCGCCAAGCCGTACCACGGTCGTTGTGAAATCATCGGCCTCAGGATGGTGGCCCAACGCCCTGCACTTGAGGTTCAAGATACGGTGCGGCTGCTGCCGCGCCCACCCCTGCTCCAAGCGCGGCCTAGGCGGGAACTACCGCACCTGAATGACGATCACGAACTGCTGGTACCTGGAAACTATCCAGGGCCGTCCAGGGGGCGCGCGCTGGCCGCTATTGTCCAGAGAATGCGCCATTGTCCGTCTTTGTCTCTGCGCCACACGGTTACCCAGCTGCCCCGGTCCTCCAGGGAAGGTGGACCTCCTGTCCCCGGCCGCGCGGTGGAATGCAGAGTGTAGCTGGTACGTTCCATCGCCACCGAGTCGCGACTGATGAGATCCTCAACATGAGGCTCGAACTGCCAGCGGCCCATCGTCATGGCGCGACGCCAGTGCTCTACGATCGCATCACGCCCAACGATCGGTGGCAGGTTGGGATCCGCTTCCCAGGCGTCCTGGGCGAACACGTCGGTGATTGAGTCGATCCGACCAGCCGCAGTCCACCTCGCCCAGTCGGCAATGCGTTGCTCGATGGATCGCCGAGCCCCCTCTGCTTGACGATCCACGCTGCTCGACGGCTGCGAGGGTCGACACGCCGTCACGCTCACCAGGGTTACCAACCACAGCGGCCCGGCAATACCACGGTACCGTGAGAGTGCGGAATGTGCGCTCATTGTTTTCAGTGTACCCAGCGTGTGGTTGATAGTCAGGCGGGCGCTCGCGCCGACTTCATCAGCCCGAGGCATCACCCACGCCGCGGGATGCTGGCGGAGTCAGGCCAATCATTGCAAGGGCGCCCAAGAGGAGGAGATCGCCGCCAATGAGGGCCGGGGCCCAGCCGGCCGCGTGGCCCACAGGAAACAGGGTCGCCCCGAGTCCCAGAAGGGTCGCACGCCCCCTTGGGTACAACCGTCCGCGCCACAGCGTGATGCTGAGGAGCAGCAACCCAATGGGAAAGAGTATTCCGGGGACAAGGAGGGTGACCCGCAACATTGGGTTGCCCGCCAGCGCCCGCTGTACCGAGTCCGCCACGTCGGGCGCCAGTCCGACCTTGTCCAAACTCAGCAAGACTCGAAAGTATCCCTGCATTGTCGCGCCGGCGATTGCGCCCACCAGCGCGGCCGCGCCAGCGACCAGAGCGGCTCGAGGTAAAACCGCTCGCGCGATCCCTGTGAGACTCACGATGATTGGGACGAACAGTACAAACGATCCCCACAAGCCCAGCGTCCAGGCGACCGAGGTCGGGGCAGCAAGTTGGGAGACGTCGGCTGCCAACAGGAGGACTGGGGCAGCGATGAAGAGCACTGCCGATGCTCCTTGCCGTCCAGGTGAATGAGTCACTTCTGCCTCCTATTCTTGGCGGCCTGACGTCCTGCGCTTGAGCTGGGAGGGCACCGCGCGCATCCTTGACGCTCTAGATGACCGCGCCGAAAGCCCGTCCGACTCCAGCCGTACACGCCATTGCCACGGCGCCCCAGAAGGCCACGCGCAGGGCGCCGCGGACGAGCGAAGCGCCCCCAAGGCGCGCCGCAGCGCCTCCGAGGCCAAGGAGGAGTATGAGGGTGACAACCACAACGGCTAGCGCTAATCCCCTGGCCGGCCACAGGGCCGCCAAGAGCGCCGGAGGTACCGCGCCGGCCGCAAAGGATGCGGCGGATGCCACTGCTGCCTGAATCGGCCGCGCCCGGGTCAGGTCGTGAATGCCAAGTTCATCTCGGGCATGAGCTCCCAGGGCGTCATGGGCCATCAGCTGGTCCGCAACCTGGGTCGCCAGGTCGCGGTCGAGACCGCGTGCGACGTAGATCCCCGCCAACTCCGCTCGCTCAGCTTCGGGGGAAGTCGCGAGCTCCCGGCGCTCGCGAGCTAGATCGGCGCCCTCGGTATCGGCTTGGGAACTGACGGAGACATACTCTCCGGCCGCCATGGAAAGGGCCCCTGCGGCGAGGCCGGCGATCGCAGCGAGCAGCACGGCGTTCCGGTCCGGCGTCGCCGCTGCGACGCCGAGGACCAGACTGCTGGTAGAGATCAAGCCGTCGTTAGCACCCAGCACGGCCGCGCGGAGCCAACCGATGCGTCCGCTCACGGTGAAACTCACTGTGCCTGATCGATCGTCGCATTGTCCCCCTGGATGCCCCCTGATGCCCTGCGCGTGAGATCCGATATACCGTGCGGCTGCGGACGCGCTCATGCGCTGCGGCTCCATGGGCGGGTTAGGAAACGCCCCCGCCTGGGTCGCGGATCGTCGACGTCATCCTGACAGTGCCGACCGCACACTAGGTGGCGCCCGGTGATGAGGGAGCCTCGCCACGGAAGATCCACTGCACGCCGAACTTGTCATAGAACTGACCGTAGGTGCCGAATGGCAGCGGGTGCAGGTCCTGAAACCGATCACGGTCCGCGTCCACCGCAAGCCGATCGAAGACTTGCCGGAGTTCTTCATCGTCGCTGCCCTGCACAAAAATGGCCGACATGTTGCCCCGGATCGGCCCAAACGCCGGCGAGGCCATCCAGTCCGTCGCCGAGATCTCGACGGCACCGCTCGTGAGCCGTGCGTTGATGATCCGGCCGTGTTTTTCTGGCGGAAATTGCGCCTTCATCGGCGTGTCGCCGAGCTTGCTCAGAACGAGAGTGCCCCCGAGGCAGGCGTGGTAGAAACCCATTGCCTCGGCACAGTTACCGTCAAAGAGGAGGAATGGCGTACCCCGAAGCATGTTGTGTCCTCTCGCGCTGTGAATGGACGTCGGCGGTGACGCGCCGGTGCCCCGGTCTGCCCCAGGCGGGGGTTAGGCGGCCGGTCCTCGGCGGCGGAGTACCACATGGGCGGCTTTCCCGGAAGCGGCGAACTGCACGCAGTCATAGGTCAGCTCCCGCAAGTCCACCCCTTCGAACAACCGCTCGCCTCGACCCAGCAGGACCGGCGCGATCGCGATGTGGAGTTCATCGATAAGACCCTCTCGAAGGTACTGCTGGATCAGGTTGGGCCCTCCACCGATGCGCACGTCCCTCCCGTGTGCGGCCTCGCGTGCTCGGTCGAGCGCTTCGTGAATGCCGCCGGTCACGAAATGGAAGACGGTATCCCCTTGCATTTCCAGGGACGGGCGCGGGTAATGGGTCAGCACAAAAACGGGCACGTGGTACGGCGGGTTGATGCCCCACCAGCCCTTCCAGTCCAAATCGGGCCAGGGACCGCGAATCGGTCCGAACATGTTCCGTCCCATGATCCACGCGCCGATGTTCCGGAATCCCCGCGCCGCAAAATCGTCGTCGACCCCAGTCGTCCCATCGCCCGTACCATGGGCCCGCTGGAACGTCCGGGTTGGGATAAACCACTGGTGCAGGTCCTCCCCGCCTAGCCCGAGCCCGTGGCTGATATCCTGGTCCGGGCCCGCCCCGTAACCGTCGATTGAAATGGCAAAACTCTCAACCCGGACCTGTCCCATTCGCAGACCTCCTGCCGATTGACGCCTGACGATCCCGCCCTTCTGCGGCCGGTCGGGTGCGACTCAGGGCGTCGTGAAGCGCACCCTGATGGCGGTGCCATGATCGGCCCACCGCCGGAGAAGCGCCCAGACGAACGTAACAAGGCCAGCCATTTCCATCCCCTCTTCGATCGTTGCAAGCGTAACGTACTGCCAACTGCTGCGCCCGTGCGGCTGGCCGATCCAGCCACCGACCATTTCCATGCCGAGGGCGCCCCCGAGATAGAGCGCGGCGGCGAGAAGGAATCTCCGCCTTGTCGGCGCCGGCAGTCGAACCAGGAATCGGAGATAAATGAGGGCGAGGAGAAACACCAGGACCAGGCCCGGCACGACCCACGCAAACGTGAAGATCCCAAGTTGACCGTCACCGAGGGCCCGTCTCATGGGGGTGATCAATCGCTCATGGACCTGGAACGCCTCGTCATATCCCATCACCAGAAACCCGAACGATAGAAACGTCCATTGCCACCAGGGCCGAGCCCTCCGAGCTTCGAGGACAGCCGTGACGGCAAGGAGGAAGGTAGCGATGAGAATGAGCAAGACCGAAAAGAAGGTTGGGATATTCTGTTCCGCATCGACGTAAAAGAGCGGGACGAGTCCCTTCACATGGTCATGACCAAACGCGAGCTTTGCGACCTGCCCCGTCACGCTCGCCACGACCAGGAAAACCGCGAGCCCCCCGAGAATCCGGGGCAGTGCTGAGGGCGCCAGTGAGATCTCTGAGGTCTCGGTACTCATGAATGTCTCCGGTGTCGTGGTTCGGCCTGACGCGATGCGCTCTGACGCCCTGGGCGGCTGCACGCGCGGGTTATGTCGCGCTGCGCACTACCCCCCGGAAGCAGCCACCTCGTGGATGAGGGCATGCACCCGCTCAAGGATTGCCTGACGGGCCACTGCATAGTCCGCCGAAACCGGTGGCAGGGTGTCCCAGGCGACGGATCGCGCCTGGCCCGTCACCGCCGCGAGAACCGTGGGTTGATCGAAGGCGACAACTATGGTTGCTCCCGCCAGGTCGGTTGGCTCCAAACCCCGGGGCACCGACTCCGACAGGGGGATTCCCTCCGACGCCAGCCCGCGAGATACCGCGGCCAGTACGGTGGGGTCCGGAGAGGTACCTCGCGCAGAGGCGTGCCAGGGAAGGCCCCGTTGGGGTGCCAGAGCGTTGAAATAGGATGCGGCGAGAATACTCTTTGCAGCGCCGTGCTCGCACACAAAGAGGACTTCATGGGATCGAGGTAGCGTCATCGGCCTACCACCGTGAGGGATGCTGCCCTCGGAGAGACGAACACGGACACCGCTTCCCCATCGGGGCTGTTGTTCGCCTGACTCTCGGCAGCTGCAGGGCCGGGTTAGAGGGCTGCCGCACGGACCTTGCGATCCTGCAGCCACCAGATCACGAGCGCGAACAGTGCGTAGGCCACGATTGCGGTCGAGGCCATGGCCTGGTCGGATGCAGGCGGAGGTCCAAAGAAGACGTAGGCCTGGATGCCAAGCATCACTACTCCAAAGACAACTGTCCCACGCGATCGCGTCCGACCGTCCCGGAAGTACAGCCACATGCCTCCGAACAGCAGGGCTGCCTCGAGCCCGAGTGCGAGCGGGGGAAGGTTCCACAGCCCCAGTCCAACTTTGGCGGAATTGCCGTACAAGGGAAGATCGGGCCGATGGACGATGAAATCCAGAACCCAGTGCGAGAACACCGCGGCTCCGATCGCGAACCCGGCCCGCGGCGCGGATGGTCGCACCACGAGTCGGTAGGCAATACCGCATGCCCAGGACCAGAAGAGCGCGGCCGTCAGGCTGTGGGTGTACGGCATGTAGTAGAGATCGAGCGGGTTTGTAGCCGTAATACCCGGAACGATGCGGACCTTTTCAATGCCGAGGAGGACGAAGGGAGCCCAGAGAACATCAAGAAACTGCACGGCGAGAAACAGGACCCAGAGGGGGATTGATCGTTCCACACGCTTCGTGGCAAAGCTTACTCCGTAATGTCCAACAAACATTCTCTCCCTCCCCTCGAGCAGTGTACGGTGGTGCAGAAACGCCCTCGCCGGCTCCACACGCGGGCTAGGTACCTTTGCGGACGACCCACGTCGTCATGCAGCGCTGGCTCTGGACCACCGTGGTCTTCAGCGGATCGACCAGCTCGCCCTCCAATTCCCGGGTGAGGCGCACCAGGAGTGGCTCATCAACCAGATAGCGTTCGGTCCCGTCGGGGAGCCGGTGACGCCGCCCGGCGATGGGCGTCACCGCCTGCTCCATCCCGATGGAGGAAGCAAGCCGACAAAAGAGCAGGCCGCCCCGTCGAAGGACTCGCCAGGTGCCGCGCAGCATCGCGGTGAACTGCGCATCATCGCGGGCGAAGTGGAGGACGGCACTACTGATGACGACGTCGGCGACCCCGTCCGGAAAGGTGCTGCGCTCGACTGCCTCCACGCGGAAATTGTCCGCCGGGAGCTGTGGTGCGAGTCGTGAGGCGAGCTGCTGGACCGCCCGAATCGATGTCGGGTCGGAATCGAGTCCAAAGACCTGATAACCGGTTTGCAAGAGATAGACGAGGTTACGGCCCGAACCGCACCCCGCATCGAGGATCCGCATGCCCGGGGCGAGACGCCCCCGCAGGAGCTGATCGAAGAGATAGATGTCGATCTCGCCAAACTGAGCCTGGAGGTCGGCCATCAGTCCTCGAGGGTGGGGGTGCTCGTAGACATCACCAAAGGCTGCTGACGCTCCGCGCTCTGGCCTCGACCTCCCTCGAGCAGATGTGGCGCTTCAACGCGAACGATGGGCATCTCGAACGTCATGGAAAATGGAAGTGCACTGCGCCAAATGCGCTTGTGGATCCCACCCAAGCCGCTCTGGTCGGCCGCCTGCACCTCGGGGACGGCCAGCACGGCCCTCCCCCACGAGGGCCAACGCTCGGAGTGACTGAGTTCATTCCAAACGGCCTCAATCGGTGCCTTGATGCGCCAGATGGTGACGAACTCGTACGCGGCCATGGGTCTCCGATCGTGGGCAGGGTTCGATGCATTCAGGATACCCGGCCGCTCGTCAATCCTTGCATGCCCGCCGGCGAACGCCCTGCAGGTGCGCTGCCGGGGCGGGCGGCGCAGCCGCGCGTCCCGGCATAACATATCGCGAGGGGTTGCGACGCGCGAACCTCCCGGGCAGCTCCCCGGCGGGTTAGGCGATCGCCTAATCGATACACCCACACAAAGCGATATAGCCCAGGATGGCGATCGGGAAACTCAGCCCGGTCAGGACTCCCCAGAGCGAGCCGAACCGCGCCCCGCCATACCAGGTGTATTGGGTGGCGTGGCCCTCGGTGAGTAGGGCTGGCGTGGCGGGGAGTATGTGTACGGTGGTGGTGAGCGCGAAACGGTCGGCAACCCCCAAAGCGACCGCACCGCTGAAGGCCAGATGTCGGTTAAACAGGGCGGCCCCGGGAGCGATATCCACGGAAACGGATGGGGAGGCCCAATAGCGGACCCGGGGCCGCAGACCGAGGACCGCCCCCTCGTCGGCCCCTTCCCCGAATGCGGAACCACCGAAGGCCCATTGTCTGTCGAGGTTCCGGACCCAGCCGACCTCATAGCTGAAGAGGGGGGCGGTGTAGCGATAGGGTCCGTACCGTAAGCGAAACCCACCGCCGAACTCGGTGAGCAGAAAGCTCCGGCAGGTGGGGAGCGGCCGACCCCGAAAGCACAGAGCCACGGAGGGAGAATCGGCGGGAGCGGGCTGCGCTTGGGAAGAACCCGCAATGAGAACAGGACCGATGGCCGCTACGACGGATCGACGCAGTCTCGGCATCATGGCGGTGTCAAATTGGTGGTGAGGGGGTGGTCTCCGGTAGGACACCACCGTGAGGCGCCGCCGAGCGGCCTGCGCAGCTCCAAGCGCGGGTTAGGCCGTCGATGCTTGTGCCTGCTGGGCTAGCCTGCTGCGAGCGCATACGCCGCCGCCAGCCACCCACAGAGCTCTCCATCAACCTCGTCGGGCTGGGTGAGCCGCACCTCAAGGTGCCACCGGTTGGCTGACACCTGCTCCTGCTTCCGGATCCGGGTGCTCGTCAGCTTTGTCTTGGATTTCAGGGTCAGGATCAGGGCGCTCTTCTGAGTGGCCACACCGGCAAAGGCGGAGTCACGGACCAGGTGTATCGAGGTCTTCTTGGGATCCTCGGTGACTGGCCCGAGGCGCCGCGCTGCCTTGAGGAGGGCCCCGTAGGTCGCGGCGACATTGGGCTCCCGACCCCGAAAATGGCTCTGGAGCGCGGCGGGCGCAGACCTGGGAGGCATTTGCGCTAGCGGACCGCGTGGGGAAGGACGAGCCCAATCACCAGGCCGCCAATGGCTCCCAGGCCCAGGATGGGTCCGTAGGTCTTGGTCACGAGCGCAGACGGTGCACTCAGAAGCAAGCCGAAAAGGAGTCCAACGAGCCAGCTGGGCCAGCCGAGGTCAACGACCCCGATCACGAGGCCAATCGCGAATCGATCGAGGAAGGCTGCGGTGAGAGCCGTCCGGCGGTCGGGAAATGACATCGGGAGCATGAGGCCGACCGACAACGCCCCGAACACCACCCCTGCCAGAAGGCCGTAGCTGAGATGGGACATGAATGGTGGACTCCCTCGTTGGATCGGGCCAACGCTCTGCGCTTCAGATTCAATATACCCTGCGGCTGCTGCCGCGCTGACGCCCTCGCCGGCTCCAAGCGCGGGTTAGCCGGCTGGGATGTGGCACCTACACCTCGAGATCTCGAGCCGGCGTGGTTTTGGACGACACTGTCCCGATCGGAGCCTCCATCCGGCGTGCCATCACGAAGAGTGCCAGGCTGTAGGTGAGGGAAAACGGAAAGGCTGAACCTACGCCCAAGGGCGCGATCGCCAGGAGGAAAAGGATCGCTCCGGCCACGGCCAGCCGTCGCATCGACTGGGTATTGCGGATCAGGAGGATGGCAATGGCGAATTGGCAAACGGCGATTGGAAGCAAGAGCAGGGGTGTGTGGTCCCGGAACCAGCCATGAATGAAGGTCCGATAAGCTCGAAGAACGGCAAGCTCACCAAATGTTTGGTAGTCGAGGGGCCGAGTAAGGGCGATTCGTCCGTTGGTCCATGCGGCCCAAAGGAAGATGGCCACACTCGCCCAACGGACCCAGCCCGGTTTGGGGAAGGCGAGTGTAAGGAGTCCAATGGCCAGGGCGTTGGAGATTAGGTAGGGAAGGAGGTACTCGTGAGGAATCATTTCAGTCAGGAGCCGAAGCCGACGATGCTGGGTCCCACATCCGTGGCGATTGCTGCGTGACCTTCTTGAGCCGAGCGACCAACTCATGGCCGTCCGCGCTCTGTTGCTCGCTGTCTCGCGCAGCGAGGTAGCCCCCGACACTTGCATCTGTGAACGTGGTCTTGTTCTCGGCCATTGAGAGACACCATGAAGGATAGGTCTGCGGCACCTCACGCTCTGCGCTTCAGCAGCCGCTCACGCCCTCGGCGGCTCCAAGCACGGGTTAGGCGGCACCCACACCAGGATCTGGCGTGTCAGCGGGTGGTGCTCTTTGCCGGGAAGGCGCTGAGAAACGCCATCGCATATGGCGAGCGCTCGACGACCGCTTCGTCGAACCGCGTCGGCCACTGAAGCGCATCGCTATTTGCCAGAAGGATGAGCGTAAGCCTGTCCTCTGGGTTGTCATTCAGCACCTTCAGGTACAGGGCCGAGTACCGCCCCTCCCAAAGCCCAGTGTGCCAGACGACCCGTCGCCCCTGGATCGCGCCGAGAAACCATCCAAGCCCGTAAGGGAGGGCGCCACCGGAAGGGGTACGCGCCGCCTTCCACAATCGCGCCCGCCAGGCGGGTTGGAGAAGCCGCCCGTCAGATAACGCGATGTCGAATGCCATCAGATCCAGGGCGCTTGCAATGACTCCCCCCGCTGCACCGTCACCCTGTGGTGGCGGTGGTTGCGAGCGGGCGACTCGCCCGGCGGAGTCAATGTGGTACGGCACGGCGAGGCGTTCGGCGACCTCGGTGGGGAGCGGCAGGTTGCGGTTCGTCCGCGCGGCGTGCTGCATGCCGGCCGGGCGGAAGACCAACGAGTCCACCAAATCGGAGAAGGTGCGACCGGTGACCTCAGCCATCGGTCGGGAAGCCCATGAGTAGGAAGGCGGGTTGTACCAGAAACGAGTTCCGGGTTCGCCATTCGCGGTCATCGACAGGACGTGACGAAGGGTGAGCCGATCGTCCCCGCACGCAAAATCATCGAAGAAGATGCCACCCGCTTCACGAGCCGCAGCGCAGAATTCGGCAAAGTCTCGATACCGCCGCATCGGCCGATCCAGGTCCAATACCCCGTCCTGTGCGAGGCGCAACGCCACGACAGCGGAGATGGGCTTGCTCACAGAGGCAATATTGAACGGCGTGTCGGGCGTCACCGGAATCTGTGCTTCGACATTAGCAAGGCCAAAGCCGCGTGCCAGGACCAGGGTGGTGTCTCGCAAGATGGCGACCGCCAGCCCGGGGATGCGCTCGGAACGTCGCAGTGAATCGAATCGGGTGGCGAGGTCGGCGGCGACCCGCGCGTCGTCACTGGCGAGGTGTGCATTGTGTGCCGCATTCGCGCAGCCGCCCAATAGACCGGCGACGACTACGAAGTGGAGCAGCTGAGTCGTGGTCATACTCGGCTTTCCCTCACTGGCGGCCGCTGGGAGGTCGCCATTCTGTGTCGCCTAACGGAATGCGCTTCTGCTCCGGGGCGTGCCGCCGCCGCCGCAGGCCAAGGTCAAACATACTCCGCGGCGGCTGGGGCGCCCACGCCCCGACAGCAGCAAGCGCTGGTTAGGGGGCGCCCGGGAGACGAACGTAGCGATGGACAACTCGGGGCGAGGGTGGTGGTGCACCACACATCGGCACGGCCACTACTTCTACCTCTCGCAGCTCGCTAGCGCGACGGACCCCAAGGTGCGCAACGTGACCAGGCTCAAGGCGGGCATAACGGTCAGAGCCGGCCAACGTCGTGATCTCAAGGGTATCTATCGACACGATAACGTCGCCCGCTTGGAGCTTTCCCTCGCCTGGGCCCCCGGCGCGAAGACTCCGAATCCGCGGTGCACCGTGGAAGCGAATCCAGCTGTCCTTCCTCCGCGGGCGGCCGTGAATCTCGCAGTTCTGGCACTCGAGGCCGTCGCATTTGTCGCAATGCTCGGTGGGAGTCTCGGCGCTACCGAACGCTCTGCACGCTAGCTGCCGCCCCGGGCTGCCCCAAACGCGGGTTAGGCAGCGATGCACTATTGAGGCTTCCTAGCGGACGTTCGCAATCTTCACGATGCTGCCCGTGGCCTTCGGGTCGCCGGGATCCCGTACCACGGTCACATACAAGTTCTGCTCGCCTTCGCTGAAAGCCACGTTGGTGGTTCCGCGACCTGCGGCGATCGTGAATACGTGCAAGAGCTTGCCTTCCGGTGAAATCTTCAGGACGCAGCCACCGTCCCACTGAGCAACGTAGAGGTTGCCATGACGATCGAGCTTCATACTGTCGGGCCCAAGCCACCATGAGCGGGCCGGGGTGTTCGTCAGCACAGACAAGAGAGCGAAATTGGACCGGTCACCCAACGTGCCGTCCTGATTGATCGTAAACTTCAGAATGGCGTTACCGGCGGTCTCGTCGACATAGAGGGTCTTCTGGTCCGGGGACACCCCGATGCCATTGGGGTAGTTCAAATCATTGGCCACCTCGACCCACTCTTGGCTGTCAGGCGCCAGATAGAGGATCTTGCCGATAATCTTGGTCGGTCGGTCGAGGAAGGGGCCGAAGACGGTCGCGTATGCGCCCCCTGCGGCGGTGACCACTATGTCGTTGATGCCGCCATCGAAGGCTTTGCCGTCGCGGTCGACCTGCCATTTCCGCAGCTGCTTGCCGGTCAGATCTACCTCCAAGATGGCGCCCGGGTCGGAGGTACACGCGATCAGCAGGGTCTTCTGTTTGGTGAGCGCCACGCCGTTGTGAGCACAACCCGCCGCGTCGTTGAGGATGGTGCTGGTCTTACCATCCCACTTGAACAGGGCATTCGAGACCCAGCCTACGTAGTAGAGGTCACCATCAACCACCAATGGGCCCTCCGGTCCAAGGACGTTCTTGACGACGACGACTTCCTTGGCACACCCGGTCGTTCCCGCCAGCCAGGCACCGAGGGCGAGGCTGAGAGTTCTCACAACGCTCATTCCGACCGTCCTTTCGCGAGCTGAGCCGGGCCACGGCTCCAGGATGTGTTGGCGCGCTCCCTAACGCCGTGCGCTTGAGCTGCGAGGGCGTGCGGCAGCCGCGGCCGCCAGCCTGGATAGCAGTTCATCGAGGCACTCACCTTCGGGCCTGCGCGATGTATCGAGAACAATCCGCTCGACCGTCCACTCCTGATACTCCCGACTCGCGACCTCGGCCCAGGTCGGCAGGCGCAACCCGTGGACCGTAGCGGCTCGTGTTTCCACTCTCTCGCGATGTTCTCGTGCATCGGAGCAGATAACCTCGATGTTCACATAGGGTGCGCCAGCATCCATGGCCACCTGCTCCCATTCACGCCTGGTCAACTCAAGTGGGTTGCAGGAATCGGCGACCACGCTGACGCCACCGGTGAGTATGTCGGATGCTACTCGATGTGCCAAGCGATACCCCTCACTCTCAACGTCCACCGAGCAGAGGTCCCGGAGAGCCTGCTCGATAGTATCGATTCGGACGTAAGCAGCCCCGATCTGCCGTGCCAGCGATTGGGATAATATCGTCTTGCCACTTCCCGGGAGTCCGGAGAGTATGTAGAGGGTCGCGTTTCTCAATCTCATGCCACCTTTGCTGAATTCCGGGCTGCCGAACGGCGCTTGAGCTGCTGCGCCGCACTTACGCCCCCGGCAGCTACAAGTGCGGGCTGGCCGGCCGGTCGTGAGTCACTTGGTATCTCTGGTGCGCCGGTCTTTAGCTCGACAGCAATGACGTGCAAAGACGCCGATCACAACGGGGTCTGCGTGTTGCACCGTGGCCGCTGGAGGTGACACCTCCGTGAGTTCGATCTCGATCTCGTTCGCGTCACCGGCCAGTCCTTCTCAGTCATGGGTCGTAGGGGCCCGACCAGAATACTTCCCCACGCTTACGAGTGAGGATGGTGGTTCTGCCATCTGCGGTGGTGCGACTCTGCGAGTCGTCTGGCGCCCCTACAATGCGGTGTGGGTGGGTATGGGGAGCGATGCGCTGTTCGGGAACATAGCGCGTCTGAAGCATCCGCACGAAGGGATTCTCGAGGACCATGCGATGAGCCTCGGGAGCAGCAGACATGGCATCTGGCGCCTGCGCCGCGGCAGCAGAAGTGATGAGCAGAGCCCGATCGACCATTGCAGGGTTGACATCACCATAGGAATCTCCTGGTCCGGCTAACGCTCTGCGAACAATACGTCGCGCGGCTGCGACGCGCCAACGCCCCGGGCAGCTCCCAGTGCGGGTTAGGTGGCAGCGGCGCGGCCAGCCCCAGGAACGACCGACTCCTTGCGAGGCGTCAGAGAGAGGGCCAGGCCCAGGACGGTGAGGGCGAAGAGGGCGAAGTTGACGATCGCACCCGGCGGGGTGCCTACGCGGGTAATCGGAGTGATGCGAAGCAAGAGTTGGGCGGCGAGATAGCTCAGTAGGAGCACGACAAACATGAGGGGGATGGCGCGGCGATACCGTACGAGGATCAGGACGCACAGCAACCCAATGAACAGCCGGTAAAGCCCCGAGAGCCCGAAAAGGGCCACTACCGTCTGGGCCGTCGCGGGCGGGTAGGTCTCGAGTGGGATGCCGTCAGCGGAGCGGGCCGTCATGTAGCCATTGAAAATGACCGCCAGGCTTTGGGCGACCTTCAGGAACACGACCGTCCCGAAGATCCAGAGGCCGAGCTTCCGACCACCGTACACGTTGTCGATCTGGCGAGGCAGGATCTGACTGAACATGAGATACCCTCGTGACGGGGAGGTCCAAGGTCCACGGAGGTGTACGCGGGGACTCGGGCGAAGGTTTCGCAGGGGGTACCTGTCGCCGCGATGGCCCCTGAAAGGCATCGAGGGTTGCTCATCAGAAAACAGACGTGGCCACTAACGCTCTGCTCCAAGCGCGGGTTAGGCAGCACGTCGCGAGCCCGGCGCGAGGTGCCGCGCAAGGTCACGGGGAGGGTCCGCCTCCGCCCGCCATCTGCCGCTGGTATTCCGCTTCGTCGTAATGGCCCAGCGATTGGGCAATCAGGCCGGTTGGCGTGAACGTCCACTCCTCATACCCGCTGATGTGCACGGACCGACCGTTGCCCCCGGGACCGGTGTTCGTACCCGTCCAGGTCCAATGGAAACGCACCGTCGAGCCCGTTCGGACCACGGAATCCATCCGGACTCGCATATCCGGAAACCCGCTCATGAATGCCTGGACCGTGGCCCGCACGGCCGCCCGACCAACCGAGGGAGAACCGTCGTTCACGGTCAGGGAGCCATCCTCGGCGTAGAACCCGGCGAGACGATCGGGGCTTTGGCTGCTCCATGCGGCTGCATAGCGATTGGCGAAGTCGGTCAACTGGGGGTCGTTCATTGGTCCTCTGGTGGCGCAAGCTGTCAGGAAAAGGGTCCCGGCGAGGGCTGAAAGGACTGGCTGCGCAGGGAGGTGTTGCCGATAAGGTTGAGCCATCATGGAGCCCTCGCGGGCTGTGAAGTGAGAGATCACGATTCACACCTGTGCTGCCTTGCCTAACGCATGTTGAGAGCACGCCCCTTGGGGCTACCATGCAGTCACCCCTGACTCATGGACCTCAGTCCCCAGGAGCGGCTCTCATGACCTACGCTACGAAGTATGCGGCGCTCGATGTGCATCAGGCAACTACCCAGGCCTCGGTTCGCACCGAGACTGGCCAGGTGATCGCCCGGACGGTCCTTCCAACCGAGGGCCGGGTGCTCACCGAGTTCTTCCGCAGCATGCGGGGCACGGTCCATGTGGCCTTCGAAGAAGGGACCCAGGCCCAGTGGCTCCACGATCTGCTGGTGCCCCTCGTGCAGCGGGTCGTGGTCTGCGACCGCCATGGGGAGAAACGCCGGGGGAACAAAGGCGATCGGGTCGATGCCGATCAGTTGTCGGCCCAGCTGTGGCGGGGCGAGCTCCGCGCCGTCTATCACGGGAGTCCGCACCGGGTCACCCTCCAGGAGCTCAGCCGCACCTACCGCAACCTGGTCGAGGACACCACCCGGGTCATGCTCCGGCTCAAGGCGCTCTTTCGGGCCCGGGCCATCCCGACTCCCGGGACACGGGTCTACCAGCCGGTCTACCGCTCGGGCTGGCTCGCGCAGCTGCCCGATCCGGGCGTGCGCTTCCGAGCCGAGACCTTATATACCGAACTCGATGTCCTCCTGGCCCTGCGCCCCCGGGCCAAAGCGGCCCTGCTCGCCGAGGCACGGCGGGATTCGGCGTGGTCGATGCTCCGCACCATTCCCTATTTGGGACCGGTCCGGGTGGCGCTGCTGCTCGCCACGCTGCAGACGCCGTGGCGGTTTCGGACCAAGCGCCACCTCTGGGCCTATGCGGGGCTCGCTGTGATTACGCGCTCGAGCGCCGAGCACGAGCTGCGGCACGGCCAAGTGGTCCGGCGCCGGCGGGCGGCGTTGACCCGCGGGCTCAATCGGAATCACAATCGCGTGGTGAAAGACGTGTTCAAGGGAGCGGCCACCGCGGCGACGGCGCGTCCCGGCCCGCTGCAGGACTTCTATCAGGGGATGGTCAAGCGCGGCATGCGCGACGAGTTGGCCCGGGTCACCCTGACCCGCAAGCTCGCCGCCCTCACGCTGCGGCTGTGGAAGAAAGGGGAGCGCTACGATCCAGCTCAACTGACGCGCCAAGCGCACTAGTCCGGGAGTCGGTGGCGTAGGCCGGGACCTTCGCCCGTGACTCCCGATGCCCGGACCGGGGTGCGGGGGGCAGTCTCAAGCAGAGCGTCGGCCCGGTCGCAGTCAGCCGAGGCACTCGCCTAACTGTAGGCCCCCTCGCAAGACCCGAAGAAGCGTCAGGCCGGCCGGTGGGCCGAGTCTCCGATAGAACCATGGTCTGCGGTCCTGGGATCCCCGCGCTGAGAGCGTTCCATCAGGGATTGGGAGAAGCTCGGAGGAGGAACCGATGCGGAAGCGGACTGCCCCGCGGGGCCAGGCACGCCAGCGCTCGAGACCGAAGCAACGAGCGGGGCTGATTGCCACGGACAAAGCGCCGTCGCGATCAGGAGAGAGAGCGTGTGTCCTTGACAATCGCTCTCATAGAACGCTCTGCGCTTCAGCTGCGGGGGCGTGCGGCAGCAGCCGCACGGCCCCGCAGATTCAATATACCGCGCGGCTGCTGCCGCGCCCACGCCGTCGTCGGCTCCAAGCGCGGGTTATGCCGCGCCGCGAAGAGCAGGCGGCCCTATCGGGAGTCCGTATTCCAGGTGTCGTGGATAGCTTTCCATGTTCCATCCGGCTGCCTAGCCCAAATACAGACGTACTTCCCTCGCTCCATAATGGGCTTCCCATCTGGCCCCTGGTAGGAATCCTCGTAGGTCCCGGCGGTGAACCCGAGGTCGCCGCCCTTGGAGCCACCCGCGTGGGTGGTCTTCCAGGAAATGGAGAACGTGGAGTCCGCGAAGTACGCTGCCCATACCTTCCGTGCTGCGGCCTTTCCAACCGCGATCGGTTCGTTGGGGGGATAGGCAATGGCGTCCTCGGCGTAGAAGGATGCGACACTGTCAACGTTCTTGATCGCAGCCGCGTTGTTCCACTCTTCATCAAGGCGTGTCAACTCCTGACCGATCGCGGCCGGGTCCGCATTGGGCCCCCCGGAGCACGCCATGACAACAAGCAGGCTTGAGGCGAGAATAAGCCTAAGGAGGGCGAAGGGAACCGCACGGACTGGGGACCTCATGGATGCTCCAGGTTGGACGGTTAGGAAGCCGACGATTGTTGAGACTTCAACCCCTCAAAGCAGTGTGACACGATGTCGGCGTGTGGCGTCATAGCGCTGGTTAGCCAGCGCTGCCCCTCGGCTTTCTGGTCGGCTGCCTCAGTTTCCTACGAGGGTGATCGCTCTTGTCTGTGTGTGCTACGGTATTCTGCAACGCACCAATAGGCGTCTGGCTAACGCCCTGCGCTTGAGCTGCGAGGGGGTGCGGCAGCCGCCGCACCGCCTCGCAGGTTCAACATACCGTGCGGGTGCTGACGCGCTCACGCCCTGGGCGGCTCCACGTGCGGGTTAGGCGGCGAGGACGTCGCACCCGCGCCCGAGGCGCCTCATGGCTCATGGCTAGCCCGACAACGCGGATTGAAGTGTGGCGAAGTACCAAAGCCAGCCCAGGATTTGAATTGCCACAGCAGCCGCTTGTATCGAGGGCCGCCGAATAAAGATGGCGGCAAGGCCGGTGGCAACTGTCATTGGTACGATAACCATGTTCTGAGCTGGCCATTGGATGGCACTACCACCCTGGCCCAGCCCGGCATTTGTTACGACTGTCACTACGGAAAGAACTGTATAAGCGACTAGATACTTGCGTCCCTCGTCGGCATGGAAGGCACGAAGGTCAACGTCCCCTCTCTCGGGGATGCGGGGTGACACCAAGCGTGCATTCAAATAAATCCCCGCCGCCACCAGGAAATAGAATGCGATGGAACCGACGCTCCAGACATCTACAGTATGCAAATCCCACAGGCCGATCCACCAGGCGCAGGCGAACAGCAAGGCGGCGCACATCCAGCCAGCGTTGAACCACGAAAAGCGTACTCGCCTTGACGCGATGATGATTTCACCGGCCACCGACAGAACGTGGGTTATGGCTGCTGCATAGACGAACGAACACAGTAGGAGGATGAACTCGTACGCATGCACTCGCGCAACCTCCTTTGAATTGGCCGCCTTGTATCTAGCTCTTTGAGAAGTTTGCCGCCATTGTGGTTGGGGCGCCAGCTCGATGCCGTCTGGGTGATATACACCGTGCGTTAGCCGGAGCGGCGTCCCAATCTATCGTCGCAGGAGCCCGAACAGTTGCGGGGGCCCAGGAGCCCGAATTCTCACCAGGATGGGCCGGGGCGACGTCACCAGGGAGAGGGCCATGTTTGTCGGGATTGATGTCGCAAAGGCGGAGCTGGTGGTCGCCGTCCACCCCACGGCAGAGCGGTGGATCGTGGCCAATGATGAGCGGGGTGTGCGGACCTTGGTCGAACGGCTCCTGGGGTTCGGTCTCGCCAACGACGACCTGTCGGAGGTGCATCTCGATGTTCTTGGCAATGCAGCGGTCTTCGTGCTGTCGACGATCATGTGCTGTGCGCTCGCATGCATCGTCCCGACGCGACGGGCGCTTCGCATTCAGCCGACCGAGGCATTGAAAGACGAAGGGTGAGCTCACATGATGATCGCCCGGGCAGAGCCGCCGCCGTGCGGGGGCTCGCCGGCGAGCATCTCATAGAGCACCGAGGCAAGCGAATAGACGTCCGACCGGGCCGTGATCTGCTTGTCGGCGGTGGCCTGCTCGGGCGACATGTAGTGCGGCGTACCTAATCCCCCAGGCTCACCGGAATCGAACAGCCGAGAGGCGGTCGGCGGACATTGTCATGCGGCGATGCTCATCGCGTAGCCTCCAGCGATCGCCCGCCATCCGGCAGCGTGAACCGGGCTACGTCGAGATTGAGCGTCCGAATGACCGCCGCAAACCGCGGGTTGGACCGAATCGGATCGAACGCCTCGTTCACCATGTTGAGGGCAAGCAGCATCTGGGGTTCCCGGACCGCGGCGTCCTCGAGGGAGTTCAGTGCCCCCGGCCAGTCCTGCAGCCCGAGCCTGGCGAAGGTCAGGCCCGTCGCGCGGCCAGACGTCTCGGTCGGCAGGGCCTCCAGACGGCGCAGGATTGTTGTGGCGTCGGCGCGCGCGCCACCACGCGCCAATGACCAGGCTACGATCCCTCGCCGCATCGGAATGAGGTTGATCGACAGGCTGGCCCGAGCCTCGGCCGCCGCTTCGTCCGACGCCCCGGCCAGGTCGAGCACCCATTGGCTGGTGAAGTGGGGAACGACGCTCTCGGGATCCAGCGCCAAGGCCTGCCGCATCGTGGCGCGCGCCTCCTCGACCTGCCCGTTGAGGGCGAGGGCCCAGCCTTGGTACGACAGCTGAATCGTATACAGCGGATCGAGCCGCGTCCCCTCCTCGAATTGCTGCACCGCTTCTCGCACCCGCCCGGTTTGCAGGTACAGATCACCCAAGCGGTAATGCCCGTCCTCCACCTGCGGATCGAGCGCAAGGGCGCGACCGAATTCGCGCTCCGCATCGGCCCATTCGGTCGCGCGAATATGTGCGAAGCCGAGTGCGACGTGGCCGGATGCCATCGAGTCATCGAGGGCGACGGCCCGCATGGCGGCCTCTCGCGCCGGTCCCTGCACGTCTTCGGGGCGCACCGAGACGTAGAACGGCTGCACGAGCAGCACCGACGCGAGCAGCGCGTGGGCCGCCGCATACCCCTGATCGCGGGCGATCGCCTCGCGCAGATACCGCTCGGCGTCCAGCACCCCGGCGTTCCGCCCGCGATATGCCTGCAGCCCCCGCAGGTACAGGTCGTAGGCCGCCAGGTTGGTGGTGCCGCCGCGCGCCCTGCCCGGTTCGTCCACGCCACTCGCCAGCCGCACCTGCAGTGCGCCGACGATCGCGCGAGTGATCTCGTCCTGCACGGCGAAGACATCCTCGAGGGCCCGCTCGTAGGTGTCGTTCCAGATCACCCGGCCGTCGGTGGTGCTCGTCAGCTCGGCGGTGACGCGGATCCGGTTGCCCGCGCGCCGCACCGATC
>CAWJCZ010000003.1:0-208683 GCA_963841505.1 uncultured Gemmatimonadales bacterium
TTGGCGCTGTGACTCACACCGCCGGCAGCGGCAAGGGCGGACGAGGCACCTCTCTAGCTAGAGTCAAATACCTGTGGCGGAGGCCTTATTCCGCCAATGGTTTCCATGCGCCGATTCGGCAATGCAGCACGAAGATGCTCATTGAACGCCGATGCCAGCAGTTCTCTGCGGGCTGTCCAAAACTCCTTAGCCCGATCGATACGCCACAGAGCGGGATCGGTCGGAATGCATTCGGCCGTCGAGCACCTTTGTCGGGAGTTTTGCCAAGTATACCTCGGGTGCATTTGCTCCTACAGAAGTATTGGCGGGCTCTGTTATGAAGGCGATATTCGCGATGCAAGTGGCCTGCCGGCAGGGCATTTCGCTCAGGAAACTGAGCCTTTGGCAGGATGTGATGTCGGTGGACATTCGATTGCAGGAGCACGCGCGCGCCGGAAAAGAGGTCCTTGAGACCTCGATGGTAACAGGCGACATACATCGCAAAGAGGGCACTCTTATCGTTTAGAGCTCCGCCAAAGTCGTCTGGAAATGCAATAATATCACCCTCCTCCCTGCGAACATTGGTAAGCAAGCCTCCGATCGCATCTCCGACTCGGCAGGCGCGCAAATCCTGGTCAAGGGCACTTTCCGTGGACTTACTGTAGCGATGTAACAAAGCAGCAATGGACAGCCAGCCCACGATACCGCGCGCATCGCGCGTCCTGGGCCGAGTTATGGCGCAAAGCGCAATGACCGGAACCAGAAATGCCCCGGACCAGAGGATCTCCATGTTGACTAGGCCGAGTTCACTGCGGACGAGACCAAGGGCTTCTTCAGTCGCTCGCGTGGTGCGTGACCAGGCGGCATGGACATCCTTGCGATTGAATTCATGCAGGGGTGTTCGATTCCGCCCATCCGGTCGCGCAATGAATTCGCACGCACGGAATAGATGCATGACATTGAGGCGCGCGAAACCTTGGCGCCGCACCTTTTCGAGGAAGGGCCCAACCTCGTTTGCTACAAACCCCGTATGACGTGCGGCTACCTGCGCGCTCTCAATGTCCTCCTTCTTGAGCTTTACGCCAAGAGTGTTTATTCGCGTAAACGCATTCACGGCGTTGTCGAAGCTGTGGTCGACCATTCGTACTGCCGGTACTTCATAGTCGAGAATGCGCCTAACTCGTTCAAAGCGCTCCTCCCGAGCCTCAGACTTAGGTCCAGAAGGAAGATTGCGTCGAAGGTTACGAAAAAGGTCGTCGTCCCAAATCTCAGCGAGCCGGAACCAATTAGGATCACGTTGCGTCGCTGCATTGGCAGATCGGAATTCTTGATCGTCGGGGTGGAAAACTGGACATCGATTCCCTCATCGCCGTTCATGCATCGCGATAGTGTGATTACTCTCTGTGGCCGTCAATGAGCCAACTCATCAACGCCGCTCGGCTGGGTCGTGGATCCCGCGCCTTGCGCGCACTTCATCAGTGCTAATCCATAGCAGAAGGGAGGAGATGGGAAAGCCTTGATACAAAGAATCGATCAATTTCGGTGCTCTGCTCCGCCGCCAAACATACTCACGCTGGAACTCTGGTATGACAATGCGCCCAGCACGGTACTCGTCAATCAACTGCCTGATCTTCAGAACGTGGTTTTCGAGCCTCGGTTCCGGCATGTGACCTCAATAGTGGAGGCGCTGTGAGAGGTTGTTGGTGGGTTACTTCCGCTTCCAACCAGGTTGACCACCGGTTGGCGTCAGGATCTCCCTGGGGTTGCGGCAGCGCTAGTTCGCTCCTTATCGTCCTCGGAGTGTCGAAGATGCATGCCACGGCGCGTAACCTCATTTGTGTTTTTGCTCCTTGGCCGAGTGCGAGCGAGGTAGGTCGAAAGCGGCACACCGGCGGCGCGAGCGGCAGCCCGTTCGGAGGCAGTTCCTTTGAGGCCAACTGGGCCACGGCTGAGGTTTCTTTTTTTTCCCATGTGTCTGCCCAAGACTGAAAGATTGCCCAGATCGTGGCATCACGAATCAGCAGCCGAGCCTATTGTTATGCTGCATCGAGGAGAATAGCCCCAGCCAGAGCAGGATCGCCCTTTCCCTCGTCCCAAAAATAACCTCAGTGCCGCTCGAACTGGATTGGAATCTCTTTCCTATCTATCCCTTCTGTGCTGAACCTAACCTACGAGGACATCATCAAGAGCCAACGGCGGGTTCGCGCCCCTTGTCCTTCTGAAGCGGCTCCTGGACCTCGGCGAGCAGGCACTGTCCGTTCGCGAACCGCCGGCCCGAAAGAGGACTTGAGATCCAGTCGAGAGAGGTGATACGCCTTGACGTTTCCGGGTCAGCTCGTATCGGTACCCGTAACGGTCGGCGCAATATTTACGATGTCCTTCTGAAACAGTACCGTCCCATCCACTGCCGTGACGCTCTCCACTGCTGCATAATCGAGGCAGTGGGGCGACCTGTGGCCATCGCCAACCCCGTGCAGGTGGCCCTCACCGCAAAACGGGCAGGGCTCTGTCGGTGCGCTTTCGCCTGGCCTGAGTAGCACCGCATAGGCCCTTCCGTCCAGGACTTCGTACTTCGGATCGAGGAGCGGTCACGAGTTGTTGTTGGAACTCAGGTCCGGGCGAAACTAGCCCTTGGCCGAGCTGCGGCCTAGCTCCAGGAGAATCTGCGACAGTCTTGCACGCCCAACGGGCATGACGGCGATAAGTGAACCGGCCTGTTGTCCTTCCGGGTTCGCCACCACGGGTAATGCCTTGCTCGGTTCCGGAACCCAAGCCGGACGGCGCCGTCCGAACGCCTTTCAGGAAAGTAGATCACTGGTGTTCTCCCTGTCGTTGGGGATTGGGGTTAATCGCTTTCTCGCCATCGTATTACTGCGCCCCTACCTCAAACCCATCCTGGCGCATCGCCCCATTGCACATGCTGAACCAGACATGCCGCCTCTTCCGTGGTCGTGGGTTGAATCTTCGTCGCCCACTCCTTCCGCTTGATCTTCCAGGGCTTACTCTCCTATAGGTCAACAGTTTACCGGACGAGGTCCAACTCTTGGTACAGGAACGACGCCCAGCCGTGTTCCAGCGTCCATTCGTAGTCCTCCTTCGACATCCCGCGAAGCACCACCATGCCGCGCTGGTAGACCACGCGCCACTCATCCTGCGAGCAGGCGGAACGGCACCAGCGCCGGAAATGCTCGCGGGTTGTCTTGCTACTTTCACTCGCAGAATCCTCCAATCTTGCGCCACCAATTAGTGTTGGGAGTCACGGCGCCAATCGTAGATATCAACGCCGTCCTGCAACAGCTTCTGAACCAGCGCCTCTGTCGCAGCGCCGAGGAGAATCGAATGCCCTGCCTCACCTCGCACCGCTTTGACATCATCGTCAAGGGTTTTCCCTTCGGGCAGCCCCCATACGGTGAGATCGCCGTCCGAATGACCGCCGCTTCGATGATGCGCCAGTTGATACCTCTTGCCTTGACGATCATTCTGTCTTCCTTTCGTCTCGTCCAGCGCGTGCAACACGCTCACCACGAGATCCATCGAGAATGAGCCGCCCCCTCTTAGGAATCCTTCTGAGTCGGCGGGATTGTGTTGGCATCCGCCGGTGTTGGCCACCACGTCAGCATCTCCGTGGAGAGGGTGGAAGGAATCGGCGGCGTCTTCAAGGGCGCTCTTACCATCATCTACAGCCCACGACGCTGGGAGTGTACGAGGTTGCCACCCGCTCTTGACGAGTCTGAAGTAGCTATTCACCCTGGAGGAGTATTCGCCAACCCTGGCAGAGACCCAGGCCAAAGTTGCGATCTTTTCCTCTCGTCCTGTTAGCGCCCCCAGAGCACCCACTAGGTCGGCCGCCGCTGTGAGATACACCTGGCCTAACTCCAGCTGCTCAGAAACCTTGGACATCCGGACATAATCATTCATGTTCGCATAGTCCATGTGGGCGCCGACCGCAATGCTGGCTTCACGGAGCGCTTGTCGCTCTTCCCGAATCTTGTTCACCGTCGCTTCGATCCTTACGGTGAGGTCTGGATTGTCCTCGCTTGGGTCGCTTTTGCCGAACAGCCCGCTGCCGCGAAAACAAGTAGGCTGAGGGCAGCCCGATAGTAGCGTCGCATTGTTGAAGCTCCTTTCCTCAGCGGTCTATTGAAGGAATTCCGCGGAGTGAAACAACTGAACACAGTAATTGCCCGAGACCGGCGTTGGCCTCTTTCGCCTCCGCCGCAACGGTGAGGGAACTCCGGACATCCTCTTCGTTGGAGATGTCATCGGTCGCTCCCTCCTGGCTCCTGGCGATCTTCCCAGATACTGGCCTAACCCTTCTCTCCAGCTCGCGGTTGATCCGCAGCAGCGTCCGATCGAGCTTGGGACTGAGCGTTCCGACCTCGGTTTTCCGCTGCAGAATGTCGCGGCGGATGCGGCGCAACTCCCGGGTGTGGATGTTACGGATGCTTGACGGTCCGCCCATCATTCACCTCCCATCTGGACCGCAGGCAGAACGACGGCGCCGTGTCCACGGGTTGTCGCGTGTTAGTGGACATAGCCCGCCTCCGCGACTACCAGCCCATCCGAATGCATCGCTTGAAGGATCGGTCCGGCGTAGCGGGGCTCACAGGCGAGCCAGCCGCAAATCCACTGGTAGGACTCGTACCCAACGTGGAGGTCGATCCAGAGCGAGGCTTGAGGCGTGAAGGCCCCGAGCAGGATGATGGTGCCATGGTTCTGGAACAGAACGTCCGCCCACCGTCGTGGCGGGTTTGGATGGCTGGCGAGGCCACCCGAAGCAGGGTGTGACATGGAATGCCCTTTCGATGAAGGTCCGTCTCATCGCGCATGGCCCCTGTTTCGGCTGGGGTCTGACCACCGTGTAAGGCTACGGTTGGTGGCGAGGTCGTTAAGCTCGACCTGCTCTCCTCATGCTGGGCCGCCGAGACGGAGACGGCCCATAGACCAAAGCTATGTTCTGTGCCCGTTCACCGCTAGCTGAACTCTGATCTACGGCTGCATTGTTTTGCACAGCAGGAGCCAGTCTGGCTATTGCGCTGGCTGAGGAAGGAGCAGCAGTGCGAAGCGGCGATTTACGAGGAACTCATGCGACCACAGTCCATGCGCAAGAAGATGAAAGACCACAATGCTGGCCGCTACGCGCCGCCCTCCCAAAGAAAGTCCCGTTAAGAAAGTCCCGTTCCGCAGGGGCTACCAAAAGGGCTACCAAATCGAGCCCGAAATGACCGTCATTTTGCCCTCCAGCCAGGCCCGGATTCCGGCAGCCGACGCGCTAAACCCGCGTGAATGCGATATTTTGCCGGAATTCGGTTTCTGGATGAGGCGAATGGGGTTCAGGGGGTCGCGGGTTCAAATCCCGCCGTCCCGATTCGCGTAAACCACAGTAGGACGATAATCTAGGAAGCGGGAGTGCTCGCGAGAGTTCTTCCGCTTTTCTCGTAGCGTGCCAAGCGGTGCGCAACCGGATGAGCGCTCGAAGCCCAGGCGGCCAAGAATGAGCTTGTTTCGTCGATCCAATGGCATCACGCTCGCCATCGCCCTGCTCGGCGGTGCCTGTAGCCGCGAGGCTGCCCCGCCGCCGCTGGTCGGAGCCTGGCGCGCGCAGATCGCATTCGGAAACGGCGCCTTCGCCGGAGTTCGGGACCTCGAGTTTCTCTACGTCTTCAATGCCGGCGGGACCATGACCGAGTCGTCCAACTACGACGCGGCTCCGCCGGTGGCTCCCGCCTATGGGGAATGGCGTCAATTCGGGCCCGGGGACTTCGAAGCACGCTACCGCTTCTACGTAACCCGCCCGCCCGGCCGCTTGGAAGACCTCGCCCAGGGCGGCGGTTGGTTGCCTGCGGGATTTGGGGTATTCACCGAACGCATCACCCTCTCACCGGATCGGCAGGCCTTCACCTCGAATATCCAGTACGAGGCGTTCGACTCGGCTGGCAAGCTGGTTGCTGGTGGCGGATCCGGCAGCGGGAAGGGATTTCGGATCGGGTTCTGAAGTCGAGCCGCAGGAGTGCTACTCTGGCCCCCTAGTTCCAGAGCTTCACCAGAACGGCGATCATCAGGCCGGCAAGGGGGGCAACCGTGCCGGCCCAGAAGATGAACATCCACTTGATCAGGTCCGCTCGCTGGTTCGCGAGCTCCCGGTCGAGGCGGGCAATGTCTCCCTTGAGCTCGTCGCGAAGCGCGGCCAGGGCAGTGCGGAATTCGTTCCGGAGTTCGTTCCGCAGCTCGGTGAGCCGGCCCTCCAGATGAGCCGTGAACCGATCGAAATAGAGGTCGGCAACCTCGCGAACCGCGGCGTGGTTCACCCTCGTCCCTTCATCCCACCAGGCGAGCAGATCGGTGGTGGCCTCATCGCCCAGCGTTTGCTGAAGTCATTGCAACAATACAACCTATGCTCCGATGGGACATAATCAAAATCACGCTAAAACGGCATCTGATGGCCGCCCATCATGCGCTTCATCATTGCGGCATGCATCGCCGCCATGCCCTCCCGGACCAGGTCGCTCACTTCGGCCGCGTGCTGCTGCAGGGCAGACACGGTGGCGGAGTCGCTCGAGGTCTGCTCGACCACCACCCCTTTCCCGGTCGGGGTGACAACGGTGTGGACGTTGTCCCGATTGAGGAAGATCGCGTGGAGCGCCGGACTCTCCATGGGGAGACCGGGGTCATCCCCGGCCGTCACCCGCTCGTTCATGGTAACGGCATGTTCCCGGATTCGACGGGCCAGAAGCGAGTCGTCGGATTCGGTCACCGTTCGAATCCCGTCGGGAAGGTTGGTGACCGAACGAGAGATCCGCTGATGGTTCATCATGAGCTCATGGATCACCGCCATCTGGGCCATCGTCGCCGAGTCGTGCCGCATCCCCCTCATCCCGCCCCCCGGCTGCGCAGCCAGCGGGGTCGTTCCCAGGGAAACCAGGCCCGCCGTTACCACCATCCACCAATTCAACCTCATGATGACCTCTCCATGGAAATCGGAATCCGGGCCGGAGTGCCGCTCGGCTCCTGGTCCCAAGCTGATCGGGTCCGGCTAAGGAGTCCGTGAAGGAGGTGTGAAAGACTTCAGAGGCTGCGCTGCGCCATAGTATCGGCGCTCGAAGTACAGGGCGACATTGACGAGTCCGAGCAGAACCGGTACCTCCACCAGGGGCCCGACCACCGTGGCGAAGGCGGTATCAGAACCGAGCCCGAAGACCGCCACCGCCACCGCGATGGCCAGCTCGAAATCATTGCTGGCCGCCGTCAGGGAGACCGTGGTGTTCTGCGAGTAGGCGGCCCGGACCATCCCGCCTTTGGCCAGGAAGAAGGTCAGGAAAAACATCAGCGCGAAGTACACGGTGAGCGGCACGGCGATGCGAAGGACATCCAGCGGCAGGCGGACGATCATCTCGCCCTTGAGGGAGAACATCACCAGGATGGTGAACAACAGGGCCACCAGGGTGATCGGACTGATCCGCGGAATGAACCGCGCGGTGTACCACTCCTCCCCGCGCCGGCGCACCAGCACCAGCCGGCTGAGCAGGCCCAGGACGGTGGGAATCCCCAGGTAGATCAGCACCGTCAGGGCGACTTCCCCCACCCCGACGTCGACCGCGACGCTCTTCATCCCGAACAGCGGCGGCAACAGGGTGAGGAAGATCCAGGCATAGACCCCGTAAAAGCACACCTGAAAGACCGCGTTGAACGCCACCAGCCCCGCCGCGAGGTCGCGATCGCCCCGGGCCAGATCGTTCCACACCAGAACCATCGCGATGCAGCGGGCCAGCCCAACCAGAATCAGACCCACCGCGTACCCGGGCAGGTCGGGAAGAAAGAGCAGCGCGAGCGCGAACATCACCAGCGGACCCACGATCCAGTTCTGAATCAGGGACAGCGCCAGGACCCGCCTGTGCCGGAAGACCGTTCCGATGGCCTCGTACCGGACTTTGGCGAGCGGCGGGTACATCATCAGCATCAGGCCGAGGGCGATCGGGATGCTGGTGGTGCCGACCTGGAATCGGTTGAGCAGCGAGGCAGCACCGGGCAGGATGTACCCGATCCCCACGCCGAGCCCCATGGCGAGCAGGATCCAGAGACTCAGATAACGATCGAGAACCGCCAGTCGGCCGGAAACCCGGGCCATTGTTCCTCCTTGTTTGTGCCGTCTCAACCCGGGGCGATCGGCCTTCCGGCGGACGGCGATCTGGTCGCTGCGGCCAGCGCGTGACTCAGGGTCTTCAACAGGGCTCCACCGCACGGCGCACGACTCGCCGAGCCGCCCTGGCGCGCTCGGTATCCAGGAGGGGAATACCCAGGAAACAGGAGCGGACGCACTTCTGAAGGTTGCGGTGGACCGCGCTCCGAGGCGCCGCGAGCCGGTAATGCACGAATTTCCCCGCGCGCCTCGGATCGACCAGTCGGGCCCGGCGCAAGTACGCCAGGTGCCGGGAGACGCTCGGCTGGGGAATCGCGAGGATGTCCTCGATATCGCACACACACAGCTCGCCGGCCGCCAGGAGGTTCAAGATGCGAAGTCTGACGGGATCCGCGAACCCCTTGAAAAGCGAATAGAGCTCGGGGACGCCGGCCCTGGGACGAGCAGTAAGGGTGGGCAGCGCGCGAGCCATGGCGGACCTTGGCGAAGTGGGGTGGTAACCGTCGACCCGCAGGCAAACCTGGTCCTGGAGTCGGACGGTTGTATCCGCTTATGCGAATATGATCTGGAGCATAGCCGCAGCCCCGCAAGGTTTCAACCGTGCATCCCCCCGCCGCCGTTTTTCATTCATCCGCCCACCACCTTCTATATCCGATCGAGCCGATACCCCGACGGAACCCGGGATAGCCGCGCCTTTCCGGAATTCCGGGCATTTGCCATCTACCGGATCGACAACCGGCCCAGCTACCTGCGGTGAGAAAAACGCGAGGTCCGGTGTGCCCCAGCACACCGGACCTCGGACCTGCATGACCGATCGGCGCGGACCCGCGTCGGTCAGCCTACGGTACTGTCTACCGAGCTACGGCAATCCGCGCCTTCGTTAGGTCATGAGACACTGGATCACCTCCTTGGTTGCAGGGTGAGCGAATAGGGGTAAGAAGAAAATAGGCAGACTCCGCGACCGCCAAAAGGGTCAGCCGCCGGGTCGGGAGCGTTCCACTCCCGCCACCGAGCGCGCCCGGTTCGGGCAGAGCCGAAGAACGTCCTGGTAGGCCTGTGCGGCCTCGCTCCACTGCTGCTGCTTCTCCAGCTCCTCTCCCAGCAACTCCAGCGCAAAAAGTCGTTCCGGCGGTCCTACGAATGCCCCGAGATGTCGCTCCAGCTCGGCCGCGCTTCTGATCGACGCGAGATACTCGGCACCGTTCCCCCGTGCTTTCGCGACCACCGCGCGGACCACGAGCGCATTGGCCACCTGCACCGGAGATCGCCGGCTGCCGATTCCACGGTCGGCCGAATCCGCGATCGCGAGGAACGGCTCCGCCAGGACCGGCAGCATCGTGTCGCCCCGCTGGGCGGCGCCGACCGCGCGCCAATAGCGGGCAAAGAGACGGAACCCGGCCTCCCGGTCCGAAACCACCGCCCCGGTCGCCGCGCTGGGTTCCGGGATCGGGCGATCCCATCGCCCGGTCTCCGAAGCGAGCTGAAACTCGAGCCTCGCCAGGATGAAGCGCTCGTCGACGTACCCCGTTTCCGGGTGCACCAGCGCGAGGGCCGTGTCGATCAGTCCCCTGGCGTCTTCCACCCGTCCGAGCTGGAGATAGGCGTATTGCAGCCAGGAGAACGCGTGCCAGTCTTCGCTTCCTTCTGCTCGCGACGCTGCCCAGGCCCGCTCGTTCGAATGCACCACGTCCTTCCACAGGCCAAGCTGGAGGTAGATGTGGGACGGCATGTGGAGCGCGTGCTCCGATTGGGGCGCGATGCGATCGTAGGCGCGGGCAAAGGGCAGACCCTCCGCCGCCATTCCGGGAGCGTCGTAGAGATGGATCAGATAGTGCACCGCACCAGGATGCTGGGGATTGCTCCGCGCCACCCGCTGGGCCAGCCCGATGGCTTCGCGGGTTAGGACCAGACGTTCGGTTCCTGAAGCACTCTCGGCCGCCAGCAGAATGGCGTGGGACGCGAAGGCCAGCGCCTCGGGGTTGTCCGGGTTGGCCCAGGCGAGCTGCCGCATGGCGTCGGCATACCGGCGGACCCGCTCCGGGATGGTTCCGTCCCGATAAAACGTCTCCACCGCCTCGCCAAACGACCGCTCCAGGGGAGTTCCCGCCCGCGCCACTCGGACGGCCTCGGAGGGGCCAAGCCGCCGCAACACCGCTCGAGAGGCCTCCAGATCCTCCTCCCGCCAGAGCAGGTGACTGTAGGTGAGCGCTTCGGCCCAATACGCCAACGCAAAATTCCCGTCGGCTTTCTGAGCTTCCTGCAAGGCCTGAGCGGCGCGGTCGTATTCGAAGCTGTGGAGCAGCGCGATCCCCCGAAGAAACGGCGCCTGCGCCCTGCTGTTGCCGGAATTGGGAAAGACGACGTGGCCCAGGGTGTCGGCGTGGCTTTCGTGCTGCGCCCGAGCAGCAGCGGGCGCAACCGCGAACATCATCAGGGCGAGGAGGTGACGGGGCACCATGCGGCTCTACCGGATCATCCAGGCGACTGCGTCGTCCCGGATGCTCGCCGGCACGCCGTGACCGCCGTCGAATTCGGTGTAGGTCACCTGGTAGCCGGCGTTGCGCATCGCCGGCACGATGACCCGGCTGCTGGTGACGATCGGGAGAATCTGGTCACTGAGGCCATGGGAGATGAACACCTCGGGCTTTCCTTCGGGCGCGGACGCCGACTCGGCAATGAACCCGGGAGAGAAGGCGACGATCCGGCGGAACAGGGCGCCGTTGGCCACGCCCACGCCGAGGGCATAGGAGGCGCCGTCCGAGAATCCCTCGATGACCACCCGGGCCGGGTCCACCCGGCACCGCGCGAAGGCGCGCTCCAGCGCCGTGTTAATGCGGCCGATGTCGGGTCCGAAGCGGCCACTGATGCCGTCCCAGGTCGATTCGGTCGAGTTGACGCCAACCAGCAGCATGCCGTGGGCTTCCGCCGCGTTACCCATCAGGTCGAATTGCGCGGTGTAGTTGCCACCCGCTCCATGGAGGCCCAGGACGAGCGGCGCCGCCGTGTCGGCCCGGTAGCTCTGGGGCACATAGAGATAGCCATCTCCGACTTCACCGCTTCCCAGGCGCACGATGCCGGGTCCGACCGTCTGAGTCGGCGTCCCCGGCCGCGCGCTGATCCGGGCCGATCCTCCGGTGCTGCTCGGGCCGACACAGCCTAACACGGCGCCACCGGCCAGCGCACCGATGAACTCGCGCCGGGAAAAGCCCGCGGGGGTCATGCGGTTCGGGCTCGATGAGTGGGCCGCGGTTTGCCCCGGGGAGAGCTACGGCCATCGACTCTCGGCGTTCCCCGCGCCAGCCGGAGCGGGATCACGCCGGCCCATACGTCCCAGGAGAGATCGCCCGGGTCGTCTTTGGGCGGGCCGGTCCGGATCTTTGCCGACGATTCGGCTAAGGAGAGGCTGAACACCACGGTCGCGCGGAGCTCCTTGGCGCTGGGCTGCCGGACGACATCCCACCGCCCGGGCGCAAGGTGCTCGGTGAGCGCGGCGAGCGCCTCTCGCAGCTCGGCCGGGTCCATGATCGCGCGGGGACGGCCGTAGATCACCGCCGAGCGGTAGTTCATCGAGTGATGGAAGGCGGATCGCGCCAGCACCAGTCCGTCGAGGTGGGTGACCGTGACACAGATTTCGTCGCCCGATCCGAGCGCCTTGGCCAGACGGCTGGAGCGCGCGCAGTGAAGCAGCACGGCATCGCCGTGACGGGCGCACCCCACCGGAACCACGGCGACATGGCCGCCGATCGTGAATCCCACGTGCGCGACCAGCGCCTCGTCCAGGATGGCGTGGACGGTTGCGGGGTCGTAGTCGCCCCGCTCGGGAACCCGGCGGACTCGCGTGCGGGAAGAAGCCGGCTGCCTGGCGCTCATGCGGGGGTCGTCCACGGTAAAGATCAGCGAAATCTACGGACGCCGCCCACAAAAAAAGAGCGGGGAGCGTTGCCGGCTCCCCGCTCCCGTACCTCGACCCTGCCGGAGACTCAGGCCGCGGCTGGCCGCCTCCCGGCGACCACGGCAATCACCGCGCCCCCGATGCCGGAATGCACGAACGCGACCAGAGGGTCCACGATCGTGGCCGTCAGGTTCGAGATGTTGGTGGTGCCGTACATGATGAAGTCGATGGCGGCGATGACCAGGAAGCCGACGGTTCCAGCAACCCGGAACCCGGTGCCTGCCGAGCTCGCGCCGGCCCACCCGATGACTGCGGTGAGGAACGCGGCCTGGAGAAGGCTCCCCAGCGCAATGGCCCAGATGATCGGCGGATCCCGCATGATGCCGGTCGCCGTGCCCACATTCTCGGTATAGAAATTTCCCAGGACCACGCTGTAGGCGAGATAGCCGATTCCGAAGAGAACCACCCCACCGACCACCGTGCCGATCAGGAATCGCCTGGTATCCATGGTGCTTCCTCCCTGGGGTGGAAAAGCGCTGCCCAAGCTACCGCCCGGTCGCTGGTTCCGCCAATCGGGGGTCTGACGGTTATTTTCCCCGCGCGATGTCCCAGTCGGCCCCCGATCTTTCCAAGCTTCGGATCGACCGCGACGCTCCCGCCACCGACGGGGGGTCACGGCTTCGCCGTGCCGTGCTCCTCAATGCCGGAATCGCCCTCGTGGCGATCCTGGTGATCGGCGGGGCGCTGTTCTTCCTCCGGCGCGGGCGGGCCGTGCCGGTCGAGACCGCGGTGGCCACGGTGACGGGGGGCGCGGGTGGGTCGGGGGGATCCGCGGCGGTCACGGCTAATGGGTACGTGGTGGCGCGGACCCGGGCTTCGGTGTCGTCCAAAGTTGCCGGGCGGATGATCGAGCTCAAGGTGAGCGAGGGCTCGTTCGTGCGGCAGGGCGAGGTGATCGCCCGGCTGGAGAACGCCGACTATGCCGCCCAGGTGGCCCAGGCCGAGGCGTCGGTAGGGAGCGCCCAGGCGACCCTCATCGGGTCGCGGGCCGACCGGGACCAGCTGGTGCGGGAAGCGGGCCGGGCCCGCGACATTCACACCCGGAGTCCCGAGCTGATCTCGACCCAGGACGTGGAAGCGGCCGACAGCCGGGCGGCACAGGCGGTGGCCCGGGTTAGGGCGGACTCCGCCCGCATCGAGGCGGCCCAGGCCGGACTCGCCTACGCCCGGGCCAACCTGGAGAACACCCTGATCCGGGCCCCCTTCACCGGAACCGTCCTCCGCAAGGACGCGGAAGTGGGCGAGGTGGTGGCCCCGTCGGTAGGGGGAGGATTAACCCGCGGCGCGGTGGTCACCATGGCCGATCTCTCGACCCTCGAAGTGGAAGTCGATGTCAACGAGGCGTACATCGCCCGGATCACGCGGGACCAGCCGGCCCGGATCACCCTGGACGCCTATCCCGACACCGGGTTCCGTGGCGCGGTGCGGCAGGTCGTTCCAACCGCCGACCGTCAGCGAGCCACCGTCCAGGTCAAGGTGAGGATCCTGGATTCGGATCCCCGGATTCTCCCCGAAATGGGCGCCCGGGTGGATTTCCTGACGGTGGACACCGCGACCGCCACGACGGAAGTCCGGCGGATCCGGGTCCCGGCGGCGGCGGTGCGTCAATTCGAAGGCAAGACCGTGGTGTGGCTGGTTCGGCAAAATCAGCTGGAGCCCCGCGAGGTCGATGCCGGTCCGGTCAGCGGAGGCTACCGGGAAATCCGACGGGGGCTTCTGGGAGGCGAGCTTCTGCTCACCGGCGGAATCGAAACTCCGAAGGTGGGGATGCGCGTACAGCCAGGCAGCCGGCCCTAACCCCTAGCCCCTAACCCCTAACCCCTAGCCCCTATCCCCATGTCACTCGTCGAAATCCGTGACGTCTACAAGTCGTTCCAGCGCGGCTCCGAGAAGATCGACATCTTCACCGGGCTCACCCTGGACATCGCCGAGGGATCGTTCTCCGCGCTGATGGGGCCGTCGGGCTCCGGCAAATCGACCCTGCTCAACATGATCGCGGGACTCGACAAACCGACTGCGGGGCGGATCGTCGTGGCCGGCGCCGAAGTCAGCGCGATGAACCCCGGCAAGCTCGCGCCCTGGCGGGCCCGGCACGTCGGGTTTGTCTTCCAGCAGCTCAATCTGTTGCCGGTGCTCACCGCGTTCCAGAACGTGGAGCTGCCGCTGCTGCTCACTCGGCTGTCGAAGAAGGAGCGGGAGGAGCGGGTCAGGCTGGCCCTGGACATCGTGGGGCTGACCGATCGGATGAACCACTATCCCCGGCAGCTTTCCGGTGGCCAGGAGCAGCGCACCTCGATTGCCCGGGCGATCGTGGCGGACCCGACGCTGATCCTGCTCGATGAGCCCACCGGACAGCTCGATGCAAAGAGCTCCGAAGACGTGCTGCTGCTGCTCAGCCGGCTGAACAAGGAATTTGGGAAGACCATTCTTCTGGTGACCCACGACGCCCACGCGGCCGGGACCGCGACCACCGTGTGGCATCTGGAGAAGGGCCTCTTCGTCGAGCGCGAAGCCGCCGCCGCGGAGGCCGGCCGATGAAATTCATGCGGCTGGTGCTGGCCAACCTGGGCCGGCACAAATGGCGCACCTTTCTCACCTCGGCGGGGATCACCCTCGCGCTCTTTCTGTTCGCTTCGCTGCGAACCGTGGTAACGACGCTCGAAGCGACCGCCCAGTGGGGCGGGGCGCGACGGCTGGTGACCACCAACGCGACCGGCATCGTGTTCCCGCTTCCCATCGCGTACCGCGAACGGATCCTCGCGGTGCCCGGTGTCACCGGGGTGACCTGGGCGAACTGGTTCGGCGGGAAGTACGGCGACAACAAGCGGTTCTTCGGTCAGTTCGCGGTCGATGCGAAGACCTATCTCGAGATGTACCCCGAGATGGTGGTGGCGGACGACCAGAAGGAGGCGTTCTTCCGCGACAAGCAGGCGGCGCTGGTCGGGGCCCGGCTGCTCGATGTCTTCGGATGGAAGGTCGGCCAGACCGTCACGATCCAGGGGACCATCTTCCCGGGTGACTGGGTCTTCACCATCGCGGGGGTGTACACCCCGAGCGACAAGGTCATCAACGACGACATGATGATCTTCCGGCACGATTACTTCGACGAGCGGATCGGTCGGGCCGGTATCGCGGGCTGGTACGTGGTGCAGATCGACGATCCGGAGAATGCGGGTCGGGTCGCCAAGGCGATCGACGACCTGTTCCGGAATTCGAGCGAGCCCACCAAGACCGGAACCGAGCAGGCGTTCAACGCGAGCTTCGCGACCATGTGGGGGAACGTGAGCCTGCTCATGGGGACGATCGGGTTCGCGGTGGTGTTCGCGATCCTGATGGTGGCGGCCAATTCGATGATGATGAACGCGCGGGAGCGCACCCGGGAAATCGCGGTGCTCAAGACCATCGGCTTCACCGACCGGATCCTCTTCGGCATCGTGATGGCCGAGGCGGCGGTGGTGACGCTCTCCGGCGCGGCGGTCGGGCTCGGGGCGGCGAAGCTGCTCTATCAATCCGGCAATTTCAACGCGGCCGGCTTCCTGCCCGGGTTCCAGGTCACCAGCAGTACGCTGCTGGTCGGCGCGGGCATCGCGCTGGTCCTCATGCTGGCGAGCGGGCTGGTGCCGGCCTACCGGGCCGCCCGTCTCCCGATCGTGGTGGCGCTCCGGAGGGTCGAATGAAGATCCCCTTCATCTACAACGCGCGGAGCGTGCTGCAACGTCCCCTCTCGACCGCGCTCACCGCGATCGGCATCGGGCTGGTGGTCGCGGTGTTCATCGGGATGATGGCGCTGGCCAACGGGTTCCGCACCGCGCTGGTGCGCACCGGCTCCCCGAACAACGCCGTGGTGCTGCGCCGCGGCGCCGACACCGAGCTCTCCAGCGGACTGGGCCGGGACCAGGTGAACATCATCTCGGCCTCTCCCCACATTGCCCAGGGGCCGGACGGCCGGCCGCTGGCGAGTCCCGAGGTGTACGTGCTGATTCCGCTGCCGAGGATGGGCGCCGATACCAACGCGATCGCGAACGTCGTGGTGCGGGGGATCAGTGACGCCGCCTGGAAAGTGCGGGATAACGTCGCGGTCATCGAGGGGCGCAAACCGCAATCGGGCCGGGCCGAGGTTTGCGTGGGCCGCCGGCTGGCCGGCCGCTTCGATCACACCGCGGTGGGCGACAAGCTGCATTTTGCCGGGCGCGACTGGGATGTGGTCTGCCACTTCGGGTCCGGCGGTTCGGCATTCGAATCGGAAATCTGGGGTGAGAACGAACAATTCATGCCGGTGTTCCGGGGCCAGGTGTTCCAGTCGCTGATCTTCCGGATGGCGGACCCAGCGGGTTATGACGAGGCCAGGCGGGTGCTCGAGGCCGACCAGCGGCTCGGGGTGGACGTCCACCGGGAGAACGAGTTCTACTCCTCGCAGTCGGCGCTGCTCGATCAGATCCTCCGGGTGCTCGCCCTCCTGATCACCTCGATCATGGCGGTCGGCGCGGTCTTCGGCGCAGTGAACACCATGTACGCCGCGGTGGCGTCGCGGGGTCCCGAGATCGCGGTGCTCCTGACCCTGGGGTTCCGGCCCCGCAGCGTGCTGGCGAGCTTCCTGGTCGAATCGGCGATCATCGCGGGCATCGGCGGCATCATCGGCGGGATCCTGGCCCTTCCGATCAACGGAATCGTGACCAGCACGACCAACTGGAGCAGCTTCAGCGAAATCGCGTTCAGCTTCCGGGTGACCCCGGCGCTGCTGATCTCGGGATTTCTCTTCGCGGTCCTGATGGGGATCGTGGGGGGATTCCTGCCGGCCCGGCGGGCCGCGAAGATGCCGGTGGTGCAGGCCCTGCGCTAGACGTACCCGCGCTGAAGGGAGCGTGGCGATGAGCGGTGCGACCGAGCGAGAAACCGATCCGGGAGCAGCGCCGCCGCCGGCTCAGGTCGCGTTTGCGGTCGGGGTGGCGACCCGGAACCAGGCCGAGACGATCGGTCCGGTGCTGGGCGAAATTTCCCGCGGGCTCCTGGCCGCATTTCCCGCCGGTGGTGTGCTGCTCCATGCCGATTGTGCCTCGCAGGACGACACCGTGCTTCGGGCCCGCGCTGCGGTGTCACCGGACCTCGTGCTCACCCAGCTTCCGGTGCAGGCGGACGGCGTTGCCCCGGTCGGCGCCGAGCTGGTGGATCCTGCCGCGCTCCGCTGTCTGCTGGAAGAAGCCAAGCGGATCGACGCGCCCGGTTGTGTCGTGCTCGACGCCCAGGTCCGGACCTTGCCGGCAAGCTGGGTCGAGCGGCTGGCGCGTCCGATTGCGGAGGATCAGGTGGACGTGGTCGCGCCGTATTACCTGCGGCATCCTCTCGACGGGACTCTCACCAGCGGCATCGCGTATCCGCTCCAGCGGGCGCTCTACGGCCGCCAGGTTCGCTTTCCGCTGGGCACCGACTTCGCCTGTTCCCGCCGGTTCCTGACCTCGCTGCTCACCGGCAAGGGCGCCCTCTGGCCCCCCGAGCTCAGCCGGGTGGGAAGCGAAGCGTGGTTCCTAACCCGCGCCATGGCGGGTGACTTCCGGATCGGCCAGGCCTTCCTCGGGGTCAAGGACGCCGCCACCGGGGAAAGCGCCGGGAACGACGTGGCCGGGGTGCTGGCCCGGGTGCTCAGTGCGCTGTTTCTCGAGATGGAGCGCCAGGCTTCGGTGTGGCAGAAAGTCCGCCGCTCGGTTCCCACCCCGCTCTTCGGGGCTCCCGCGGCGGGCTCGCCGGAACCCCGCGCGATCGACGTGGGCCGGGCCCTGGAGTCCTTCCGCCTGGGGCAGCGCAATCTCACCGAGATCTGGGGCCTGGTGCTCTCTCCCGCCGAGCTGCTCGAGCTGGGCAAGCTGGCGCGCCGCTCCGACGATGCCTTCCGGGTACCCGATGGGTTGTGGGCCCGGATCGTGTACGACTTCGCGCTGGCCCACCGCCTGCGGGTTATGAGCCGCGAGCATCTCCTCGCCGCGTTCGTCCCCCTCTACCTCGGCTGGCTGGCCGGCTTTGCCCTGGAGCTGGGCGAGCCCGATCCGGTCGCCGCCGAGCGCCGCATCGAAGAGCTCTGCTTGCGGTTCGAGTCCGAGAAACCATACTTGATTGCCCGGTGGCGCTGGCCCGACCGGTTCATGCCGTAACGGGGCTCAAGGAGGTCGTCATGTGGGAAGAGGTCAATGCCGCCTTGCGGCAATCGCTGGATCGGGTGCTGGCCGCGCTGGCGAGCTTCATCCCCGGGATCCTCGCGCTCCTGGTGTCGGTTCTGGTGGGGGCGCTCCTGGGGTGGCTGCTCGCGGTGGTGCTGCTCCAGCTGCTTCGGTGGGCCCGATTCGACCAGAGCCTGGAACGGCTCGGACTCGATGGACTCGCCGAATGGTCCCCGGGCCGGAGTCCGGCGCGGCTGATTTCCCGGCTGGCATTCTGGCTCACCCTGCTCATCGGCGTGCTGGTCGGTCTCGCGGCGCTCGATGCCACCCTGATGTCATCGGTCGCCGAACGTCTCATGACCTACGTGCCCCACGTCTTCGTTGCGGTGCTCCTCATTCTCGCGGGCACCGTGCTGGCCCGCTTCCTGGCCCGTGGCGTGCTGATCGGCGCGGTCAACATGCAGCTGCAGTCGGCCCGGCTGCTCAGCCTGGGCGTCAAGTGGATGGTGATCGTGCTCACGGTCGCCATGGTGCTGGACCAGCTCGGAATCGGCGGCTCGGTGCTCAAGCTCGCGTTCGCCATCCTGTTCGGCGGCATCGTGCTCGCGCTCGCGCTCGCGGTGGGACTGGGCTCCAAGGACCTGGTGAGCCGGACCTGGGAGCGTCAGCAGGGGGACCGGCCCGACACCGCGGAGTACACCGTGCGCCAGCCCTGACGCAGGGCCGGTCCGGTTGGCGGTGTGAGCGTCACCTCCACGGGGAGCGTCTGCTTTACCAGGACCCCGAGCGGGAGGACGAGATGAAAACCGGACCGGCCCCTGATGATCAGGATAAGGACGAAGCCCTCAATCCCCACCGCCGGGAGGAGCAGGCCCACGCTGCGCTCGAAACGGCGGGCCGCCTGCACCGGCGCGGCATCGAAGTGGATTCCGGAGAGGACCCCGAGCTGCTGGCGGACCTGCTGAGCGCGGTCGAGCGTTTTGAAGCGCGGGTGGAAACGCTGGGCGGCGACCTCATGGTCAACGACCTCAAGAGCTCACAACCCGACGATCGACGGTTCGTGTTGCCTCGCCGGGTCCCTCGCGAGCCGCTCACCGCCTATCTGTCCCGGATCGATGCCGCGACGTCGGACCTGGGACGGGCTCGGACTACCGCAAGGCGCGGAGGGAGCGGAGGTAGGAGTGAAGGGCGAGAAACTTCTCGTAAACGATGACGCCCTTCCGCTTGCGGCCGAACTCGGCGAACAATTCCCGCAGCCGCCCCCGGCGGGTCAGGTAGAACCGGAAGGTCTCGGCGAAATCCTCCTGGGGGTGACGGGTGGCGTAGCCGCTCACGTGATTGATGGGGGCGATGGCAACCTTGCGGCGCTGGAAATCGACCCAGGCATCGTCGACCACCCGATAGGCCTTGGCCACTTCGCCGAAAGCCCGGCGGAACGGATAGGTTCGGGTCCAGGCCCAGTGATGATAGAGAAAGCTGTGACCCAGCTCGTGGCTGATGAGCCCCACCAGCATGGGCCAGGGCACCTCATCACGCCGCCGCACTCCCACCACGTAGCGCTCTTCAATTTCCACGATCTTGGGGTAGCGCGGGTCCACACCTGACACGCCGGGCCGAAGCAGGACCCGGAATCCCCAGTCCGAGATCCGCGCCACGCGCAACAATCCCCGGACCCGGTTCAGGGCCTGGCGGACCAGCATCTGCCCGGTCGCATCCTTGCCGCACCAGGGACAGATGTCCATCCAGTCATCCACGCCGCGCCCGCAGTGAGGGCAGCTTCCCTCGAACTTGTCCTGCTCGTCCCAGGTCTGTGGCTTGCTGCACCACGGACACCACGGCATCGGGTACTGCACCCCGCCGCCGCAGCCCCAGTCGCAACGCGCATCGAAACGGAATCCCTTGGGCGCCTTGAGGGGAGTTTCGGAAAAAGTGCCCTCGTCGGTCAGGTCGTAGTGGCACCAGGGACAATAGGAAAACTTGGGTGAGACCACCCAGCGGCAGCGGGGACACTCGGCGCCGGCCAGCCCCGCGCTGTCTCGCCAGCGCTGGGTTCTTCCACAATCGGGGCAGTAGGGCCAGAAGGGTTTGAGCGGGTAGCCGCAGATACAGCGGGGATCCACGCTCGGTGCCGCGCTCCGGCGCCGCTTAACCATTGCGCGTCATCGCCTCGTCCACCAGACGCTGGATGAAGGCGGGATACTCCATGCCGGCTTTTTCGGCGGCGTTGGCGATCTCGTGTCCCAGGCTGAGAAACGGATTGGCGTTGGCCTCGAGGACCCAGATCTCGCCTTCCTCGGTCAGGCGGAGGTCGATCCGGGCGTAGTCTCTCAGCCAGAGCGCGCGAAACGCCGTGTTGCAGATCCGGTCGATCGCCTCGCGCGCGGCCGCGGACACCGGCCGGGCGAAGACGTTCCGGATGCCCTTCCGCTTTCGATAGGGCTCGTCCCACTTGGCCGACTGGGTCGCGATCCGTTCCTCCGGCTCGGTCTTTTCCTTGTCGAACACCAGCTCGGTGAGCGGCAGGATTTCCAGGGTGTCTCCATTGCCCACCACACTGGCGTAAAGCTCGCGGCCCGGGATGAATTCCTCCGCGATCGCGGGCTGGGCAAAACGCTGATGCACGAACTCGACGCGTTCCCGCAGGGCGTCGAGCCCGTCCACCACCGAGGCCTGCGCGATCCCCGCCGAGGCGTCGGCCGAAAGCGGTTTGACGATGAGAGGGAATCGCAGCTCCGCGGGGGCTGCCTCGATCGTCTCGCCCACCTGCCAGGTCGCGAACCCGGGGACCCGGATCCCGTGATAGGACAGGATCTTCTTGCTCATCGCCTTGTCGCGGCTGACCAGGAGACCGATGGGCGGAGAGCCGGTGTAGCGGTCGCCCCCGGCCTCGAGCAGCGCCGGGAAGAGGTAGTCCAGGTGGTCGTCATTGCGGAATCCCTCGACGCAGTTCATCACCAGGTCGGGCTTCCAGTCGGCACAGCGGTTCAGGATCTCGCGGGGGTCACTGTGGATGCCGATCAGGAGAATCTCGTGCCCCTTCTCCCGGAGCGCTTCGGCGACCTGGTACTCCATTTCCGGCTCTTCTTCCGCCTCGCGCCCAATCTCCGCGTCCATTTGCCGAAGCTGGTCCTCCGGCGTGAATCCCTTGTAGGGCGTGTCGAACACTACGGCGATCCGCACGGGGAGTCCGGTTCTGAGGTGGGGGCTCCGATCAGGGAGCTTTTGGCGGTCTGAGGATCAGGCCGGCCAGCCGATGGGGCGTTCAGCGCAGAGCAGGATGAGCTGCGGGCCGGAAGCCTTGGGCGAGAGCATGACCCCGGTGCGCTGGCGGAGCGCGGCCGTGCCGGTGCCCGCATCCACACCATGCCACAACATGATCCGGGTGACCGGAAGCGGCTCCTGCCACTCGGCGCGTGCGGTTCCCGGCACCAGCGCGTCTTCCTCGTCCGCGGCGCCGATGACGACGGGGTCGGTGCCTTCGAGCAGGGTGGGCATCCGCCGCAGACTCTTCGAGCAACGTGACCGTGAGGGGGAGGCTTTCTCCCGCCAGCGTGATCACGCCGAACCCGTGCTCGCCGACCCTCCGACGCGGGTGAATGAAGCAGGCGTAACGACAGGGAAACGCGGTGGGGACGCTGGACACGACGGTGCGGAGATGATCACGCACCGTGGTGACCATGCCATCCTGCGTGCTGCGTCGTTCCCGGGTCGGCTCGGGCTGGGCCATGGACGGAACATACCGAAGCCCGGCGGGACGGCAAGACTGACGGCACCGGAACGGAGGTGGTAGCTTCTCCCCCCGCTCATGAAAAAGCACACCGCGCCCGGGGCAGGCCTCGCCATGATCATCCTCACGGCGATGAACCTGCTCAACTATATCGATCGCTACGTGGCGAGCGCGGTGAAGGAGCTGTTCCGGGTCGATCTGCACTTCACCGATACCCAGACCAGTATCCCCTTCTGGGCGTTCACCGTGGTCTACATGCTCACCAGTCCGGTCTTCAGCTCCCTGGCCGACCGGTGGCCCCGGAAGATCCTGATCGCGGTGGGGGTTGGTTTCTGGTCCCTCGCCACCGCGAGTGCCGCGTTCGCCACCGGGTTTGTGACCTTTCTCCTCGCCCGCTCACTCATCGGCGTTGGCGAGGCCGCGTACGCCACCATCAGCCCCGCCCTGATCAGCGATTACTACCCGCCGGACCGACGGAACCGGATGCTGACGATTTTCTACGTGGCGATTCCAGTCGGCGCCGCGCTGGCCTACGCGATCGGGGGACCGGTGGGCCAGGCTTACGGCTGGCGCGCGGCGTTTCTCATCGTGGGGCTGCCCGGCCTGCTCGCCGCGGGTCTGGTGCTTCTGATCCGGGAGCCGGTTCGGGGCGGCCTGGACCAGGCCAGTGCGGCGGTGCGGGCCACCTGGCGCGAGGCGCTGCCGCGGCTCCGGCGAATCGCGCCCTACGTGGTTGCGGTAGCGGGTTATGTGGCCGTGACCTTTGCCAGCGGCGCCCTGGCCGAATGGGCCCCCGCCTTCCTGACCCGTTCCCGGGGACTCAGCACCGCCCAGTCGGGAGTGATCACCGGTGCCGGGGTCGGGCTGGGTTCCCTGCTGGGCACTCTGAGCGGCGGGCTGCTGGCGGACCGGCTCCGGGGACGGACCCGTTCACCCTACTTCGCGCTGAGCGGCATCTCGATGGGACTCGCGGCGGTTGCGGTGGCGATTGCGCTGACGGTGCATGGCGCGCTGCTGATCGGGTTCGCGATCTTCGTGGCCCAGTTCTTCATGTGGTTCTACAACGGGCCGATCAACGCCATCATTGTGAACGCGGTTCCCTTCGAGCTCCGGGCCCGCGCGGTCGGGCTCTCGATCCTGATGATCCACATGTTCGGCGATGCGATCAGCCCGGTGATCGTCGGCAGGATTTCCGAGACCACCGGCAATCTGGGCGCCGGGATGGTGATGATTCCGGTGATGATGCTGGTGGGGGCGCTGATCTGGGTGTATGGGTGGCGTCGGGTGGAGAGTGAGTAGGGACTAGGGGCTAGGGGCTAGGGGCTCGCGCCCTAGCACCTAGCCCCTATCACCTCGCACCTGGCCCTATGTCGTCGCCCTCGCTGGCGGCACGGAGATGCGCCCAATCGTATTGTTGTCCGATCCAAACCAGATCGTCCGGGTCTTGGGATCGAACACCATGTATCGCACCGTCCCCCCTCCGCTCGGAATCTCGGTCACTGAAAAGAACTTCTCGGTCTTCGGATCGAATCCGACCAGCCGATTCGGCTGCATCCCGGTCTCGACCATCCAGATCCGCCCCGCGTCATCGGAGGTCATCGCGTAGGGCAGCGAAGCCCGTCCACCGGGATTCGCCCACTCCTTGACTTCGCCGGTCCTGGGGTCGAGCCGGCCCAGATAGCCTCGTGAATAGTCGCCATACCAGATAGAGCCGTCCGTGGTCCTGGCGATCCGGCGGGGGCGAGCCCGATCCGCCGGCAGCTCGTATTCGCGAAGAGCCCAGGTCCCGGGATCGATGGTTCCGATCTTGTTGGTACCGAAGAGATCGAAATAGGGCCGGCCCTGGTCGTCCAGCACGATGCCGTAGGGCCGGGCTCCGGGCGTCGTCATCCTGATCAAGCGGATCTTCCCGGTTTCCGTATCGAGGTGCCCCACGAAGTTGCTGTTCTGGGCGGTGAACCAGAGGTTGCCGTCGCGGTCGAAGACCAGGGTATGGGGGTCCCGTACCGCGGCGTCCGGCATGGGATACCGGGTGACCTTCCCGGTGCCGGGGTCGAGCCGTCCGATGGTGCCGTTCGCGTTGCCGGTGTACCAGACGATGCCCTTGGGATCCACCACCAGGTTGTGGGGATGGGTTCCCGAGTCGATCTCGAATTTCTTGAATTCCCCGGTGGCGGGATCCAGCCGCGCCACGTAGTTCCCGACCTGCCCTACGAAGAAGATTTTTCCATCCGGGCCCACCGCCGGATCTCTGGGCCGGCTCTTCTCCCACGGCACCGTCCATTCCCTGATGGGGACGTTGATCGAATCCGGTACAGCGGGAGCAGAAATGACCAGGGCGGGGATCAGCAGCGCAAGCAGCATCGGGGTCCTCCAGAGAGGGCGGTCCTCAGTAGATTAGCGCTGGATTGGAACGGCCGAAAGGCGGGGAGGGAAACCCGTGGTTCGAGTCACCATCGGCAGTGCATTGCAACGCCATGTCCCGTGTCCTCCGGTCTCGGTGGAGGCGGCGACGGTTCGCGACGCTCTGGAGCAGGTGTTCTCCCGCGAGCCGCGTCTCCGTGGGTATCTCCTCGACGATCAGGGCCTTCTCCGAAAACACATGGCGGTGTTCGTGAACGGCTACGCCGTCAAGGACCGCCGGCGCCTCGAGGATCCGGTCACCGACGGCGAGATCGCGGTGATCCAGGCCCTTTCCGGCGGCTGAAGCCGCTTTCCCCTCGCAGGAGTCTCCATGTCCGGTGACGTGCTGGTCGCCACGCGCAAAGGTCTCTTCCTCGCCAGTCCCGCCTCGCGGGGAGGGTGGACCCTTCGCGAAGCCGGGTTCATGGGCAGCAACGTCACGCTGGTCCTCGCCGACTCCCGCCATCCGGTCTGGTACGCGGCGCTCAATCACGGTCATTTTGGCGTCAAGCTTCATCGCTCCGACGACGGAGGGAAGACCTGGCCCGAGATCACCACGCCCGCCTTCCCCCAGGGCGAACCGGCCACCGTCAACACCCACGCCGGACCGATTGCGCCCGCGGTTTCCCTCATCTGGGCGCTCGAGTGGGGCGGTCCTGATCACCCTGATCGCCTCTGGTGCGGCACCATCCCCGGCGGCCTCTTTCGAAGCGACGATCGGGGCGAGTCGTGGGAGCTGGTCCGCTCGCTGTGGGATCATCCAGCGCGGCGGGAATGGTTTGGCGGAGGCGCCGACCTTCCCGGCATCCATTCGATCCTGATCGATCCGCGCGACGCCAATCGCATCATCGCGGGAGTGTCCTGCGGCGGAGTCTGGGTGAGTGGCGATGGAGGGAGCAGCTGGTCCTGCCAGGCGCAGGGAATGCGCGCCGCCTACATGCCCCCCGAGCGCGCCTTCGATCCCAACATTCAGGACCCCCACCGGGTGGCGATCTGCCGGGCTCATCCCGATACGATGTGGGTGCAGCATCACAACGGAATCTTTCGGACCGACAACGGCGGAGAGAGCTGGCGGGAGATCGCCGCCGAGCCGTCATCCTTCGGCTTCGCCGTGGTGGTCCACCCCGAGCGGCCCGACACCGCCTGGTTCGTCCCCGGGGTGAGCGATGAGCACCGGCTCCCGCCCCATGGGCGCGTGGTGGTCACCCGGACCCGGGACGGCGGCGCTTCCTTCGAATCGTTGAGCAACGGTCTCCCATCCCAACCCGCCTACGATCTGACCTTCCGTCACGCGCTGGACATCGACCGGGCCGGCGAACGCCTCGCCTTCGGCACCACCACCGGCGCCCTGTGGGCCTCGCGCGATCAGGGCGATACCTGGGAAACCATCTCGGAGCATTTGCCGCCGGTCTATGCGGTGCGATTTGCGGACTAGGGGAGGTGGGGGGCTCGGCCTGGCGGCCCTGCTCTGGGCCACGGGCGTCGCCGCCCAGGCGACCACGCCGGCCAGCGGACTCGGCGCGGTGGAGCGGACCTGGCTCGAGTACCGCGACGTCCGCGACCGGCTGGGCATAACCCGGAATCTCGGTGCAACCGTCTCGCCCCGGGGGGTTCCGGTGGATTCCCTCGTCGCGCGCTCGGGACGGCTGGAGCGTCGGTTGGACAGCATGGTGGCGACTGTCCCGGCCGACCGGCTCGGCCCCGCCGATGCCCGGGCATTCCGGTTCCTCCAGAGCGAGCTGCACCGGCTCGAGGCCGAGAGTCGGGAACGACCCGAACCGACCTCGGAGACGGTGGACTGCGCCGACCCCTTTCCCGCCGCGCTCCGGAATGCGGATCTCGAGCGCCTCACGGCGCGGACCTTCGATTGTTATGGGGCGGCCGCCCGCCGGATCGTCGTCGGGGCCGATACCCTGGATCGTCTGGCCATTCTGGGGCGCCTCGGCCGGACCGGGGATTCCGCCGCGCGCCGGCGGCTGTTTCTCGCTCTGGCGCCGATCTGGCGCTCGGTCAACGGTGATGATGGGAGCGGAAGTCCCTATCGACGGATGGTGGAATTGCGCCGGAACGCCTGGGCCGCGACCGGTTCCCCGATGGCGGCCAGGGCGCGCGGGTTAGGGGTCGATCCCGACACCCTGGAGCGATGGCTGGTCGCGGCCCTGGACGGGTGGCGCGCGACCCTGCCGGATACCCTGTTCGAGCCCTGGGATTTCTACTACTGGACCGGGCAGACTTCCCGGGTCCTCTCACTGGCCATCCCCCGCGACTCGCTGCAGGCGCTCGCCAACCGCTACTACCGCGACCTGGGCGCCGACCCCGAACGGCTCGGGGTCCATTACGACCTGTTGCCCCGCCCGGGGAAATACCCGATCTCGTTCACCGATTTCGGAGGACGCGACCCGGTCGAGCCCTGGGTGTTCACCTCGTACCGGACCGGCGGCTTCGGTATTCTCGCCGAGCTGCTCCACGAGGTCGGTCACGCGGTGCACATCGCAGCGATCCGGACTCGCCCGGCCTACACCGACTGGCCCGACAGCGACACCTTCACCGAGGCCATCGCCGATCTGGCCGCCGACGAGGCGTACGAAGCGGCCTGGCAGCAACGCTACCTGGGGCGGACCGTGCCCGAAGCGACTGCGCTGCGCGCGAAGTACGCCGGCATCGTCCTCGACATGGCGTGGGCGCTGTTCGAGATCCGGGTCCATCGCCCCGACGGTCCGAGTCCCAATCAGGTCTGGACCAGCCTGACCCGCGAGTATCTCCACATCAAGCCACATCCCGAATGGTCGTGGTGGGCCCTGCGCGGTCAGCTGGTCGAGAGTCCCGGATACATGCTCAACTACGCCTTCGGGGCGATTCTCATCGAGGACGTGCGCGCCCGGCTCAAGGCGCGGCGGGGATCGTTCGCGACCGGAGATTCCGGCTGGTATGCCGACGTGTCGGAACAGCTCTATCGTTTTGGCCGGGAAAGACCGGCCCAGGATGTTTTGCGGGAATTTCTCGGACGTCCCGTTTCCGTGACTGCCCTGCTCGCGGACCTGTCCCGGGCGGCCCCGCGCTGAGCGTTACACCCCCACCGTCAAGGTCGCGATGAATCCCGACGCCTCAAGGCACCGGTGGGTTCTCATCGTGAGGAAGCGACCCGTCAGCTGGGCCGATCCCCAAAATCATTCCGGCTCCAACTGGTGGTGCGGTTTCGCGGCAAGGATGCGACCGGGAAAATTGGTCACGATCCCCGAGACCCCGATCTGCCAGAGGTCTCGAGCTCGCTCGGGATCGTCGACCGTCCAGACGTGGACCGGGCATCCCAGACGCCGGGCGGCTCGAACGAAGGCCGGTGTTGGAACCGGGAGGGTTCCCTTGAATCGCTCCGGAACCGAATAGGCTTGATCCTTCCCCGGAATCTTCAACCCGACCTTCGACCCTGCCCAGAGCCGGAAAATCCCCCGCCGCGACGCGCTGGTGAGAAAGCCCTGGCCGCGGAAGGGAACAATCGCCGCATCGAGAAACGAGGCGATCATGACCCGCGGGGCCGCCCCATGTCGGCGCAGGACCTCGAGGGCAGGCAGGGCGACTTCGACGGTCTTGAGCTCGATCAGAAGAGGGACGCCGGGCAGCTCTGCCAAAACCTGCGCGAGTGAGGACACCCCGAGCCCTCGTGCTCGCCAGGGGAAGTTCCTCTTGTCGGGGGAGAAGCGGTGGCCGGCGTCGCAATTCGCAAGTTCGGCGGCCGAGTGGGCGCTGACCGGGCCGGTCCACGAGGTCGTCCGGTCGAGGAGGGCATCGTGGAGCAGGACCGGAGTGCCACAGGCCGCGAGCCGGATGTCGAACTCCAGGGCCTCCGCGCCCTGCTCGATCGCGAGCTTCAAAGCCACGAGCGTATTCTCCGGAGCTTCACCGGATGCACCGCGGTGCGCGATTACGGGACGGGCATCGAGCTGATCGAGGATCATGGTTCGTCGCGAGGAATCGTAGTCGAACTGACACTGGGTGGTGTCCCATTGCTGCGACTCCCGGAATGGACGGGCCGTCTCAAAAGAGCCCAGAGAGCATTTCTCACGAAGTCCTAACTCCTTGTTACTTCGTCCGATGGCGTGTGGTTTTGCCCTCACCGCGAGTCGTCTCCTCCATTGTCAGCGAAAGTGGCATTGATTTCGCAAAGGAATCGGACAGAGGCAACATTCTCCGGCAGGTGCGTATGCTCGACCCAGTCGTTCAACATCTTACCCAGGCCAAGCAGGCGGCCAACTGGATCGCCCAGCTCATGCATCTGGATCCTGAGCTCATGATTCCTGCTGCGCTTCCTCTCCTCGCTGCGCGCCTCATGGACGCGGGGGGTGTCGAGGAGGATCCGGAACCGGAAGAAGGAGATTCCCGGTTCGGGTTGGCGGTGGGCTAAGACTTCCAGACGGTAGGTGAGGGAACAGGGGGACGGCAGCTTGCTGCCGTCCCCCTGTTCCTTTTTCCCGGATGACCCTGGATACTGCGTTTTGACGCGTATCTAGGGCGTCCCTTTGTCCGTCAGGAGAATCCATGCGTCCCGCTTTCCGGAAGGCTCTGGCCTGGACTGCCTTGAGCGTCCTCGGATGTTCCGGGGGTTCCACCGGTCCCGACGACCACGGCAACAACACGACCTATTCAATCGAGTCCAGCGGCAACCCCGCGACCGCCGAGGCAGGCGCTACAGTCACTGTCTCCTTCCTGGTGAAGAAGGGGACCGGGACGTCGGCGACTCCGGCAAGCGGCCAGGTCGTGACCATTGCCGTGGTGTCCGGGGGCGGGACCGTGGGCGGGGCGTCGTCGACCACCGTGACCACAGGTTCCGATGGAATCGCCTCCACCTCCTGGCACCTCGGCCCCACCGTCGGATCTCAGTCGGTGCGAGGGTCCCTGGGTGGAGGTGCCGCAACGGATATCGCTGTCGCGGCAACCCAGCCACCTGCGACCCAGCTCGCCCTGACCACGGCGCCCGGTGCTACGGTTGGCAGCGGCGGACAATTCAGCCCTCAGCCAGTGGTCCAGCTTCGGGATGTTGGCGGGAATAACGTGCCCCAGGCCGGGGTCACCGTGACGGCGTCCATCCAGAGCGGAGGAGGAACCCTGACTGGCACGGCCACCGCCACCACCTCGGCGAGTGGGGCTGCGACCTTCACCAACCTCGGCCTATCGGGAGCCGTCGGAAGCCGGGTCCTGAGCTTCACCGCCACTCCGAGTGCGACTGCTCTGACCATCAGCTCCGCGGCGATTCAGGTCACTGCGGGGGCGGCCTCCGCGCTGGCCCTGACGACGGCGCCAGGGAGCTCGGTCGAGAGTGGGGCGGCTCTTTCACCCCAGCCGACGGTCCAGCTCCGCGACGGGGCGGGAAACTCCGTGGCGCAGCTGGGCGTCGTCATCACCGCCTCGATCGAAAGCGGAACCGGCACTTTGACCGGTACGACCACGGCGACGACCGGAGCGACCGGATCGGCAACGTTCACCGGGCTCGGCCTCTCGGGAGCGGTTGGGGCGCAGGTGCTTCGGTTCAGCGCCACCGTGAACGGGGCGTCCTTCTTCGTGAGCTCGGCCACTATTCAGATTACTCCTCCTCCCAGCCTGGCCCTGGTGACGGGACCGGATGCGGTGGTGCTCACGGGGATTCCTTTCTTCCTCCAGCCGGTCATTCAGCTCAGGAACGCGGCGGGGGCCAATGTCGCGGTGGCCGGCGTTCCGATCACCGTCTCGATGGCCACCGGGACGGGTACCCTCGGCGTCCCTGCGCAGGCTCCGGGCGCCGCGCTCCGCGCGGGGGATGGATCACCCGCGGCCGCTTCGCTGACCGTCAATACCGACGCGACCGGCAAGGCCGTCTTTGGGGACCTCATGATCAGCGGAACGGCGACGGTCGGAAGCCTTCAGTTCTCAGCCCCCGGCTATTCGGGGGTCACGAGTCCCCAATTCACAATCATTCCAGGAAACCCAACCACGGTCCAGAACAGCGGGGAAGTCAGCGGGCAGGCTGCCTCGGCGGGTGAGACCCGGTACCTGAGCTACACGGCTCCGACCGGGCTCATCGAGTTGTCCTTCGTGTCGTTCCTCGGCTCCGGCAACGTTCAGCTGTATGCCCGGCGTGGTGCGTATCCCACCTCGACCACCTATGACTGCGCCTCCCAGGTGAGCGGTTCCTCCCAGCGGTGTGACATCACCAGTAACCGCGACGGCCAGTGGTACATCGCGCTGCGGGGCAACCCGACTTTCTCCGGAGCGACTTTCCGGGCCATCGCCTATGGGGGCGGCTGCGCGGTGCAGGACATCGTTCCAGGGGTTCCGAATCAGGGTCAGATCCGGAACGGGATCGATTGCAACACGTTCTTCGGCGCGCCGACCGCTCTGGTGTCTTCGACCTATCGGCGATACCGGTACACCGCGCCAGCCAGCCAGGCGATCAACGCCCTGATCACGACCTCCGGCCCTGTTTTCCTCACCATCAAGTCCGAGGTTTCGGCCCGATGGTATTTCGGTCCTCTCAATGGAACCCTCCAGTCCAACACCTACCTGATCGGGCCGGGTCCGGTCGAGTTCGATGTCCTGGATAATGTGACCGGCGCTCCCGGAGGACAGGTCTATACGCTGACGGTATCGTCTACGTCCCCCGACCTGGCGGTCTGCGGGTACCGTCTCCCGCTTGTCGGATACTCCGGAACGCTGCAGCTGAGCGACACGGATTGCTCCGGAACAACTTCGGGAACCCGATCCGGGCGTCTGCTGATTGCGGTCGCGAGCGGCCAGACCATCAACGTCAACACGACATCCACCGCATTTGCACCGGTGCTTCGACTGCTTGCCGGGCAGACCCTGACGAACGGGACGGTTGCCTTGGCGGATGAGAATCCCTCGGGCGGCAACAGCGCCCAGCTGACACTGACCAACAGCACCGGCACCACCGTGCTCTATACGATCGAGGCGACCTCCAAGGCCGCCGGTGCGACCGGCGCCTATACGTTCTCTCTCTCGGGGAGTCCGGCGGTCTACAACGTCGTCACTCCGTAGCCGAGCAGGGTCAAGTCCTTTTACACGCCGCGGTTACCGGCCGTACAGGGCGTTGAACAGGAACTTGAAGGTCCCGTGGGGCTGGGCCCGGAAGGTGATCTCCGGGGCGTAGAGATAGAGAGTGCCTTTCCCGACGGTGGCCTCTGCTGCCGCGACACTGCCCTTCAGGATCTCCTGCCCGAGCGCCCAGCCGCTCCGAAGCGGATGGTCGGTCGCGTACCACGCGACCCGGCGCACCCCCTGCTGCTCGGCGTCTGACCCGAGCTTGAGCGATGGACTCTCATCGAACATCACGATTGCCGAGCTTCCCATGCCGAGGGCGGACTCAGCGGTCGAATCCACCGAGACCTGGAGCAGAGAGGCCGGGATGTAGAATTTTTCCCGGGCAATCGGCCGCTCCTGACCCTGCGGGGTGCGTTCCACCAGCGCGCTGCTCACCGGAAGGCCTAAGTAACCGGCCAGGGTGGTGGAATTGCCGATGGCGACTACCCGCCCGCCGTTTTCGAGGAAGGACTTGAGCTGCGGGACGGTCTTCTCGACCGTGACCCGGCCCATCCGGTTCCGGAATTCCGCCGGAATGTCGTCCGGCGCGTCGGTTCCGAAGCGACGAGAGGCCGTTGCTGCGGCACCTCCGGCGCTGGTCGAGGGAATGCCACCGTCCACGAAAACCAGCACGTCGAACTGACTGTTCAGGTTTCCCGCATCCAGCTGCTGGGGGTACACCACCTGGAACGGGAACTCGAACTGTTCGAGCATCCACCGAGTCCAGCCCGAAGGCATCGAGCCGCCGTACTGGTCCCAGAGGCCGACCCGGATGGGCCGGAGCGCGGCCGTCCCAGAAGGGGCGGAGCGCATTGCGACCACCGGCAGTCCTTTCTCACTGACGAGCTTCTGGAGCACTGTCTTTGCCGCGCCGCTCGAGGGGACGTACCAGCTTCCTGCCGGGTAGGTCATCGTCCCCACCGCCACGGGCTTTGCAGTGACCTGGACCGGCACCTTGGCGCCGAGCAGGCGGTTGACCGCCAGGAATCCGTCATTGATCCGGCGATCGATCAGGAACCCCGCGCCTGCGCCGAGGGTTTCGGCTACCGGCGGCCTGGTCAGCATGCTGTCGATCTTGACGAACGGTCCATCGAACCCGTCGAGGATCCGGTCGAACTCAACGCCCATCTGAAGCGCGAGCGTGTATCCCGCGTTGTCATAGGGGGGTCTCGGCGGGCCGCCGGGGTAGAGCAGGTCGTTGGGATAGTCCTGCGGCTCGAACATGTCGAGCACGTGGGGGCGGAAGGCCTGGGCCGATTTGACCACATAGGAGCCCGCCGGATACTGCTTGCCCGCCACGGTGAATGCGGCGGTGGCACGCTGCACTTCGATGCCGCTCTTCATGAGCGCGTTGACGAACTTGGTCGCGGTCAGGAAGTCGGGCTGGGTGCTCGGAATCACGTAGCCGCGGGGATCGCGATCCTCCGGCTTGCGCAGCAGATCAAAGTATCGGGCTGCGACTGCTCCGGTATTGAAACCGCCGCCGCCTCCGAACCCACCCCCCTGGCCGGCGCCGCCCGTCGCTCCACCGCGGGCCCGGTCCTCCGCGGCGATGTCCTTCACGCTCTCGATCCGGTGCGGCGTGGTGGTCCAGGTGTCCTGGTTGCCCCGGGCGATCGAGTTGCGCCCCATCTGGTACATGTTGTAGAGCAGGGTCTCGCGGTAGCGCGACGCGAGATCGAGGATGGCGCGATTCGCGGTGATCGAATAGTCGATCGACTGACGGAAGTGCCAGACCTGGGGCGTGATCGGAAAGGGGTTGTCGCTGTTGGAAAGCTGGCGGTCCGGCACGAACGGGATCGTCATCGGAGTGGGGTTTCCGATCGATTCGGTCAGGATCCCGATCATGTTGTGAAAGTATGCCGTGGTACGAAGGCTTCCATTGAACCAGGTCTGATAGGTCGCCCCGTATCGGTCGGTCAGTCCCGGCTTGCCCTCGGCCGAAAAGCGCTCGTGCATGGCGGCGCCGACCAGTGAAATGCCGTTCACTACGATCGGGTCGAAGTAGTAGTTGTGGGGATCCCGGAACGGCGGCGCGAACATGATCGTTCCCGCGGGGCCGGCCTGGTGGTGGTTGTACATGATCTGGGGATACCACTCGCGGTACATCACCCGGCTGATGTTCTCGCTTTCCGGCATCGCATTCAGGTAGAAATCGCGATTGTTGTCGTGCCCGACGTACTTCTGATAGAGGCGGGGGAGCTCACCGGTCGAGCGCCGGAGGGTGTCGGCGCGCCGCATGTACCAGTCGGCCACGAGCTGCATGCCGTCCGGGTTGGCGTGCACCACGAGCTGGATCACATCGTTCAGAATGCGCAGCGTCTCGGGATCGTTCCGGCTGGCCATCTGCCACAGATGTTCGATCAGCTGATGGGATCCCAGCACTTCCGACGCGTGGAGGCCGCCGTCAATCCAGACCACCGTCTTGCCCTGGGCGGCCAGCGCATGGGCCTGCTCGTCGGTCAATCCTTCGGCACGAGCCAGACGCGCCGAGGTGGTCCGATACTGGTCCAGCCTGGCGAGATTCTCCGGCGAGCTGACGATCATCATCCACTGGTCGCGCCCCTCCGCGGTCTTGCCCATGGACACGAGCTTCATCCGGGGAGAGGTCGCCGCGAGCTTTTTCCAGTAGGCGGTGAGCTGGTCGTAGTTGGCGAGCTGATAGTCGTCGCCGATGTTGAACCCGAAGTGCTCCTTGGGCGACGGAACCTGGGCCGCGAGGAGGCTGGGGACCAGAAGCAGCAACGCCGCCGAAACACGGGTCGGCGGCGCCACGGCTGGTTGACGGAAAAGCGCTGGGGCAGCAGGCATTGGCGTATCCGTGTGATGGAGGTTGGGAACCTCCGAAGATACGCCAATAGGCCCGAAGTCGTTGGGGGGCTGTCCCGCTAGTTCCCCTTACGGAGCTCGAGCGCCCCGTTCACCGTGCTGAGGCTCAGTGACCGGCCTCCTTGCCCCACGGTTCCGCTCATCCGGCGGGGACCCCATTTGCCACGAATGGTGAGGGGGAAATCGGTGCTCAGCGATCCGTTCACGTTCGAGGCATCGACCTCGAAGCTGGCCGAGGACGGGAGATACAGGGTAATGGCTCCGTTCACCGTGCTGAATTCCTTGTCTCCCTGCCAGTCCACCCGGCCCATCCGGACCGTGAGCGACCCGTTCACCGTGCTGGCATCGGCCCAGGAAGACGTGTCGAGGTCCACTGCGCCGTTGACGGTGTAGCCCTGCACCGGCGCCGTCATGCCGTGGGCTTCGACCCGGCCGTTGACGGTGCGACCGGTGAACTGCACTCCGGACGGGACCCGGACGGTCCAGGCCACCTCGACGTCATTCCGCCGGGTACTCATGTGACCCCCGCCTCCGGCCCGGCATTCGTTGGGCCGGCGGTCGTCCGAGGGATACATCGCGCAGATCGTGACGCCGTTGTCATGCTCGACGATCTCAAAGGTGACGGTCCCCGGGTCGCTCCGATGTCCGCGCTTGGTCGCGCGCACCTGCACACTGCCGCCCGACGTCCCCTCGGCCACGATGCTGCCGTTGATGCCGACAATCTCGATGGTCTTGCCGGACGCCAGGGTCCGGCTCCAGTTGAATTCGTCGCGGTCCTGCTGCGCGCTCAGTGAGCCGAGCGGAAGCAGAAGCAAGGTGGGGGAAAGCATTCGCAGTCGCATGGGCAGCTCCGGTATTGGTCTTGTTCGTACGGCCGCACCGGCCAGCAGGTTCCAGGGCAGGGTGCCGGGTGTCTTTCTTGGGATACTCACCGAGCCCGGGACGTTGGAATATCTTGTTCTCATGACCACGATGACCCCCTCCGCGATCCGCGCCCCGACCGGCTCGGTCCTATCCTGCCGGGGCTGGCACCAGGAAGCAGCGCTCCGGATGCTGATGAACAATCTCGATCCGGCCGTCGCGGAGCGACCGGAGGAGCTGGTGGTCTATGGCGGAAGCGGGAAGGCTGCGCGGAACTGGGCCTGCTTCGAAAAGATCGTCGAGAGCCTCCGGCGGCTCGAAAACGACGAGACCCTCCTGATCCAGAGCGGCAAACCGGTCGGCATCTTCACGACCCATCCCGACGCCCCCCGGGTATTGATTGCCAACGCCCAGCTGGTTCCCCGCTGGGCCACCTGGGAGGAATTCCGGCGGCTCGAGGCGCTCGGGCTCACCATGTTCGGCCAGATGACCGCGGGTTCCTGGATCTACATCGGTACCCAGGGGATCCTCCAGGGCACCTACGAAACATTCGCCGAATGCGCCCGGCAGCATTTCGGGGGCAGTCTGGCAGGGCGCCTCGTGGTAAGCGCGGGGCTCGGTGGGATGGGGGGCGCTCAACCACTCGCCGCGACGATGAATGACGGAGTATTTCTCGGAATCGAGGTAGATCCGCAGCGGATCGAGCGCCGTGTGGCCACCGGGTACTGTGATCGCGCGACCACCGACCTGGATGAGGCCCTGCGCCTCGTGGCCGAAGCGAAGCGAACCCGCCAGGCCCTCTCGGTCGCCCTCCTCGGCAACGTGGCCGAGGTCCTCCCCGAGCTGATCCGGCGGGGCACCGAGGTGGACGTGCTCACCGATCAGACCGCCGCCCACGATCTGCGGCTCGGGTATATCCCACGGGGCTACTCGGTCGAGGCCGCGGCGGAATTCCGGGAGCGTGACCCCGACGGCTATGAGGCGGCGGTGCTCGATTCCATGGTGGTCCACGTGGATGCGATGCTCGAGTTCCAGCGCCGCGGCAGCGTCGTGTTCGACTACGGCAACAACATCAGGGGTCAGGTGGCGGACCGTCGCGGAATGCGCCAGGCCTTCGACATCGTGGGCTTCGTGCCGGCCTTCATCCGGCCGCTGTTCTGTCGCGGCGCGGGACCCTTCCGATGGGCGGCACTCTCGGGCGACCCCGCCGATATCGCCGTCACCGACGAAACCGTGCTCGCCGCCTTCCCCGGGAAGGAGCCACTGGCGAGGTGGATCGAGCAGGCGCGGCGGAAGGTGCACTTCCAGGGGCTACCGGCCCGGATCTGCTGGCTCGAATACGGCGAGCGCGCCGAGATCGGCCTCCGGTTCAATCACCTGGTCAAGCAGGGGAAGGTGAAGGCGCCGATCGTGATCGGACGGGACCACCTGGACACCGGTTCGGTCGCGAGCCCCAATCGGGAAACCGAGGGGATGAAAGACGGCAGTGACGCGATTGCCGACTGGCCCATCCTCAACGCACTGCTCAATACCGCCTGCGGAGCCAGCTGGGTCTCACTCCATCACGGTGGCGGGGTCGGGATCGGCTACTCCATCCATGCCGGCATGGTCATCGTCGCGGACGGGACCGATCCGGGCGCCCGCCGGCTCGAACGGGTGCTGACCGCGGACCCGGGCACCGGGGTGATGCGGCACGCGGACGCGGGTTATGAGGACGCGATCCGGGTCGCCGCCGAGCGGGGGATCGATCTTCCGATGCTGGCGGACCGGCCAAAACGGGGTCAGACTCCATTTAGCCGAGGCTAAAATGGAGTCTGACCCCATTTTCCGGTCATAGATGCCGGTTCTCCGTAACATCGGGCTGCTGGCGCGATGCCTGCCGAACGGTTCGCAGGACGAGATCCACGCCGTCCGGGGGGCGGCCCTCGCCTGGGAAGGCTCCCAGATCTGCTGGGCCGGCCCCGAGGCGGACCTTCCGTCCCCCTATCACGATTGGCCGGGCGAGGACGCCCTGGGCCGGCTGGTGATCCCGGGACTCATCGACTGCCACACCCATCTGGCATTCGGAGGGTGGCGCGCCGAAGAGTTCGAGCAGCGCATCAAGGGCACCAGCTATCTCGACATCGTGCGGGCGGGCGGCGGCATCGTATCCACCATGAACAAGACCCGCGCCGCGGCGACCGACGAGCTCGCGGTGCACTGTCGGTCTCATCTTGCGGGCATGGCCCGGCTCGGGGTGACCACCGTCGAGGCGAAGAGCGGGTATGGGCTGAACCTGGAGGACGAGCTCCGGATTCTCCGGCTCTACCGGGATCTCGCCGACCAGACGTCGCAGCGACTGGTTTCCACCGTGCTCGCGGCGCACGTCGTTCCGCCGGAGTACAAGGATCGGCGCGAGGCCTACCTCACTCTGGTCATCGAGCAGATTCTTCCCCGTGTCGCGGAGGAGCGGCTGGCGCGCTTCTGCGATGTGTTCGTCGAGGAGTCGGCGTTTTCGGTCGCGGAAGCCCGGCGAATCTTCGAGGCCGCGTCCCACTTCGGGCTTCGGGCCAAACTGCACGCCGATCAGATCACCTCATGCGGGGGCGCCGAGCTTGCAGCGGAGGTCGGGGCCATCTCGGCGGATCACCTCGAACAGATCAGCACCGACGGGATGAGCCGGTTGGCGACCAGCGGCGTCGTCGCGGTGAGCCTGCCGATTGCCTCGCTCTACCTGGGCATGACTCCGATGCCGGCCCGGCAGCTCCTCGGACTCGGTGTGCCGGTGGCGGTCGCCACCGACTTCAATCCTGGCTCGGCGCCGAGTTACCACCTGCCGATGGCGCTGACCCTGGCCTGCCTGCTGCAGCGCATGACCCCGGCCGAAGCGCTCAAGGGCGCGACGATCGTGGCGGCCCGCGCGTTAGGCCTGGAACAGGAAACCGGATGCCTGGAGCAGGGGCGATCGGCCGACTTCGCGGTGATCGACGCGGCGTCGGTGACCCAGTGGCTCTACCATTTCACCGCCAACGCCTGCGTGCGGACCGTCGCGCGCGGGAAGGACATCTGGCGGGCGCCTTCCTGATCAGCCGGCCATCCGGGCCTCGACCAGGGCGAGGATGGCTTCTTCGCGACGGGCCGCGTCCTGGTCGATCCGGGCGCCTTCGTCGAGAATCCCCGCGATCGCCTGACGGTTCTTGATCGAGCCGGCATTGGTCCGGACGTTGAGCCAGGCGCCGAGGATCGCCGCGCGGGTGCATAACACGCCGACCCCGGCGTCGGAGGCCGATGCGGGGTGGCCGTCCCGGGCCATGGCCTCGAGCAGGTCGAAGCAGGCCTGGGCCGGCCTGCATGACCTGCCAGGGGACCTCGATCGCGCCCCGGTTGGCGGCTTCCAGCGCCTGGGCTCGGGCCTCGGCGGTTCGGCGTCGGTGCCTTGGGCATGGCCGACAGCGACGATGACCCGGTTGAAGGCGCGGGTGTCGTCGTCCACCAGATCGGAGCAGGGTGTCGACCAGGGTCTGCCCGCGCTCCGCCCATTCCAGAAGGCGTCCCAGCGGGCGTCCCATCCCCGCTTGTGGGCGGAGAGATTCGCGACCATGGTGCCGAGCGCTGCTCCCAGCGCGCCCAGCAGCGCGGCCATGGATCCGCCGCCGGGCGCCACCGATTCGGACGCGGTGACGTCGACGAACTCGGATGACCGAAAGCGGTCGAGCAGGCGAGCCGGGTGCGGATCCTGCGGGCAGGTATTCGATGATCCGCTCCTCCGGATTGAACGGCGAAAGCTACTCCAGGCCGATCGAAACCGGATGGCCAGCCGGATCAGCTCGCCCTCGGGGAGGCCGGCCGAGCGCTCCTGCTTCCGCAGGAAATGTCGTCCCGCCTCGACCAGCGCCGATTTCGGGATCAGGCCCGACCAGCTCCGAGCCGGTCACCCGCAGTCCCCGGGCCCGGCCTTGCGGCAGGTTTCCTCGAACGCCTGATGGAGCGGCGTGACCGAAGGTCGGTCAGATTCATCGAGACCTGCGCGATCCGGTATTCGTGGATATACCAGCCGATCGCCTTGACGGCCTTGAGGTTCCGGGGACCATGACCGGTTCGCCCTGGTCATCCCGGACGATCTGTCCGGTCAGCGGGTCGCCTTGTCGCTTGGGCCGGCCGGTCTCCCGGACGTCGAACGCGACCGCATTGGCGCGCCGGGTGGACGTGGTGTTGAGATTGACGTTGAAGGCGACCAGGAAATCGCGCGCGCCGATCACCGTCGCGCCGCTGCTCGGATTGATAGCTGGCGGGCCCGAAATCGGGCTTCCAGGCGGGATCGAGCAGCTTGCGAGGGAGCGCTTCGTATTCTCCCGGCCCGGATGACCGAGAGGTCTTTCCGGCGGCCGGATCGGGCTGTGCCTGATTCATACAGGTACACCGGAATGCCGAGCTCCCGACCAACCCGTTCGCCCAGTTTCCGCGCGAGGGCCGCGGTTTCTTCCATGCTGATGCCCGCGATGGGAACCAGAGGGCAGACGTCGGTGGCTCCCATGCGGGGATGCTCCCCGGTGTGGCGTCGCATGTCGATCAACTCGGCGGCCCTGGCAATGGCGCGAAAGGCGGCCTCGAGGACCGGGGCCGGCTCGCCCGCGAAGGTGACGACGGTGCGGTTGGTCGCGCGACCCGGGTCCATGTTCGGAGCAGGGTCGCCCCTTCAACCGACTCGATGGCGGCGGTAATTTGCCGGATGACGTCCAGGTCCCGCCCTTCGCTGAAATTAGGAACGCACTCGATAAGCGCTGGCATGGGCAAGAATCTAGCGCCTCCCTCCCGGTGATCGAGCTTCCTCTCGCCGGCCGGTCCCGGTACGCGTTCGCGATCGTCATGGCCGGGGCCGGAGTGGGCGCGCTGGAGCTGTTCCGGGATTTCTTCGAGCGATCCCCGCTCACTCCGGCCTGGATCGTTTCCCTGCTGGCGCTGCTGGTGGCCGGCGTCGCCCCGGCGATCCTGGCCGAAGTCATCATCATCCTGGCCACGGTGTACTTCGCGATCGAGCCGTCCCGCAGCTTTCACTTCGCCTATTCCGGCGACGGGACCCGGATCGCCATCTGGATCTCCTGCATTGGTCTCGCGGACCTCATTGCGTGGCGGCTCCAGCGGGCTCGCCAGGTTTCCGCCGCGAGAGAGCAAGCCCTGACGGAGAGCGAAGCGCGGTATCGGGATCTGCTGGAGCAGGCGTCCGACGGAATTGTGCTCCTGCATCCGGATGGCCGCTTCGCGCTGGTCAACGAGCGCGCCGCCCACATGCTGGGATACCCCGAGGCCGAGCTGCTCACCCGCCGCCTTCCCGAGGTCTACGTCTCGAACGACCGGCTGCGACCGCCCCCCAACCTTGATGGTCCAGATTCCGTGGTGTTGGAGGAACGGCGGCTCCGGCGCAAGGATGGCACGGTGTTCGATGCGGAGCTGAGTCTCCGGAGAACCGGTCAGGGCCTGCTCCAGGGCATCCTGCGCGATATCACCGAGCGGCGCCGGGCGGAAGAGGTCCGGCTGGGCGCGCAGAAGACCCTCCAGCGCATCACCGCGTCGGTGCCCGGCGTGGTGTATCAGTACACCATCGACGTCGAGGGTCGGGGCCGGTTTGCCTACATCAGCGAACGGGTCAAGGAGTTGTTCGGAGTCACGTCCTGGGAAGTCCTCGAGGATCCGGATCGTCTGCTCGCCTCGATCGATCCGGAGGATCGGCATGCCGCAATCCCGGTGTTCCGTCGCGCGTCCGAACGATTGGAACCGTACACCTTCGATTTCCGGAACCGGCCCCGGCAGGGCGAGCTCCGCTGGCTTCGGGCGATTGCCACGCCGGTCCGGGAGGACGATTTGCTGGTGTGGCACGGGGTGATCGTGGACATCACCGAGCAACGCCAGCTCCAGGCCGAGCTGCTCCAGGCGCAGAAGATGGAGAGTCTCGGGCGGCTGGCCGGGGGGATGGCGCACGACTTCAACAATCTGCTGACCGTGATTCGAGGCTATGCCGATGTGCTGACCAGCCAGTTCGGCGATGGGGACCCCCGGCGCGACGAGCTTCGGGAAATCCGCGACGCCGCGTCACGGGGCGCCGGCCTGACCCGGCAGCTCCTTGCCCTGAGTCGGCGCCAGATGCTGGTCCCCCGCGACGTCGACCTCAACGTGCTGGTCACCGATCTCGAGCGGATGCTGCGCCGGGTCATCGGCGCGCATATCGAAATCCTGACCGTGCAGGCTCCCGAGCTCGGCTGGGTCCGGGCCGATCCGGGACAGCTCGAGCAGGTCCTCCTCAATCTCGCGGTCAATTCCCGCGATGCGATGCCGCAGGGCGGGACGATCCGGCTGGAAACCGCGCGGGTTCGGGTCGATCGGGGCGCGAGTGACCGGAGCACCCAGGGGGTTCCACCCGGCGAGTACGTCGTCCTCAAGGTGACCGATACCGGCATCGGGATGGACCCGGAAACCCAGGCCAAGGCGTTCGAGCCATTCTTTACGACCAAACCACCGGGGGAGGGCACCGGGTTAGGTCTCTCCACGGTGTACGGGATCGTGCAGCAGAGCGGCGGAGCAGTCACGCTGGACAGCAGCCCCGGGAAGGGCACCACCATGCGGCTCTTCTTCCCGCGGATCGAGCCGGTGGAGGAATCCGATGATGAAGCGAGACCCCCTGCCATGACGGGCGCGAAGCGGCACAAGGGGACCCTGCTGGTGGTGGAAGACGAGGAGCGGGTCCGCCGGCTCACCTGCCGGATCCTCGAGCACTACGGCTACCGGGTGATGGAAGCCGCCGACGGACAGACCGCGCTCGATCTTCTGAACGGGGGAGAGTCGGCGATCGACATGCTGATCTCCGATGTGCTGATGCCGGGGATGAGCGGACCCGAGCTGGCGGAACGGGCCCGACGCCAGCGCCCCGATCTTCCGGTGCTCCTCCTCTCCGGATATCCCGCCGACGAGATTCCTCTCGAGGAGCCGATGGATCCGGGCGACCGCCGGGTGTTCCTGCAGAAGCCCTTTTCACCGGAAGCCCTTGCGACCGCGGTGGCGGAGCTGCTGGGCACCCCGCCCGATTCCGACTGATTAGCCGGTGGGGGCCGGTGGGAGGGGCCACTGCTGGGTGACGCAGTGCACCGCGCCGAGCCCCCAGACCAGATCGGTGCAGTCGATCGGGACCACGGGTCGGGTCGGGAAGAGCGGCTGGAGGATCGCGATCGCCTCGCGATCGCGGTCAGACCCGAACACCGGAAGCACCACCGCCGCGTTTCCGACATAGAAGTTGGCGTAGCTCACCGGCAGCCGCTGTCCCTCGTGGAACATCGCCGGTGGCAACGGGATCTCCACGATCCGCAGCGGATTGCCGTCCTGATCGCGCATGGTCCGAAGCCGTGCCAGATTCTCGGCAAGACGGCCGTGATTCACATCCGCCGGGTCAGGCTCGACCACGGTGACCACGGTTGCGGTATCGACGAACCGGGTCAGGTCGTCCACGTGTCCATCGGTATCGTCCCCTTCGATCCCTTCGCCGAGCCAGAGGATGGTGCGGGCGCCGAGATACTCGCGCAGCGCGGCTTCGATCGCGTCGCGGGTCAGGTGCGGGTTCCGGTTGGGATTGAGAAGGCACTGCTCGGTGGTCAGCAGGGTGCCGGCCCCGTTGACGTCGATACTGCCGCCCTCGAGAATCAGGCCCGGCGTGACGCGGGGCAGCCCGAGCTCTGCGGCGATGCGCGAGGGAATCGCATCATCCTGGTCGAACGGCGGATACTTCCCGCCCCAGGCGTTGAATCCCCAGTCCAGGACAACTTGCTCGATGGGTTCCGGTCCGCTCTGGCGCTCCACGAACATGGGGCCGTGGTCCCGGCACCAGGCGTCGTCGGTGGGATGGCGGTGGAAGGCGACCCGGGCGAGCGGGACACCAGCGGTCCGCAGGACGTCGCGGGCCGACGCTTCCAGCTCCTCGGTTCCCACGTTGATGTGAACGTCTTCGCCGGGGACCAGCGCCGCGACAATCCGGGCGAAGATGCCGGGGACCGGTTCGAATTTGCCGGGCCAGGAGGCTTCCTTGTGGGGCCAGCTCAACCAGGTACCGCGGTGCGGTTCCCATTCCGCGGGCATGCGGTAGCGGGGGGGCACCCCGCTCACGGAGCGGTGTCGAGAAACCGCTCGGTTAACCCGCTATAGGCGTCGATCCGGCGGTCGCGCAGGAAGGGCCAGTGGGTCCGGGTGATATCGACCGCCGCCAGGGGACAGGGCGTCACCAGCACTTCTTCCCGCTCCCCCGCCTGGCCGATGACCCGCCCGCTCGGATCCGCGACGAAGCTCGATCCCCAGAACTCGAGGCCCTCGCCCGCGACGCCTCCCGGGCGTGGCTCGAATCCCAGCCGGTTCACTGCGGCGACATAGCATCCGTTCGCGATGGCATGGGCCCGCTGCATGGTCTCCCAGGCCGCACGCTGCCGGTCGCCGTATTCGGCTTTCTCGGGCGGAAGCCAGCCGATCGCGGTGGGATAAAAAAGGATCTCGGCGCCCGACATCGCGGTGATCCGGGCGGCTTCCGGATACCACTGGTCCCAGCAGATCAGCACCCCGATCTTCGCGAATCGGGTCTGCCAGGTGCGAAAGCCCAGGTCGCCCGGGGTGAAGTAGAACTTCTCGTAGTACTGGGGATCGTCGGGAATGTGCATCTTGCGATACTTCCCGAGATACTTCCCGTCGGCATCGAGAATCGCCGCCGTGTTATGGTAGAGCCCTTCGGCCCTCTTCTCGAACAGCGAGGCGATCAGCACGATGCCCAGCTCCGCCGCCAGGGCGCCGAGCCGTTCGGTGGTCGGTCCGGGCACCGGCTCCGCGAGACGGAAGAAGTCGTGATCCTCGACTTGGCAGAAATAGGGGCTCAGGAAGAGCTCGGGGGTGCAGACGATCTGCGCCCCGGCGGCTGCGGCGGCGCGGATCAGCTCGACCGCATGGGCCAGGTTGCGGGTCGGATCGGGCTCCATCCCGAACTGGGGGAGCCCGAGGGTGACGAGGCGCGGGTCAGGGGATTCGTTCACACCGCGAAAGTTAACGAGACTCGCGCGGCCCCCGCGCTGACCGGCCAGGCCAGGGTGACCGATTCTCCCTGAAGGGTTCGATCGAGTCCGCGTTCCGACTGGGCCACCGTCTCGATCGGATAACGCCATTCGGTTCCCCGGGGTGCGTCGATCGTCAGGGGGAACGCGAGGGAAAGCTCAGTCGTGAACCAGGCATCGGCGGGCCAGGCGCGATCCGGTTGCCAGGCCAGGGTCAGCTCGACCCTGCCATCGGGGTGGATCCGCAGCGTCTTGGTGAGCCGGTCCATCTCGAACTGGAAGACCAGAGTGCCGCCATCCTCCCGTCGCGTCACACCTGCCGGTGTGCCGGCCCACGAGTGGATCGGCCGGGCCGAGCCGGCGGCGAGCGCTTCGGGACCGGTCCCCCCCGCGTAAATGCGCTCCTGGAAAATCGCGCGGGTTTCGGGATCGACCGGTGGCAGGGTTTCCAGCCGGCGGTCGATGTCGTGAATGGAGATCGCTTCGGAGCCGGAGGGATCGCTGCCGGCGTGCCCGATTGGCTCATGGTAGGGCTCCCGCCGGCGGGTGAGCGTGGCGGCATGATTCCGGAGCGCGCCGAGGTCGGTCAGCTCCTCGATGGAGGCTCCCCGGGTGGGGCTGATCACGATCGACACCTGGGCCGAGTGCGCCAGAATCTCCTCTTGTCCATCGCAGTCGTAATCGTTCGATGCCCAGTCGAGTGACTCGCCCCGGCGCAGGTCAGCCTCCGCGCGCGCCAATTCGTGCCAGATGGCATGCCGCAGGTGAGGGAGATACAACCCGCCGAAGACCCCATGCCAGTAAGCGTCGTTGCACTGACCCTTCCCGATTGCGCGCCGGGCCAGCGGGGGATCGCCGCGCTCCCGACAGAGCCGGGAAACCGCCAGCATCTTCTTGTGCATCCGGTTGGCTTCGGAGTATTTCACGAAGAAGTTGCGCCAATGGGACCCTCGGAGCAACGACCCCTCGGGACCTTTCACCCGGGCCTCGCCCAGCTCGGCCTCGAGGGTCAGGAACCGGCGGGCCGCCGGGGTCGGCAGCGCCCAGCCTTCCATCTCGTGATACGACGCACTGGGCAGGTAGGCGATTCCGTTGGGTGGCACCTCACGGAGGGCTTCGGAGAAGGTGACCAGCCGGACCGCGCCGGTGGCACGGAGCCGATCGAGGGTCGCCAGGAAATCCTGGAGCCACCCGTTCTGATACACCCACTCGAACGTTCCCGGCCAGCCGCCGAACTTCTCGCCGTCGTCGGCCAGGACCGCGACCCGGGGGAACCGGCTCGGCCCGGCCGGGGACGGGGGAATCGACCCTAACCCGGTCAGATAGGCTGCGAATTCGGCGGGTGGCCGGAACGGGACCAGGTAGCGGAGGTGTTCGTCGATCGGAAACAGGTCGAGGGTGCGTCCGCCGTCTTCGGTCCGCCAGGGCTGGTACAGGGCGTCCCGTTCGAATCCCGCCACCAGGAAATGGCGATCGTCCACCAGGGCGTAGCCAATCCCGGCGTCGTGGAGATCGCCGGCCAGGTGGGGTTCCCAGACCCGCTCGGTGAGCCAGAGGCCGCGGGCAAGGACCCCGAACCGGCGGCGGAGGGCCTCCCGGAGCCGGCCGATCTGCTCCAGCCGGTCCTCCCGGGTCAGGGTGACCAGGATGGGCTCGTCATAACCCGCGGCGAGCAGCTCGACCTTTCCATCCGACACCCATCGTCCCAGCTCGTCGAGAAAGCCCCGGTGATGCTGCTCCAGCCAGTCGAGCAGGGGCCCCGACACATGGAGACTCGACGGCGCCGCGCCTCCGGCGATGATTTCATGAAGCAGCGGCCGGTACACCTGGGCCACGTGCTGCTCGAAGACCCAGTCGAAATTGCCGACTGGCTGGTGCAGGTGCAGGCCCAACGCGAACAGGACGGCGGGTCCTCCAGCCGATCCGGTCACGCCTCCCGCCCCGGAAGAAGCGGAAGGCGTCATGGCACGGGAGGGGTGGGAGCGGTGGGAGGGGTGGGCGAGGGATCCGGGTCGCTGGGGATCGCGAACCCGAAGCGCTCCGCCAAGCCACGGAGACTCCGGCGGAGCTCGGGAGGTGCCTGGGCGAGCAGGCGGGCATACCGGGTCTGGGCCTCGAACGGGACCGGACGATTCTCCACGGCGAGGAGATCGAGCGCCCGGATGATTCCCTCCAGGTCGATTCCGTTGGTCGCGGCGGGATCGGAGGGCAGCTGGCGAATCAGCGCCTCGCCGATCGCGCGGCGGTAGTCCACCAGACCATCCACCACCCGTCCCGCATCGGCCGGCTCGAGCACCTCGGGGCGGAGCACCCGGCGCAGCGACGCGCGAATGCTGTCCTGCTCCAGCTCGGGAAGATCGGCGAAGGTTACCTGGACCGGCGAATCCGCGGTTGCCTCCCGGACTTCGACTGATGTCTCGAGCCCGTTCGGAGCCTCCGCGTTCGTCTGGTACTGTCGGATCCGCCCGGTTCGCTGCTGCTGCACCGCGAGGTGTCCATCGGCGCCGGGCTCGACGTGGTAGGGACCGATATCGCGGGGAGTCACCCCGGGATCGAGCTCCCGGGAGACCGCATAGGCCGCCGCGACTCGAACTTCGGGCGCCAGCCGGGGACGGCATCGGTCGTAAATGTCGGCGCCGGTTCCCACCGTGGGATCGTTGCTCGCTGCGGCGGCGAGACGGGTCCGGAGTCCCGCGTGCAGCGCCTCCGCGTCTCTGCCGGCGGCGTCGATGGCGCGGGCGGCGTATCGGAGGCAGATCCGGCTTTCCAGTCCGCCGATGTCGTCGAAGAACCAGCCGCACGATGTGAACATCGCCAGCGCATCGACTTCCATCTCCAGCAGCTCACGAGCCCGAACCGGCAGGGGAGACGGGGACGGCGGGAGCCAGCCGTTCCGCGCCTCCCATGGGTCCTTGAGAATCGGGGCGCCTTCCGATTCAAAACGGGAATGGAGCTCCGCCGCCAGCCAGTCGAGTGCCTCCCGCAGCGGAGCGCGCCACGCCTGTGAGGTATCCGGCCGGGTCCGGCACCCGCAGTCGGATCGCCAGCGCTCCACTCCGTGCGCACAGCTCCACGAGCTGGGCTCGATCAGCTCCACCGGGTATTCGGCGGGATGACGGGCAAGGAAGGAAGCGAAATTGTCGATCCGCACTTCGGGGTCGCGGCCCAGGCGGTCCAGCGTGGCCGCGAGCGCCATCTCGCCGAATTGATGGTGGTGGCCGAAGGTCTCGCCATCGGCGGCGAGGGAGACCAGGGTCGGTCCGGTTTCCGCGAGGGGCCGGCTCAGCACCTCCTGAGTCCAGAGATCGGCATCGCGGATCAGCCGGCCGAACGCGACGTCATGCGCCAGGGCACCGTCGTAAATGAACACCGCGATCGAATGACCGGAGCCGGTCTTGATCAGCCCAGGCAGCCCGGCCGGCGGGGGCTCGAGGACCTGGCGGGGCGCCAGAATGGTGAAGCGAATCCCCTCGCTCGCGAGCACATCGAGCGTCTCCATATCCCCCGCAGTTTCCGGGAGCCACATCCCCACCGGCTCGTGCCCGAAGCGGCGGCGGAAATCTGCGATGCCCCAGCGTACCTCGGTGATCTTGTCCCGGCGCGACGCCAGGGGAAGGATGAGGTGGTGATAGGGCATCGCGATGGCGTTGCCGTGACCTCGGCGCGACCGGCTGGTCCGATCCGCCGCCAGCATGGCGTTCCAGGTATCGGGCGCCTCCCGGGCCAGCCATTCGGCCAGGGTCGCTCCGACGTTGAAGCTGATGGATTCGAGCGTGTTGACGATCCGGGCAATCCGGCCGTCGGGCGCCGGAATCCGGGCCGCGACGACCGCGCGATAGCATTCCTGCTCGATCCGCTGGTTCCAGTCGTGGTAGGGTGCCGCGTTCGGCTCCCGCTCCATCTGGCCCAGCCAGGGATCCTCCCGGGGTGGCTGATAGAAATGGGCGTGGAAGACGACCGAACGCATAGCGGGTTAGGAGGGGGTGCCCAGCACCGCGGCGAGCACGGACAGGATCTCGGGAAAGAGATCGTCTTCCTGCCGGACCCGCTCGGCCAGCTCCCCGGCCCCGGCCAGGCGGCCCCGCCCGCCCGGCTCCAGGGCGCTCACCAGATGGTCGAGATGCTCGGCGTGGCCCAGGAACCGCCTGGTGGCGTAGTCCGCCGCCGCTCCGGTCGAGATGATGAACTGCCAGTCGCTCGATTGGAGCAGCAGCAGCTCCCGGGCGGCCTGGGCCAGAACCGCATGGCAGTCGGAATCGCGAAGCGCCGCCGGCGCGATGGTCCAGAACCGTTCCTCGAGGGGCCAGAGCCGCTCCCAGGTCCACAAGGTTGCCGGGTTGAGCCACATGCTGAAGTCACCGTTGGCTCCCCATGATCCCGGCGCCAGTGCGACCGCGGTATCCGGAGGCGTGGCGGCGAGATGCTCGGAAGCGGTGCGCGGCTGCGGCCCGCCGCGAGAGGCCAGGTGCCGGTACAAATCGCCGATGAAATCCACCCCTTCGAACCACCAGTGCCCGAACAGCTCGGTGTCGAATGGCGCCACGATGAGATTTTCTCCTTCATCGTGGGGGTGGTTGTCCCGCCGCCACAACAGCCAGTGCAGATGGGCCGCGTGCTCGAACGCCCGAGCGCGCGCCCCATTGGGCTCATACGGCAGCTTCGCGCCGAGGTCGGTGTCCGGGCCGGTCACCCGCCAGAACTTGAGTCCGCCGGGATAGCGGATCTTGTGGAACTCGAGGTAGTCGCCGTCACCGGGAAAGCCGCCATGACGACTCCAGACCTGACGGGTGCTTTCGGGGTCGCGCACCAGGGCGGTCACCGAAGGCTGGCCACTCCGGGGCGACACCTCATACCCGCGATAGGGTGATCGTCGCTCCGGAGTGTACCCGGCTTCCTCGTCGGTGAGCGGTACCGACACCACGCCGCCAGCGGCGCGGAGCGATCGCTCCGGCCAGCCGGCTTCCCGGTACAAGCCGAGCGGGCGCCCCGCTTCCGCGAGATGGGAGTCCACGAAAAAGAACCGGTAACCCTGACGGCCCAGGTGCTCCTCGATTCCGGCACGATCGGGCTGATACCGGGCGGCGGGATCGGGGTGCCAGTCTCCTCTCGGCCGATAGGCGCATTCGGGGGCCCAGCACCCATCGGGGTCCGCGCCGAAAAGCCGGCGATGCTGGACCCGGCCCATTGCGAGCTGGAGCGCGATGCTCTCGTCCCGGGCGAGCAGGGGCAGAAACCCGTGGGTCGCGGCAGACGAGAGGATCTCGATCCGGCCCGCTTCCGCGTGATGCCGAAGGCGGCCGGTCACATCGCCGTTGCAGGCTTCGAACAGCCGTTCCAGCCGGGCAAACCGTTCGCTCCAGAACCGCGCCAGGGGAATGAGATCTTCCTCCCCCGATCCGGTGAATCCGGCGATCGCTTCGCGGCAGGCTTCGAGGCGCTGCGCAAAGAACGGCGCCATCTCGGTTCGGAGCGATGGATGGGTGAGCTGGGCCGCGAGGACCGGGGTCACCCCGATGGTCACCGGAGCAGGAACGCGCTGGGACTCGAGGAGGTCCAGCGTTTCGATCAGGGGGAGGTAGGTGTCCACCATCGCCTCGCACAACCAATCGCTGCCGTGGGGCCAGCGCCCGTGATGGAGAACCCAGGGAAGATGGCTGTGGAGGGTAAGGACGAAATCCATTCCGTTCAGGGTCCGCCGGTCGAGGACGGGCTGGCCAACGCAGATCGGTAGACGTCGAGATATTGCTCCACCGACCGTTCCCACCCGAAGTCCTGCGCCATCGCGTTACGGCGAATCCGATCCCACTCGGCGGCATTGCCGAAACAATCGAGCCCGCGGAGCGCTGCGCCGACCAGTGGCTCCGGCTCATAGGGACCGAACACGAAGCCGGTCACCCCGTCCTCGACGGTATCGGCGAGACCGCCAACCCGCCGGACCACCGGGATCACCCCGTACCGTTGGGCCCGCATCTGGGTCAGTCCGCAGGGTTCGTACTGACACGGCATGAGCAGGAAATCCGCGCCCCCCATCAGCAGATGCTCCAGCCGGTCGGTAAAGTCGGTATCGACCGCGACCCGGCCGGGATGCTGCGCCGCGAGCGCGGCGAGGGCCTGTTCGAAGCGGGCTTCTCCCGCGCCGATAAAGACGAATTGCGCTCCCACCGGCGTGGAAAAGAGCGCCGGGCTCTGAAGCACCAGGTCCAGCCCCTTCTGCGTCACCAGGCGGGCCGCCATCGCGAACAAGGGAACGCCGGGACGATCGGTTAACCCGAAGGCGCGTTGCACTTCACGCTTGCACGCCTCTTTCCCGGTCGGATCGTCCCGGGTAAATGGAACCGGGATCTGGGGGTCGGTCGCGGGATCCCAGACTTTCTGGTCGATGCCGTTCAGGATCCCGCGGAACCGCGGGCCCAGCCAGCTGAACACTTCCTGGAGTCCGAATCCGCCGCTGGACGTGCGAAGCTCCCGGGCGTGATTGGGACTCACCGTCACCACGCGATCGGCAAACACCAACCCGCCCTTGAGCATGTTGACCTTGCCGTACCACTCGAGGTGACGCCAGGTAAACAGCTCGGGCGGGATCCCCAGCTGGTCGAGCAAGGTCGGCGGATAGTGTCCCTGGTATCCCGCGTTATGAACCGAGAGCACCGTGCGGATCCGGTCATAGCGCGGATCCCCGGCGTGACGGGTGCGGAGGAAGAGAATCGCGAAGGCGGCGTGCCAGTCGTGGGCGTGGAGCAGGATCGGGCCGGAGGCAAGCTGGGGCAATGCCTGAAGCGCAGCGAGCGAAAAGAAGGAGTAGCGAAAATGGTTGTCGGGGTAGTCGCCCGAGGCGTCGCCATAGAGGCGGTCGCGGTCGAAGAATCCGTCGTGCTCGATGAAATACACCTGGGTGCCTGGCTGGACTTCCCTCTGTCGGAAGAGCCTCCCGCTGATTTCGGTGGCGCCGACCTGGACTTTCAGCACGTCGCCAACCGGAACCAGGGGTCCGGCGGTCTTCCGGGCCGAGCGATAGAGCGGAAGCAGGGCGATGGTCCGTACCCCCGCCGCGCTCTGCCAGGCGCCAAGATTGGCGACCGCTTCGGCGAGGCCGCCGCTCCGGGCGTAGGGGTAGTACTCCGCGCTGATATGCACGACAGTGATCGGCGCGCTTTGGGGGTCGAACAGGGCCGACTTCGGATACCGGGCCCGGTTCGGGGAGCGTCTTTCCGGCTCGGCGCGGGGCTTTCGGGGACGGCTAGGCGGCGGGCTGCGCCGTCCCTGGGAAGGACGGCCGGTCGTCCCGGAGCCGGTCACCTCGCATCGCGGGGACGTAATACTGCTCGGTGTACTCGAGGACCATTCTCCGCGCGGTGAAGTGGGCTCCGGCTGCCCGGATGGCGTTGCGCATCCGGTCCACCCAGCCAAGGGGGATGCCGGTGTCGTCACGCGCGTAGAAGAGCGGTACGATCTCTTCTTCGAGGAGCCGGTAGAAGTGTTCTGCGTCGTACTGGTCCTGCTCGAATCCGTTGCTCGCCTCCTGTTCGGGTGGCTCCGGAATACTCCATCCATTGGTTCCATCGTAGCCCTCCTCCCACCATCCGTCCATAGTGCCAAGTTGGGGCACCCCATTCAAAGCCGCCTTCATTCCGCTGGTGCCGCACGCTTCGAGGGGAACCCGGGGCAGGTTGACCCAGAGATCCACGCCCTGCACCAGGGCCGACGCGAGGTGCATATCGTAGTCTTCGAGGAAGGCGACTCGTCCCTCGAAGAACGGGTTATGGGTCCAGCGGTACACTTCCTGGAGCACTTCCTTGCCAGGGTTGTCCGCCGGGTGCGCCTTGCCCCCAAAGATGATCTGCACCGGCCGGCGACGGTCGCACAACAGCCGCTGGAGCCGATCCACGTCGCGAAAGATCAGGTTGGCGCGCTTGTAGGTGGCGAAGCGCCGCGCGAACCCGATCGTCAGGGCGTAGGGGTGCAGAAGGGTTCCGGCCGCCACCACCTGGTTGGCTTCGGTCCACTGATACGCGAAGCGGCGACGGGCCTCCTCGCGAATGAAGCCCATCAAGGTGCCCTTGAGATCGTTGTGCACCGCCCAGAGATCGGCGAGATCCAGATCGCTGAGCTGCTCCCACAGCCGCGGATCGTCCAGCCGGGCGCCCCAGTCGCTGCCCAGCTTCCGATCGAGCACTCCCATGATGGGATTCGCCATCCAGCTTGCCAGATGGACCCCATTCGTGATGCTGCCGATGGGCACCTGCGCCGACTCCAGATCGGGCCAGAGGGGCTGCCAGAGCTGCCGCGAAACCGCCCCGTGCTTTCGCGAAACCGCGTTGACCCGCGCCGACAGGTTGAGCGCCAGCACCGTCATCTGAAATCCCCGTTGCGGCTCGGCGGGGTGCCGCCCCAGTGCCAGAACCGCTTCCCGGGAAACTCCCATCGCATCCCAGATCGGCCCGACGCACTGGGCGAGGTGCTCCTCGTCGAATGCGTCGTGACCGGCCGGTACCGGGGTGTGCGTGGTAAAGACGGTGGTTCGCCGCACACTGGACACAGCGGAATCCCAGCTCTCGCCGCTCGCAGTGATCTCCCGGATCCGCTCCAGCATCATGAAGGCGGCATGGCCCTCATTGGCATGCCAGGCTCCCGGGTTCACGCCAAGGGCCCGAAGCACCCGGACTCCGCCGACACCGAGGAGCCATTCCTGCTTGAGCCGGGTGTCGGTCCCGCCGCCGTAAAGCTTGCCCAGCAACATCCGATCTTCCGGATGGTTCTGTTCCAGATTGGTATCGAGCAGGTAAATCGGGACCCGGCCGACCCGCATCATCCAGGTCTTCACGTGAATGTTGCGGCCGAAACACTCCACGATGGCAAGCCAGGGCTCGCCTTTCGGTCCTGCCAGTTCGGTGAGCGGCGTCAGCGCGGGATCCACGTAATCGTCGCTGTCCTCCTGCCAGCCGTCGCTCCGGAGGCGCTGGTCGAAGTAGCCCTTGAGATAGAAGAGACCGACGCCGACGAGAGGAAGGCCAAGATCGGAGGCGGATTTGCAATGATCCCCGGCCAGGACGCCGAGTCCGCCACTGTAGATCGGCACCGAGTTGTGGAACCGAACTCGGCGCAGAAGTAGGCGACTGGGCGGGCCGGGTTCTGCAGGTTCGCATGGTGGCGCGCGAACCAGGTCCGCTCCGCGGTCCGGTCGCCCGCCATCCATTCCATGACCAGGTCGTAGTGGCGCAGGAATTCCGGATCCTGCGCCTGCCGTTCCAGCCGGGCCGGCGAAACTTCCCGCAACAACTCGATCGGGTTGTGACGCACCTGGCGCCAGAGCGGGGGGTCGATGCTGCGGAGCAGCTCCCTGGCTTCCCGGTTCCACGACCAGGACAGATTGGTCGCCAGCGCGCTCAGTCCCTCCAGCCGGGGAGGGAGGTTGGTGATCTTGGAGCGGGTCACCATGCCCTAGTGGACCAGTTTCTTGTACCGGATCCGGTGCGGCTCGTCCACCGCGACGCCCTTGCGGCGCTTGTAGTCAGCGGCGTATTCCTGGAAATTGCCCTCAAACCAGAAGACCTCGCTGTCGCCTTCGAAGGCCAGCATATGGGTCGCGATCCGGTCGAGGAACCACCGATCGTGGCTGATCACCACGGCGCAGCCGGCAAAGCCGAGGAGCGCATCTTCCAGGGCGCGCAGCGTATCGACGTCCAGGTCGTTGGTCGGCTCGTCGAGCAGCAGCAGGTTGCCGCCGCTCTTGAGCAGCTTGGCGAGGTGCACCCGGTTCCGTTCCCCACCGGACAGGGTGCCGACCTTCTTCTGCTGGTCGGCGCCCCGGAAGTTGAATCCGGCGGAATAGGCTCGCGCATTCACCCGGCGCCGGCCGAAGTCCAGCTCGTCCTCGCCCCCGGAAATCTCCTGATACACGGTGTGATCGGGATCGAGCGCGTCGCGGGTCTGATCCACATAGGCGACCTGCACCGTCGAGCCGACCGCCAGCGATCCCGCATCGGGCTTCTCCTGTCCCGTGATCAGTCGGAACAGCGTGGTCTTGCCGGCGCCGTTCGGGCCAATCACTCCCACGATGCCGCCACGAGGGAGCGAGAAGTTGAGATTCTCGAACAGCAGCCGATCCCCATACCCCTTGGCGAGATCCTTCGCGACCACCACTTCTTCTCCCAGACGTTCGGGGACCGGGATCAGGATTTCCGCGGTGCCTTCCTGCTGCCGTTCTCCCTCGGCGCGGAGCTCCTCAAACGCCGTGATCCTCGCCTTCTGCTTGGCGTGGCGGGCGCGGGGAGCCATGCGAATCCACTCGAGCTCGCGCTCCAGCGTCTTCTGTCGCGCCGAGGCCTGTTTCTCTTCTGTCTTGAGGCGCTGTTGCTTCTGCTCGAGCCAGGAGGAGTAGTTGCCCTTCCACGGAATGCCCTCGCCCCGCTCCAGCTCCAGGATCCACCCCGCCACGTTGTCGAGGAAGTAGCGATCGTGGGTGACCGCGACGATGGTTCCCGGAAATTCCTGGAGATGACGCTCCAGCCACGCCACCGATTCGGCGTCGAGATGGTTGGTGGGCTCGTCCAGCAGGAGCAGGTCGGGCTGCTCGAGCAGCACCCGGCAGAGCGCGACCCGCCGCCGCTCCCCGCCCGACAGGGTGGCGACGTCGGCGTCACCCGGGGGCAGCCGGAGCGCATCCATCGCAATGTCGATCTTCCGGTCGAGATCCCAGAGCCCGAGCGTTTCGATCCGCTCCTGGAGGGCACCCTGCTGCTCCAGCAGCCGATTCATCGCATCGTCGGACATCGGCTCGGTGAACCGGGCCGAGATTGCCTCGAAGTCCGTGAGCAGGGCGCGTTGTGCCGCGACGCCATCCATCACGTTGCCCCGCACGTCCTTGGTCGCATCGAGTGAGGGTTCCTGAGACAGGTACCCGATCCGGATGCCATCGGCCGGTCGGGCATCGCCCTGAAAATCCGGATCCACGCCCGCCATGATCCGGAGCAGGGTGCTCTTCCCGGCCCCGTTCGCCCCCAGCACGCCGATCTTGGCGCCGGGAAAGAAAGCGAGATAGATCCCCTTCAAGATCTCCCGCCCGGGCGGAACGACCTTGCGGAGATTCGCCATGGTGAAGATGTATTGCGGATTGGCCATAGGGCGCGGAACTTAGACCTATCCGGCGAGCATTGGGAGGGGGTAATCGCGGAGATCCGCGTTTGAATCGGATTGTTGTTGGGGGCTTTTGATGACTGGATTCCTGGAGTTATCCACAGATTACACGGATGACACGGATTTCAGAGTCTATGGCCGCTCCGGAAGATCGGGAAACCTATGCCATCATTGGCGCTGCCATGCAGGTGCATGGCACTTTGGGAATGGGATTTTTGGAGCCGGTCTATCGTGCCGCACTTGAAGTCGAGTTTGGAAAGAGGAAGATTCCATGGGAGCGGGAAGTTGAACTTCCTCTCGAATATTCAGAGGTGATTCTTCGCATCAAGTACCGAGTTGATTTCGTTTGTTTTCGCGCTGTCCTCGTTGAAGCCAAGGCTCTGACCCACCTCACCACAACCGAAGAAGCTCAGATCATCAACTACCTCAAAGCGAGCCAGCTCCAGCGAGGTCTCCTTATCAATTTCGGGGCTCGGTCGCTCGAGTACAAGCGTTTTCTCGCCCCCGTTCCCACCAACAAAAGCCTTCCACTATAATCCGTTTCATCTGCTTAATCTGTGGATCAAATAATCTGTGGATCAAAAACAAGGACCATCCCAATGATGCGGCCCGCCTGGCACATCGGAGCCCTGCTCATCGCCACTGCACAATTCGCAATGGCTCAGCAAGCCCCTCCGCCGTCCTACAACGAAATCCTGGCGAAATCACCCGCGGCCGACTGGACCGCCCTGGACCCGCAGAACACCCTGTATATGGATCTGCCCCGAGGACGGGTGGTCATTCTCCTCAATCCACGGTACGCGCCGCTCCATGTCGCCAACATCAGGAAAATGGCGCATGCGAACTACTTCGATGGCGCGGCGATCATCCGGGTCCAGGATAACTACGTGGTGCAATGGGCCTGGCCCGAGAATACCGGGCCGCACATGCCCGAGGCGAAGAATCCCCTCGCCCCCGAGTTCGCCCGCGCCCTCGCGGCCGACATCCCCTTCACTCCACTCGCTGATCCGGACAGCTATGCTCCGGAAGTCGGTTTTTCCGAGGGATTTCCGGTCGCCAGGAACCGCGGACTCGGCCTTACCTGGATGACCCATTGCTACGGGATGGTCGGGGCGGGACGGGCCGATTCGCCGGAGAGCGGACCCGGCAGCGAGCTCTACGCGGTCATCGGGCAATCGCCTCGGCACCTGGATCGTAACGTGGCCATGGTGGGCCGAGTGCTCCAGGGCATCGAGCTGATCTCGAGTCTGCCCCGGGGAACCGGCAACATCGGCTTCTACACCGATCCCGCCCAGAACGTCCCGATCCGCTCAATCCGTCTCGCCGCCGATGTTCCGGAACGGGAGCGAGTCCCTCTCGAGATGCTGCGAACCGAAAGCGCGACCTTCAAGCAGGTGATCGCGTCACGGCGGACCCGGCGGGAGAGCTGGTTCGTCGAGCCGACCGGACACATCAACGTCTGCAACGTGCCGCTCCCGGTCCGGACTCCGGCGCGCTGACTACTTGACCCGCTTTCCGTTCTTGATGACTGCGCTCACCCGCTCGAGCACGGTGATGTCGGCGAGCGGATCGCCGGGGACCGCGATCAGGTCGGCCAGCTTGCCCGTTGCGATCTCCCCCCGGTCGCTCACGCCGAGGAGCTCGGCCCCGTTGATGGTGGCGGTACGGATCGCATCGATGGGGGACATGCCCGACTTCACATAGACCGCGAATTCCTTCGCGTTCATCCCGTGCGGCAGCACCGCCGCATCAGTCCCGAAAGCAATCTTCACTCCGGCGGCCACCGCCTTCCGGAACGAAGCATCCGCCAGTGGCATGACAGCTTCCGCCTTCGCGCGAATCGGTGCCGGCAACGCATTCTTGTCGATGAGGTCGGCCAGCGCGCGAGTAGGCACCAGCCAGGTTCCCTTCTGCTTCATCATGGCGATCGCCTCGTCATCGAGCATCGATCCATGCTCGATTGAGGTCACGCCGGCACGAATTGCCGCCTTGATCCCCTCGGTGCCGTGGGCGTGGGCCGCTACCCGGAGCCCGTGGCGGGTGGCTTCCTCGACCACCGCTCGCATCTCCTCCTCGGAAAGCTGCTGAGCGCCGACCGTCGCGTCGAAGGACAGAACCCCGGCGGTTGCGCAGATCTTGATGACCTTGGCGCCGTACTTGACCTGCTCGCGAACCGCCTTGACGACCTCGGCGACTCCGTCTGCGACGCCATGCAGGGGATCCTGCACCACCACACCCGGGGCGAACCCCGTGATGTCGCAGTGGCCCCCGGTAATCCCGATGGCATGGCCCGCCGGAATGATGCGGGGCCCCTCGATATCGCCCCGATCGATGGCCCGCATCAGCGCCACATCGGCGAAGTCGCCCGCGCCGACGTTCCGCACCGTGGTAAAGCCGGCGAGCAGCGTCTTCCTCGCATTCACGACACCATGGAGCGCTTCGTCCGCCGCGGTCTCCCGCACCGGCGCGAGCTCGAACCCGGGACGGATTTCGCCGGTCAGGTGGACGTGGGCGTCAATCAGTCCCGGGAGCAGCGTCGCTTGACCCAGATCGATCACCGTGGCGCCGGCGGGCGGAGTCCCGCCGACCTGGATGATCCGATCTCCCTGGATCACCACGACGGCATCGTTCACCAGCCGCCCGGCGCGGACATCGAGCATCCGCGCCGCGCGCACCACCACCGGAGCGGAGGCCTGGGGCATCTGGGCCGCGATGGTGAAGGGGAATCCAACCGCGAGGAATCCCGGAAGCGCCCGGGACCAGAACGATCCTGACATTGGAACCTCGATGTGAGCGGAAGACCGCCAAATGTAGTCAGAAGGTATATTGCATTCCTTTCGCGGAGTGGTCTGGATGCGCCTGTTTACCTCTCGCCGTCTCGCTTTCGGACTGGGGCTTGGTGCGCTCTTCGGAGCCGCCCGCACCCTCGGTCAGAGTCCCGCGCTACGGGCTTCCCCGTGTGCCCCCGATAACGGCGGCCTGACGCTTCCTCCCGGATTCTGCGCTCAGCTTTTCGCGGAAAACATCGGACGCCCCCGGCATCTCGCGGTCGCGCCCAACGGCGATGTGTTCGCCGCCAAACGGGACGGCGGCGTGGTCATTCTCCGGGACACCACGCGGGACGGGAAGGCCGACGTCGTGGAGACCTTCTACAGTGGCCCCGCCGGCAGCGGAATCGCCGTGTCGAGCGACGCGGTGTACTTCGCCCCGACCGATCAGGTGATCCGTATCCCGTGGAAGCCCGGTGACCTCAAGCCGGCCGGCGAGCCTCAGGTCATCGCGAAGGATCTGCCGACCGGAGGCCACGGTGACAAGGGGATCGTGCTGGGCCCCAACAATTCGCTCTTCGTCTCGTTCGGGTCCATGACCAACAGTTGCCAGCCCGAAGGACAGGACCGGCAGGGCGCCTACCCGAGCCCGGATCCCTGCACCGAGCTGGAGCGACGGGGCGGCGTCTGGCGATTCGATGCCAAGAAGCTGGCCCAGACTCCCGCGGACGGTCGTCGCTGGGCGACCGGGCTCCGCAATCCAATGTCGGTCTCGATCCAGCCCGGCACCGGAATGCTCTACGCTGGAGTGCACGGACGCGATCAGCTCGCCGAGAACTGGAAATGGTCCGCCGAAGAGGGCCGGGAGAATCCCGCGGAGGTGGTGTTCGCTCTGCCGGATGGAACCGATGGCGGATGGCCCTATTGCTTCTTCGATTCCCGCCGTCACACCAGGCTGCTGAATCCCGAGTACGGGGGAGACAGCACGGGAACCAAGGTGGGCCGCTGCGACACCAAGGCGATGCCCGCGATTTTCTTCCCGGGACACTGGGCCCCCAACGCCACCGTGTTCTACGGCGGAACCCAGTTCCCCGAGAAGTACCGGGGCGGTCTGTTCGTTGCGTTCCACGGGTCCTGGAATCGGGCCCCGGCGCCGCAGGAAGGCTATCGCGTAACGTTCTCTCCCTTCGCGAATGGCAAGGCAACCGGGACCTACGAGACCTTCGCCGCGCCGAGTGGGGCGCCGACGTCCATCCGGCCCACCGGTCTCGCGGTCGGCCCCGATGGCTCGCTCTACATTTCGGCGGACGCGCAGGGGAAGATCTGGAAGGTGAGTTACGCAGGGAAATAAGGGTGCTAGGGGCTAGGGGCTAGGGGCTAGAGAGGTTCTCTCAAGAGGAGGCTTGATGATCCGTCTGGTTTCAGTGGGTGCGCTGCTGATCACCTTTCCGCTCGCGGCGCAGCAACCGGCGCCAGGTCCGGCACCGGTGCCCGCGCCGCTCGCGGTCGGCGCCGTGGCGCCCGACTTCACCCTCCCGGCGGCGACGCCGGCCGGGGTCAGAGCCAAACCATTTCGATTGAGCGAACATCTCGGCCAGACCGTCGTCCTGGCCTTCTTCTTCAAGGCCAGGACCAGCGGCTGAACGGTTCAAATGGACGCGTACCGTGATCAGTACGCGCAACTGTTCGACGGCAAAGACAAGGTGACGCTGGTTTCCATCAGCGTGGACGTGGACACCGCGCTCGCCTCATGGGCCCGGGACCGTCAGTACGACTGGACCTTCGCGAGCGATACCGGCGGGGTGGTGGGGTTGCAGTACGGTTCGGTGCGGCGGCGTCCCGATGGAAGCCTGATGGACAACCGGACTCTCTTCATTGTGGGACCGGACGGAAAGATCGCCCACGTGATGGCACCGTTCCGGGAAGTCGATCCCACGGCCTACAGCGACCTCGCCGAAGCGGTGAAGCGGATCGCCGGCCTCAAGCCATAGCGCTCGCGAACGCTTCGAGCGTCCCGTCAATCTCCTGGATCCTGGCGTCGCGAAGCAGCGCGTCAGGATCCTTGAGCATGTGGCCGGTCAGGATTGCCACCACGCTGGCCGACTTCGGCACCACACCTTCCCGAACCAGTTTTCCCACTCCGGCCAGACTCGCCGCGCTGGCCGGCTCGCATCCGACGCCGGCCTGGTTGACCCGCTCCTGGGCCGCGAGGATTTCCGCATCGGAGACGGTCGCGACCACTCCGTTGGTTGCCCGGATCGCGCGGACCCCGCGGTCCCAGCTTGCCGGATTGCCGATCCGGATAGCCGTGGCGGCGGTTTCCGCGCGGACCGTAACCCGCTGCTTGAATCCCTCGCTGAACCCCCTGGCAAACGGCGCGGCGCCCTCGGCCTGGATGACGCCGAGTCGGGGAATCCGGTCGATCAGGCCGAACCGGTGCGCTTCTTCCAGCGCCTTCCCGAACGCCGCGGTATTGCCGAGGTTGCCTCCCGGGAGCACGATCCAGTCGGGCGGATTCCAGCCCCGGTTGGCCAGGAGCTCGAACACGATGGTCTTCTGTCCCTCGACCCGGAATGGGTTCACGCTGTTGAGGAGATAGAGGCCCAGCTCCGCGCTGGCCTCCTGGACCAGCTGCATGCAGGCATCGAAGTCGCCCCGCACCGCCAGGACCCGGGCGCCGAACCCGATCGTCTGGGCCAGCTTTCCGGCCGCGACCTTCCCGGCCGGCACAATCACATAACCCGGGATGCCCGCCTGGGCGGCATACGCGGCCAGAGAGGCCGAGGTGTTGCCGGTCGAGGCGCAGACCACCGCGCGGGCTCCGATCCTGACCGCCTGGGTTACTCCGACGGTCATGCCCCGGTCCTTGAAGGAACCGGTCGGATTCATTCCCTCGTGTTTGAAGAAGAGGTTCTCGACGCCGGCCCAGCGGGACAGCGACGGCCGGAAGAGCAGGGGCGTGTTGCCTTCGGGATAGCTGACCGGGGTCTCCGCTTCGGGCAGTACCAGCTCGCGAAAGCGCCAGACACCCGAGAGGGACCCGGCTCGTTCGTCGAACACGGCGCGGAGCGCCGCTCCATAGGGCCCGGAGACCTCGTGTTGGACCGAGAGCAGGCCACTGCATTCGGGACAACGCACCGCGGAGCTCAGCGAATCGAGCTTGCTGCCGCAGGCGTCACATGCCAGTCGGGTCATGTCGCGCGGGCCCCGATCAGGTCCGCGCTGGTCACCCGCGCGCTCGCGCCGATGCCCTGGGACCGATACGCCGCCACCATCGCCTCGGCGACTGCTTCTCCCGCGGCTTCGCTCTCGACCACCGCGAACCCGGTGGGCCCACTCCCCGAGATCGAGCACCCCAGCGCCCCCGCCTCGAGCGCGGCCCGCTTGGCCTCGACGAACCCCGGCAGCAGGGGTCCCCGCGACGGCTCGGCAATCCGGTCATCGATCGCCCGGCCGAACAGCGCGAGATCGCCGGAATAGGCCGCCGCCACCATGGCGGCGACCTGGGCGGCCTGATACATCGCATCCTCCCGGGAAACGCTCGCCGGCAGCACCGCGCGCGCCTTGCGCGTAGAGAAGGCATAGTCCGGATGCGCCAGCACGAGCCGGAGTCCTGCGGGCACCGGAAGCTTCACCAGATCCAGTGGCACCAGCGAACGAATCAGGACCAGCCCGCCCAGCAGGATCGGGGCGACGTTGTCGGCGTGATGTCCGGAGACGGTCGCTTCAGCGATCAACGCGGCTTCGAGCAATTCCAACGAGGAAAGCGGGTTGGGCAGCAGCAGGTTGGCGGCGACTGCTCCCGCCACCGCGGAAGCGGCGCTGCCTCCCTGACCGCCCGAGAGCGGCAGGCCTTTTTCGATGGAAAGGGAGACCCCGAACCCGGCCTCCCCGCGCCGCAGCACCTCGCGCGCGGCGATTCCGCTGGTATGCCGGTCGGATTGGGCCGGCAGGGCGGGATGGCCGGGCTCCGCGATCGTAACACCCGGCGCCAGAGTGGCGACCGCGGTGACCGTGTCTCCCGCCCCCGCGATCGCGAGCCCGAGTATGTCGAAACCGGGCCCGACGTTGCCGATCGAGCCCGGTGCAAAGACGCGGGTTTTGCGAGGCATGGGGGATAGTATATTGGCACCCGGAACTTCAACAGGATCACCATCTCGATGATGCTCTCATGCGCATAGGGGTCCTTCGCGAGACCTCCCCGCGCGAACGCCGGGTCGCGCTGACCCCGCAAGGCGTCGAGCGGCTGCGAGCGGCGGGTCACGAGCTGGTGGTCGAGCTGGGCGCCGGCGAGGGCGCCAGCTTCCTCAACCCCGCCTACCAGAAGGCCGGCGCCCGGATCGCCTCCCGCGACCGAGGTCCTCGGCGACACCCAGGTGCTCCTCACGGTGCAGTGTCCCGACCCCGGCGACCTCCGGAGCGTTGCGCCGGGCACCATCGTGGTCGGACTGGTCCAGAGCAAGCGCGAGGCAGTCGCGCCCGTCGCGGCCGAGCGGAGCCTGGTGGTGCTGGCCATGGAGCTGGTTCCCCGCACCACCAAGGCCCAGGCCATGGACGTGCTGTCTTCCCAGGCCACCATCGCGGGGTATCAGGGCGTGTTACTGGGCGCGAGCCACCTGGCTCGCATCCTTCCCATGCTGACGACCGCGGCCGGGACCCTTCCTCCCGGCAAGGCGTTCATCCTGGGTGCCGGCGTGGCCGGTCTCCAGGCTATCGCCACCGCGCGCCGGCTGGGCGCCCAGGTGAGCGCGTTCGATGTGCGGCCTGTCGTGAAGGAGCAGGTGCAGAGTCTCGGCGCCACGTTCGTGGAGGCGGAGGCGGTGTCCTCCGCGGCGGAAGGCTCAGGTGGTTACGCCCGGGAGCTGGCCCAGGAGCAACAGGACAAGGTGCTCGAGGCGGTCGCCAAACACATCCCCGACATGGATTTGGTGATTACCACCGCCCAGATCCCCGGCAAGCCCGCGCCGCGCCTCGTCACCGAGGCCATGGTCAAGACCATGAAGCCGGGGTCGGTGATCGTGGATCTCGCGGTCGAGACCGGCGGCAATTGCGAGCTCTCCCGCGCCGGAGAAATTGTGATCGCGAGCGGCGTCACCATCCTGGGCCCGGTCAACGTGCCGAGCCAGATCCCTCAGCATGCCAGCATGATGTACAGCCGGAACGTCCAGACCCTGCTGGAATACCTCAGCAAGGATGGGGAGGTGGTGGTCGCGGCGGAGGATGCGATCGCCGGACCGATGATGCTGCGAAGTGGCTAGGGGCTGGGGGCCAGGGGTTAGTGAATCTCCTGACCCCTGACCCCCTAACCACCTCTTAGCCCCTAGCCCCTAGCCTCTAGCCCCTGGCCTAAAATATGGAACTTCTCATTTCCTCGATCGTGGTCTTTACGCTGGCGACCTTTCTGGGCGTGCAGCTCATTCACCGGGTGCCCCCGACGCTGCATACCCCGTTGATGTCGGGCGCCAATGCGGTGAGCGGGATCACCATCATCGGAGCGCTCATCCTCGCCGGGGGGAACCACGGCTGGATATCCACGGTGCTCGGTTTTCTGGCCGTGGTGATGGCGATGCTCAATGTGGCGGGCGGCTACGTGGTCACCGATCGCATGCTCCAGATGTTCAAGCGGAAGCCGGAGAGCGAGTGATGCCGGCCTGGATTGCCGAGCTACTCTATCTCGTCGCTGCGGTCTGCTTCATCATCGGACTCCGCTGGCTCTCGAGCCCGGCCACCGCGGTCAAGGGCAACCGGCTCTCGGGAGCGGGGATGGCGCTGGCCATCCTGGTCACCCTGTTCGACCGCCAGATCGTTTCGTTCCCGGTGATCGTCGCGGGGTTCGTGGTTGGCGCCGGGCTGGGAACCTGGGTGGCGCGGTCGGTCAAGATGACCGCCATGCCCCAGATGGTCGCCCTGCTCAATGGGTTCGGTGGGGCCGCCTCGCTGCTGGTCGGAGGGGGTGAGTTCCTCAAGGCTCAGCAGGTGGGAGTGATTCCTCCCCTCGATACATCAATTACCACGCAGTTGGCCCTGATCATCGGCGCGGTCACCCTGACCGGGAGCCTGGTCGCGTTCGGCAAGCTCCAGGAAATCCTGAGCGGCCGGCCGATCACCTTTCCGCTCCAGAAAACCACCAATGCGCTCCTGTTCGTGGCCCTGATCGGGCTATCCGCCTATCAGGTGTCGGTGCCCGAGCCAGTGCTCTGGCCGTTCTATCTCATCGCGGGACTCGCGCTGCTGCTCGGCGTCCTGCTGGTGATTCCGATCGGCGGCGCCGACATGCCGGTGGTGATCTCGCTGCTCAACTCCTACAGCGGGATCGCCGCCGCGATGACCGGATTCGTGATCCGGAACGAAGAGCTGATCATCGCCGGGGCCCTGGTCGGGTCGTCGGGCATCATCCTGAGCCAGGTCATGTGCAAGGCGATGAACCGGTCGCTCGGCAATGTGCTGTTCGGCGCCTTCGGCGCGGCTGGTGCCGCCACGAGTGGCAAGAGCGCCGAGGGACTGACGGTTCGACAGGTCACCGCGGACGACGCGGCGGTTCAGCTCGGGTTTGCCCAGAGCGTGATCATCGTCCCGGGTTATGGCCTCGCGGTGGCCCAGGCCCAGCACCTGGTTCGCGAGCTGGCGGATCTGATCGAGAAGAAGGGGGCAGAAGTGAAGTACGCCATCCATCCGGTGGCGGGCCGGATGCCCGGTCACATGAACGTGCTGCTGGCCGAAGCCAACGTGCCCTACGACAAGCTGTATGAGATGGAGCAGATCAACTCCGAATTCGATCGAACCGACGTGGTTCTGGTCATTGGCGCGAATGACGTCGTGAATCCGGCGGCCCGGACCGACCCCGGGAGCCCGATTTACGGCATGCCCATCCTGAACGTCGATCAGGCCCGTTCGATCATCGTACTGAAGAGGGGGATGGGGGCTGGATTTGCGGGCATCGAGAACGAGCTGTTCTATAACCCCAAGACGGCCATGCTCTTCGGCGATGCCAAGGCGAGTCTGACCAAGTTGGTTTCCGAGCTCAAGGGACTCTAGTGTGTGAAGGTGTCCTGTTCAGGCGTCTCCTAGTACGCAGCGGATCTCAGGCGGCTGGGAAGCTTGTGGGAAGGCTGGCTTTCCAGCCGTTTGAGTATCTCGCGGACGCAAGCTTATGCTGGGTCGTGGTTTAGTAACCCATTGATTTTTCGAAGCTTACGCCATATATTCCACGGTTCGGCTGGGGCGGAGCAGCGCTCTGAGCGGAGCCAAAACGTGCGGTACTAAAGGAGGCAACTCACCGTGGCGAACGCCCCTCGCGCCAAGCGTGGTGCAGTGAAGCCGGCCCAGATCGCCAAGGCGGTTGATGAAGGGCGGGAGAGCCTGGATCTCTATCTGGACGAGATCAGCCGGGTTCCCCTGCTTTCCCGCGATGAGGAGATGGAGCTGGCCCGGAAGGCGTTCCGGGGCAATATCACGTCCCAGGAACGGCTGGCGCGGCACAACGTGCGCTTTGTGGTCTCAGTGGCCAAGAAGTTCCAGAACCGGGGCGTGCCGCTGGTCGACCTGATCGGCGAAGGCAACCTCGGCCTGATGACCGCGGCGCGGAAGTTCGATCCCGACCGCGGGGTCAAGTTCATTTCGTACGCAGTGTGGTGGATCCGGCAGGCGGTTCAGGCAGCCATTGCCCGTCATGGGCGTCCGGTCCGGGTTCCGCTCAACCGGACCGCCGATCTTTCCCGGCTGGGCCGGACCACGACGCTCCTCAAGGAGCGGCTGGGCCGGATGCCCACCACCGAGGAGCTGGCCCGAGCCACCAACCTGACGCCGGAAGCGGTGCGATCGCTCTCGGCGCTCAACACCGAGGCGGTCCGGCTCGATCACCCGACCCGGGATGGAGACGGCAACGAGCGGATCGAACGGTTCGCGGCCGATCAGGAAGGGACCGATGCCGGTGCGATGGCCAACAGCCAGACCAACGACATCGAAGCCGCCCTGGCCACGCTGCCGCCCCGGGACGCGAAGGTACTCCGTCTCTACTTCGGCATCGAGGACGGCCAGAGCCGGACCCTCGAGGAAATCGGCCGGATGATGGGAGTAACCCGCGAGCGGATTCGTCAGCTCCGGGACCGCGCCCTGATCCGCCTGCGCGAAGGAGAAACCGGCGAGCGACTCAAGGACCTGGTCGCCTGAGCAGTGGGTTGACTGAATTGCCAAGGGCTCCGGAGCAATCCGGGGCCTTTTCTCTTTGCCTGAACCTGCTCACATACGGAGAGTCGAGATGATGAATCGAGCGAAGGCATTCCGAGCGACGATCCCCTTCCTGCTGGTGCTCGGCGCCTGCGCCAAGGGAAGTGGAACCGGCTCGATCGAAGGAAACTGGGTGATTACTTCGGCGACGGTGGGAGGTACCGACGTCGCGGTCGCGGCTTTCCAGGGGGCCACGCTATCGCTTTCGGGCGGGAAATACACTTTCCAGAACGATACCGGAGAATACGTCTTAACTCCGGGAGCCCCGGCCACGCTCCAGGTCAAAGGGGTCAGCGGGCCAAATGCGGGCCACGTCATTCCGGCGATTGTCAAAGTGGATCATGACACGCTGGTGATCTGCTACGATCTCTCGGGAACCGAACCGCCGAAGGCCTTCGCCTCCGAGGCGGGAACCCAGCAATTCCTGGCGCGCTTTGCCCGCGCCCCCTGAGGTTCAGCGCCTCCGGCCCCCGAACGATCCCAGCACGCCTCGTAGCAGATTCCTGCCGATTCCGCTTCCCACCGAGCGCGCCGCGCTTTTGGCGAGGAGATCCACCAGCCCATCGTGCCTCCCACCCCGGGGGCCGACGCTGCCGAACAACAACGCACCCAACCCGGCGGCGGCTGGCCCGGCTGCGGGTGCCGGCGCCCCCGGGGTTCCGGGTGAGCTGCGGACTTCGGCCCGGGCCTGGAGCTTTTCGAACGCCGACTCCCGATCGAGGGCCTGGTCGTACACCCCGGAAACCACCGAGCCGCGAAGGATGCGCCCGCGCTCATCCGGGGTGATCGGTCCGATTCGGGAGCCTGGCGCATAGACCCAGGCCCGTTCAGTGATGGAGGGCGATCCTCCGGCATCGAGCAGCGAGATCAGTCCCTCGCCCACCGCCAGCTCCAGGATGGCCTGGGCGGTGTCGAAGCCCGGGTTAGGGCGCATCGTCTCCGCGATCGCCCGCACCGCCTTCTGGTCCCGCGGCGTGAAGGCGCGCAGCGCGTGCTGCACCTTGTTGCCCAGCTGACCCAGGACCTTGTCCGGGATGTCGGTCGGATTCTGGGTGACGAAATAGACCCCGACGCCCCTGGAGCGGATGAGTCGGACCACCAGCTCCACTTTCTCCAGCAACGCGGTGGGTGCCTCACTGAAGAGGAGGTGGGCTTCGTCGAAGAAAAACACCAGCTTCGGCTTCTCCGGATCGCCGACCTCGGGCAGATTTTCGAACAGCTCGGACAGAAGCCAGAGCAGGAAGGACGCGTAGAGCCTGGGGTTCTGGATGAGTCGTTCCGCGGCCAGGATGTTGACCATGCCGCGGCCATCGGCGGTCTGCACCAGGTCCATGATGTTGAGCATGGGCTCGCCGAAGAATTTCTCGCCGCCCTGCTCCTCGATCTGAAGCAGCCCGCGCTGGATGGTCCCGATGCTGGCCGCCGAGATGTTGCCGTACTGGGTCCGGAACTGGGCGGCGTTGTCCCCCAGGAACTGAAGCATGGCCCGGAGGTCCTTGAGATCGAGCAACAACAGCCCGTTGTCGTCGGCGATCTTGAAGGTCATGGCCAGCACGCCTTCCTGGGTCTCGTTGAGATCGAGCAGCCGGGCGAAGAGCAGGGGCCCCAGGTCCGACACGGTGGCGCGGATCGGATGGCCCAGCTCGCCGAAGACATCCCAGAAGGTCACCGGGTATGGCGTGAAGGCCGGGGCAGGCAGGCCCAGCTTCTGGAGCCGGGCACCCAGCTTGTCGGTCATCGCGCCGGCGCACGCGAGCCCGGCGAGATCGCCCTTCACATCCGCGACAAATACCGGGAACCCCGATCCGGGAGAACCCTTCGGCGAGGACCTGGAGGCTGATGGTCTTCCCGGTCCCGGTGGCCCCGGTGATGCAGCCGTGCCGGTTGGCGAGCCCGGGGAGCAGAGCCAGCTCACCGGAGGAAGATCGGGCAATGGCGATCGGTTCAGTCATGGGCGACCCGGGTGAAAGCGGGTTAGGGTGACGAGGGCCATCCGAGGGAGTCCGGGACGAAGCGACCCGCCGCGATGGCATTGAGGAGCCCGGCGAGCCGAACGCCGGCGCGCTTCAGCGCGTTACGGGCCAGGACGATGGCCCGGGCAGCGTAGGCTTGGTCCACCCGGTTCCCGGCCGGAAGCCGGTAAACGACCTCCTCGGATGCCCGGTAGGACTCGTTGGTCCAGTCCAATACGGTGCCGGCTTCCCAGACGGTCGCTTCCTTCGGGGTGATCTCTGCGTTGAGTGCGAGCGCCGAGTCGGGCCAGATCAGATGGGCCCAGTCCAGGATCGAGGAATCCCAGATGGTGTGGAGGTTGAGGGAGTCCCCGGCCTGGGTCCGTCTCCCGAAGAAATCTACCTTGACGTGGTTGCCGCCCAGGTCTTCCGGGCGCCCGGCGTGCAGGGGCTGATGCAGGTCGCCCACGAAATGGGCGAGAAACTTGAGGGCCTCGGCCCGGTAGATCGGGGAGGACCGCGGGTCGGCCAGCACCTCGGCGTAGTTCCGGATCGCCCAGGGAGCGCAGCGCTTTTCCTGGTCGCCACAATCGCGAGTCGGTTCCACGCCGGCGACTCCGGCGGGAATGTTGATGTAGTGATACGAGCTGGTGTACCGGTGGGTCGTGCCGCGTACCCGGTCGGCCCAGAGGCAGCTCTCGACGAAGCTCGCGGTGGAGTCCGGGTCGGCGGCGCGAATCGTCGCGATCATCGTGCGCGCAGCGGGGCTGAGCCGCTGCCAGGCAATCTCGCACACGATGCGATGTCCCTCGCCGCCCCAGACCATCGCGGGTAGCAAACCTGACAGAGAGAGCAGCAGGGCGAACATGGGTTTCCTTGTCTGTTCAACCACAGATTTCACAGATTGCACCGATTTGAATCCGTGAAATCGGTGCAATCGGTGGTTTCAGCTTTTCCGGATGCGAACCGTGCGTTCGAGCTCGTCGAGGTTCTGGAGGATCTTCTGGCGCAGATCGATGTCGAGTGCGGGATGCGACGCGAGGTACTCCCGAACCAGGCGCTCCGCTTCGGAACTGGTCTGGCCGCCGAGGAAAGCACCGAGCCAGCTCCCCAGGAAGAAGATCCGGCGGTTGGCCTTGATGAAGGGGAGGGAATCGAGGGCGGCCCGGAGCCAGGGAAGCGTCAGCTTTTCGTGCTCGATCGCGTTGAACGCACCGAGACTGCCGCTGGCCCAGTCCTCGTTGAGGGTCGAATCCGCGAACTATTGCCTGAAGTAACGCGCTTTCACGGCGGCATCGGGGCGTCCCGCCCCCACGATGTATGCGCGGCGTTTGCCGTCGGGTGTGGTGTCGCGGGCGGTCTGGGTCGCGAGGGCGGACCCGGCGGAAGGATCGCCCAGGACCAGGAGTCGCTCGACCACGTTCCATCGGGTGGGATCCCGCACCGGCTCACCGGCGGCGGAGTCCGCGGTCAGGAGGGTCTTGAGGCTGGCGCGAGCCGCGCCGGTGCTCGCCAGGCCGATGAAGGCGTCGAGCGCGGCACGCCGAACTCCATAGTGGCGGGTGACGTTTCCCGCGATGGTCCACAACATTGTTTCGGCGCGAGGCCGGAGCGGAGCGCTTCTCGCCTCGGGAAGGTAGGCCTTGAGCGCGCGTTCGAGCCGGCCGAGGAGCGAGGGAACGATCTGTTCATCCCGTTCGTCGGGCGCTTCCCGGAGCACCAGCTCGGCGAACCGGGCGGGATCGAGCCGGGCCGCGCGCACCTGATCCCAGAGGGCTCCCCAGAGCATGGTGCGAAGGAGCCCATCGCTTACGGTGCCGAGCGCGCCGTGCTCCAGGGACCCGGCGCTGGTGCTGTCGAGCAGGGAGATGAAGTAGCCGTAGTCCCCGGCATTGGGAAACACGAAGCGCGGGGCCGGGAGGCCGCGGGCCTCGGGGACGCGGGTTATGGTGCTGGTGAGGGTGACCGGAATGAGGCGGGGCGCGCCTTCGGCCGGGGCGATCATCACCTGGGTCCGCATCGGCCAGGGTGATGGCCCGGAGAGTGAGGGCTGAGCCGGCGTCTGGGCCAGGGCGAGCTCGGCGATCTTGCCGTCTTTCACGGTGAGCCGGGTTTCCACGATGGGCATTCCCGCCCGCAGCATGAAGTTCTCTCCGAAACCCGACGGAGCGCCGATCGCGCCGAGCAGGTCCTGCCAGGTGGCATTGGAATAGGCGTGCGCGGTCAGGAACCGCCGGACGCCCGCCTGGAAGGCGCGAATCTCCCACCGAGATAGTTGAGCTGCTTGAGCACGCTGGGCGCCTTGTTGTACACGATCGCGCCATAGTTGCTCTTGGCCTGGTCGAGGTTGTCGATCCGCTGCCAGAGCGGAGTGGTGCCCTCGGTCTGGTCCACCCCGTAGGCGGCCGGCTTGTTGGACTGGTAGAAGGTTTTCCAGGCGTCAGTCGACGGTTCCAGCTCGGCGTGCACCTTCGCCGCCATGTAGGTCGCGAAGCCTTCCTTGAGCCAGAGGTCATCGAACCAGCGCATGGTGACGAGGTCGCCGAACCACTGGTGCGCGATTTCGTGGAGGATGGTTCCGAAGCGGCCGAGCTTCCGCGGCAGGGTGGGGCGCTCCCGGAAGATGAACCGGTCCTCGTTGTAAAGATCACTACGCCGGGGTGCTCCATGCCGCCGAAAGGGAACGCGGGCGCGAGCATGAAGTCGAATTTGTCGAACGGATACGGGCGTCCGAAGTACTGCTCCATCCAGCGGAGGGCGCGGTGCTTGAGATGGAGCAGGGTGTCGGTGTCGGCCTCCCTGGCGCGCGGAGCGACGGAGGTAGAGATGGATGGTGCGCCCCTCCTCCGTGACTGGACCGGTGACCCAGGGCCCCGCTGCGAACGCGATGAGGTAGGTCTGATCGGCTTCGTTTCGGTGAATGCCCGGTAATTCGGTCCCGCTGCGGTCGGCCTGCCGTAGCGATCCATTGGCGAGCGCGGTCCAGCCCTGCGGCCAGGTCAGGCTGAGGCTGAGCCGCGCCTTGAGGTCGGGCTGATCGAAGCAGGGGAAGAGCTGGTTGGCGTCGGAGGGGACCAGCAGGGTGTAGAGATAGGTCCCGCCGTCGGGGTCCTTGACCCGGATGATGCTGGCACCCGATGGCGCGATGTTCGAGACGAAGTCGAGCGTGACAGCATTCTCTCCCGCAACCAGGGTGCTTGAGGGAATGCGGAGGTGGCGGCCGTTGAATTCCTGTTTGAGATCGATCGGGTGGCCGTTCGCCTTCGCCGAGAGGAGCCGGCGGCCTCGATAGTCGAGAATCGCGTCCTCGGTGCCGATACGACGGAACCGCACCATCACGTGACCGATGGCGCTGTCTGGTGCGGTCAAATCGAGGGCGAGCTGGTAGCGGACCTCCTGGGTGTGCGCCGCGCGCCACCGGGCCAGCTCGAGCGAGATGCCGGGGGCGAGGAGGTCGGGGAGGCTGGGAGGATGGGAAGATGGGAGGCTGGGAAGCAGGGAGGCAGAGAAGCGCTACCATAGGCGCTCCCCAGCTTCCCATCCTCCTGACCTCCAATCCTCCCATCCTCCTGACCTCCAATCCTCCCATCTTCCAAGCCTCCCAGCTTCCCATCATCACTTCTCTTCCGGCTTCAGAATCTTCTGGATCTGATCCCTCGCATCCTGCAAATGCGCCCGGGTGATCCCGCTCGCTTTCGGAATCCCGCGGGCCAGATCGGCATCGAGCATCCTGAGCTCGGCGCGGAAGGCGGCCTTGATGTCGCTGGTGGCGCGGGCCGGCCCGAGCTGCTGCGCGAACTGCGCCGGGAGTCCGGCCGGGGGCGTGAACGGGGCCGGATTGATTTTGGCGTTGGAGAGATTCAGATAGCTCCGCTGGAGCTCGCGCCGGTAGGGATCGACGCTCACCGAGCTTGCCGAAAGCTCACTCCAGATTCCCCGTCGAACGTCATCGAGGTATTCCATCATCCGGTACGGGTTAGGCGAGGTGGCTTCGAATTCCTCGATCCGCTCCAGCCGTCGGTCGTTGAACAGGGCGTTGAGCACCGAGTTCTGGGCGGCGTTGATCCGGCGGAGCGCGCCTTCGACCTCGATGAGCCGGAGAATGCTGTCGCGCAGGAAAAACGTCGGCGTGGCGAACGCATTCTCATTCAGGAACCGCACTGCATCCTTCTGGCGAGCCTTCGACCACGGGCGATAGCGGGGTCCCGACTGGCCGGCGTACTTCTCCTGTGCCTCGGCGCCGCCGACGATGATGGTGACGTGGCGCAGCTCGGTCGCCCACTGGTTGATCAGGCGGCCGTAGAGCAGGGCCAGGTCGTCGTAGTCCTGTCCAGGGCGCACCGTGGCGGGCATCAGATAGTTCACCACCTGCTTGATGCTGCGGATCCCCCAGCCGGTAGCCTTGACCGGATCGGCGTCTCCCACTGCTTCACTCTGGTCGCCGGGATCGGCGCCGCGCGAGTCGGAGAGGTCGAAGCGGTACCACGGGATTGAGTCCTGCTGCCGGGACCAGCGGTCGAGGGTGGCCCACTCCGCGTCGGAGGTGCTCGCGCCTGTAATCGGCGTGTATCCCCACTTGGTGGTGTAGATGTCCCAGGGGCCAATGCGGGGGATCAGGTTGGCGATCGGGATATTGTCTTCTGGCTGGGCCAGGTAATTGAAGCGGGAGTAGTCCATGATCGAGGGCGAGCTCCCCATCCTGGCGATCCAGCTCGGTTTCCGGATCGAGTCCACCGGGTAGGTCGAGCTTCCCTTCTGGTCGTGCTGGTATCCGAGGGTGTGGCCGATTTCGTGGGCGACCACGAATTCCACCAGCCGGCCCATCAGGCTGTCGGGGAAGGGCCACATCCGGGCCCGGGGGTCCAGATGTCCCACCTGAGTGAAGTACCAGGCCCGCTGCAGGCTCATGATGTTGTGGTAGATGTAGATGTCGGACTCGAGGATCTCGCCGGTCCGGGGATCGTGCACGTTGGGCCCGGTGGCGTTCTCCACGGTGGATGGGAACCAGCGAATCACCGAGTAGCGGGCATCCTCCGGCGCCCAGTCGGGGTCCTGCTCCCTGGTGGGGGCATCGGCCGGCACGATCGCACGCCGAAACCCCGCCGCTTCGAAGGCGGGCTGCCAGTCCTCGATGGCTTTCCGGATCCAGGGCTTGAGCCAGTCCGGCGTGTTAGGGTCCACGTAGTAGGTGATCGGCTTGACCGGCTCGGAGACCGCGGCGGTCGGGTCCTTCTTCTCCAGCCGCCACCGCACGATGTACTCCCGGGTCTGGGCCCGCTGCTCGGGGCGGCCGTAGTCCAGCATGTTGATGCCGAAGAAGCCGATCCGCTTGTCGGCGAGTCGGGGCATCATGGGATGTTCGGGGAGAAGGATCATGCTCCAGTACATCGAGATGGTCGCGGTGCCCTGGGGCGCCGAGACGCCGAGTCCGCCGCCGCCACCGCCTCCACCAGCTCCAGCGCCTCCAGGCGGTGGGGGTGGATAGGTGAGGGAGGCTTCGACGTCCACGTTGGTCGGGAAGGTCAGGACCCGCTCGATGAAGGAGCGATTGGCGTCCGGGGTGGTCCGGGCCCGGGCATTGGGGACGAACTCGGGCGGCGGGGCGGTGTAGAGCCGGCTCACGTCGATCACGGCGGCACTGTCGGGCCCGTAAGCTTCGACATTGAACCCGGCGAGGATGGTCGGGTTGTTCGCGTTGCGGACCGCCTGGTAGATCGGCATGGTGGAATCCGCGACGGTCTCGTAGGAATCGCGGTTCAGATAGATCCTGTTTTCGCGCCGCTCCCAGCGGAGCACCAGGTTCTGGGCCACCTGGAGCCCGCCGTATCCCTGGTTGACTGGAGTCCGCGCCGTGCGGGTGACCAGGAGCATTTCCTTGTTCAGGGCTCGGCGGGGGATTTCGAAGTAGACCCGGCTGCCGATCTGGTGGGTCTTGAAGAGGCCGTCCCTGGAGCGGGCCGCGCTGGTGATGACGCGATTGTAGGGGCGAGGGGAGGGCTCAGCCGCTTGTCCTCCGCCTGCCTGACCGCGCGGGGCGCCGCTGTCCGATTGCTGCCCAGCTCCAGGGGTCGGAATTCCTGTTGGTCTCGGCCCGGCCGGGGCTGGTGCAGGGCTGGGAGCAGGTTGCGGCGCAGGCTGGGTTTTGGGCTGCTGGCGACAGGAGAGGGCGGTGGTGAGCGCGACGAGCGCGACCGTTCGACGGATCATTGACGGAAGCCCCTGGTTTCAGGTAGCGGGAATGTGAGAGAAAGGTAACTCTCGCGGGCGCTTCCGGGGAACGGATGGATCAGAAGGTGAGCAGCAGTTCTCCCACGGCGGCACGATGCTGGCCCGGTTCCATGAGGCCAAAACGCAGGGAGGTGCCACCGCCCTGCTGGAGCAGCGACACGATGGGGGTGAGGTCCACTCTGAGGTCGCGGTTCACCAGGGCATCGCAGGGGTCTCCGCTCCCGTCGTGGGCCAGGCGGAAGAGGGCGTAGGGCGGAAACGATTCCGCGATGGCGGTGCCGGTGACCAGGGCAAAGCGATGGGGCGCGCACCCTCCGCCGTACTGGACCCGGAGGTGCAGGGTGTGGCCCTGTAACTCAGCCGAGGTGATGGTGGCCTGATCGCCGGGCAGCGTGCTCCAATCGAGGTCGGCGACCTGGAGGACCAGGTCCTCCGCGGAGAGGGTGGGCCCCGCCGGAGTCCCGCAGGCGAGCGCCGGAAGGGCCAGCATGGCTGCGATGAGCTGTTTCATCGATGGGGTTTCTTCACCTGGGCAAGCGAAGGATGGATTGCAGGAGGACTCGGCGAGGTCCTCTGCGATTTGCGGTCTTGCCGGGGACAGAACCGAAGAACCGCTTGAATGCAGCACGCATGGTCTTGGGTTGCCCGTAGCCGTATTCATTCGAGGCCTCGCTGACGGAGGCTCCCCGGCTGATCGCGCGCGCGGCGGCCAGGCATCTGCAAATGGCCAGGATGTCATGCGGAGGCCGGAGGCCGAATTTGCGGCATCTGTTGGTCAGGGTACGCGATGGAATGCGGATTCTTCTTGTTACCCAGGCTACGGTTGCGGAGCGATGATTGGAAATGAAGCACGCCCGGATGAATCGAGCGATCCGCCAGGCCCCCAGGGGGAGTTCCAGCACCAGCCGCTCGGCGAGATCATCCTGCCGTCCGTGACTGACCAGCTCATCCGCCCATTCGTTCTGTCGCCCTATCAGTCCCTTCCCTGCGTCAATCCCACTGCAGCACCAGTTGAATCTACCACGCGGAGGCAAGGCACGATTCGGAACTAGTAGATTTTATAGGAGGCGCAAGCGATGAACTGGGTAGGAGATACTGCGTTTCCTTGCCGATTCAGGGTCCTAAACTTGCCGATTCTGGGGGCTGGCTGATTCCGCAGGAATCCCCAATCGTGTTGGTTGTGCGTTCTCGTAGTCCGGTTTCCGCAACGGCTAGCATGACATCACGAACGCCACCCTCAAAGAGAATTGAAATGTCGGCAAAAAACCTCACACACCTCGGAGGATGACATGTCCGCCTCGGTAGGGATTCGAACGATGCTCGTCGGAGCTGTGTTGTTCCTGGTGGGCTGCTCGACGACGGAAGTCACTTCCAGAACGCCGGTCGAAGGCTTCCCTCTGTCTTTGCAGAAGCGCCAAATCGAAGTGGCGGAAACTCCCGGAGGACCGACCCTTGATCAGCTCTTCGACGATATTGCCGAGGATGTACCAGCCTTCGCTGGATTCTATACCGACACCGACGGCCGTTTGGTCATCCAGATGGTCGATACATCCCACTCCTCGGACGCTAGGCAGGTAGTCGCCGCTCGATCGGGGCTGGAACAAGCGCGTGATGCCGAAGCCAGTCGCATCCATCCGGTTCGATTCTCATTCAGGCAACTGAAATCGTGGCTACACGCTCTGCTCCAGGAGGGCGTCCCAGCCGGGATGTACACGTCAGATATTGATGAACGTGCGAATCAACTACGGTTCGGGGTTGCCGATGCAGCGACCGCCACCATCTTGGAGGAACGTGCGGTAGGACACCAAGTCCCCGTGGAAGCAGTTGCGGTTAGGCAGATGCTTGCCTTCCGCAGGAGTACAGATTACCTGACCAGTGCGCTACGGCCTGTCATGGGAGGCTTGACCATCGTAACAACCGCCCACGGGTGTAGCCTCGGCTTCAAGGTCAAGATCAGCAACGTCCACTACCTGATCACCAACGCTCATTGCACCTCCAATATTGGCCAAGACGACGATGATAGCGTGGGGCAGCCCCTGCTCCAATCGAACTACTTCGTGGGTACTGAATTCGCTGATCCGGGGTTTGCGAGTGGTGGTAGCTGCGAATCGGGGCATACCTGTCGTTACTCAGATGCGGCTATCTTCACATGCGACACTGCGGGCTTTTGTCCGGACTATACCATCGCGAGGACGACGTCCGAGTACACTGGCAGTGATTGGGATGCTAGTGGTTCTTCTCAGTTGACCACTGAACCGTGGTACGTCACCGCAGAGCTGTCAAATGCATCTCTGACTCAGGGCACGTCCGTAAGCAAGGTGGGACAGAGCTCAGGCTGGACCGGCGGCGAAGTAGAACAGACCTGCTTTACGACGTATAACTTTGGAGGACAGAATAAGGACCTTCTTTGTCAATTCAGTGCCACATTTGTTTCGCGGAATGGTGATAGCGGATCTCCAGTGTTCAAGTACAATCCTACCCTTGGCACTGCTTCGCTCGCCGGGATCTACCACTCGTTTGGTGGCGGTGTTTCGGTCTTCAGCCCAATTTCCGGGGTCAAGGCAGACCTGGGAGCCATGACCGTGTATTCCTTGGTGTACTAGGGTGATTCAGGAGCCAATCACAACGGGGTGGTTTCACTCGCGAGCGCTTTCGCTCATGATCTTGCATGTGGCTGGGGGCCTGCTCATTTGGGGTTGCGGGTCTCCAGCGGGACCCGATAGCGAGCCGAAGGATCCTTGCGAGGTGGCCCGAGAGATCCGCCCTCAACCTGAGTTTCTCACCGTCCCCGAAGAGGCCGATATCCTGGCGAGAATATCGCCCGGTGGATTTGGAAGCCTGTTCCAGGATTTCGGCCCCGGCAGCCTCGTTGTCTACCTCCAGAACCTGGCCAAGTCCGATTCCGCCAAGTTGGTGATTCGGCGCCTTCTCAACTGCGGCGGAGCGTATCCCGGCTGGTCCAACCAACTGGTTGACCCGAACAGTATCCAGGTTCGGCAGGGCAATTACACGGGCTCACAGCTCCTAGGCTATCTGCGCGCCCTGGATCAATTGAAGAATGATCCCGCCGTGTGGGCCATTGAAATCGACCCTGAAATCAACAAGATCTGGATCGGCCTTCGTTCCAGCAGCGAACTCGCCCGGATCAGTCTGGGTGTCACGAGCGCCGGTGTGCCAAACGGCGCGGCTCAAATCGAAATTCCACCCTCCGCAACGGGTCTCGAACCTTTCCATGTCCTTGATAGCACCGTAGCAACTGTTGTGAAGGTGAACGCGAATGGAGTGTTCCTCGCAGAGGCCAGAGTTACATATACCAACCACTTCAGTGAAACCCGCTATCCGGACTACTGCGTCACGATCGACGGGAGCCGGGTGTCATTTCAATACCGCATCGAAGAATGGGATGGCCAGAACTGGAGGACCATCCACAACCCAATCTGCCTGGCAATAGGTTTGCCACCGGACCCGATACAACCGGGCGAGTCACGCACCGACACCATCCCCTTTGGCGGCGTTCGCCGTCTCAATGCTCAGCCATTGTGGCGGACCGCGCGGATCACGGGCTACTACCGATTTGTTGGAAAGGTGTACCTCTCGGTCATACCCAATACCCCTTTCCTGACAGATCCGGCGCCAGAAGCGCAAATCTCCACGCCCTTCAGGATTCTGAACACGCTACCGTTCTAGCCTGACTTGACTGACCTAGCGAAACTGGCCATACCGGCACCAGGACGGGGTGGAGCACTGAGATGGGTGTTACCCTTGGTCGGTAGGGTGTGGCGCCAGCCGGGGCTCGGCGGGATGACAGTCACACTTCACGTGCACTTGGATGAAGAGTCTACGATTCTTGGTGGTCGCGGTGGCTGCGTGCTCAAGTGAGACCGTCGAGCCCCAGCCCGAACAGAACAGGGTATGGATCGGACTGGAAGACGCCACGCAGCGTAGCCGGATCGAGCAGCTCGCGGCCGCTCGAGGAGTGCCGCCAGGGGCACTGGCAATGGAAGGTCCCCCACCGATTACGGGATCGGAACAGTTCGAGTTTTTGTCGCCAGTGGTTGAAACTGACCCGTCAATCGACTTTCCGGGGGTGTTGGTTTTGCGCTCAAAGTCCGGTTCACAAACCGCCAGACATCGGTGCGATATCCTGAATGGTGCGCGGATACCGATCCGACATTGAGGTATTTTCCGTATACGCTCCGGAAGTGGAACGGAATGGAATGGGAGCTTGTCAAGGCGACTCTCTGTGTTTCTATCCTCCTTCCACCAAGACCCATAGGGCCGGGAGAGTGCAACGGACTCGATTCCAGTTCCCGCAGCGCGTCGGCTCAATACCTTCCCGCCTTGGCTTACGGCACGAATCACGGGAACCTATCGATTTGCTGGCCAGGTCTTCACTGATACCACCTCCGGACCTGGAGGCCTTGCCCTGCTCACCACCCTGGCCCCGCTCGAGGAACAGGTCTCGGTGCCATTTCGAATCGTGAATCGAGCGAATTATTGAGTCCGCTCAGGCCCGACCGTAAACCGGCACCAGCGCCCCGGAAGTCAGCGTGTTTTCGGGAGAGGCGAGCCACAGGATGGTCCGCGCCAGGTCCTCCGGCCGCGGCCACTTCGCAGGGTCCGCCTTCGGCATCGCGGCCCGGTTGGCGGGCGTATCGATGATCGAGGGCAGCACCGCGTTTACCAGGATCCCTTCGTCCTTGAGCTCGACCGCGAGCGATCGGGTCAGCGCGGCGACCCCGCCCTTTGAAATGGAATAGGCCACCGCGCCGCCGATCGGGACCTCCGAAACCCGCGCTCCCACGTTCACGATCCGTCCCGGCGTTCCCGTACCTCGCATGTTCCGGATCGCCTCCCGCGAGCACAAGAACGCCGTGCCGAGGGTGAGCAGGAGCATCTTCTCGAGGTCGAGTTGGGATGTCTCGGTGACCGGCTTGGCGGCGTACCCGCCGGCCAGGTGAATCGAGGCGTACAGGGCGGGTATTCCGGCATAGTACGCCGTCACGGCGGCTTCATCGGTGAGATCGATGCCGTAGGACGGTCGGACGGTCGGACGGTCGGACGGTCGGACGGTCGGAAACTGCCCTGCGATTCGGGGCCGTGGAGGGGAAGGTGGCAGATCGCCCCCGCCTCCGCGAACGCCGCCACCACTGCACCGGTCTTCCACGAGCTGATCGGCGAGATCATCCATCCGTTGACGAAAGCTAAGGGTCAGTGCCGCCCATTTCTCGTCGTGCCGCATCCCCGCCCTCCCGCGCTATAGCGAGAAGCTCTTCGTCTGAAAAAGTATCGAAGAGAGGGGCACCGATGGAACTGGAAGATGTCATAGTCGAGTCAAATGCCTATTTCGAAAGCGGTTGCCGGATTTCCTTGCCGATCCAGGGCTCTCCCATTGCCGATTTGGGGTGCTGGTGGACTCGGTGGAGATGTGCAAGATTCAGGGCAGCCAAACTCCCTTCAGCGTTCCCCCCTCTGGTCCGGGCAATCAGATAGTCGCGATAGCGACAACGTGAACGGATTCGCTGCACCGCGCTCCAAAACCGCAGGACCTGGGTTTGGCAGCACCTCCCCTCGTGTGCTAGGCACTTGCTTAGGAAATGACTTTGACCTGACACCTAGCCAACTCAACCTGTTCCCTGGACAGCACATCAATGCGAACCACATTTCTGGAGAAGTAGAACATGAGACATCGACGATCAGTTTCCTCTGGAGGCCTCTTCCTTCTGGCCGCGTGCGCGACAACATGGCAGGCGGCATGTTCGAGCGACGGAACGCCGACCAGTTCTCTACCCTTGTCCAGTCAAGTTGTATCAGATGACCAACCCACGCCGGCAGGCCCAACCCTCGACGCGCTCTTCTTAGAGGTTGGGAAAGAAGTGCCCGGTTTCGCTGGACTTGTTCTGGGGTCAGACGGACAACTCATCATCAAATTGGTCGATACAACCGACGGGCCGAAGGCCAGAGAACAAGTCGCCCGGGTCTTTGGCGGCGCTCCCAATCTGGCAGGCCGCACTACGCGACTGGAAGTAGTACGGTATAGCTTCGCCGAGATTATCTCATGGCGCGAAGCTCTCTATGCCAAGGACCTCCCCAGCGGGATTCGCCTAATCGACGCAGATGAAGGGCGCAATGCCTTGCGTATTGGCGTGGCTGACGAAGCTGGGGTCAATTCAGTCCGCTCCTTTGTCCGGTCCCTTGGAGTGCCCGACTCAGGCGTCGTAATTGACGTGGTTCAAACTGTCCGTCCTTTGGCCGACTCGGTGGGCAACTATTATCGCCCGGTGGTTGGCGGCCTTCGCGTCGGACTTTGGACTGGAGCCGGCACCACCAACTATTGTAGCCTGGGCTTCAAGGCGAAGAAGACCACATCCACTCGCTACATAGTCACCAATTCCCATTGCACCGCAACATTTGGCAGCGTTGATGGTGATAGCTTAGGTCAACCCAACTACAATTACTGGATTGCCAATGAAGTACAGGATCCAGGGTTTGGTTCGACTGGCTGTTATAGCGGCTACACTTGTCGTATGTCTGACGCAGCCTTGATCCAATGCAGTTCTGGCTCCACGTGTGCGAACTACACCCTTGCGAGGACAACGTCCGAGTATACAGGAAGCGATTGGGCAAACGGCAGCGGTTCGCTCCAGCTGTACACGGACGATTGGTATGTAGTCGGAGAAATCTCGAACAGCTCCTTGATTCAAGGTGCATCAGTAAGTAAGGTCGGAGCAACGACAGGGTGGACCGGTGGAACAATTCAGCAGACTTGTTTTAGTGTGTTGGGTTACCCCGTCACCGGCAAGGAACTCAAGTGTCAGTTTAGTTCTCTGGCGGTAGTGCGGTCCGGTGATAGCGGCTCGCCCGTCTTTCAGTATGAGGCGTCCACTGGTAAGGCATGGCTCGCGGGTGTAGTCTGGGGGCTTATATATCCCGATCATTGGGAGTCCGTTTTCAGCCCTCTCGATGGGATAAAGACGGACATCGGCGCCATGACTGTTTCGTCGCTGATATTCTAGATCCGGATGGCCAAGGTGAGAGTGTGGAGCCTGCTGGGGCTAACTGCCCTGGCCTGCAAAGGAGAACCTACTGCGCCTGCACTGGGCTTGTGCGATTCCGCGCGGGAGCTTCGACCCTCGGCTAGCTTTACAACAGTAGCAGAGGAGGCAGACATAGCCGCCAAGGTCCTGTCAGGGGGCTTTGGCGGACTCTTTCAGGAACGAGGAGGTGGCGCGGCGTCCGACGGGATCCTCGTCGCATACTTCAAGGATACCAGCGACCCGGCTCTCAAGAACAGCGTTCAGACCCTTCTGCGTTGTGGTGCTGTGTACCCTGGTTGGGCAGGAGTACTCGTGACGACGGATCTAGGTACCATTGCCATTAGGAAGGGACAGTACACGGCGACCGAACTTCTCTCCTACTACCGCGCCCTTGAGTCATTGAAGGTGGATACGTCCGTTTGGGGTCTCGAGGTGGACCCCGAAGCCAATCGGGTATGGATTGGAATTACCAATCATTCTCAACTTGTTAGAATCGAACAGGCGGTTTCAACGCGTGACGTGCCGCTCGCTGCCGTGAGCATCGAGAGTCCGCCTCCGTCAACCGGCCTCGAGCAATTCGAAGTGTTGGATACAGCGCTGACAACGCGAAGCGGGGAGAACTTCGGGACTATCGTTATGGTGGTCAATGTACGCTTCACGAACCGACAGGCATCCACGAGATACCCTGATTGGTGCGTTGGTCCATGGCCCTATTTCTTGTACACGTTGGAAAAATGGAATGGGAGTGAGTGGAGGTTTGTTCGCGGGTTCGTTTGTGTCGCGGTGCAACTCCCTCCTCGAGCTGTGTTACCCGGCCAATCCGTTATTGACTCGGTTCAGATGCAAGGAGCTCGAAAGCTCAACACTATCCCTGAGTGGCTAACCGCCAGAATCACGGGGACGTATCGAATCGTGGGAAGGGTATATACTTCAACCACACCCGATCCCAGCGGAGGCAACCCGATCCTATCGGACCCAGCGCCGCCCGACGAACAGGTTTCCGCGCCGTTTCGTGTGACCAACACCCTTCCTTTTTGAATCAATGAGCGACCAAATCCCCGGCTTTCCCGGAGACTCGCATGCTCCTTATGGCCTTGCGGGAGCATAGGAATGCCGCACCCGTGTTGAACAGGAGCATCTTCTCGAGGTCGAATCGTGATGTCTCGGTGACCGGCTTTGCTGTGTATCCCCCAGCAAGGTGTACCGAAGCAAACAGGGAAACCGCCTTGGAAAACCTGAGGCGATCAGTCCGGGACCTTGTCCTCAGGATCGGGCCCGAGAGTTCAAGCCGGTTCGGCGAAGCTGAATACGGGTGGGTTTCCGGCCTTCCTTGGACTGGCTGGGCGCGAAACCCAAGAACCGCTTGAACGCGCTGCGCAGGGTCTTTGGCTGGGCATAGCCGTATTCGAGCGAGGCCTCCGTGACGGAAGCGCCCATTCTGATGGCTCTTGCAGCTGCCATGCACTTGCAGAGAGCGAGGATTTCGTGCGGAGGCATCAGGCCGAGCTGGCGGCACTGGTGGCTGAGAGTTCGGGCTGGAATCCTGGTTCTTCGGGTGACTGAGGCAACGGTTGCGAGCCGAAGATTGGAGACAAAACACGCCCTGACGAATCGAGCGATCCGCCAGGCAGCCCTTGGCAGCCCTTCCACCAGCAGATCGGCGAGATCATCCACCCGTTGACGAAAGCCAAGGATCTGTGCCGCCCATTTCTCGTCCTGCCGCATCGCCGCCCTCCGCGCTATAGCGAGAAGCTCTTCGTCTGAAAAAGATATCGAAGAGAGGGGCACCGGTGGAACTAGAAGATGTCATAGGCGAGTCAAATGCCTATGTCGAAAGCGGTTGCCGGATTTCTTTGCCGATCTGGGGCTCTCTCATTGCCGATCTGGGGTACTGGTGGGCTCCGCGAAGATGCGCAAGATTCGGGCAGCGATACCTCCTTCAGCGTTCCGCCTTCTGGTCCGGGCAAAGATTAGTTGCGATAGCGACAACGTGAACGGATTCGCTGCACCCAATAACCCAGGCAGGCACTTGTGTATTCTTCTCGCTGCTCTCTAGCCGCCAGCCAGTATTCGCGGCATTCCCTCACCCCGAGGCTGCGCTATGGTGTGCTCCTCACCGCACTGCTAGCCGGCGGAACCTGTCAAGGGGTTTGAGACACGAGGGGGACCGAGTTTACTGAGTATTGGTCCTCGACGGGGCCGAGGAGTTTGGGGGGATTGATCCACACGGCCATCGGCAGGACCGGTGGAACGGGAGCGTGTCGGACGAAGCGCTCGGGGGTCGCTGCGTAGGCGGTCGCGAGAACGGCGGCTCGGTGGACTTGCCGAGCGGCCGCGAGGCCGTGGTGCACGTCGTGCGGCGTGTGCCACCCGAGACCGGCGTGGCGGTGTTCGGTGTTGTACCACGGGAAGAAATCCGCGCAGTGCGCCCGCCCGTGTTCGAAGGAGCCAAAGCGGTCCGGGAAGCTCGGGTGGTATTTGAGCGTCTTGAACTGAGCTTCGGAAAACGGGTTGTCGTTCGAGACATGCGGGCGCGAATGGCTCTTGGTGATGCCGAGATCGGCCAGGAGTGTGCAAGTACACCCAAGTTCCCGCAGTTGATGAACAGGCAATGTCCCGCACCTACCGGGGGTCGTTCGAGCGGCCGTCGGGGCCGCGGGGCACCTCCCGGTTGGGGCTAAGCAGGGCGCCGAGTTCGCGGAGCCGGTAGCTCTGGCCGTCGATGTGGACGACCGCCACGTGATGGAGCAGGCGGTCGAGAATCGCGGTGGTCAGGATCTCGTCGCCGGCGAAGATCTCCGGCCAGTCGCGGACATGCTTGTTCGAGGTCAAGAGCAGCGAGCCGCGCTCGTAGCGCATCGACACCAGGCCGAAGAAGAGATTCGCCTCCACCCGATCGAGCTGGCGAAACCCGATCTCGTCGATGATCAGGAGGCCCGCATTGACGTAGCGCCGGGCTCGCAGGCGCGCCGGAGGCGTCGCGGCATCCGCCTTCAGCACGTGCATGAGATCATCGAGCACGAAGTGCGCGACGCTGAAGCCGTTCTTGATCGCCTTCACCCCCAAGGCCGTGCCGAGGTGACTCTTGCCGACGCCGGGCGGTCCGAGAAACAGGACGTTGGTCTTCTCGCGCAGGTACTGACAGGTGGCCAGCGTTTCGATCTGCCGCCCTTGCGAAGGAACGGGCCGCCATGCGGAGCGGTGTTCCTGCCGGCAGAGGAGGACGCGTAACCGGGCGCCTGCCGGATCGCAACGTCCCGGAACCGGCAGAGATTCCCGCGCCCTGACTATCAGGCTCGTCCGTACCCGGGGACCAGCGCCCCGGAAGTCAGCGTGTTTTCGGGAGAGGCGAGCCACAGGATGGTCTCGCGCCAGCTCCTCCGGCTTGGGCCACTTCGCATGATCCGCCTTCGGCATCGCGGCGCGATTGGCCGGGGTATCGATGGTCGAGGGAAGCACCGCATTGACCAGGATGCCGTCGTTCTTGACCTCGACCGCGAGTGAACGGGTCAGCGCGGCGACACCGGCTTTCGAAATGGAATAGGCCACCGCGCCACCGATCGGCACCTCGGATACTCTCGCCCCCACGTTCACGATCCGTCCCGCCGTCTTCGCCCCTCGCATGTTCCGGATCGCCTCGCGCGAGCAGAGGAATGCGGTGCCGAGGTTGAGCAGGAGCATCTTCTCGAGATCAGAGCGTGAGGTCTCGGTGATCGGCTTGGCTGCGTATCCCCCGGCGAGATGAATCGAGGCCCAGAGCCCGGGAAGTCCGGCATAATACGCAGTGACGGCGGCCTCGTCGGTAAGGTCGACACCGTATGTCGGTTGGGAAGATGGGAGGATGGGAGGATGGGAGGCTGATGCAGGGGCAGGCCCGTGAAGCGGGAGATGACAAATGGCCCCCGCCTCCGCGAACGCGGCGACCACGGCCTGCCCTAACCCGCCATCGCCGCCGGTAATAACGACGTGGCGCCCGGCAAGACCACTCACGGGCTGGCGCGCACCGGCGACTTGGGCTCCTCTGGCGCCGGCATGTCGTTCCAGTTCAGGATCGCGTTGAACACCAGGTTGAACTCGCCGTGGTTCTGCCAGCGGTAGATCGGGTTGTTCGCGAACATCAGCACCCGGCCCTTCCCGTGGTACGCCTCGGGAATGTCCATGACGAAGGCTTTGCCCTTGAGATTGTCCGCCCCGCTCATGAGTCCGCTCAAAACGGAAGCATCGCCGCCTTGATACTGGGCCAGCACGTTGCCCTGGTCGGCGATGCCCACCCGGAACACCTGCGACCCCTGGCCGAACTTGACCGGGAACGTGGTCTTCTCGAACCCGTAGAACACCGGATGCTCGGGCCGCTTGATCTCGGCCGTCACCAGAGGCTTCTGGGCGTTGACGCCCGTCGGACTCTCGGTATCCACTGAACGCGCAAACCCGAACTCGATCGGGAAGCGCACCGCCTGAAGCGTGGTAATGAGTGTCCCGCCGCCTCCGAGGAAGTCCTCGAATGCATCGACCCCGGCCGTTCCGAAGCCACCCGTCATGTCGGCGGTCTCACCGTACACGCCGAGGGAGTGGTACTTCTCGCTGGTCTGATAGGGGACCGGCTTGGCGGCGGGTTTGGCGAGCACGGCGGCACGATTCACGGTCTGCGCCGCCATGAGAATCACGTCGTAGTCGGCGCGCAGATTGCCTTTGGCCACGCGCTCCTTGTAGATGAGATCGAAGGGGATCTCGAAGCGATCGAACGCGTAGCGATACCAGCCCAGCTCCTGGGTGCCGCTCCACTGGGAATAGATCGCGATCCGCGGGACGTCGGCGGTATGGGTCCGTACGGTGGGTAAGCGAGGTCGAGCGCCGCCGCGGTAAGGCCCAGCGCTTCGACTTCCTTGCGGGCGCTCTGAAGCTCGGCCGGCGTGCCGGTCACCAGGAACGAGCCCGCCGGGAACGGAGTTCCACCCGCGGTGAATGACGATTCGGCCACCTGCATGGCCAGGTTCTTCAGCCGATAGCGGAAGGTGATCATGTTGTTGGAGCCGTAGTGCGCCACCGCGAGCCCCGCGGTGCCGTTGCCCGCCACCATGCCCTGCCACTCGGCGCGGTCAACCGGAGTCACCTTCGCATCGAGGATGGCCTTGTCGGCGATCGGCCGGGTCTCGACGTTGAACGCGTAGCCCATCGACCAGCCGCTGTCGTCGTAGGTGGTGAGCGCGGCGTCGGGATAGTCCTGCTTCTCGAGCAGGTTCCGGGCGAGCCGGCCGTAGGGCTGGTCCAGCTTCACGACGTACCCGCCCGCGGAAATGGTGTCTGACCCCTTTTTGTAGTCGGTCGAGAGTCGTCCCACTTCGATGCCCTGGGCGCGTAACACGCCGATCAGGGTCATGACCCGGGTCATGTCGCGCTGGACCGGGAACACGTAGGCGTAGGGTGCCCGGGTTTTGCCTTCTTCCAGGGAATTCCGGGTCTTCACGTAGAAGTTCTGGAGCACCAGGTTCGGAAACATCGAGGTGAGCTGGAGCGCGGAGAGAACCCCGGTCTCCATGTAGTTGGTGTTGTTCCGCCGGGTGAACGCATTCACCCCGCCCTCCGGAATCGGAATGCCGCGGTACCACTCCCGGTCCTGACCGCCGCCGCGACCGGTCGGGATCCGGGGCCGGTTCGCGGCATTACCGGGGCCGCCGCCGCCACCGAACCCGCCACCTGCGGCAGCGACGCCCGGAGGATTCTTGGCCCAGGCGGCGCGCACCGAATCCACGTCCACGTCGCGTCCCGACTGGGTCTCGTACATCCGCATCATGCCGTTGTGATTGTAGGCCACCGAGCCGAGATATCCCGGCGACCATCCATCCATGAAGGCGAAGGTGTAGACGCCCGGCATGCCCCACTTCGTCATCTGCGACAGCTCCCAGTTCGAAAAGAACGGTAGCTCGGCGAAGAGGAGCGGATCGAGGTTCGGGTTCTGGGGCGGGCCGCCGCTGTAGGTGTAGAGGAGCGGTTGGGCCTCGTGGAGATCGTGCATGATCGGCGGATGCGCGGTGAAGTACCAGTCGGTGATCGCGCGCATCGACATCTGCGACAGGTTGATGTCGCGGTTGTTGTCGTGATAGACGTACTTGCCCCAGTAGGGCACCGCGGGCGTTCCGGGTCCGCGGCCGCCCGGCGCCAGCAGCGCCGCCGGCTTGCGCGGGCTGCCCCCGCCGATTGCTGTCCGCCGGCTGACTACGCGGGGTGCTATCCGCCGGCTGACCACGGCGGGCGCTGTCCGCCGGCGCCGGAGGGGGACCCTGCTGCGGCGGCGCGAGACCCAACTCGAGGTTCCGGTAGAACCAGTCCACGTTCCGGTCGCGGCCATCGGGCTCCGCGGCGGGCGTCACCGAGACGATCACGTTGTTCCGGATCTGGGTAATGAGCGGCGAGGTCTCGGTCGCGAGACGATAGACCAGCTCCATCAGCATCTCGGAGGGTCCGGTCTCGCCGCTGTGCAGGCCGCCCATGAGGTGATAGTTGGGCCGAGTGGTCTCGATGAGCTTGCTGCACCTCTGCCGCTGACACGCTGCGGGGATCCGCGAGGCGGGCCAGGTTCGCCCGGTTCTGCGCCAGGTTGCGGATGTTCTCCTCCGACGAGACCCAGACCACGACCAGCTCGCGGCCTTCGTCTGATTTCCCGATCGACTCGACCTTGACGCGCGGAGTCGCGGCCGCGAGTGCCCGATAGTAGCGGAGAATGTCGGCGTAGTAGGTGAGCGTTTTCGGCGCGCCGATGTAGTAGCCCAGCACCTCCTTCGGAGTGGGCACGCCGGCCACTCTGGGAAGGTGGTCCACCAGCGGACTCCCGAACCGGGGCTCAGTGGTCCACTTGGCATAGGCCTTGGCGAAGTCGTCGTCCTGCTGCTGCTTCGGATCGCGGGTCTCGGTGACCATCTGTTGAGCGAACGCCGTCGGCGCCGCCAGGACCAAAACAGCCAGCATCAATTGGGTGCGGGATCGCATCGGAGAGATCTCCAGGGCTATTTCGGAAAGCCGGCTCGTGGAACTCCCGGCATGAGCTTCAGCGCGTTGGCATAATACAGCTTCTTGAGCACCGGATCCGGCAGACCGAGACCGTAGAGCTTCCAGAAGGCGTGGTAGTCCCGGTAGTAATCGAAGTACTCGTCGTTGGTTTCGAAGACCCGCCAGTAGTAGGGATACTCATCCGGCTGGAAGCTGTCCTTCCCGAAGAGCACCCGGTCCTGGTACTTGGTGAGAAACTCCCGGGCGTTGCGGGGCTGGCGGCCCAGATCGTAGAGGACCGCGCCCACCTCGCTGTACAGGTTGGGGTACTTGTCGAACATCCGTCCCAGCCGGGCGAGATCGTTGGCGTGCCAGCCGAGGTGCGCGATCACGAAGATGGTGTTGGGGTGCCGGGCGAAGAGCCGGTCCCGCTCGCCCATCAGGGTTTCGAACGAAGGAAACCGGGTGCTGTCCTGGTAGCGGCGGTTGGAATAGAGGGCCTGTTCGAGCCACCGCTCGTTGTGATAGTCGAGCGGGGCCCAGAACTCCTGGGGATCTGCCACATGGATGAACACGGGGATTTTGAGGCGCGCCGCAGTCTCCCAGACCGGATCGAGCTCGGGATCATCGATGGTGAGCCGGGAGCCATCGGCCTTCTTGATCATGAGGCCGAACGCCTTGGAAATCTCCCCCACTCCAACCGCGCCTGCCTTGATATCGGCTTCGAGCTGGGCCGCGATCTTCTGGCCGGATCCCGGTCCCACATTGCGGAGATCGAGCCCGGTGAGGAATACGAATCGCCCCTTGTACTTGCTCTTTTCCACCGCGGCCATCTGTTGTGCCAGCCGGTCGCCCGGGGTGTTGTTGGCGCTGACCATGAGCTGAAGATTCAGAGCGTCCATGGCCTCGCCGACCTCCTGGAGGAGCTTGGGGTCTGCCAGGTTGGGCGGGTGTCCGTGAAAGTCCACCGCGGGGAATTTTGCGCGGGGGACCATGTGCTCGGGCACGATGAGAGTCGAGCGCGGCTTGTATTCGGTGATCCGGGGCGCGGGCCATTCGGGCTCCCGCCCTTCGGCGGGACGGGGGCGGATCTGGCCGGGGCCAAGCTGTTGCGCGGCGAGCGGCCCCGCGAAGAGCGCGGCGCCAAGCAGGAGATATGGAAGACGCATGAGAAGAACAAAGATAGCACGCATCGCCCGAATACCTGAGTTGACTTAGGTGTCCTTCGGGGCCATGTTATCGGCTCCAGGAGGCGGGCATGGCCGGTTCCGATCTCTACACGGGCTCTCTCGAGCTCCTCATCCTCAAGGCAGTCAGCTGGGGCCCCCAACACGGCTACGCGGTGGGCCGATGGATCCGGGAGACCACCCGGGATTCGGTGGTGGTCCAGGAGGGCGCGCTCTATCCCGCGCTCCACCGCCTGGAGCGCAAGGGGTTTCTGGAAGAGCTGTGGGGTGTCTCGGAGACCGGCCGGGAGGCCAAGTTCTATCGCTTGAGCGGGGCGGGGAAGAAGCGACTCCGGGAGGAAACGATTCGCTGGCGCCGCCATGTCCGCATGATGCAGCTCGCTCTCGCCGCACCCCGGCCCTGACCGGGCAGAGGCACCATGAAGCGACGATTCCACTGGTCCCGAAGTCCCGCCGACGCGACCGACGAGGTCCAGCGCGAGCTGGATGCTCACCTGGAGCTCAAGATTCGCGAGCTCGAGGCCCGGGGCATGGACTCCGCCACTGCTCGGCGCGAGGCGGCTCGCGCGTTTGGCGACCGTGCGGCGATCGAGCGGGAGCTCGAGACGGCCCGGCGCGGGACCATCCGGCAGCGCCAGCGGCAGGATCGATTCGGCGCCCTGTTCCAGGATCTCCGGGTGGCGTTTCGAAGCCTGCTCCGGTCGCCCGGGTTCGCGATCGCCGCGCTGCTGACGCTCGGGCTCGGCATCGGGGCCACCAGCGCGGTGTTCAGCGTGGTGCGCTCGGTGCTGCTGCGCCCGCTGCCGTATCCCGAATCGGGTCAACTGGTTCAGCTCTGGACCGATCATCGCGCCGGCGGGCGCGCGGCGCCCGAGTGGTTCGCGCCACCCGAATTTCTGGAATACCAATCGAACAATCGAAGTTTCTCCGCGATGGCCGCATACGGGGGATGGGGACCGAACCTGACCGGAGAAGGCGAGCCCCGGGCCCTCACCGGCAACGCCGTCACCTGGCAATACCTCCGGGTCCTGGGCATCGGTCCCGTGTTAGGGCGTGATTTTACCGAAGCCGATGACCGCCCCGAAGCCGAGCCGGTGGTGCTCCTGTCCGACGGGCTCTGGCGGAGCCGGTTCGGCGGCGATCGCAGGATCGTGGGGCGGCCGATTCAACTCAACGGTCAGTCCTGGACCGTAGTGGGCGTGATGCCGGAGGGATTCCGCCCCCCGGTTCCCGCCGAGATCTGGCGCCCCTACCGACGCCCGGCCGACGCCCGTTGTGGATGGGGGTGCGTAACCTGGCAGGCGATCGGGCGAATGAAGCCGGGGGTGAGCTTCGAGCAGGCACGGCAGGATCTGGATCGAGTCGCGGCGGGCGTCGCGGAGCAGCGTCCCGAGTCGAATCGCAATGTCGGCGCCTGGCCGATCCCGCTGCATGAGCAGATCACCGGACCGAGCCGCAAGCCGCTCTTCGCGATCGGGGGCGCGGTCCTGTTCGTGCTCCTCATCGGGTGCGTGAACCTGGCCAGCCTCCTGCTCCTTCGGGGATCGGCGCGGGCGCGGGAGCTGAGCGTGCGTGCCGCAATCGGCGCGGGGCGGGGAAGACTGGTGCGACAGCTCCTCACCGAATCGGCGTTGCTGGCGGTACTGGGTGGCGCCATCGGGCTCCTGCTGGGCTGGTGGGGGAGCCGGATCCTTTCGGGGCTGGTTCCACCCGGGGTGCGCTCGGTGCAAGGCATCCACGTGGACGCGGTCGCCATCCTCTTTACGGCTGGGGTCTCATTGCTCGCCGGTCTGCTGTTCGGTGTGCTGCCTTCCCTCCAGAGCGCGAAGCCGGATCTGATGGGCGCGCTGCGCTCGAGCGGAATGGAAGCCCATCGGCATGCCCAGCGGATGCGGAGCGTGCTGGTGGCGGTCGAGCTCGCGGTCGCGGTCCTCCTTCTCGTCGGCGCCGGCCTCCTGGGCCGCAGCTTCCTTGCCCTGACCCGCACCGATCTTGGGTACCGCACTGGGGGACTCGCCACCGCAGCCGTGGTTTTCCCGTCGGCGCGATATGACAGTGCGACCAAGGCAGTGCGGGCCATCGAGGCAACTCTTGAGCGCCTGCGAAACATGCCTGGCATCACGGCCGCCGAGGCGGTGGATCAGCTTCCCCTGATCGGGGGCGGCGATCAGGACATCGATGGCGTTCCGGTGGGCGAGCCGCTTCCCCGGGCCGGTCGTACTACGCCGTCTGGTACCGGACCGTGACACCGGGCTATCTCCCTGTCATGGGGATGCGGCTTACCGAAGGGAGACAGTTCACGCCGGAGGACCGGCTGGGCGCGACACCGGTCGTCATCGTGAATCAGGAAGCCGCTCGCCGGATGTGGGGAGGCAAGAGTCCGATCGGGCGGATCCTGAGTACCGCCGGGGAACAGGCGACCGTCATCGGCGTGGTGGGGACCGCGCGTCCCGACGGACCGATGCAGCCCGAAAAGGCGGAGATGTTTCTTCCCCTGGCGCAGTTCGCCACCCGCGGGGTGGCCTTCGTGGTCGAATCGAAGCAGGGCACGGCCGCGGCGATCGGCGCGCTCCGTGGTGCGCTTGCCGAAGTCGATCCGCTGGTCCCCCTGTCGGGAGTGACCTCGCTGGACGAGCTGGCCGCCGACGTCGTTGCGCTGCCCCGGGTCTATGCCCTGCTGCTCGGCGTCTTCGCGGCGGCGGCACTGGGCCTGGCACTGATCGGGGTGTACGGGGTGATGGCCTACTCGGTGGCCCAGCGCCAGCGCGAGATCGGGGTCCGGGTGGCGCTGGGCGCCGGTCCAGGGGCGATTCGCGGACTGGTGCTGGGGCGGGGGGTGCGGCTGGTGGTGGTCGGGCTGGTATGCGGGTTAGGAGGCGCGGCGCTGGTAACCCGGTTGATTCAGTCCCTTCTCTTCGGGGTTCCGGCCCTCGATCCCCTCACCTTTGCCGGGGTCTCCGCGGTGCTGGGCGGGATGGCGCTCCTCGCCTGCTGGGTTCCGGCCCGCCGGGCAACCCGGGTCGATCCGGTGGTGGTGCTCCGGGAAGAGTAGGATGACACGGATGGGGTCATCCACAGATTACCCGGATGACCGGGATTCAACAGCGGTGGTGAAGGAGCTACTGGGCCAACCAGTGGATCAACCTCCGGGGCTCCCGCTCAGGGCGCGGCGCAGGGCTTTGACCTCGTAGGACCGGCCGGCCCGGATCACCGTCTCCACCTTTCGAAGGTCGGCGATCCGGGTGGCAGGATCTCCATCCACCACGATCAGGTCGGCCACCTTGCCGGCGGCGATGCTGCCATAGTCGTGGTCGTCATGCATAACCCGCGCCGGGACGATCGTGGCGATCTGAAGGACACGCGCGGGAGGGATCCCCGCCCTCTCGTAATACTCGAGCTCGGAGTTGTAGCTGCTTCCGTCCGTCCCGGGAACGATGGTAATGCCGGCGTCGTACAGGCGTTTGACCATCCGCTGGTACGCGTCCGCCAGGGTCTGGGTGCCGCCGACAAAGACCCCGACGGTCGGGTCGATCACCGTCCCTTTCTCCCTGAACAACTCGATCATCGCGGTGACTTCCGGGCCATTCACATCGAACCGGGGCGCGACCGCCGCAGCGACCGCGGAATAGGCCCGCATGGTCGGCAGGTAGAGGGAATCGGGGAAAAACGTGGAGAAGAGGAACGCGATGTGGTTGATCTCGTCGAAGCCGAGGCGGACCGCCGCGGGGGTGCTGAGTCCACGAGGCACGTGGCCGGAGAGCCGCATGCCCCGGCGATGCGCCTCGGCGGCGATGGCCGGCACCAGGTCCTGCTGGACCAGGTTGTAGAGTTTGATCTGCTTGTAGCCGAGCGAGTCGTAACGCGCGATCCAGGCGAGTGCTTCCGCTTCGGTCGAGACGATCGCTTCCGAGGGCCCGGCCCACCGGCCGGGGCCCTCGAGGAAGCCCGCGAGGATGATGCGCGGGGCGAGAATCGTTCCGGCGGCGGACCGATCCCGGTGCGAGACGGCGACGTCCACATCGGACGCGAGGTCCCGAATGGTGGTGAGACCGGTGGCGAGCTGGCCGGGCGCCGAGGTGAGCTGCGACGCGTGGAAGAGGTGGGTATGCATGTCCCACATGCCCGGCATGACGGTCTTGCCAGTGGCATCGATCACGGTGGCGCCCGCCGGCACCGGCACCGAATCGGCCGGACCGACCGCGACGATCCGGTCGCCCCGGACGATCACGTTAACCCGCGACCGCATTACCCCCTGCTCGCTGTCGAACAGGTTGCCGTTGGTGATGGCCAGCGCGGTGCTCGGGGGCGGCTTGAGCCGGCGCGCCAGGGCTTCCCCCTCGGCGTTGTGATAGCGGAGCTCGAACTTCCGCAGGGCGGGAAGCAGCCGGGCGTCTTCCGGCCTCACGGTGATGAACCAGCCGATCTCACTGGCAAACAGGTTGCCCTGGGCATCGAGCCAGACCCCGCGGGCGACCGGCCCGTTGCCATAGCGCACCATGGCCAGGCGAATCCGTTTCGACCCCGAAGGGGTGCGCACCGTCGTGTCAGCCGCGATCGCGACTCTCGCCCGTCCCCGGGGGAGCAGCTCGGCGCTGCTGTCGGGGCGGCTCAGGAGGAACCGGGCCAGCAGGGCGAGATCGTACGGAGTCCCGCTCCGAAGGTCGTACCAGGTTCCCGGATTCCGCGGCGCGGAGCGGGTCGAATCCAGTTGCCGCCATTCGAACTTCCCGCTCACCACGGCGAAACGGTCGGTGGGGCGTCCTTCCGGGACAGCGGGCGGGTCATAGAGCGGCAGCTGCCAGGTTTCGCCGGCCAGGACGTCGGAGCCGCGGATGACATAGTGCGTTTCGATACGGGGACCACGGTTCCGGTCCACGTGATGGTAGCGCACCAGCACCGAGTCGCCTCTGGTTACTACGCTCATCGCGCCGGCGGGTCGCCCATGGTTCAGGACGACGAACGACGTACTGTCGGCGCCGGTGGCTCCGAGGAGTGCGGCCGCGAGGCTGCTGATCAGGAGCGAGGTCATGGGCGGGGCCGGCCGAGGTAGCGAGCCGGAAGGGGATTGTCAGGTCGTTCGCCCTCCCAGAGCACGGTCAGAACCCACCACCGGAGGCCGTCGTAGCTGAGCTGAATGCTGTTGATCCCCCGCGCGAAGGGAACCGAGTCCGTCGCGGTCCGGCGGCTTTCGTAGCTGCTGAAGCGATGGACCATGTCGCCGTACCGCTCGCTGGTCTGGGCGATCTCCCGTTCAAAGAAACCGTTCTTCTCCAGACTGGGAGCCGAGGCGGCGATGTATTCGTCCGGAGTGAGGACCCGCATGACATGGGTACCATCGGGCCGTTTGCCGGTCGGAATCAGCCTGGCCCCGGTGGCGAACAACGACCGGAAGCGGTCCCAATTCCGTGCCTGGCCCGCGGGTCCGGAGATGACATCATATAAGGCGGCGACGATGGAGTCGGCTGCCCCGACATCGCCGGCCCGGGGAGCCGGGGGGGAGGCCGTCTGAGCCAGGGTCAGGGCGGGTCCAGCCGCGGCCATGAGACTCAGGGCCAAGAGGAATCGTTTTGTCATGGCAGGAGCTTGGGCGGCAACGGCGGGAACCGCAATGGTGCAACCTTTCGGGCCAAGTTTGCGTCTATCCTAAGAACCTTAGGTTAGGAGCCTTCATGCCGCCGACCGAGCTCGACCTCCTCCGGGGAACCCTGGACCTGTTGCTCCTCAAAACCCTGAGCTGGGGCCCGCTGCACGGGCTCGGCATCGTCCGGTGGATCGAACAGGCAACCCGGGAGCGGCTCCAGGTCGAAGAAGGCGCCCTGTATCCGGCGCTGCACCGGCTGGAGGCGCGCGGCCTCCTGGAATCGGCCTGGGGTTACACCGACAAGGGCCGGCGCGCCAAGTACTACCAGCTCACCCCGGCGGGCCGCAAACATCTCAGTGCTGAAGTCATCCGGTGGTCCCGATACAGCGAAGCGGTGCGCATGGTGCTGACCGCCGAAGGTGCCCGATGAGTCCCCGCTGGGACGGGGTGCGGCGGGCGTTTCGTCTCCCGCTGGGCGGAAAGACCATTCCGGACGACGTGCGGCAGGAAGTGACGTTTCCATCTCGAGGAGCGAATCGAGGAGCTGGTCGCGCAGGGGATGTCCCGGAAGGACGCCGAGGGGGAGGCGCGGGCCCGATTCGGTGATCGGCGCCTGGTGGAGGATCAGCTTCAGCACATCGATCACGGTGTGGCCCGGCGCGCGGCCTGGCGGGAGGCGATGCAGGCGTGGGGCCGGGAGCTGCGGCTTGGAATCCGTGCGCTTCGGCGGCATCCGGGGTTCGCGATCGCCGCGGTGCTCACGCTGGGAATCGGCATGGGCGCGGTGGGTTCTATCTATACGCTGATCCAGCGGGTGGTGCTCTCGCCGCTCCCCTATCCCGAGCCGGAGCGGCTGGTGCGGCTCAAGAATCCGGTGCCCGGAGTCGAAAAAGGACAGGAGTGGGACCTCTCTCCCGCCCAATACTTCTACTACCGGAGCCAGGTTCCCGAGCTCGCCGAAGTCGGGACCTACCGGATCGGTGGAGGAAATCTCACTGCGGGCGGCGAGCCCCGGCGGGTCCAGACGGTCGGGGTGACCGCCAGCATGATGGGCCTGGTCGGGGCCCGAGCGATTCGGGGTCGCCTGCTGACCGCCGAGGACGATCAGCCGGGGGCGCCGACCGTTGTCATGCTCTCCTATGGGCTTTGGCGAACCATGTTCGGCGGCCAGGACTCGATCATCGGCAAGGGCCTGCGGGTTAACGATGAAATCATGACGGTGATCGGCGTCATGGACCGGGGCGTCGAAGTGCCGCGGGACCGGGGCGAAGCCTTCGCGCCCCGGGCGGATCTCTGGCTCACCCTCCGCATGAATCCGGCGGGTCCGTTCGGGAACAACCACGCGTGGGCCACGATCGCGCGGCTGGCTCCCGGCGCGACGCCGGCTCAGGTGGAAGGGCAGTTCGACCGGCTTCAACCCCGGCTCATCGAGCAGTTCCCCAATGCCTACACCCAGGCGTTCTTCGATCGGTACGGGTTCCATACCATCGCCCTGTCCCTCAAGGGGTATGTGCTGGGTGATATGGCGCGCAATCTGTGGATCCTGTTCGCGGCGGTGGGACTGGTGTTGCTGATCGCGTGCGCGAACGTGGCCAACCTGCTCCTGGTCCGTCTCGAGACCCGGCGGCGGGAGCTGGCGATCCGGAGCGCGATCGGGGCGCGGCGGAGCGATGTGGCGCGCGCGGCGCTCGCGGAGGGCGCCGTGCTCTCGGGGGCAGGTCTGGTGGTCGGTCTCCTGCTCGTGTTCGGGAGCACCCGATGGCTGGTCGCGCTGGCGCCGCCCGGGATCCCCCGGCTGGAAGAGGTCTCGGCGGGGCCGGCGGTGCTGTTCTTCATGGTGGGACTGGCCGTTCTGGTCGCCGCGATGCTGGCGCTCGCGCCGGCGGCGCAGATGCGCCGGGTGTCCGGCGCCGGGCTCGGCGCGCTCACGGAAGGCGGGCGCTCGGCTACGACGGGACGGGCCCGAGTGCGGGTGCGGGGAGTGCTGGTGGCGGTTCAAGTGGCGCTCGCGGTCATGCTGGTGGTCGGGGCGGGACTCCTGCTCCGGGGATTCGCGAGGCTCCGCAGCATCGATCCCGGCATGGCGCCCGATGGGGTGCTGACGGTGGAGTGGTTCCTGCCCGATCAGCGTTACGACAGCCTTTCCAAGGACTGGCGATTTCACGACGATGTGTTGACCCGGATCCGGGCGATGCCCGGGGTGATCGCGGCGGGCGCCTCGGAGGAGCTTCCCATGCTCACCGGGTTCGGCTGCACCGTGCAGGGTTTCGAAGAGCCCATCGTGTACGAACGCATCAAGGCGGCCGGGCTCACGACCTGCGCGGGCCAGTCGCCCACCACTGCGGGTTACTTCGAGGCCCTCCGGATCCCGCTGATCGCGGGTCGCTATCTCACCGACGACGACAACCTCGCTCCCGAACGTGGCGCGGTGGTAGTCACCAAAGCCTTCGCGGAGCGGTTCTGGCCCGGAGAGAATCCGATCGGCAAGGGGGTGAATCCCAGCGGCCGGAGCAATGCCGCCGTTCTACCACGTCGTGGGAGTGGTTGCCGATCTGCGGGGGACCGCGCTCGACGAGCCGCCCGCGATGGGGATCTTCTATCCGATCGTCGCGATGCCGGGCGGGGGGCGCTGGTATCCCGGCAGCATGCACGTGGTGATCCGGTCCGACCGGGACGATCCACTCACCCTGTTGCCGCTGGTGCGCCAGGCGGTCAACGAGGTCGATCCCACCATCCCGCTCGCCAGCGTCGAACCGATGACCCGGGTGGTGAGCCGCTCGATGGGGCGCACCACCTTCATGATGCTCCTGCTGGCGATCGCGGGAGGCGTGGCGCTGCTCCTCGCGGCGATCGGATTGTACGGATTGATCGCGTACCTGGTGGCGCGGCGGGCCAACGAGATCGGAGTGCGGATGGCGCTGGGGGCGGAGCCCCGGCAGGTCGAGGGCCTGGTCGTGGGTGGGGCGTTGCGGCTGGTCGTGGTGGGCGCCCTGGTCGGCGGGTTAGGCGCGCTCGCCACCGCCCGGGTCCTGGGTAGCCTGCTCCACGGACTGCCACCCTGGGATCCGGTGACCTACGCCGGCGCGATCGGGTTCATGGCGCTGGTCGCGGGGTCGCGGCGCTGGATCCCGGCCCGACGGGCCGCGCGGGTGGATCCCGCCAGCGTGTTACGGGAGGAATAGGGCGGACAGGCGGTCAGTCGCGGGTCAGGAGCAAGCCCAGGACGGCCCCTAACCCGGCGCCGCTCCCGCCCAGCAAGAGATACCCCTTGGTGGTGCAGGTGGAGAACCCGGTCCCCTCGTCCTTGACGAGGTTGGAGATCACCGTGCAGGTCACCACCCCCGCCGCGCCGCCAATCAGGGCGCCGATCAGGGCATGACGCACGCGATGGGGAGGCGGGGCGACCGGGATCGCGATTCCGATCCGGTGAGAGGACGCTTCGACCGGCGCGTGGATCCCGGCGCGCAGGGCGGCGAATGGTGGGGGCGCGGGCACCGGTGGACCGGTTGTGCCGATGGCGAGGGCCAGCCAGAGCAAATTCATGCGCCGCGCCCTGGAAAGTGAAGCCGAGCCTCCGCCCCCTTGCGATCGCTGCGGTTTCGCAAAGAGAGCGTTCCGCCGTGGGCTTCGACCACCTGGCGGGAGAACACCAGGCCGATGCCTGACCCTTTGGGTTTGGTCGTGAAAAAAGGGACGAACAGATTGCCGGGCGAGGGGATCCCGGGTCCCTCGTCACAGACCGCGATCTCGACCGCTCCATCGTCCGCGGTCCACCCCACTTCCACCGCGCCGCCGGTTTCTCCGGCGGCTTCCACCGCGTTGGTCACCAGGTTGATGAGTACCTGATCGAGCTGGTCGGGGTCGGCCTGGATGGTGACCGGCGGGCCGTCCATAACCCGCACCGGAACCCGGGTCTCCAGGCCGGCCACCCGGTGGACCCAGGCGCCCACGTCCATGGGGGCCCGGGAAGGCGGGGGCAGCTTGGCGAGCCGGGCGTAGGAGGCCATGAAGCGATTGAGGCCCTCGGCGCGGGCCCCGATGACCTCGAGGCCGCGGGTCAGGTCGCCTTCCCAGTCCGGCGCGCGGGGCACCCGGTCCATCATCCCGCTCAAGGTTCCCACCAGCGACTTGATCGGCGCGAGCGAATTGTTGATCTCGTGGGAGAGCACCCGGACCAGCCGCTGCCAGAGCTGGCGCTCCTCGGAGCGGAGGACCCGGCTGATGTCGGTGAGCACCACCAGATCGAGCGGGAGTCCGCCCTGCCGGAAGGGGCGCCGGCGCACTTCCCATCGTCCAGTCGCGGCGCCCCGCACCGAGAGCTCCACGATGCGGGGCGTCTCTCCGGTCAGGCACTGTTCCAGGCCGAGCTGGGCCGCGGTGCGTCCGGTGGCGCGCTCGACCGGCTGGCCCAGGAGGCGCTCGCCGGCGCGGTTGGCCAGCCGGAGCCCGTGGGCCTCGTCGAAGGCGAAGACCGCCACATCGATCTCTTCCATAACCCGCTGGAGCAGGGCGCCCGCCTCCATCGCGCCGAGCCGCTGCTCCTTGAGGGTTTCCTGGAGGGCGTTGATCTCCCGCTGGACCGCGCCCAGGACGTCGTCGGTTTCGGCTTCGCGGGCCCGCAGGGTGAAGTGCCCCTCCCGAAGCCCGGCGAGCAGATTGGCGAGGACCTGGAGCGGCCGCACCACCCGGACCTGGGCGACCCTCGCGGTAATGAGCCAGCCGGCCACCAGCGCCCCGAGCACGGTCCAGCGCAGCAGGTCGGACACCGGAACCAACCACAGGAGAATCCCTGCCGCGACCAGGGCGGGGAACCCGGCCAGCAGGGCGAGAAGCAGAATCCGGCGGTCATGCTGCATGGCTAGGTGCTGGGTGCTGGGTGTGAGGTGCTCGGCGGCTTACAGCCCATGGCGCTGGATCCGGCGGTAGAGCGCGCTCCGGGAGAGGCCGAGGGTCTGAGCGGCGGCGCCGACATTGCCGTCGTGGTCCGCCAGGGCTTTCCGGATGGCTTCGCGCTCCACTTCCTCGAGGCTCTTCTGTTCGGCCCCGGCGGCGCTCGGGGTGAAGGCATCGAGCGAGAGGTCTCCGGGCTCGATGAGGCTCCCGGGCGAGAGGAGGACCGCGCGCTCGACCGCGTGATCCAGCTCCCGCACGTTGCCGGGCCACGGGTGGGCCCGCAGGGTGGCGAGCGCGGCATCGGAAAATCCGGTGCGCACCTTCTCGTACCGGCCGGCGTGGCGCCGCAGGAAGTAGTGGGCCAGCGGGGCGATGTCGTCGATCCGCTCCCGGAGCGGCGGCAACCGCAGCTCGATGGTATTGAGCCGGAACAGGAGGTCTTCCCGGAACCGCCCCGCGGCCACTTCGCCGCGGAGGTCGGCGTTGGTCGCCGAGATGATCCGGACCTCGACCTTGCGGGTTATGGATGAGCCGACCCGCTCCAGCTCGCCGCTCTGAACCACCCGGAGCAGGCGGGCCTGCTGGGACATTCCCAGGTTGGCGATCTCGTCGAGAAACAGGGTGCCGCCATGGGCCAGCTCGAAACGGCCGGCCCGGTCCGCCTTGGCGTCGGTGAACGCGCCTTTGACGTGGCCGAACAGCTCACTCTCGAACAGGCCTTCGGGCAGCCCGCCGACGTTCACCACCACGAGCGATTTGTCGTGGCGCTCGCTCGCAGCGTGGATCCAGCGGGCCACGACCTCCTTACCGGTGCCGTGCTCGCCGGTGATCAGCACGTTGGCATCGCTCGGGGCGACCCGCTCCATCAGCTCCCGTACCGGTCGCATGGCCGGCGACTCGGCGATCAGGTCGGGCAGCCCGGACCGGCGAATGAGCTGGTGCTCCTGTTCCAGCCGCTGGGTGACCCGGAGGGCGCGTCCCAGCTCGAGCTGGGTGCGCAGGGTGGTGAGGAGGCGGGTGTTATCCCACGGTTTTTCGATGAAATCCCGGGCGCCCATCCGCATCGCCTCGACCGCCTTGTCCACGCTGCCCCAGGCGGTCATCACGATCACCGGGAGGGTCGGATCGAGCGCGCGGATCCGGGAGAGGAGATCGAGGCCTTCGCGCCCCGAGGTGGTGTCCCGGGTGTAGTTCAGGTCGATGAGCGCCGCGTCGGCCTGCTCCCGTTCCAGGATCCCGATGACCCCTTCGGGCACGTTCGCGGTCACGGTGCGGTATCCCTCGGACTTGAGGAACAGCCGCAGTGCCTCGAGGATATCGGCCTGGTCATCGGCGATCAGGATCAGGGGGGCAGGCAACGGGGCGAGAGAGTCCGGTAAGGGTCCCCGGAAATATACGGACCCGCCGGCTCAGGATTGCCAGGATTCGCGGACTACCAGCGCAGCACGAGTCCGAGCCGGAAGGTTCGGGGCGGCGCCCGCTGACGAACTTCGCCGTATTCCGACGGAAAATCCCGATCGAATGATCCATTGACGGACGTCTGAATCTCGGTGACGGTGGACGCACCAAACGTATTGAATGCGTCCATGGTCACCAGAGCCCCGGTGGCGCCGATGTCGAATTCGTGCTCGAGATGAAGGTCCAACGAGGTCCGGGAGGGATAGCGATAAGTCCCCCGGGGCTGCACGAAGATCCGCTGGCCGTTGGTGTAATGAAACAGGAAGGCCCGCAGGTAGATCGGATCGTGGGTGCTTCCGGTATCGGGCAGCTGAAACTCCACAGTCAGGTCCGAGAGGGTGAGGGTTGGAGTGACTCGATCGCCTTCGAAATGGGTCAGGAAGAATCCCCCCCGGAATCCCGCTGGCAGGTCTGCACCGGCCTGAATCTTGAGCTCGAAGCGACTCTGGTTGTTGAGATCCCCGAAGAAATTGGTCTGCTCGTTGAGATGCACGAACGGGCCGGCGCCGGAGGTGGTGTAGTCGTCCGCCCCGGTAATGCTGTTCAGGTTGCCCACCAGCCGTGTGAAGGTCGCTGATCCGGTCACCCACCACTTTGGATACCGAACCGTCCCGGTGAGCTGGAGCTGGTCAAAGCGGCGGGTCGCCTCGGGAATGGTGGTGAGAACCAGGTCGGGCTGGTAGGTGAGATTCAGCCAGACATCCCTGGGCATTCCCCGTGGGTAATAGGATTCAGTGTCGGTCGACTCGCCGGAGAGCAGAATGGCACGCCAGTAGATGATGTCCTCATTGGACACCGCGAGGACCGGCAGCACCAGGGGCTGGCCCTGGAAGAGGATGGGACGAAAGAACCGATCGAGGACCGTGATGTTCTGGTAGAGGGAGTAGTTGTTCGCGAGGTTCCGGTCCACCAGTCCGACCATATCCTTGTTGCGCCGCCGCACATACAGCGCGTCGAACTTCATGTGGTCGCCGAAAGTTTTTTCGAGGCCCAGGGTGGCCTGCTCCACGTAGGGCTCCTTGAACCCCTCGACTCGGCCGGTCTCGCTCAGCCGGACAACCTGGGTCTGGGTCCAGCGTGACCCGGTCCGGTCTTCCGGGCGGAACGTCGTGGTAGGATCGCCTAACCCGCCGGAGTATCCCCACCGTTCCTCGTCCGAATAGACGTCGGCGCCTTCGGCCCGGTCGAAGAAGCCCGCGAACAGACTCTGGTGGAAGATCCCCCAGTGGGCCTTCGCGACGAAGCCGGCGTGGCCATCGAGGTCCAGCATGACGCCGATCCGGGGATCCCATGCGGTAGTCGAGATCGGGGTGAAGTACCCAGTTCCATCGGCTCGCCGGAGCTTTCCAACCCAGTGTCCCAGGCGAAGCCCGGGATTGATGCTGATGCGGCGGGTCAGGCGGAAATAGTCCTGGACGAAGACCGCGCCGTTCTGAACCTTCGAATCGAGATTCACTTCTCCGCCCCAGCTGCTGATGATCGGGCCGCTGAGCGCCCAGGTCGCCGGGACGGCGGGATCGAAGAGCGGGGGCGTCAGCCGTTCGTACGGGCGCCAGGTCATCCCGCCGTTCCGGAAACGCTGCTGCAACCAGGAGGCGAAGGCGTATTCCCCTCCGATCTTCAAATGATGCTCCGCGCCGAAGGTCCGCGCATAAAGATCCCAGCTCGCGGTCGCGCCGAGATTCGACGGTTTGCGAAGCTCACGAAACTCGGCATTCTGGTAGGCGCGGGGATTGACCTCGAGCAGGGTTGCGATCCCGGGGACGTCAGGGCCCGCATACGGGGTTCGGTTTTCGGTACCCTGGAAACCAAACACTTTGACTTCGAGAAACTGGCGGGCCGACCAGGATCTCTGCCAGGAAAGGCCGTAGTACGCGGTTGTGCTCCGGAGATCCTGGGTCGCTTCCGCGCTCTGGAAACCATCCAGCCCGTAGCGAGAGACCGTGAGCCGATTGAGGCCGATCGATCCGCTCAGAAAATCCTTGCCACCAGGGACCGGTTGCCAGTCGACCTTGCCCAGGAGCTTGAGCTCGCCGTCGCTCGGCCCCGCCGGCGAGATGTCCTCCGGAACCTGGCGGAGCCGGTTGAGCACCCGAGTTCCCCGATCGAGGTACTGACCGAAGGCGGCGTAGTGGACCTTGTTTCGGAGCAGCGGGCCGCGCAGCTGTCCTTCCACTTCGAGGCGGTGTGCGGGCTCGGAGCCGGCTTCGCTGGCATGCAGGTTGGTTCCGTTGAGGTGCCAGGACTCCCCGTTGGTGCGAAGCTCCCCCTCGTGACGGTCGGTTCCCGATTTGGTGATGATGTTGACCAGACCACCCTGGAAGTTCCCGTATTCCGCTCCCGCGCCCAGGCCGCGGACTTCGATCTCCTGGATCCAGCTTGTGGCCGGGGTGAAGAAGTCGGCTCCCACCCCGGGGTGATTCACTGAAACGCCGTCGAGCTGATAGTTGTTGGCCTGGGCGTTGGCCGCGCCCCAGATCTGATCGGGCCTTGCTCCCGGAGTGAACTGGACCAGGTTGTGGGCGTCGTCGGGAATGGGGAGGGTCGCAAGGTCCCGGCTGGTGAGCCTGGTGCCCGACTCGGTGTCGTTGGTGTTGATCCGCAACGCGGAGGCCTGCACCACGATCGAGTCGAGCTGGAGGGCGGTGGAGGCCAGGGTCACCGTCAGCTGCTCAACCCGGCCCGCCCGAAGGGTCAGGTCATTCACTACGACCGGCCGGAAGCCGATTCTCCGCACCGTAAGTCGGTAGGAGCCGGGCGGGAGAAAGCCCAGGCGGAATACACCTCGAGGATCCGAGGTGGCGGTTCGTCGGACGCCTCCGTCCTGGGTGGCTGCGAGGATCTCGGCGAGAGGAAGCGGGACCCCTGCGCTGTCGGTGACGGTGCCTTCCAGGATCGCGGTGCTCAAGGATTGCCCGGCCAGAGCGGCCGGCAACAAAGCCGATCAGTCCCGCAACGGCGAACGCCAGTTTCAAGGGCCGGATTCTCGATGAACGCGATCTTCGAGAATACGGCCCCTGGGCAGATCTGGAAAGGCGTCGCGATTCCTACGGCTTGTGGGTCAGGACCTCTTCGAAGAAGGACACCGCGCGGGGATCACCGGACTGGCCCAGCCAGAAGATGGCCTGTTTCCGGATGACCGGGTCGCGATCGGTGCGGGCAAGCTTGATCATGGTGGGCACTCCATCGTTGTTCCTGAGCTGGGAGAGCGCGAACACCGCCTGCTTCCGGACATCCTGATCCTCCCGCTCGTTTTCGGCCAGCTCAGTGAGGCCGCGAGTCGCCTCGGTGCCGGCCTCCTGGCTCAGCCAGAAGATGGCCTGTTTGCGCACACCGCTCCGGGCCGAGTTGCTCTTGCCGATCCGGATCAGGTCGCGCCAGATGGTGATGCTGTCGGCGAGCACCGCAGGGAGGAGCGGGTCCCCTTTGATGTCCCGGTTGCTCTCCGAGAGGGCGAGGAAATACTCGCCTGCGGTACGCGAGGAAACGGTGCCGAGGTCGGTCACCTGACGGTCCACCTCGCGCCAGCGGCCGCCGACGTAGGCGTGCACGTCGACGACTTCACCGCCGCGGACTTCTGCGGCAACCCGCACTGGGCCGGAGTCGCATTCGGAGCTCCAGCCGTCCTTGTTGTTCCGGTCGCCCCAATTGATGTTCCGGCCGTTGCCGCACACGCCTTGGCGGGCCGCGAAGCTGAGCCGCACCAGCCCGTCGGGAGCACCGATTGATTCGCTGTTCCAGGCTTTGCGCCGCGAGGGGCACTCCGAGGAGCGTGCCCGCCAGCGCCAGGGTGATGGTTCTCATGGCTTGACCAGGATCTGGGTGAGGAGGTCGATGACCCGGGGATCGTTCGACTGACTCAGCCAGAAGAGGGCCTTCTTCTTGAGCTCCTTGTCCTGCTCCTTCTGGACGATCTCTACCAGCTTATCCACCGCGGCGCGGTCGTTCTTCTGCGACAGGACGAAGATGAGCTGCTCCTTCATGTTCCGATCGGAGAACGAATCGTAGATCCCGGCGAGATCCGATCCCGGTGGTGCCGTTCCGCTGGCCCATCCAGAAGAGCGCCTTCTTCCGGAGCTCGAGCGGTTCGGACTGGTTCCGTGCGATCCGGCCGAACCACTCGCTCGAGGCGCGGTTGTTCTGGGACACGCTGAAGATGATCCGCTCCTTGACCTTGTCGCCCTGGACCTTGCCGTAGAGGTCCTGGAGGAATGCCGCGTCCTGCGGGTCGTTGCTCTGGCCCAGCCAGAAGACCGCCTTGTCACGGATGTCTTCGGAGACGTCGTTGCGGGCGGCGTAGTTGCGGAGCGCCGCGCGCGCTTCGGGGCGGTTCTGCTGGGAGAGCGCGAACACCGCCCGCTCCTGGAGCTTGGGATCCTGCGAGGTCGCCAACACCGATTCGATCGCGGCGACGGCGCGGGGGCTGTTGACCTGGGAGAGCCAGAATACCGCCTGGCTCTTGACCTCGGGGTCCGGATCGTTGCGGACCGCATCGAGGAGCATCTGCTCGACCCGCTCCCCCTTGTGCTGACTGATGATGAACACCGCGCGCCGGCGGAGACAGGCCGATCCCTCGTCACGGCGGGCCAGCACCTTCTCGAGAATCGGAATGGCGCGCTCGGAATCCATCTGGAGCACCGCGTTGAGCGCGGAGGCCTGCAGGTCGTCCTCGCCTTCGCAACGACTGGAACGGCTGACGCCGACAACGGCCACGGGGGCCACCGGGGCAACCATGGGGGCTCCCGCTGCGACCGGTGCTCCACTCGCCACCACCGCGATGCGCCGGGCTGCGTTGGCATCGCCCTGCCGGGCCAGCTCCCCCAGGACCCGGGTCTGCAACGCGTCGGCGTCGCCACCGCTCTTGGTGCTGGCATCCGGATAGGTCCGACCCTGCTCTTCCAGCAGGGCCAACGAGGTCCGCAGCTGATCGGTCCCCCCCATGCGGTAGCGGGCGTAGGCTTCCCAGTAGTGGGCATCGCCCGCGTAATCGGAGCGGGGATAGCGGCGCCGGAGCGTGCTGAACAGGTCGGCCGCGCGTCCGTACTCATTCCGGTTCAGCGCTTCCCGCGCGACCCGATAGAGCGAGTCGGCCGGTCCATTCTGGGCCGCGCTGATGAGCGGTGGATGGGTTCGCATCGACGCCGTCATGCTCACCGGGCCAAAACTCGAGAACGGGGCCAGCGGCGCGAGGGCAGACAGGGCGGCCAGCGATGCGAGCGGCGCCATCTCCGCCACCGGAGCGAGCCGGGCCATGCCGATCGCGGGGATGTCGGGGAAGGCCGGGACGGCCACCGGTGCCAACGGCGCGATACTCACCGGAGGAATCGGAGGGACCGGGACATATCCTACCTGCGCCGCGACCAAACCGGGCGACGCGAGAAGGACCGTGAAACCGAGAGAAGAGAAGCGCATCAGGAAACTCCGAAATGGGGTTGGCCGGCAGGGATCTGGCTACGAAGCCGCGGCAGCACTTGCCGCTCCTGGAGGCCATCGGTGATGAGTTTGCGTTCACTGGGACGGTCGGCCGCCCCGGGTTGTGCGATCTGTACCAGGATGAGCTCGAGATCCTCGAGCAGCGACTTCACCTTGGGATCCTGGATCCGCGGGCTATCGAGCAGGAGCCGGGTCGAGGTCAGGAGGTCGCGCGCCTGCGCCTGGAACACGGTATCTCCGGCGGCGATCCGGAACCCGGTCAGGAAGGTTTCCATCCGGCTCAGATACTGGGTCGTCGCCATCTGAAGCGCGAGGCTGGCCTCTCGGTTCGGCGTGGTGCTCGCGGTGACCGGGGCGTCGGGCCGCTGCACCAGGCGATCGACCGCGATGCCGAGGAGGAAGGTGGCGGCGAGCGCGGTGATCCAGCCGAGCGAGCGCCGGGTCCGCCGGGTCCCGATGGGCACCACCTTCGCTTCGATGCGGCGGCTGGCGATGGCCTGCCACATCCGCTCGCGCGGGGTGGCCGGCGGCTCGTGGTAATGCCGCGCCATACTTCGAATCCGATCGTCCAATTCGTCCTCCGTCATTCCCAGACTCCTGCGAAATCGGCGAGCGCGACACGCAACCGGGCCCGGGCGCGCGACAGGTTCGCCTTTGAAGTGCCCTCCTGGAGACCCATCGAATCGGCGATCTCCTGGTGGGTGAATCCTTCCACGTCATGCATCAGAAACACGGTACGATATCCTTCCGGCAGATCGTCGATGGCCGCTTTGAGCCGGGTCTTGAGATCCGGGTCGGCGTGCCGTTCGAACGAGACGACCCGATCGGCAAGTTCCAGATCATGTTCCCGTGCCTTCCTCCGTTTGACCGTCCGCAGACCGTTCAGGATCACCGAAATCGCCACTGAGGTGATCCAGGTCGAGAGGGCTGCTTCGCCCCGGAACGTTTCCAGCCGGTCGTACACCTTGATGAACGCTTCCTGGGTGTACTCCTCGGCCTGGGTCGCGTCGCCGGTCATCCGATAGGCCAGGCGGTACACTCGATCCACGTGAGTGTCATACAGCTCCCGCTCGGCGTCCGGGTCACCTGCGAGAACCCGGCTCACCAGCGTAGAGGGCTTTGCCGGGTCACGTGCTATGGCGAGGCGTCCCATGCTGTTGGATATGACAATGGAATGGGCCTGAGGGTTGCAGGCTGCCGCCCATCATGCGGTTACGGCCGCCGGAGGAGGCATGGTGGCAGGGGATTGTCGGGGCGCTCACCTTCCCAGAGCACCGCAAAGATCCACCAGCGCTGGCCATCGTTCACGAGTTGGATGCTGTTGATTCCCGCCGATTTTCCGTTCGAAGGACCCGTTCCTCTCGAGCATGGGCGTCTCCACGCGGGGAGCAGTCCCGCCGCGCACCGTGTTGTTGTTTCTCGGCCGGCTCGGCTGTTGAGCGGGCAGGGGAATTGTATCGCCTCCTTCGGGAATGGCTGAGCAATGAGTATCCGGGTCCGGTATCCTGGGCACAGGCGAACCTATCGGGCTCGGGTGGTCGTGGGGAAGTAGCTCGCGCCTGACTTTTCTCCAGAGTGGTGCACAAGTGTGGTTGGGACGCAAATCGGTGCGGGCCGTCCCCCGGCGGGTCGCGCGAGCGGCAGAAAGGGCAAGGTTGGATGATCGGAATCGACCGACCACCCAGAGGCCCTCATGCGCATGGATTCCAACTGCCGGCTTCCACTCGTCGCGCTTGCTTCCCTGGTCCCGGTCGCGGCACGCGGCCAGGCGGTTGATTCCGCCCGGGCGGCTCAAGCGGAAGCGAGCTACCGATCCCAGCACTGGGACGAGGCGGCCGTCGCCTACGGGGCGCTGGCACACGCTGACTCCGCGAACAGCCTTGCCTGGTACCGTCTTGGAGTCGCGTCGCTCGCTCTCGCGGACACCGCCGCGGCCGACTCGGCGCTACGACGGACCGTCCGCCTGGTGCCGCTTCCATCCGCGATGCTCACCCTCGCCTCGATCGCCGCGAATAGGGGCGCCCGCGATTCAGCCCTGGCGTGGCTCAACCGGGCGGCCGGAGCCGGACTGCGGCAGCCCGACGCTCTGACCCGGAACCCGGCCTTCGACGGTCTGAGAGACGACGCCCGATTTGTGTCGATGCTCGAAGTGGTCAAACGAAACGCCGACCCTTGTGGCGGAGCCGAGCATCACGCCTTCGACTTCTGGATCGGACGCTGGGAAGTGCGCGACGCCACCGGCCGCGCGGCCGGAACGAGCACAGTCGAACCGATTCTGGACGGTTGCGCCCTGCACGAAGTGTGGGAAGCGGGCCCGAGCGACAGGGGGGAGAGCCTCAATGCCTATGACCCGGTGACCAGGACCTGGAAGCAATTCTGGGTCGACGGCCAGGGCCGGGTTGCAGAGTATCGAGATGGAGAGTTCGCCGACGGCCAGCTGCGCTATCCGCGATCGGCTCCGACCGCCGATGCGCGTGTCCTGCGGCTCACCTTCACCCGGCTGTCGCAGGATCGGGTCCGGCAGTTTGCTGAAGAGTCCCGCGATGGTGGCAAGACCTGGTCGGTCCGCTATGATCTGTACTATGGTCGGGCCCGCCCGTAGTCACGCTGGATCGGGGGTACGGTCGTGGCAGCCGGTCGCCTGGCTGGCCGCTGGAGCCGCGTGGTGCGCAGTGTCACTGTTGCGTACGATGCTCTGGTGGGTGCCCCGCCCCACCCAGCCGCGTCTCATCATGGGGCTGGCGATCTTCGGGCTTGCGGCCGTGTTCTGGACCCTGGTCACGCGCGCGATCGTCGGAGGGTTCCGCCTGGCATATCGGCGGAGGGTGAAACCCCTGACGCAGGTAGCCGCAGTTCTGACCGGGAGCGCGGTGGTGGTTGTCCTCGAGGCGGCCTGGTGGCGAGCGGGGGTGCGCCTCGTCACCGGACGTGCCGCGGTGGGTTCGTTCGCGTATACCACGTTCAACAACCTGGACACCACGCTGGTTCTCTTCGGTGCCGTGCTGGTCGTCCTGCTCGCCATCGAACGGAGCCAGGTCGCGGCCGCCGCCGAGGTTCGTGCCTCGCGGCTTGCCGGGAGCCTCGCGGAGGTGCGGCTTCACGTGCTGGGGTTTCAGCTCCAGCCCCATTTCCTCTTCAACACGCTGCACGTCCTGTCCGAGCTGGTGCATCGGGGGGACGACAGCGCGCGACGGCTCGCATCCCGGCTCCGCGACCTGTTCGTATCGGCGACGGACGCGGGCGCGCCGGCGGAAATCACCCTGGCCGAAGAGGTCAGCCTGGTGCGGAGCTACCTCGCCATCCAGGAGATGCGGTTCGAAGCTCGCCTGACCGTCGAGGTGAGCGTGCCTCCGGATCTGGCCGGGGCCCGGGTGCCGCGCTTTCTGCTCCAGCCGCTGGTGGAGAACGCGATCCGGCATGGCACCGAGCCGCGGATGGGGCGCGGCGCGATCCGGGTCTCGGCCGGCCGTGAGGGCGACATGCTTCGGGTATCCGTCATGGACAACGGCGCCGGCCCGGTGGTGACCGAAGCCGGACGTGAGGGTTTCGGGCTCCGGAATACCCGACAACGGCTTCTCCAACTCTATGGCGATCGGTTCGAGCTCAGCCTGACCCGCGCCGCGAGGGGCGGGGCGGAAGCGGCGGTCCGCCTCCCTTATCGAAGCGCCCCAGCTCCCGAGGGGAGCGGGGTCTCGGACGGGGATGGGACCCCCGCTTCACCCATGAGGGTGCGCCTGCCGGCATCGCCCGCTACGCGAGGGGTTCTCCTCCTCGGGGGCGTGGTGGGAGCGGCCGTGGTCTGGGTGATTCAGGAGGCCGAGTTAGCGCGGATCTCCGGGTCGCCGTTCGACCTGGCGCGCTCGATGGGGCGAAACGCCCTCGCGGCCGCCCCATGGGTGTTCGCGCTCCCCTGCGTCGCGACGGTGACGGCGCGATGGCCGGTGGGTGGCGCCCGGCGCCTTGCGATCGCTGCGCACGCAGCGGCAGCCATCGTCCTGGCGGGCGCCATGGTGCTGACCAGGCGGCTCACTGGTGCGGCGGGCTCCGCAGGCCCATGGTACGGGCCGTCGTCGGCGTACGTCGTGGTGATCACCGTGGCGGGTTATGCGCTGGTGGCGGCCGCGGCACACCTGCTCCTCGCCGAGCGGGCCCGAGGTCGGGAGGCGGCGCGGATGACCCAGGTCGACGCCGACCTCGCCCGCGCCCGCCTCGATCTGCTGCGGTGGCGCCTTCAACCGGAGCTGCTGGTCTCGGTGCTGGAGGACGTCGGTCGCCTGGCACTCTCCGATCCCGATCGTGCCGACCAGGTCGTCGTGGCGCTCGGGGATTTCCTGCGCGGGTTGCTGGCCGGCGTCAACAGTGACGTCAGCGTCCTGCGGGACGAATGCGTGCGGGCGGAGGCGTATCTGGCGCTGGAACGGGCCCGCGGCCGCCTCGGTCCCGCCACGCGACTCGAGTGCCCGGACGAGCTGCGCGAGGTGGCCTGCGCACCTCTCGCCGTGGTGTCGGCGCTCTGGCCGGTGGTACGGGAGACCGAGGCTGCCAGATCCGGTGCCCGGGTCAACGCGGTGCTCACGGTCGTATCCGATCCGGGGGGCGTCGGCATTAGAGTCACCCCGGTTCCGGAGGCAGGCAATTCCCCCATCCAGCGGCCGGCCGACCACATGGTACGCCTGGAGGTCGCATGACGATCCGCGCTCTGGTCGTGGACGATGAAGTCGCGGCGCGGGAGCGGATCCGGCGACTGCTGGTCGAGGAGGAGGGCATCGAATTGATCGGCGAGCGGGACAGCGGCCCGGGCGCGCTCCAGGCGATTCGCGACCTCGAACCGGATCTTCTGTTCCTCGACGTCCAGATGCCGGGCTTCGACGGGTTCCGGGTCCTTGCCGGCATCGACCCTGCACGGATGCCCGCGATCGTTTTCGTGACGGCCCACGATCAGTACGCGGTGCGGGCATTCGACGCCCACGCCGTGGATTACCTGTTGAAGCCGTTCGACGGCGCCCGGTTTCGCACCGCCATCGAGCGCGCCCGCGCCGCTCTGGGTGAGGGCGACGAGCAGATCGGCCTGCTGGCGCTCCGGGAGCACGCCTCGCGGGGCGATGCCTACCCGGACCGCCTCATCATCAAGGACACCGGGCGCATCTACTTCGTGCCGGTCGCCGACGTGGACTGGATCGAGGGGGCAAGGAACTACGTGCGGTTGCACGCCGGAAAGGAGCAGCACCTGCTCCGCCGAAGCCTGAGTGAGGTGGGGGAGTTGCTCGACCCACGCCAGTTCGCCCGGATCCACCGGTCTACGATCGTGAACGTGGCCCGGATCCGGGAGATGCAGCCGTGGTTCTCCGGCGACTACCTGGTGATCCTCCATTCCGGCGCGCAGCTCAAGATGACCCGCAGTCACCGCGATCTGCTCGAATCGAATCCGTCTTGGGGTGGGGCGACCAGCCCCAGGACCAGGCGATAGCGTTCCAAACGTGAAGTTCGTCGGTGATCCGGTGCGGGTCGTCCCCCAACCCTTCCGCCAGGCGGCGAGCAGGGTCTTCGTTCAACCACCACCAAACCTCGGATTCCCCATGGCTTGCTGCCGCACCCTGGCTCTGCTCCTTTGCTCCGTTCCCGCCACTGCACTAGGGCAGACTTCATCCTTCACCCCTTCCGGGGCCCCGGCGCTCACCCTGCCCGCGCCGGGCGGCGGGTCGGTTCGGATCGAGCCCGACGAGCACGGGGTCCTGCGCGTTTCGGACGCCAGCGAGGGTCCGGCCTCTGCCCTGCGCAAAGGAGACTTGGTCGTCGGACCCGCAACGAGCGGCGGGCTCACCGTGGCTGCCCTGCGGGACCTGGTAAGGAGCCTCGCCGAAGGCGACAGCATCCCACTCGAGGTCCGGCGCGATGCGCGGCCTCTCACGGTCTACTATCGAAAGCCGACCGCCGCGGACCTGACGCGGGCAGGCACGATGAGGATCCCGGCTGGTGCCGCCGTTGGAGGCGGGGGCAGCTGGATGACCGTCCAGGCGGATTCCAATGCGGGCGGGACGACCGAGATGCTCGAGATCGCGGGAAACCAGATCCGGTCCGACGAGGAGTCCGGGCAGCTCAAGGTGATGATGAAGGTGCGCGACCCCGATATGGCCGCGGTCGGGCTCAAGGCCCTGGATCGTATCCTCAAGATCAACGGCGACTCGGTAGCGGACCTGAAGGCGCTGATTGCGAAGTACCGCGGGCTCGCGAGCGGAGATCCGGTCACGCTGCTCATCGAGCGCAACGAGGCTCAGGTGACCCTCACCTTCGCGAAGCCCGTACCGCGCCAGTGAGGGTCAGCGGCCGCGCCGCCCCGCGAACGACGCTGGCCATGCTCGTCATTGCTGCGCTGACGGCATCGCCCCGTCTCACGCTGGCCCAGATCACCGGGCCTGAGCGCGCGGCGATCACTGCTCTGGTCGCGAAGTTCGACCGGATGACGGGTCCGGGGTTCACCCTCCTGGCGGTGCGGCACGACTCGATGGTCTATCGCCACGACACCGGCCTGGCCAATCTGGACGACGCGGTGCCGATCGGGCCGCGCACCGTGTTCGGGGTCGGGTCGATCGCCAAGCAGTTCACCGCATTCGGCATTGCCCTGCTGGCGCAGCAGGGCCGGCTCGCTCTCACAGACGACGTCCGCCGGTACATCCCTGAGCTCCAGCCGATGGGTCAGCCAGTCAGGATCGGGGAACTGGTGCATCACACCTCAGGGTACCCGGACCTCCTCGGCATCCTGGCGCTGGCCGGGATTGAACCCGACGACCGAATCGGACGGGCCCAGGCGATCGGGCGGATCGCGCGACTCGAGTCGTTAGTGACGCCTCCCGGGACCCAGCAAGCCTACAGTAACGCCGGGTACCTGCTCTTGTCGGAGGTCATCGCGCGGGTCACGAGGGATTCGTTCGTTCACTGGATGAAGGCGAATGTGTTCGAGCCGATCGGGATGACCGCGACCCACTTTGAGGACGACGCAGGCAACCGGCTCGGCGAGGTGGTACCGCATCGGGCAGTGCCTTATCGCGGGCGAGCCGATGCGTTTGAGCCGGCGACCCGATTTGTCGACTACGCCGGACCGTCCGGTTTGCGCACCACCGCCGCCGATCTTGCGAAGTGGCTGATGAATCTCGAGACTGGCCGGGTCGGCGGTGCGGCGGTCCGCGACCGGATGCGGGAGCGGGGGGTGCTGGCCGGCGGTGACACGATCAACTACGCGTTCGGCCTCATCGCCGGGGCCTACCGGGGGCGCCCGACCGTCATGCACGCGGGCAGCGTGCCGGGGGTTCAGGCGTCGGTGGTGCTCTTCACCCGCGATTCGCTGGGCATCGTGGTGCTGGCGAATTGTGACGACATGAACCTGGCCCGACTGCCCTACGACGTGGCCGACGTCCTGCTGGCCGGTCGTCTCGCGCCGGTGGCCGCGGCCGCCGCGACCAACGGCTCGTTCTTCCTCACCGACGACCCCCAGCCCGCGCCACCCGAGTCACACGGGGTCGTGCCGGATCCGGCTGTGCTGCGGGGTGCGCCGGGCCGATACCGCACGGCGGACCGCGAGTTCGAGGTACGGAACCGGGACGAGAGCCTCGAGCTGTCGTTCGGCGAAGCGCCGTTCTTCCAGCTGTTCGCGATTCCCGGGGGGCGGTTCCTGCTGCCTCGGCTGAACTATGAGTTCTCCTTCCCGCTGCGAACCGATGGCGCGAGGGATATGGTGCTCCACCTCACCGCCCGGTCGGTGCGACGGGGCGACCCGCGGGACATACCCGCACCGCGGGTGACGCTGAGCGCGCTCAGTGCTTCGCAACTCGCCGACCTGACCGGGCGCTACCAAAGCGACGAAGCCGAAACCGAGTACGAGGTGGCGGTGAACGGGGGAGAAGTGTTCCTCGCCCATCCGCGCTTCGGGACCCTCCGGCTTCGCCGGGTGGGCGAGGACCAATACGTGAGGGCGGACGACGCCGGCGCGTTTCCGCTCATCGCGCGGGTCCGCTTCGAACACGGCACCGACGGCAGGGTCTCCGGCATCACGCTCGAGGCCTATGCGTTCGGGGTGACGATGACGTTCACCAAGGTGCGAGTGCCGGCGCCGGCGAGCCCGGTGTTCGATGCCGCGGGCTGACCCGCGGTTCGGCCTCGCGATGCTGGGTCTCGTGCTTGGAACCGCGCGGCTGGCCGGCTGCGGGGCCGATCCAGTCGCCCCTCCGATTCCCGAGGTCTGCTCAGGGTACGGGGACGCGGCTGCGTCTCCCTACGCGCTGCCCTACCCGGTCGGGGTCACCTGGCCGGTGTGGCAGGGCAACTGTTCCGGGTTCGGCCACTCGGGATTCTGGAAATACAGCTACGACTTCGACATGCCGATCGGGTCGGTGGTGACGGCCGCCCGCAGCGGGACCGTGGTCTACGCCTACGGCAGCTCGCGCGACGACGGGCCCCACGACTCGACGGCACGACCCAACCTCGTCCTCATCCGCCACGCGGACTCTACCGTCGCGGTGTATTCCCATCTCATGAGGAACGGCGTCCGGGTGCACCTGGATCAGGCCGTTCTCCGGGGCGATACCATCGCGCTGAGCGGCAACACCGGGTACACCGACAATCACCCGCACCTCCATTTCTCCATCCACGGGTGCGAGCGTTTGCCGGGCTTCGCCGACGTTCCTGACTGTCCCGGGTTGGCAACCGTCTTCGTCAACGCGCTGCCCCAGCTGGGGGGCCCGCTCATGCAGGGCAGGTCGTACACCGGCGGTCCCCTGAGCATAGCGCCGGGTTCCGGCCTGGAGATCCGATGAAAGCCCTGGTGCAGTTGCTGCGAGCCGCGACTTGCAGTCAGTCGCGCACACCGGTCGTGATGCCCAGCGGACCCAGGAATTCGGAATCCGTGCTGCGTTGGGCAGCGCACGCGCCATCATCAGCCTGGTGCTGCGCCATGGTGCCTCCGTTCCGGAACACCTCGGTGTCCACGTGCGGCGCGCTGGGCAGGGATACATCGCATGGCCGTTCGGCGCCTGGGATGCCGGAACGCTTTCGCATTGCACCAGGAGGCGCCGTGGAACACCCATTCCGATTCATGCTCGCCGCGGCACTGACCATTGCCCCGATCGGCATCGCCTGCCGCGCGCCGGCTCAGGAGCCCTTCGAAGGCGTGGTGACCTATCGCATGGTGGCTCCCGACGGAAAGGTGGGTCGATTTGTGTATTACCAGAAGGGCGGGAAGACGCGGGAGGAAATTGGCGAGGGCGCGACCATTTCGGTGACGATCCTCGACGACGAGACCAGCGAGGTGACGATGCTCGTCCCGGCGACGCGCCAGTACATGGTTCTGAACTTGGCGCAGATTGGCGCTCCGTACGGTGCCCTTGCGAAATCCCTCGGTGGTGGGGCTCCTGGACCCATGGACCTCGCCGTCATGGAAGCCGCGGCGACGGGGGCAGACGAGACGATCGCCGGCATCCCGTGCGAGGGGTATCGCTTTCAACCTCCCGACGGCCGCGTCGTGTTCGAAATCTGTGGGGCGGCGGGTATGGGGTTTCTGGGCACCAGCGCTGGCGCCATTTCCCCGATGCCGCGCACGTTCCCCCTGACGGCGTCGAAGCGGCCCGAGCTGGCGTCGGTCGCGAAGAACGGATTCTTCCCGCTGAAGATCGCGATGACCGGGCGCGGCCAGACGATGACGATGGAGGCGACCGAAGTTAGCCGGCGGCCGCTGGACGAGTCACTATTCGCGCCGCCGGGAGGGTACACCCGGCTGGCCACGCCCGGCTCGCAGCCGTAGCGTGGCAAGTTGAGAGTGGCGCACTGCGGTGGCGCGGCGTTCGCGGGATTCCGTCGACGGCCGAGTCCTTGCCCTCGATGCCGGACCGACGCCTTGCGCTGGCGCTACGTCATTCAAACCGAAGGCCCATGACGAGGCGGAGCTCCGAGTGCCACCCGGATGCCTATTTCACGGGTGGACCGGCTCACCGAGAAGGAAATGACTCCGTAGAGTCCCACCGCGGTCATCACCAGGGCCAGCGGGGCAAAGACCGCGAGCAGGGTCATGTTGAAGCGGGTGGACGCGACAGAGCGCGACAGGTACTCCTCCGCCGTCATCACGCCGAACATCGGCGCGTTTGGGTCCAGCGCTCGCACCTCGTTCCGGATCGAGGCGACCAGGGAGTAGGGATCCCCCGTGGTGCGGACCACGAGCGGTTCCGCTCCTCGGTGGGCTGACCCTCGATGTTCAGGCTGGTGACCGCCGCCGCCCCGCTCAACGGGAGTTGCCAGGTTTCGCTCGCGTCGGCCACCCCCTTCACCGCGACGATGCGACCGTGGCGGGCGTCCCGGGCGAGATACACCGCGCCCATGCCGCCCTGACCCAGCTCGGCGTCGATCAGGTAACGGTCGGCGATGGCGCGCCGGAAGTCGGTGTCGGCCCAGGCCGGAATTCCGGTTTCGATCTCGAACAGCTCCTCGAACGGGATCCCCAGGACCTCCAGCATGCGCTGCCGGGTTTTCGGGGAAGGGTAGGGATGTTTCCGGTTGACGATCTCTGACCAGTGGCCCTTGGAGATCCCCAGCTTGATGGCCCAGTGGTTCTGGGTGAGCGGACTCTGGGCGAGGACGGCGAGCAGCGTCTGGTGGATGAGGCGGACCCGCATGGCGGGCAACCTATTCTGCCGCCGTTGCCGGGGCCAGAGGTTTCCAGAAAAAAGTGTTCGAGATCGTTCGATCGGCTCTTGGACCAGGCCCGAAAGGCCATCGGTCCCGGGCCAGGCTCGCGAGGGGCATGAGAATCGTCAGGCACCAGCGGGTGAACGGGACAGAATTCCAACGTTTCGGGTCGGCCCCTGGTCTACAGAGGGACCCGACCACGAGGATGCCGATGTTCGCTGCCCTGACGGTTTGGTGCCTTGCCCAGGCGGTAGCAGCGCCGACCGGCCAGATCGATATCATGATCGTCGGATCGGTGCACTTGAGGCAGATCAATCCGGACTCGACCCCGATTGCCGTCTCTCTGCTTCAGCGATCGTTCGCGAAGTTTCAGCCAGACCTCGTGGTAGTCGAGTGGTTGCACCCGTCCATCGATCCCGCCACGACGTTCAATTACCGCCCGCTGGAAAACTTCGAGACGCTGGCAAGGCTCTGGGGAATGAACCACATGGCGGCGGCGACGCGCGATTCGCTCGTTGCCGCCGTTGCTCAGCTCAAGCAGGCCAGTGCCCCGCCGGCGGTCATCGCCATGGCACGCATCCTCCTCGGCAAGGCCTACTATTTGACGGGTGACCAGATCAATGCGGCCTATCAATGGTGGCGCGCGCAGAAGATCGGGTTGGACGTCACCGATCTTGCCCGGCTGACCTCGAACAATTTTGCCGGCCACGAGGCCAACGAATTCGGCTTCACTGCGGCACTGGCCGGCAGCGCGGAATACCTGACCGCCTTCGATTATCAGGGGCCGGATGCCCGCCCGGAGGTCTGGGGGGACATGCTCGACAGCTTGCGGGTGACGGCCATTGCCAAGGTGCACCGCGCCACCCAAGGCGATCCCGGGTGGCAGGTCATGGCCGATTCCTTCACCGCCCAGCGCCGTCGATTCGAGGGCAAGCAGGATACCAGCTTGCTGCGCGAGTATGGCGCCGTCCCGGAAGTACGCCAGTACGTGGCCGTCCTTCAGGGATTTGATTGGCAGGCGCAGCAGGAGCCCCGATCACGCGATGGACTTGCCCTCATGCGTTATCTCCAAAGTCCCCACTATGAGGCTGTCGAGCGTCGGGTCCAGACGGTGCTTATTCCGGGAATCGGGTTCGGCGGATTCGGGCGACAACGACTCGAGGGCATCATGGCTCGCAACCAGCGAATGTTCGAGTTTCTCGACCGCGATGTCAAAAGACTCGGCGCTCGCCGGGTGATGGTCGTGGTCGGAGCCGGCCACAAGTTCGCGCTGGAGGACCTTGCCCGACAGCACGGCTATCGCATTATCCGGTCGGAAGACTATCTCCCGAACTGACCCGGCATGAATCAATCGTCGCTGGCCGCGGGTCATGGGAGTCTCGCCTCCCGGTGGTCGTGCCGGCATTGCCTCTCGTCGCCGCGGGCCGCATTTCGGCGCATCCGGTCGGTCCCCCGGCCCTTCCCGGGCGAGATTCCACAGGGTCTCCGAGTAACCACTCGCTCCCTTGCTGCATCTCATCGGGAATGACTGATTATCTCAGCGGCGTATCACCATGATGGCTTCCCAGGATTCCGGTTCGATACCGCTCCGGCTCGCCGAGGCGCTGCGGGGCCGGTTCGAGGTGGTGCGCGAATTGACCGGCGGGGGGATGAGCCGGGTGTTCCGGGTCCGGGATGTTGTCCTGGACCGGCAGATCGTCATCAAGATCCTTCCCCCCGAGCTCGCCGCGGAGGTGAACCGCGACCGGTTCCGGCTCCTGGCCGACCACCTTCGCCGCCGAGACGAACGGTTGATGCGTCTGCTGCGCGACTCGATTGCCAATGCCCTGCGGAGCCAGATCGCCGATTCCGTCGCTCGGACCGCGCAGGCAGAGATCCTCGCGGCGCGGGCCCGTGAATCTGCTCAGGCGGCCCGGCCGGGACGCATCGTCATTCCCGATCTGTCCGGTCTGGCGCGCCCACCGCGAAGCGAGATCGCCAGTCCGGAAGCGTTCCGGGCCCGGGCCGCCACCATGGGACCGGCCCGGCGCATCTCGGTGGCGGTGTATAGCGGGTTACGGAGCCCCCCCATCATCCTCGCCGCCGCGGAGATTCGCGACAGCCTGCTCGTGGCGCTCAAGGGGAGTCCGCGCTTTCTCCCCATTCCACCGGATACGGTCAACGCCGCCCTGGAGCGGAATCGGAGTGTCGATTCGTTGCAGGTGATTCTGCGCACCGATCTGTTCCTGACCATCAACGCGACAGGAAGCGTCGGGTCGGACAGCCTGCGCTGGAACATTTCCGCCCGGGATTTCTCGGCACACAGCTCCTATGCCACCCGGAGCACCGTGAGGGAGAACCCCCTGGCTCAGCGGGGGATCGGCACCGCCAGCAGAACGGGAGCCGTAAGGGGCACCGCCCGCCGGGAGCCGGCGTCGGTGTATTTCTCCCACTGCGAATTCGCGACGTAGACGAACCGGTCCCCGGCGATGGTCCCGATGGTCGGCTCGTCGGCGGTCGGAATGTTGCGATCGAGCACTTCGGCCCGGACGATCCGCTGGCCCTCCGGATCCAGCACGAACCGCATCACCCGCGCCGGCGCGACCCCGTTCTGCACCGCAATGATGGCTCCCCCATGCCACACGATGCCGTCGCAGCCGAGCGAGGTCGAGTTGGGAGCGTCTTCAAGGCGGGTGACCGAGCGGGTGGAAAGGTCGAAGCGGAGGAGACCGTGGGAATAATCGGCGAGGTAGACCGCGCCTCCATCGGGGCTCGGGGCGATTCCCTGGAGCGAGCGGAAGAGCGGGCTGCTGATCCGCTCGAGATACTCGGTCCCGTGTTTGAGCACATAGAGAAACGGCTGATTGGAATCGGTGAGATACACATCGCCAGTGGGCCCGATCGCGAGATCCCCCAGGATGTGGCCCCCGGGAACGACCGGCAGATCCCACCGATTCTCGATTTGTCCCTTGTCAATCCCGATCCGGAGCAGCGCGGCGATGCCGGAATCTCCCGCGACGTAGCCTTCGCTTCCCGGCCAGGCCGAGGTGGTCGCCCATAACACGCCGCGCGCGGTGTCCACCCGGACCCCGAAGATGGCGCCGATCCCGGACCGGCTCCGCCAGAGAAGTTTCGACTTCCCGCCCGGTGTGACCTCGGCGATGGTCCGGTGCCGGATGCTCGCGACGTAGAACTTTCCGGTGCGCGGGTCGTAATCCACTCCTTCGGGCCAGAAGGTCGAGTCGGAAAGGGTGGCGACAGGCGTGCTCCGGCGAAGCGGAGCACGATTGCTGTCGTGGGCGGCCAGAACCGTAAGGAATCGAGGATCGGAGAGAAACGGCCTGAGCGTGCTGTCGGCGCGCAGGTCACGGCCCAGGCCAAGGTTGGCGTACGCGGACAAGCCGGCCAGCACGCCGCTGGTGTCTCCTTGTCGGGCCGCCGCGCGGGCCCGGGCCCACTGGTACGCTTCCTGGGTTGGCCAGGCCCGCGCCGCGCGTTCCAGCTCGGCGCGGACTGCCACCTGATTTCCGGCGCGCGAGGCCTCGACCGCCCGGCCCCACGCGGCGCGTGCCGCCGCGGCGGAATCCACTGCTGCGATGTCGGTCTGGCGCTGGCCGTATGTCGGACCGGCGATCGCCAGGGCAATCGCGGTGAACCCGATCAGGCGAATTGTCATCGGCGAATACCGCCAAGACTCTGCGGCGCCTGGGCAATCGCTTCGGCGGCCGCGTCCTGAAGCAATGCCGCGATGGCCGGGGCGATGTTGATGCTGCCTCCGCTGCGGAGGGTGAGTCGGGGTGGGAGCCCGACCGGCGTCTTCTCCAGCAGCGCGGCGTAGATCACCAGCGCGGTGAGGTAGGCGCCCGCGGTCGAAGGATGAAGCCCGTCCGCATACAGCGCCAGCGTCGGATCGCGATTCCACGCTGCGAGCCACGCCGAGGCAATCGGGATGAAAATCCCCGAGACGTCCATTGCGGCCAGCCGGTAGGACTCGATCGCGGCGGGAAAATCCTGGCGCCGGCCCTCGGAGGGCCAGGCGGAAAAGAGCGCCGGCCGCGCCCCGATTCGGGTGATCTCCGGCGCGAACAACGTCGTGGCGAGCCGGAGGGTATCGCGATTGAGCGGTTGGGAAGAAGGGCCTTGCTGGAGAATGACCCATTCCCACTCGCCCTGCGCAATCGTCGAACGGGCCGGCCCCGCGTTCCAATGGTCGATCAGGGCAAGGTCGGGGCCCGCGACGGTCGCGGCGGCGATGTGATCGCCGTGCGCGCTGTCGGCAAGCGCCGCTACGATCTCGGGGATGCTCTGGGTGTAGAGGTAGCTGTTGCCGATGAACAGGGCCCGCCGGCCTTCGCCCAGTCCGGGACCGGTGGACGAGCCGCAGGAGGCGAGCACGAGGAAGGCGCCCAGGAGAAGGCCAGGCCGGGTCATGGCACTTTCGGCTCGATACGGAAGTGAAAAGTCTGCTCGACCCACTGGCGGACCCTCGCGCCGTGCTGCAGGGCGGGACGAAAGTGCATGCGGGGAAGGGCCTGGCGCACCGCCTCGGCGAATTCCTGGTGGGTGAATTCCATGATGGTGAACGTCAGAGTGTCGACCGCACCGACCGTGTCCACCACATAACGCGCGGTGACGAAGCCGCCGATCCCCGCCGCCAGCATCCGCTGGGGATATTCGGGGGCGGCGCTGGTCGGGTCCCGCACCACCGCGCTATCCACTTCGACTTCGGAGAGCGCGGTTTCGTTTTCCATGGCCCGGGTGAGGACCTGGTCCTCGATCCGGGGATGCTCGGCGGTGCTGCCGGGACTTTTGCGGGAGGCCGGCGCGTCCAGCGGTCCCTGGGTCGGGACGTCGATGCCGGCGCCGGGGTGGCCGACCGCGGGGGCTTCGATGATGGTCGAGGGAATGGCGATTCTCGGCTCGGGCGAACGGTTGGGCGGCACCAGGTAAACGAGGTGCTGCTCGAAGAACCCCGACTGAATCGCGGTCCCCACCGGGACGAGGAGTGCCAGGGCCACGAAACCGTGGACCAGGACGCTTACGATGGTCCCCGGGCGCCGGGGATTTGCACTCGTGTTCGGGCCCGACGAAAACAGCTGGGCGCGGGGGGCCATGGGTCTCAAAGTGGGTCCGCCAGCGACCAAGAGCAACAAACCCGCGATGAACGACGTGCGCCGTCGATCAAGCGTGCTGTCGGTGCGACGAAGGCGACGTGATCGGCTGTCATGAAATGACCTCCGCCTGCTGCAAAGTGACACAGGAGAGATGCAGGACCTGCCGAATGGGTTGCCCCCGGAGCCGGGCAACCGGGACCGTTCCTTGCGAATCAATGATCGGGATGTTCCGTCTCCGATCGGAGGTTCCCACAATGTCAGGACGTCGTTTCCTGGTCGCAGCGCTCGTGGTGAGCGGGTGCGCCGGCGCCGAGGTGGGTCCCGGCGACCAGACCAGCATACAACTTCTCCAGGCGGATCCCGGCGCGCCGGCGACGGTGGCCTTCAGTATCGACAACAGCGTTGTCGACCCGAGCGTCGGGTTCGGGCAATCGTCATCCAAGGTGGAGACCACGGCGGGATCGCACCAGCTTGCCATCGAGAGCCTCTCCGGTCCGATCGCAACCCTCCAGAGCGATCTTCATGCCGGGAAGCGTTACTACCTGGTGAGCGCCCGCGGCAGTCTCGTGCTCACCGAAATCGCTTCCATTGACTCGAGCGGGTCCACCATTCCCCCCGACACCGGACAGCGCCGGCCGGACCGGGCCCATCTGCGTTTCGTGAACGTGCCGGGGTCTCCGATCGAGGCGCCCTACCGGGTTAACCTGCGGCTCACCTCTCCAACCACGGTGGATTCCACCGCATCGTTCGGTCTGGATACCCGGATCGCCACCTACAGCTCGCTGATCTATCTGAATCCCGGCGCCGTGACCATCCAGCTGACCCCCGAGGGCCTCCGGACCGTGCTCGCCGAGACGAGCTTCTCCGTGGCGGCGGGGGAAGTGAAAGACCTGATCGTGCAGCGGGATGCCAGCGGGGCCCTGCTGCTCCGCGTCGTCGTGGAACGCTAGGAGCCCGGCGCCGATGCCGGCTGGGATCACCCGGCGCGATTTTCTGACCGCCGCGGCGGGTGCGGGCCTCCTGGCCTGCGGGGTGACCGACGAAGCCGGCGGGTTAGGCTCCGCCCGGCTCAGCACCCGGCCCCACGGCCCCGGGCAGACCATCACGCCCGGGGTCTATCCGCTGGGGCGTCCCGACACCGACGGCTACGACGGCTACCTCCTGGTCCCGGCCAGCTACCAGGCCGCGCACCCGGCTCCCCTGGTCGTTTCGCTGCATGGGGCGGGCGGTGGGCCCACCGGGCCGATCGGCTCCTTCGGGCCCGTACGCCGAGTCGCGCGGCTTCATCCTGATCGCCCCGCAGTCGCGAGGCGGGACCTGGGATGCCATTGATGGGGCCTACGGTCCCGACATCGGGGTCCTCGATGGTCTCCTCGAGTTCGGCTTCGACCAATGTGCCATCGATCCGGCCCGGGTGTATCTCCAGGGATTCTCCGACGGGGCGAGCTACGCGCTGGGCCTGGGCCGCGCCAACGGCGACCTCTTCCGCCGCGTCATCGCGTTCTCCCCGGGGGTGGTGCCGCGCTCGGATACCGCCGACCACGGGACCCCAGGGATCTTCATCTCCCACGGGCACTCCGACGCGGTGCTCCCGTTCAACCGGACCGCCACCGAGACCGTGCCGGCACTCCGGCAGGCGGGTTATGTCGTGGAATTCATCGAGTTCGACGGCGGTCACACGGTACCGGTCGACGTCGCCGACCAGGCGTTCGACTGGCTGCTGCGATGATCAGTCTTCCTCCCGCATGACCAGGGCAGGGTCCACCCGGCTGGCCCGGCGGGCCGGCAGCCAGGTGGCGAGCAGCGCGGTCCCGATCAGGATCAACGTCCCACCCGCGAACACTTTCAGGTCGAGCGGGCTGACCTCGAACAGCACCCGGCGCAGCACCCGGGACAAGCCGGCGGCCGCGGCGGCGCCGAGGGCGAGGCCGGTGACGATCAACGGCAAGGTCCCGCGCCCGATCCAGCGGATCACCCGGACCGCATCGGCGCCCAGCGCCATGCGAATGCCGATCTCCCGGGTTCGCCGGGTCACCGAGTAGCTCACCACGCCGAAGATCCCTAACCCGGCGAGCCCCAGGGCGCCCGCCCCGAACCCGATCAGCAGCCGGGTCAGCGCCCGACTGGCGGCGGTGGCGCGATCGACGTACCCCTCCAACGGTCGCACCTGGAAGAACGCCGCCCCCGGATCGAGCTCGGTGACGGCCCGGCGCACCGGAGCTTCCAGATTGGCCGGATCGCCTTCGGTTCGCAACGCCACCCGCATCGCCATTCCGGTCCGCCGGCCGCTCTGGTCGAGCGGGAGGTACACCTGGATCCGGGAAGGACTCTCCAGGGCGTAATGCCGAAGATTCTTCACCACCCCGATGACGGTTCGATACAGGGGAACCGGAGGGTCGCCGGCCATTTCCTCGACGGTAATTCGTTTCCCCAGGGGATTCGCCCCCGGCCAGAACCGCTGTGCCATGGTTTCGTCGATGATGGCCACCGGAAGCGTCCCCTCGCGATCTCCCGCCGTAAAGTTTCTTCCCCGAAGGAATGGAAGTTCGACGGTCCCGAAGTACTCGGGGGTCACCAGGTTGAAGAGCACCGACTGGCCGGTGGCGGGCTCGACCGGGATGCCTTCGGGATGCACCCGGAGCTCCCAGGAGCGATTGGCGAGCGGAAGCAGAAGCGTCACCGCGGCGGAACGCACTCCGGGCAGACTCTGCAGCCGGGCCCGAATCTCGTGATAGAAGGTGCGCCACTGTTCCGGGGTGCTGACCTTTTCCGGGGTCGCGCTGATGGCGCCGGTCAGAACCTGACGCGCCTCGAATCCCTTGTCCACCGAAACGAGGTTTCCCAGACTCTTGAGAGTGAGTCCGGCCCCGACCAGAAGAATCAAGGCGAGGGCCACCTCGGAGATGACCAGCGCCGCGCGAGTCCGGCTTCGGCCTCCCGCGACGCTTCGGGCCGTCCCGATCGACGCAGCGAGATCGACCCGCGAAGAGCGCCACGAAGGCAGCAGCCCGGACACCAGTCCGGTGAGCAGGGCGAGCGCCAGGCCCACCAGGAGCACCGTGCTATCCACCCGGATCTGGCCCCGTACGATGCTGGGGATCTCCGCGGGCAGTACGGGAACGATGGCTTGCACGGCGACGAACGCGAGGATGGTTCCGAGGATCCCGCCGGTTACCGCGATGAGCATTGCCTCGCCGAGCATCAGCCGCACCAACCGGCTCCGCGCCGCGCCCAGGGCGGCCCGCACCGCGAGCTCGCGGTGTCGCTGCTCGGCGCGAATCAGGAACAGGTTCCCGACATTGGCGACCGCAAGCAGGAGGACGAAGCCGACTGCGCCGAGCAGGATCCAGAGTTGCGGGCGGGTACCGCCGAGGTACCAGTCCGTGAGGGACAACGGCTCGAACGAGACCGCCGTCGGTCCCACCTCGCCATGAAGCTCGCGAGTGACCCGTTGGATGTCTTCCAGCGCCGCCGGCCACTCGGTCCCCGGGCGCAACTGCACCACGGCGTCGGTCCCGAATCCGCTGTCGCGGTCGTCCCACGGGACGTCGTTTCCAAGGGTGGCCAGGGGGACATAGGCCTCGACTTCGGGACTGGGAAACCCGATCCCCGGGGGAAGCACGCCGATGACCGTGTAGGTTCGTCCTCCCAGCTCGAGGTCCTGGCCGACCAGTTTCGGGTCGGCGCCGAACCGGCTGGCCCAGTAGCTCTGTCCCAGGACCACCACCGGGGCTCCCCCGGCGTGATCCGGGGTTTCCTCCGGAGTGAACCCCCGGCCGATCTCTGGCTGAAGGCCCAGCGTGCCGAAGAGATCTCCATGGATTGCCTGCGCGCTGACAATTTCAGCGGGTCCGCGGCCGGTCAGCTTGAGATTCCAGCCGGTCACGCCGACCAGGGTCGCCACGGTTCGGGCGCGGTCCCGGAGGTCCCGGTAATTCGGCATCGAGATCGAGATGAAGAATCCATTGCTCGACCGGACCCGCACCATCGCGAGCCGGTCCGGTTGGCCAAACGGCAGCGGGCGCAGCAGAGCGCCGTTCGCGACGCTGAAGATCGTGGTGGTGGTTCCCAGGGCGAGCGCAATCGTGCCGATCGCGATCAAGGCAAATCCGGGACGCCGAGCCAGGGTCCTGCCGGCCTTGCCCCACGATCCGAACCGAGACATGGGCACTCCTCGAGGCGTTCCTGGTTAGATATGGGCGGCGGGGATTCCGTTGGAACCGCGATAACTTTCCGGTCTATGTTAATCCGGCCCTCTCCCCCCCGGGAAGCGGGATCGTGAGCCCCCGGCTCGACGACGCGCGATTTGCCCTGCGGGCCCTGGCCCGGTCACCCACCTTCGCCACGGCTGCCGTGCTCTCGCTTGCGATCGCGATCGGAGCGAGCAGCGCGATCTTCGGAGTCGCCGACGCGCTCCTGCTCCGTCCACTCCCCTATCCCGACCCGGGCCGCCTGGCGATCATCTGGCAACGCTCGCCCGGTCTCGGCGTGCCGCAGGACTGGCTCTCCATCGGGCAGTACCTCGATGTCGCCGCCGACACGGCGGACTTCGCGCGGTCGGCCGCGGCGATCGGTGCCAGCTTCAACCTGACGGATGGTGGGACCCCGGAACGGGTCGACGGCATCCGGGTTACGTCGTCCTTCTTTCCGCTCTTTGGTGTCCAGGCGGCGCTCGGTTCGGCTTTCACTCCGGCCGACGACCAGCCGGGACGCGGCCCGTTCGGTCATTCTCACCCACGGTTTCTGGATGCGGCGCTTCGGCGGCGATCCCGGTATCGTGGGGCGGTCGATCACCCTGAACGGGGTGCCTTTCACCGTCGCCGGCGTCACCTCGGCGCGTTTCACGTTCAGTCGGGACGTCATGCCCGCCGTGAACGGGATCACCCGCACCGACCTGATTCTGCCGCTCGCGCTGTCGCCGTCGGCCCGGTCGAACCGGGAGGGGGAAGACTTCAACGTCTTCGTCCGGCTGCGAGACGGAGTGACCATCCGGCGGGCGCAAAGTGCGATGGACGTCGTTGCACGAACCATGACCCGTGAGTATCCAGCGCAGTACCCGGCCGGCGCGGCGCTGACCCTCAGCGTCGTGCCATTGATCGACCAGGTGGTCGGCGATCTCCGCACCACACTCTACGTGCTGCTCGGCGCCGTCGGCCTGGTCCTCCTCATCGCCTGCGGAAACGTGGCGAACCTCCTGCTGGCGCGGGCATCCACCCGGGAGCGCGAGCTCGCCATCCGGGCCGCGGTGGGCGCGAGCCGGCAGCGCCTGGCGGGGCAGCTGATCACCGAGTCTCTCACCCTGTCGGTGCTCGGCGGCAGCGGCCGGAGCGCTCCTCGCCCTGATCGGCACCCTGGCCCTCCGAGCGTTTGCCCCGGCGAACCTGCCCCGGGCAGGCGAGATCCGGATCGACGCGAGAGTGCTCGCATTCACCGCCGGGCTGTCGCTGATCGTGCCGCTCATCTTCGGACTGATCCCGGCGTTCCGCGCGGCCCGGGTTGACCCGAGGGCGGCGTTGTCGGGCGGCGGACGGGTGACCTCGGGCGATGGTCGTTCGGGTCACCTGGGCCAGAGGCGCCTGTTGATCGTCGCCGAAGTGGCGCTGTCGCTGGTGGTACTTCTGGGCGGCGGATTGCTGCTCCGGAGCTACCGGAACGTAACCCGCGCCGATCCGGGATTCGATCCCACCGAGCGTGATCTCCTTTCGTCTCACGCTTCCCCAGGCGCGTTATGCCGGTCCGGATGCCGCGATCCAGTTCTATGACCAGCTGGAGCAGCGCATCGGCGCGCTTCCCGGCGTCGCGAGTGTCGGCACCAATTATCAGCTCCCGCTCAGCTCGGTCGCCCTCGCGTGGGAGCCCATCGGCATCGAAGGGTACGTTCCCGCTCGGCCTGGTGGCGACCGCATCATCAGCAGCAGTGCCTACGTCAGCCCGGGATACTTCAAGTCGATGGGTATTTCCGTGGTTCGAGGGCGGGGCTTCACCCAGTCGGACCGGCGGGGCGCTGCGGAGGTCGTCCTGGTGGACGACCGGCTGGCGGCGCGCTTCTGGCCCGCGGAGGATCCCATCGGAAAGCGACTTCGCCAGGGCACCGATGGACCCTGGCGCACCGTGGTGGGAGTGGTGGCGAACACCCGGGAGTATCGCTTCGACGCCCAGCCCCCGATCACGGTGTTCTTCCCGGTAAACCAGATCGGCGTCGGAAGCCGTTTCGTCGTCGTGCGGATGACGCCTTCGGCCGATGCGGAGCCGCCCTGGCCACGGTGCTCCGCGAGGTCCGCGCCATCGATCCCGAGCTTCCGGCGTACGACATCGCCACCATGCCGCAGCGGGTCAGCGATTCGCTGGCGCGACGGCGTCTTGCTACGCTGGTCCTGACCGGGTTCGGCGGTTTTGCCCTCTTTCTTTCCGTGGTTGGGGTGTACGGCGTCATCGCATATTGGGTGACCCAGCGCCGGCGGGAGATCGGGATTCGGGTAGCGCTCGGCGCAAACCGCGGCCGCATCATCCGGCTGGTCGGCCGGGAGGCCGCGATCATGCTCGGCGCCGGGCTGGTGGTCGGCCTTGCGGCGGCCGTGGTCCTCACCCGGACGATGACGGGACTCCTCTTCGGTGTCGGCGCCACCGACCCCCTGACATTCGCCCTCGCCTCGATCGTCGTTGCGGTCGCGGTGGCGATGGCGACCTAACCCTGCCCGCGCGACCGAGCGGTTGCGGAGGAGTACGCTCCGAGCCGGAAAGGCGCGTGCCGCTCCTGCGTCCGACCCGGACTGACCCGGTGATCTTCCGACCTCTATCCTTTGGCGTGCTTCCCGCGCATTGCTCCCCCTGGAAGCTCATCCTGCCGATCGGCCTGGCCTACGGCCTGATCATGTCGGCCCAGGTGCATCTGAGCTCCACCCTGGGCGGGAACCCGATCGGGTGGGCGAAATGCTTCGCGCTCCAGATGCCGGTCGCTGGCGCGTGGATGCTGGTGACCCCCTTGATCCTGACGCTGGGCCGCCGCTTTCCCATTGTGGGTCGCGGTTGGCCCTCACACGTCGCCCTGCATCTCGTCGTGTCACTCAGCTTCATCATTCTGCTCGATCTGTTTTCGTCCTGGATGACCCCGCTGGTCGATTGGCGCCACGCCGGTGCACACGCTGACCCAACGGACCGCGCGGACCTTCGTCATCTGGGCGGTGAGCGACGGCCTGATCTACTGGTCGATTCTGACGGTAAGTCTTGCGGTGGCTCACTACCGGCGGCTCCGGGAACGGGAGCTTACCGCCTCGCAGCTCGAAACCCAGCTGGCCCAGGCCGACCTCCACGCGCTCAAGTCCCAGCTGCATCCCCATTTTCTCTTCAATGCGCTGCACACCATCGGTTCGCTGGTGCGCACCGGGGATCGGGAGAGCGCGGTGAAGGTCACCGCCGACCTGGGCGACTTGCTGCGCCGGATGCTGGAAGGGCGCCAGTCAGCAGGAAGTCCCGCTCAAGCAGGAGCTGGAATTCATTCGCAGCTATCTCGCTATGGAGCAGGTCCGGTTTCGCGATCGCCTCACGGTCACCTTCGACGTGGACGAGAACGTCCTCGATGCCAGGGTCCCCCACCTGGTGCTCCAGCCTCTGGTGGAAAACGCCATCCGACATGGCATCGCTCCCCACCTGCACGCCGGAAAAGTTGGCGTGCTGGCGCGGCGCCAGGGAGATCGTCTCGAGCTGGTGGTGTGGGACGATGGTCCGGGAGCCGGGAACGGTGAAGGGAATCGGCCCGGGATCGGGCTGGCCAACACCCGGGCCCGCCTCACCCGACTCTACGGGGAGGACTTCGTCCTCGAGGTCTCGAATCTTCCGCAGGGAGGACTCGATGCGCGGGTGGTGCTGCCGTTCCGGCTCGCCGTGGGCGAATGGGAGCCCAGCCCATGACCGAGTCCGCCATCCGCACCCTGATCGTGGATGACGAGCCGGCGGCACGCGCCGCGATTCGCGCCTTGCTCGCTCATGACCCGAAGTCGTCGTGGTGGGCGAGGCGAAAGACGGAGGCTCCGCCCTTCGCGCCATCCAGCGCGACCGGCCGGAGCTGGTGCTTGCTCGATATCCAGATGCCGGGCCTCGACGGGTTCCGGGTGCTGCAGTCGCTCGAGACTCCGGAGCAGCTGTCGGTCGTGTTCGTGACGGCCTATGACGAGTACGCCCTGCAGGCCTTCGATGTCCACGCGGTGGATTATCTCCTCAAGCCGTTCGATGACGCCCGGTTCCGGCTGGCCCTGACCCGCGCCAAGCAGGAGGTGCGTCAGCGGAGGCTGGGCATGGTGAGCGACCGGCTGGTGAGCCTGCTCGAGTCGCTGGGCCGGCGGGCCGCGGAGTCCGCTACGCCGGCCCGGTCGGAGGGCTACCTGCGGCGCATCGCGATCAAGTCGGGCGGGCGGGTCAGCATCGTCGCGACGAGGGACATCGACTGGATCGAGGCCGAAGGCGATTACATGCGGCTGCACCTGGGCAAGGCGTCGCACCTGGTGCGGGAGACGATGGGAAAGATGGAGGCGGGCCTCGATCCGGCTCGCTTTGTCCGGATCCACCGCTCGACCATCGTGAACCTCGAGCGGATCAAGGAGCTGCAGCCTTTTTTCAAGGGCGAGTACGTAGCCGTGCTCCACGACGGAACCGAGCTCAAGCTCTCCCGCGGGATACAAGGACAAGCTGGAAGCGGCGCTGGGCCGTTCGTTAGCTAGTCCGCCCGCAATACCTCGCAGGGATCGGTGCGCGCGGCCCGCAGCGCCGGAATCCAGGAGGCGAAGAGCGCCACCGCGAGGATCAGCAGCGGGACCGCCACGAAGGTCGGCGGGATCGGTCGGGGCGATGCCGTAGAGCAGGGTGCGCATCGCGCCGGTGATGGCCAGCGCGAGGGCGATGCCGCCGGCGATTCCTATTCCGGTCAGCGCGACCCCGTGCCGAAGCACCATCCACTGGACCCGGGTGGAGCGGGCGCCCAGCGCGATCCGGATCCCCATTTCCCGGAGCCGGCGGCGGACCAGCTGGGCGATCACGCCATAGATGCCGACCAGGCCCAGGATGACCCCGATCCCGGAGAAGGCGAGCAACAGGGTGGTGAGGAAGCGGTCCCGGCCGAGCGAGGCGGCCCGCACCTCTGTCCATGGCCTGCATGTCGCTGATCGCGAGATCCCGATCGAGACCGGCGACGATGGTGCGAATCGCCGGGCCGAACCCTTGGGGCGCCGTATGGGTCCGCAGCACCAGGGTCATGCTGCTGCGCGGCTCCTGGGGATAGGGCGCGAGGATTTCGGGACTCGGAGGATCGGCCAGGCTTCCCTGACGCTCGTCGCCCACCACTCCGACGATGGTCCGCCAGGTGGAGGTGGAATCGGGTACCCGGTCGAAGGCGATCTGCTGGCCCACCGGATCCTCCCCGGGGAAATAGCGCTCCGCCAGGGTCTGGTTGATCAGGACCACGAACGGCCCTCCCCGGCGATCCGCCTCGGTGAGCAGGCGGCCCCGTAGCAGGGGAACCCGCATAACCCGCTGGTAGTCGGGCGAGTGCTCCCGGTGTCGGACCTGGCCGGATTGGGGAGGCCGCCCGGCGACCGCCGATCTCGCTGGTCCAGGTCGAGGGTCCGAGCGGGACCCCCGAGACCACCGCGGCCGCTTCGACCCCCGGCAGCGCCGCGGGCCTTCTGTTCCAGCTCGGCGTAGAATGCCAGCACCTTCCGGACACTGTCGTATCGAGACGCCGGGAAGCTGGAGCGAGACGGTGAGCACGTTCGCGGGGTCGAAGCCGGGATCCACCCCTTGCAACCGCAGGTAGCTCCGCACCAGGAGGCCGGCTCCCAGCGAGAGGGCCAGCGCCAGGGAGATCTGTCCGACCAGCAGCGCCTCTCCCCATCGGCGGGCCCGGAGCTCCCCCGGTCGCGGTACGGCTTTCGTCCCGGAGGACGTCGGCGGGAATCCGGCGGGCGCTCCAGAGCGCCGGCGCGAGGCTGAAGAGCACCGCGCAGCCCCCGGTCGCCAGGGCCACGTACAGCGACCACCTTCCAGCTGATCGGGATGCCGGAGACCGGGAGGAGGCCCGGCGGGGCGAGGGACACCAGGGCCCGCGCCCCGGCCCAGCCGAAGCCCGAGTCCGGCGAGGCCTCCTAACCCGGCGAGCAGGGCCCCTTCGCAGAGCGCCTGCCGGACCAGCCGCCGCCGCCCGGCCCCCAGCGCCAGGCGGAGCGCCGCTTCGCGCGAGCGGCCCCCGGCCCGGACCAGCAGAAGATTGGCGACGTTGGCGCACCCGATCAGCAGGAGCACCCCGACCGAGCCCCACAGCACCAGCAGGGGAAGCCGGGTGCGCCCGACCAGGAATTCGTGCAGCGGGGTGAACCCGGCGCCCATCTGGGTATTCGTCTCGGGATAGTCGCGCTGGAGCCGGGCCACCACGGCCTGGAGCTCGCGCGTTGGCACTTCCGGCGTGGCCCCGGGGCGGAGCCGCGCGATGGGACGGACCCAGTGGGCCCGGCGGAAGAAGGTCGAGCCCGGTTCGCCGGATCCCACCGGGTCGGTGAGCCACACATCGGCCGCCACTCCGGGCAGCTGAAAGCCCTCCGGCAGCACCCCGGCGACTTCCAGGTCCTTGCCGTCCAGCCGGATGCTCCTGCCGATCACGGCCCGGTCCGACCCGAAGACGTCCCGCCAGGTGCGGTAGGACAGCACCGCGGCTGGCGGTCCCGATCCCTTCCAGGTCTCCTCCGGGAGGAAGGCCCGGCCCAGGAAAGGCCGGACCCCTAACACGGTGAAGAAGTTGCCCGTGACCGTGTGGGCCGCCAAGAGCCGCGGTTCGCCCTGGCCGGTGAGGGTCGCGGTCTGACCGAAGTCCTCGTAGCCGGCCACGTCGTCGAAGGCGGCGACCTGCTCCTTCCAGTCGAGCAGGTTGGCGGGAGCGGCGTCTTCGTGGGTCCAGCCGAATCGCGGATTGCTCTCCCAGAGCATCACCAGGCGGGCCGGATCGGCAACCGGGAGCGGGCGCAGCAGGACCGCGCTCACCGCCGAGAAGATCGCGGTGTTCGCGGCAATGGCGAGCGACAGGGTGACGATCGCCGCGAGTGGTGAGCCCCGGACTCCGGCGCAGGCTCCGGACGGCATGCCGCAGGTCCCGAACGCAGCTCGTCGAGCCACTCGGAAAAACGGAGCCGCCGTTCCCGGCGGGTGGCCGAGCGATGGAGCCGGCGGTGCGCGTCGGGCAGGCTCCCACCGATCGGCGGCGAACGCTTCGCGCCGGGCCTCCTCGGGAGAGCGGCCCCGCGCCACCAGATCCGCAATCTGCTCTTCGAGGAGCGCGCCGAGCTCGGCGTCCGCGTCGGTCGGGGCCTGGTCGGGCCGGTGCAGGCCCAGGCTGAAGAGGCGCTTCATCGGGCCCCCAGCAGGTCGGTGAGCGCGGCCACGGAATGGCGAAGCGCGGCGGTCTGGCTTCGGAGGGCGGTTCGACCGGCCGGGGTCAGGCTGTAGTAACGGGCCCGCCGGTTGTTCTCGGTGACATCCCAGGCCCCGGTCACCAGCCGGCGTTCTTCCAGCCGGTGCAGGGCCTGGAGCAGGGCGGCGGACTCGATGGGGAACTCGCCCCGGGAGCCGTCTTCGATCCAGCGGATGATCTGGAAGCCATGACGGGGTCCGAAAGACAGGGCTTTGAGGACCAGGACGTCGAGGGTGCCTTTGAGCAGGGCCACGGGTAGCTCCTCTAAGTTACTACCCTAAGATGCTTGGATCGCCAGAATGGTTGCAAGTCGCTATCGGCGAGGCCTCCCCCTCTGTGTCCTTAATCCGTTCCCCCCGTCCACCACGAAACGGAGGGAGCCATCGGGCTGGCGCTGCCACACGGTCAGGTATTTGGACAGCGAAGGTCCGGCTCCCCGGGAAACCGGATCTCGGCCTCCCCGACGGTCACGCCCAGGTCGCCGCCGCTCGAGGAGAGCGCGAAGACCGGTTCCCAGTGCCAGGTGGCGCTGGCGGCGCGGCCCTCCCGCATCCGGGCCAGGATGCTCGCCGGGCCGACGGTCACCTCGCCGGTGCCGGCAAAGGTGATCCCGTCCGGGGCGATGAACCGGGCAAAGGCGAGGGGAGCTCCGCTGTCTCCGGCGAGCCGGGCAAAGGCGCGGTCGGCCCGGGCCAGCTCCTCCGCCTCAGCGATCGGGCCCGGGGAAGCCCGGGTTAGGCCTTCCGGGATCGTGGTCGGAGCGGGCCAGGCCCCATTGTAGACCAGGCCGCCAGCCGCCAGGCGCCGCCCGGGGTCCGCCGCCAGGCGCTGATGTAACGCCCGGTGATCGCGCGGCCGGCCCGGGGCTCGAGCAACGTGGCCCCGAACGTGACGCCGAACTCGCCGTCACCGGACACCAGCACCCGATAGGGCATCCAGGTCAGTCGCGCCCCGGTAAGGCCGGTCTGGGCGGCGAGGGTCCGTTCGATCGGCTCCCGGCCCTGCAGGACCGGGGCGCCATCGAGCAGGAGAATCGGGTTCCCGGTCATCCCGTCGAGCATGGCGCGGGAGAACCCGTTCCGCTCAACCGCATCTCCCAGCGCCCGCTCGGCCAGTCGCAACGATTCCCGGACCTGGCCGGGGAAGACGGGCCGGGCCCGGCGGGCTGAGCGGCCAGTGGGAAGGACCGGATCGCGAGAAGGGCGAGGACGAGCAGGAGCCGGTGAGGGGTCATCGCAGGAACCAGAGGACCGCGTCGTTGGCGATCGCGGTCGGGATGGTGTGTCCGCCGTCGAATTCTTCCAGGGTCACATCATAACCCGCGTTGGTGAGCAGGGTCGCAATGAACCGGCTGGCCCCCTCGATGGGAAGCACCGGATCCTGCCGGCCGTGGGAGAGGAACACCGCCGGCTTTCCGACATCCGGGCTGCTGGTCACCGGAATGAAACCGGGAGAGAAAGCGATGATCCGGGTAAACAGGTCCCCGTTGGCGAGGCCCACCCCGACGGCGTAGCTCGCCCCGTCCGAGAAGCCCTGAATCGCGACCCGGGCCGGGTCCACCGCGCAATGATCGAACGCAAAGTGAAGCGCGAGCTCGATGGTGGCGAGGTCCCGTCCATACAGTCCGTAGATCACGTCCCAGGTCGTCGCCACGGATTCGACCGCGAGCACCAGGAAACCGTGCTGCTCCGCATAGGGCCGCAGCAGGCTCATCGGGCCGTCGGCGGTGCTGCCGGCGCCATGGAACGCGAGCATGAGAGGGGCGGGATGCGAAGGATCGTATCCGCTTGGCACGTAGAGGAGGCCGGCCCGGGTGGTGCCCCCCGGTCGGAGATCGTGGTCAGCCCCGGTGAAATTGTCCTGGTCGGAGGCGCCAAAGCCACGTTCAGCCGGGCGGGCCCGCGATCGAGGGGCCTGGTGGGAACCGAACAGCCGAGGAGAATCCCGGGGATGAAGGTCAGTGGCAGGGAGACACGAAGCAGCACGCCGCCAATCTACGCTGGTGGATTCCGATGTGGCGCTCAGAGGCGGGGAGGTGCGGCCTGGTGCGATGAAGCGCGTGTGGGTGCGACGAGACTCACCGGTCTTCAGGCGTCGTTCCGATGGACCGGGTGGGGCAACTCGGGGGCGGCTTGCCGGATTGGAGGCGGCGCTCGGTGAAGTCGTGGCGATCCTCCAGGTCGATCACCCGTTTCTGCACCCCCTCGAGATGGTCCAGGACCCTTTGCCGGTCTTCCAGAGCTCGCGGTGCTCGGCGGCAAGCCGGCGCTGCCGGCCGAACAGCACGATCGCCGCCCACACCGCGCCGGTGATCCACCGGTGCCCAGGGCCCAGAGGACGACTTCCATGCGGGAAAGAGCGAGTCGAGGATGGCCCGTCAGGCAACCTCGACCATCCAGCCGTCCTTGAGCTGGATGATCCGGTGGCTGTAGCGGGCGTTCTCTTCCGAGTGGGTCACCTGGATGATCGTGGTGCCTTCCGTGTTCAGCCGGGTGAACAGCTCCATGATTTCGCGGGCCTGGGCCGAATGGAGGTTGCCGGTGGGTTCGTCCGCCAGCAGGAGCTTGGGCTTGGCCACCACCGCGCGCGCCACCCCGACCAGCTGCTGCTGGCCGCCCGAGAGCTGGTTGGGGAACAGGTCCTTCTTCCCCACGATCTGAAAGCGGTCCAGGGTATCCGCCACCATCGCCTGGCGTTCGCCCTTCGGGATATCGCGATAGGAGAGCGGGGTTTCGATGTTCTCGTACACCGTGAGATCATCGATCAGGTGGTACTGCTGGAACACGAACCCGATATGCCCGCGGTTCAGCTCGGCGCGCTGCTTGGGCTTCAGGTCATGGACCGGGTGTCCCAGGAACTCGTAGCTCCCGCTCCACCCCCCATCCAGCATGCCCAGGATGCCAAGCAGGGTGGATTTCCCGGCGCCGCTCGGCCCCATGATGGTGACGAACTCGCCCGGCTCGATGGTGAGGTTGATCTGGCGCAGCACCCAGGTCCGGGTCGGGCCGGTCTGGTAGAACTTCTCGATGTTATGCAGAGCGATCATGAGAGCAATCTAGCGGCGGTCACTGGCAGGTTACTCCGTCCTGAGCACGACCGCCGGATCGGTGCCGGCGGCGCGGCGGGCGGGCAGCCAGCTCGCCAGCAGGGTGACCCCGGCGAGCATGAGAATCGCCGCCGCCAGAGCGAGCGGATCACCGGGGGAGGTGCCGTACAGAGGAGACTCTTGAGCACCCGGGTCGTGGCGATCGCGCCGACCAGGCCGAGCCCGATGCCGATCAGCGTGAGCCGCGCCCCTGGCCCAGCACCAGGCGGCGCACGTTGCGCCGGTCCGCGCCGAGCGCCATGCGGATCCCCAGCTCCCGGGTTCGCTGAGCCACGGTATAGCTCAGGAGCCCATGCACCCCGATGACCGCGAGGAGCAGGGTGACCCCGGCGAAGACCCCTAACACGATCATGGTGAACCGCCGCTCGGCGTTCGACTTGGCCATCGTCTCGGTCATCGGCTCGACGGCCGAGAGGACCAGCGCGGGCTCGATCCCCCGGACGGTGCTCCGGAAGGCGGGAGCAAAGGAAAGCGGGTCGCCGGCGACCCGGACCAGGATGCTGCCGCTGTTGACCGGCGCCTGTCCCACCGGCAGATACACCGCGGGTATCGGGCTCTCAGCCAGTCCGTGGGTGCGCTCGTCGGCGATCACGCCCACCACCGTCCGGGCGCTACCCCATAACTGGATCTGTGCGCCGAGGGCCGGAAGGCCCAGGAAGAAGCGGTCCCGGGCGGACTGGTTGATGAGGACGACCGGAGGGGATTCGGCATCGTCCGAGGTGGAGAAGCCTCGTCCCTCGAGGATCCTGCCCCGGGTCACCGCGAGATAGCCGGCGTCGATCCGCCGGATCGAAGGTTCCGGCCAATCGGCCGCTTCGGCCTGGCGTCCCGGTACCGAGATCGAGCTGGTAAAGCCGGCTTCGAGCGGATGATTGCCGGCAATTCCGACGGCCTGCACACCGGGCAACGAGCCCAGCCGCTCCCGGACCTGCTGAGCGAATCCCTGCACCTCGGTCCAGCGCGGCCAATCGGCATTACGAGTCGGATAGCTGCTGGGGAGCTGGAAGTCGGCTTTGATCACATGCTCGGTCTCGAACCCGGGATCGACCTGGCTCAAGCGCCAGAAGCTCTGGATCAGGAGGCCCGCGCCGGCGAGCAGCATGATGGCGAGGGTGAGCTGGGCCACCACCAGGGCGCTGCGGAACCTGCTGTGGGGCCGTCCTGTGGAGGCGCCCCGGGCCCCGCGCGCCCGCCGCGAGGCCGGTGAACCCGTTTCGCATGGCCTGCAACGCGGGAAGGATTCCGAAGGTCGCCGCGACCAGGACCGAGAGGCCCAGCGCCACGGCCAAGACCCGAAGATCGATGCTGATGGCCTCGACCCTGGGCACGCTGGCCGGGGCCCAGGCCAGGAGAAGCTGGAGGCCGCCATACGCGAGGAGCACTCCGGCGGCCGCGCCGAGGCCGGTGAGGAGGGCGCTCTCGGTCAGGAACTGGCGGGTTAGGCGGGCCACCCCGGCGCCCAGGGCCGACCGGACCGCGACCTCCCGGGCCCGGCTCACGCCCCGCGCGAGCAGCAGGTTGGCCACGTTGGCGCAGGCCACCAGGAGCACCAGCGCGACCGCGCCGAGGAGCACCAGGAGCGCCGGCTTCGACCCCCCGAACACGACCTGGCCGAGCGGCTCGAGATGCACGCCTCGCGCATCGTTGGCCGGCGTGGTAATCCCGCTCGAGGTCGCTCGCGATCCGGGTCATCTCGTCCTGGGCCGAAGCGAGGCTCGCCCCCGCGCGTCAGCCGGCCCATCACGAAGATCGGATGGTTCCCGCGGTTCGCGGCCCGGTCGGGCCGAAGCGGAAGCCAGACGTCTACCCGGGCATGGCCGCCCTGGTCGGCGAATCCCCGCTGATAATCGGCCTGGCGGAGCACCTGGAGCATGCCGAAATCCGCCGAGCGGGGCAGTACGCCGATGATCGTGGCGGGACGATCGAGCACGCGCAGGGTCCGTCCGACCACGCCGGATCACGGTTCAGCCGCTCGGTCCAGAAGGTCTCACTGATCATGACGACCAGGTCGGCGCCGGTCTGGTCCTGCTCGGCGGCGAAGGAGGTGCCGAGGAGCGGCTGCATCCCCAGCATCGGGAGGAATTCGTGGCTGACCGCGAGCGCGGCGACCCGATCGGGCTCTCCCGCGTCCGGAGCCACGGCAGCGGAGACCGGGGCGAACGCGGCGAGCTGTTCGAAGCGGCGGGACCGTTGCTGGAAATCGAAGTAGTCGGGAATGGATGCAGGCTCGCGCAGCGTGGAGCTCTTGCGGTCGGTCTCCCACACCATCGCGAGGCGGCCGATGTCGCGAAACGGCGCGGGACGCAGCATCGCCCCGTCCACCACGCTGAAGATCGCGGTGTTCGCGCCGATCCCGAGCGCCAGGGTGAGCACCGCGGCCAGGGTAAAGCCCGGGGCTCCGGAGCAGCGAGCGGATGGCGTGACGCATGGTAGAGATTAGGGGTTAGGGGTTAAGGAGCTTAGGGTGAGGGTTTTTCGCTTCAGGGATGTCCGGAGCCCTGACATCATTCGACCGACCTCATCCATGAGCGCGCGCATTTTCGCCAACTCACCAGCGGTTGCCTGTTTTCTGCGGGCGTGTCCTTCTGCGATATTCGCAGGGATCGAGATTGCCGCCGCGCGCATCTGGGCTGTCATCCCGTAGCGCTCCCGTTGGGGAAACCGGTCTGTGCGTCGATATGTCTCATCAACCAACTCGAGGCCCCGCTGCCATGCTAGAAGGTCGCGGTGTGACCGGATCGGTCCGTTGGGTGTTTTGGACATGGCCAACGCTAAGTCCCTCTTCCCTGAGATAAGAACCACCTTGTCGCGCGTTCGATCCCAAAAATGCGCGAATACCTTAGCTCCCTAACCCCTAGCCCCTAGCCCCTAGCCCCTAGGGAAGCTCTGCACAGGTCGTCGTGACGAGTGCTTTTCGGGTTGGATGGTGCCGAATCATCAATGCGAGGGTTCCCTGCTCGGTTTTTGTGTCTGCCCGGTTTCCGCGAGAGCCTGTCCGGACGGCCCCGGGGCCCTTATGTCAGGCATGGGGTCCAGTCCCGCGGCAGGAGCCGTCGTCGCAACAGGTAGAGATTGGCTAACCCAAACATGGTGAAGGCTCGGGCGGTGTTCTTCGCGAGCCCTCGATAGCGGACTTTCATGAAACCCCACAGCCGTTTCACCACATGAAAGGCATGCTCGCCCCGCGCCCGATGTCCCGAGCGACTGCGGTTGATCCGCTTCTGGTGCGGGGTCAGCGGGCGGTGCCGGGTGCCTCGGCGATTCACCCGGTAGCGCCCGCCACTCGCCACCCAGGCCGCCCGGTGGGCTTCGCACCAATACGCCTGGTCGCCATACAGGACCTGCTCGTCGCCGTGGAGCAGACTCGGCAGCTGGGCGATGTCCGCCACGGCCGCATGGGTGGCGGTCAGGCTATGCACGGTGCCGTGCGGATCCGTGCCCACGTGCAGCTTCATGCCAAAGTGCCACTGCTTCCCCTTGCGGGTCTGATGCATCTCGGGGTCACGGGTCGCCGTCGCATTCTTCGTCGAGCTGGGCGCCGCGATAATCGTCGCATCCACGATCGTTCCCGCCTTCACGAGCAGCCGCTTCTCCTCCAGCAATCCCCGGATCGCGGTGAAGATCTGCTCGGTCAGGTGGTGCTGCTCCAGCAGATGCCGAAAGCGCAGGATGGTCGTCTCGTCCGGCACCCCGTCGTCCCCCAGCTCCACCCCCACGAAGCGGCGGATCGATTCGCTGTCGTAGAGCGCGTCCTCGGCGGCGGGGTCGGAGAGATTAAACCACTGCTGCACGAAGTAGAGCCGCAGCATCTTCTCCAGCCCCAGCGGCTGGCGGCCCCGCCCCGCCTTGGGATAGTGCGGCGCGATCAGCCCGAGCAGGCGGCTCCAAGGGATCACCCCGTCCATCTCGGCCAGGAAACGTTCCCGGCGGGTCACTTTGCCCTTGGTGCTCCACGCCAACGACGCAAAAGTCCGCTGTTTGCTCATCGCGTTCGGTTCCCCGTTGAGGTCACCCGCAGTGGGCCCACCCCAATATGGGAGTATTTCTGGCGCTGTCGATACACTTATTCAGAGCTTCCCTAGCCCCTAGCCCCTAGCTCTCACTCAGACCGTAAGGCGATCATCGGATCGACCCGGGTGGCCCGGCGGGCGGGAATCCAGGTCGCCGCGAGCGCGATGGCGACGAGCCCGGCGGCGACCACCCCGAAGACCGGTCGCGTCCAGCGCCTTGGTCTGGAACAGGATCGCGAAGAGCTGGGTCGCGAGGACCCGGCCCAGCACCAGGGCCCCGCCGATCCCTACCGCGACGCCTAACCCGGCAAGCATCAGGAGCCCCGGTTCAGCACCAGCCGGCGGACCGTGCCCATCTCGGCGCCCAGCGCCATGCGGATCCCGATCTCGCGGGTCTGCTGCGCAACCGAGTACGACATCACCCCGTAGATCCCGACCGCCGCGAGGGTCGCCGCCACCGCGGCGAACAGGCTGAGCAGCAGGGACAGGAACCGGGGCTGCGACGAGGAGCCCGAGACCCGTGCGGCCATCGGATCCACCATGAAGATCGGCTGCTGGGGATCGAGACCCAGGACCAGCCGGCGCACCGACGCGGTCATCGCGTCCGGATCCCCCCGGGTCTTCACCGCGAAGCCCATGGCCCCCTGGGGCGACTGCGACAGGGGCCGGTAGAGCTGGGTGTGCTCGTCGTCCTTCGGGCTGTTCTGCATCACGTGGCCGACGACCCCATCACGTCGAACCACTGGGGCTTCCCATCCGAGGTCTGGCCGTAGCCCACTCGCTTGCCGATCGGATCCTGGCCGGGCCAGTACTTCTTGACCATCACCTCGTCCACGATCGCGACCAGCCGACCGTCCGCGGACGTCGGTATCATCGAAGGTGCGGCCCTTGATCACGGGAATACCCATCGCCTCGAAGTACCCCGGCGTCACGATCCGGAAATCGCCCCAGGGACCGTTCTGGTTGGCCGGCGGGGTGAACCCTTCGACATTGAAGCTCCGGGTCCAGTTGTTGTTGGTCATGGGAAGCGCGACGTTCCCGCCGACCTTCTCGACCCCGGGCAGAGCCGCCAGCTCGGTGCGGAGCCGGTCGAAGAACGCGATCTGCTGCTGCGCACCGGCATACTTGGCGGAGGGGAGCGACACGCCGAAGGTCAGCACCCGCTCCGGATCGAAGCCGGGATCCACCGCCACCCATCGCTTGAAGCTCTTGAGCATGAGACCCGAGCCGATCAGCAGCATCAGCGCGAGCGCGATCTCCGAGACGACCAGAGTGGCGCGCAGGCTACCGCCGACGTTGGTAGCCCGGGTGCCTTCCTTGAGCATGCCGTGCACCGCGGCCTTGCCGGCGTGGATCGCCGGGGCGAGCCCGAACAGAATGCCCAGGAGCAGGGTGACCAGCGATGGTCATCAGCAGCACGGTTCCGTCGATGCCCACCGCTTCGATCCGGGGGAGGTTCACCGGGTTCGAGGCGACCAGCGCCTTGACCGCGACGTAGGCGAGGAAGAGTCCCAGGGCGCCACCGACCGGCGGCGAGCAGCAGGCTCTCGGTGAGGAGCTGCCGGGCCAGCCGGCGCCGGCCCGCGCCCATCGCGGTTCGAATGGCGATCTCGCGCTGCCGCGCGGTGGCGCGGGCCAGCAGCAGGTTGGCCAGGTTGGCGCAGGCGATCAGCAGCACGAAACCGACCGCCCCCATCAGCACGAGCAGCGCGGGGCGGACGCTGCCCACCACCTGCTCGGAGGCCCGTTTGGTGTAGAGACCCCAGGAGGAATCCCGGAACGACGCGGGGTTTTCCCGAACCAGCTGGGCGATCCGGTCAAGATCGGTGGAGGCGGCCTCCAGGGTGGTGCCCTGCTTGAGGCGGGCCAGCATGCCCATGAACTCGCAGCCCCAGCACTGAGGGGCCACCTGGTCCGGGGTGAACGCCAGCGGCTTCCAGATCATGATAGGATCGACCCCGAACTGGAATCCGTTGGGCACGACCCCGACGACCGTGTGGGCCTCGCCGTTCACGACGACGGACTTTCCGACGATCCCGCGGTCCCGGCCGAAGCTCCGGGCCCAGAGGCCTTCACTGAGGATGACCACCTTGTCGGCGCCCGGCTGCTCCTCGTCGGGCGTGAAGGCCCGGCCAACGATCGGCGTGATGCCAAGGGTCGCGAAATACTCGGCGGTCGCGCGCTGCCCCGCGAGCCGTTCCGGCTCGTCTCCCGGTGGAGAGGTTCGCCTGCCACCCGGTAAATCCGGCGGCGTGCTCGAAGACCCGGTTCTGCTCCTTGTAGAACTGGTAGCCGGCTCCGGAAACCCCGGTCTCGAGGCTGAACGAGCCGGTGTACTTGTGGCCGACCAGGACGACCCGGTCGGGCTCCCCGAACGGCAAGGGGCGGAGCAGCACGCCGTTGACCACGCTGAAGATCGCGGTGTTGGCCCCGATGCCGAGCGCGATGGTGAGCAGCGCGGTGAGGGTGAACCCGGGAGACTTGGCAAAGCTGCGGAGCGCGAACCGGAGATCCTGAAGCAGCGTGTTCATGACTCTACCTCGATGCGTGGGCCTGAAAGGCTCGGACGGTCTGGCCCTCGGAACGTTGGAACTATTCGCTCCGCAGCGCGACCAGCGGGTCCACCCGGGTGGCGCGGCGGGCCGGGATCAGGGCGGCGAGGACCGCGGTCGAGGCCCATCAGCAGCGGCCACGACCAGCAGAGTGACCGGGTCGCTGGGGCTGGTCTGGTAGAGCAGCCCGCCCATAACCCGCTGGAGCGCGAGCGCCGCCGCCCACCCCGATCACGATGCCGGCCCCGGCGAGCAGGAGTCCCCGCCGGACCACCCCGCGACACCACGGAGTCCCCGTGGCGCCGAGCGCCATCCGAAGCCCCAGCTCGCGGGTCTGCTGCGCGACCCCGAAAGCGAGCAGGGCATACAGACCGAGCGCGGCGAGCAGCAGCGCCACCCCGGCGAAGCCGCCCAGCAGCGTCGCGGCGAAACGAGGCCGTGCCAGCGCGGCGCCGGCCAGCTCACCCATGGTCATGACCCGGAAAACCGGGAGGTTGGGATCGAGCAGCTTGATCTCGGCGCGCACCAGATCCGCGATCCGCAGCGGGTCTCCGCTGGTGTGCACGAAGATGGTGCCGGAGCGGCCCGAAGGCCCGGATCGCGCTCAGCGGGAAATAGAGATCCGGCTCGGGCTCCCGCATCGTACTCCCCGTAGCGCACGTCCTTGACGACGCCGATCACCTCGGCCAGCGAATCGCCCCCGCCGAAGTAGAAGGACGCCGCCGACAGCCGATGCCCGATCGGATCCTGGCCAGGAAACAGCCGCTTCGCCGCGGTTTCGTTGAGGAGTACCGCTCGCGGGGCACCGGGCCGATCGAAGCCGCTGAAGGACCGGCCCCGGAGAATCGGGATGCCCAGGGTGCGGAAATGCTCGGTCGTGACGGGGTGCAAGCCGATCGGGACGGCCGATCCCCGATCTGCAGCTTGCGGCCGTCCACCTGGACCACCACGCTGCCCGAGCAGCGCGGGCCCAGCGGCGGGCACAGTCCGATCGAAGACGGAGGTGACCCCGGGAAGCGCGCTCAATCGCTCCACCGCCGCGCGGCGGAACTCGACCGGATCGCGCACCGCGAGGTCTCCCTCGGCGGCGGCATACCGAAGGGTGAGCACCCCCGCCGGCTCGAAGCCCGGATCGAGTCCGTTCAGCCGGCTGAAGCTCCGGGTCAGGAGGCCGGCCCCGGCGAGCAGGACCAGCGCGAGCGCGATTTCTCCCACCACCAGGGCCTGCTGGACCCCGGCGCGGCGCCAGCCGAATCGTCCCAGCCCGCCGGCCTGCCCGGCCTTGAGCGCGTCGCCGAGGCCGGGCCGTGAGGCCTGGATCGCGGGGAGGATCGCCGCGGCGATGGCCGCGACCAGGGCCAGGCCGAGGCCGAACACCATAACCCGCGCGTCGATCCGGATCGTGGCAGGGTCGAAGAAAAAGCGTTCCTCCGCTGTCGCGCTGCGCTCCCGAGCGAGCGCGCCAGCACCCCGCTGGTCGCCGCGCCGCCGAGCAGCCCGAGGAGCCAGCCTCCCAGCGAGAGGAGCAGGGTTTCGGCGAGCACCAGCCGGACCAGGCGGCCGCGCGAGGCGCCCAGGGCGAGCCGCACCGCCACCTCATGGCGGCGCGAGGCGGACCGGGCGACCAGCAGGCCGGTCAGGTTCACACAGGCGATGAGGAGGACCAGCGCGACCGCGCCCGCGAGGAGCCACGACGGAGTGGCGGAACCCGGGATCGACCCGGGAGGCGCGCGAGCGGCTCGACCCCGGCGCTCCACGGGGCGACCTGTTCCCTGAAGTGGAACTCCCGGTCCACGATGGCTCCGACCCGCTGGGCGTCGGCGCCGGCCTCTTCGAGGGTCACCCCGGGCTTGAGCCGCGCGACCGCGAGGAACCAGTGATTCCCGGTTTCCTCCAGGATGCCCTTGTATTCGAAGATCGTGGCCAGGGTGATCGGCACGAAGAGGTCGGCCCCGCCGGTCAGGCCTCGGAACCCTGGGGGGGCCACTCCCACGACCGTGAGCGGCTGGCCGTTGAGCCGAATCACCGTGCCGACGATTCCGGGATTGCCGTTGAACCGCTGTTGCCAGAACTGGTGGCTCAGCACCACCTCCATCGGTTCCCCGGTTTCGCGTCAAAGGAGGCATCGAACAGACGCCCCGCGGCCGGGCGCGAGGCCGAGTACGCTGAAGTAGCTGCCGCCGACTTCCTCCGCTGCGAGCCGTTCCGGCCCGTCCGGGCCGATCAGATTGAGATTGGTGGGTCCTCCATAACCCGCGATCGCCTCGAAGGCGGTCGCCTCGCTGCGGAACCGCTCGTACTTCGGGATAGGACCAGGGGAAGGGGTTGAACCCGGCGGCGCGGTCTTCCTTGGCCAGGATGTGCGCGGTGACCAGCTGGTCGGCGCCGGGGAAGGGCAGCGGGCGGAGCACCGCCGCATCGAGGATCCCGAAGATGGCGGTGTTGGCGCCGAGCCCGAGCCCCAGGATCAGGACGGCGAGCAGGGCGAAGCCGGGAGATTTCGCGAAGCCCCGGAGCGCGAGGCGGAGGTCGGTCAGCATGGGCTACTCCTCCCGCAGGACCTCCATGGGATTGACCCGGGTGGCCCGGCGGGCGGGCCCCCAGCAGGCCAGCAGGGCGATGCCCGCCAGCAGCGCGGCGACCGCGGCGAACACCAACGGGTCGGTGGCCCGGACGTTGAAGAGGACGCCCTGGAGGGACCGGGTCAGGAAGACCGCTGCGACCAGTCCGATCGCGACGCCGATCGTCGCGAGCCGGAGTCCCTCCGCCACCACGAACCGCCAGAGCCGCGCCGCTTCGGCGCCCAGGGCGGCGCGGATGCCGAGCTCCCGGCTTCGCCGCGCCACCAGGTAGGCCATGACGCCGTAGATCCCGAAGGCGGCGAGGCCCAGCGCGATGGCCCCTAACCCGCCGAGCAGGATACATCATCACCCGGATCGGGGTGAGCTGCAGGGTGCCAGGTCTTCTTCCAGGGTGAGCAGGTCTTCGACCGGCTCGTCCGCGTCCAGGGTGCGGACCACCGCCTTCATTGGTGGTCGCCGCGGTGGTGCGGTCTCCCCGGAAGCGGACCATCACCCGGAAGGGACGGGGCGGCTGCTGGGCGCTGGCGGTGTAGAGCAGGGCGACGTGGCCGGTCCCCATCGGGCGCCGGGAGAGGTCGCCGACCGTGCCGACCACGGTGAGCCACTGGCCTTCGGGCCCGATCCGGAGCCGCTTGCCGATGGGATCCTGGTCGGCCCAGTAGCGCTGCGCGGTTTCCCCATTGACGACGGCACGCCCGAGTGCGCCGGCCCGGTCCTGCTCGGTAAACGCCCGTCCCCGAAGGACCGGGATCTCCATGAGCCGGAAGTAATCCGCGCTCACCGCATTGCCGTGGCTCGGGACCCCGGTTCATCGACACCGGCTCGGCTTCGCCCTCGAGCTGGACCAGGGTATTCTGTCCGATGAACGAGCCGAGGAAGAGGCTCGACTCGATCGCGGCGGACTCGAAGTCGGGCTGGGACCGCAGCCGGGCCAGAAGCTCGCGCTGAAACTCCCCGACCTGGCGCGGCGTCCTCATAGCGGGGCGATTGAAGCTGGAGCCGGGCGGTGAGCACCCGGACCGGGTTGTAGCCCGAGGTCGGTGGAGCGCCGCTCCACCAGGAACGACTTGATCATGAGTCCGGCGCCGGTCAGGAGCACCAGCGAGAGCGCGATCTGGGCGACGACCAGCGTGTTACGGATCCGGCCTTCCCGCCGCCCCGCCGTGGCCCCGGCGGAGCCGGTCTTGAGGGTCTCGTTCAGATCGGCCCGCGCGGCGCGGAGCGCCGGCAGGATCCCGAACGCGAGCGCGGCGAGCAGCGAGAGCCCGAGGGTGAATACCAGGAGTCGCCAGTCGGCGCCCAGCCGGATCCAGAAGGGCAGCGGGCGATCGATCAGGCCGATGATCAGCCGGATGCCCCAGAGCGACCCGACCAGCCCTACCGCCCCGCCGGCGAGCCCCAGGAGCACCGCCTCGGCCAGCACGTGGGCGGCGATCCGGGACCGGCCCGCGCCAAGGGCGACCCGCACCGCCAGCTCGCGGGCGCGGGTGGCGGCGCGGGCGAGAAAGAGATTGGCGAGGTTGGCGCAGGCGATCAGCAGCACGAAGCCCGACGCTATCAGCGCGAGCACGAAGGTGTTACTGCTTTCGTCGCGGGAGATGTCCTCCTTGAGCGGGGCGACCGCGGCGGTCCATCCCGCCTGGGTCTCGGGTCGCTCCGCCGCGATCCGGGCCGCGAGCGCGGTCATTTCGGTCCGGGCCGCGTCCAGGGTAACGCCCGGGCCGAGACGACCTAACACGCCGAGGGAGCGGGCCGAAGGGTCGAGCCGTGAGGCCTGGGGGCCCAGCGGCATCCAGAGCGCGGCGAATTCCGGGAAGGCAAAGCCCGGGGGCATGACGCCCACCACCGTATGTGCCGTTCCATTGATCCGGACGGTCCTGCCCAGCACGGCGGAATCGCCCCCGAAGCGTCGGGTCCAGAGTCCGTAACCGATCAGGACCACTCGGGGCGAGCCGGGCGCGTCATCCGCTTCGGTCAGACTCCGGCCCAGCAGGGGGGTGACGCCCAGGGTTGGTAGCACGGCGCTGGTGAGGATCGCGCCGCCCACCCGCTCGGCTTCTCCCCCATCGGCCAGCGCGTAGGAGGTTTCCTGATAGGCCCCGAGCTGGCTGAAACTCCGCGCCGACCGGTGCCAGTCCTGAAACACCTGCCACGAGGCCCCGACCGCGCAGCCTTCGCACAGCTCCTTCGGATTGGCTTCGCTGACATCAACCAGCCGTTCCGCCTCGGGGAAAGGAAGCGGCTTGAAACGAATTGCGTTGACGACGTTGAAGATCGTCGCGTTGGCCCCGATGCCCAGCGCAAGGGAGAGAATCGCCACTGCCGTGAGCAGGGGCGACCGCGCGAGGGAACGCGCCGCCTGGCGGAGCATCGTGGGCGCGGTCAATGGGTGACCGCTTCTTCTTCCACCACCTTGCCGTCGAACAGGCGGACTTCCCGGTCGGCCCACCGGGCATAGCGGGGATCGTGGGTGACCATGCAGATGGTCGCGCCGCCCCGGTGCAGTTCCCGGAGCAGCTCCATCACCGCTTCGCCGTTCTGGGAGTCGAGGTTTCCGGTCGGCTCGTCCGCCAGCAGGATGGCCGGCTCACCGGCGACGGCGCGGGCCACCGCGACGCGCTGCTGCTGACCGCCGGAAAGCTGGGAGGGATAATGCTTCATCCGGTGCGCCATGCCGACTCGCTCCAGCGCACTGGTGACTCTCTGGTTGCGCTCGGAGGACGGCATGCCGCGGTAGGTCAGGGGGAGCTCGACGTTCTCGTACACGGTGAGATCGCCGATCAGGTTGAAGGCCTGGAAGATGAATCCGATCTGGCGGTTCCGGACCCGGGCCCGCTCCGACGGCGTCAGGCTCTCGACCGAGTGTCCGGCCAGGGTGTAGGTGCCCCCGCTCGGCGTATCGAGGAGACCCAGGATCGAGAGCAGCGTGGTTTTGCCGCACCCTGATGGGCCGGAGATCGAGACGTACTCGCCCTTGTCGATGGTGAGGTGGATCTCGGCCAGGGCGTGGGTCTCCAGCTCGTCGGTATAGAAGATCTTCTTGATCCCGTCGAGCTTGATGAGGATTTCGTTGGGCGCAGCTGACATTGGGGCTCCGTGTGGGTGCAAGGGTTCGAGGTTACTTGATGCGTACTCGGTCGACGTTGTCCCATCGCGACATGTCGGACAGGATCACGATATCTCCGGGTGCCAGACCTTCCTTGATTTCGACGCTCGTCACCGACGTTCTGCCGAGTCGGACCGAGACCCGCTGGGCGTACTTCCCTCCTTCGACAAGCTTGAACAGCCCAATGGTTGCATCCTGCTGGCCATAGGCCGGGCGGCCGGTGTAGAGGACGTCGTCCAGCCGGGCAATCTCGATGACCCCGTCCACGCTCAAGTCGGACCGGGCCCCGTTGGGCGGTTCGCCATCGAGGGCGACGTCCACCGTCACGGTTCCGCCCGAGGAGGCCGGGTCGATCCGGCTCACGTGACCGGGCGCGATTCCATTCCGGGTGTCGATCGAGGCCTTCTGGCCGATCGCCACGTCCTTGGCCTGATTCTCAGGGATCCGAAGCACCGCCTTGAGGCGAAGCGGAATGGGGTCCACCCGGGCGAGGGTTGCGCCGGGCAGGGCGTACTGGCCTACCTGCATCGGAACTTCGCGCAGCAGGCCATGGGCGCCGGCCCGAACCACCATGGATGCCTTAAGCCCATGCTGGAACGCCACGATGGAGCGCAGCCTCGAGACCTGGTCCTCCTGGACCTGGATCTGTTCCCCGATGGTTTCGCTCAGCAGCTTGAGGCGTTCTTCCTCGAGCTTGACCCGTTCTTTCAGGGCGGCTGCATTGTCCTGTTGCTGCTTGGCGTCGAGCGGAATGATCAGTCCTTTTTCAAGCAGCTCGGTGGCCGAAGCCGCCCGTCGCTCGGCGTCGGCGAGCTGGCTCCTCAGCTCGGCCACCGTGGAGGCCTGGGTGAGCCGCTGGCTGTTCAGGTTGGTCTTGAGCTGGACCAGCTGGGACTGGGCATCGGTGAGCTGACGATCGGCGTTCAGCGTTTGGATTTCGACGTCGGGGTTGCTGAGCTCCATGATGATGGTCTCGGGCTCGACCGGGGTGGTGCCGGGAAGCAGGTGGATCTTCTCGATCCGGCCCGCCGTCACCGCGGTGATGAAACGGGTGTCTTCGGGAATCAGCGTGCCAGGTCCACGGACCTCGAGCAGCATCTGCCCCTTCCGGACGGTATCCGGATAGATGGTACCGCCGTCCACCGACGGCGCAGCCGGCTTGAGGCTCATCAGGATGAAGGTGATCACGACCAGCGCCACTCCACCGGCGCCGTAGGTGATCCACTTCTTGTAGTTGGTCTTTTGTTCGCGTTTGATATCCATGATCGACGTGCGAGCTCCGGTCCAGGGTGCGGTGAGCCCAACCCCTGCCCACGCGCCCTATATATAGGAAGGACCGTGCCCTCCCCACCGGAACCGCATACTCAATCCGGACAATGGTTTAGCTGATTGCGCCGGGCGATGCCGACCGGCCCGGAATCCCATGAATGGGATTCGGGTCCCGAATCCGGGACGGGAACCCCGGCCCAACCCTTGATTGTCACATCTTGACCGTCAAGATGAGAGCCGGTAACTTGGTGCCCATGTCGCATCCCAAGACCGACCTCATCCAGGGCACCCTGGATCTCCTCATCCTCAAGACCCTGAGCCTCCAGCCCCTCCACGGGTTCGGGATCGCGCGGCGGATCGAGCAGGTTTCCCGCGAGGTCTTCAAGGTGAACCCGGGCTCGCTGCTGACCGCACTCCAGCGTCTCGAACGAGCCGGACTGCTCGATGCGGAGTGGCGAGCCACCGCCAACTCCCGTCGAGCCCGGTATTACAGCCTGACCCGGGCGGGACGAAAGCGGCTCGACGACGAGGCCGCGGACTGGAAGCGGCGATCGGCGGCGGTGGCCCGCCTCCTCAGCTCGGAGGCCTGACCCATGTCGCTCAGGCCTCTGTTCCGCGCCCTCGGCGCGCTGTTCCGGTCCCGCCGGGCCGACGCCGAAGTCGCCGACGAAGTCGCTCACTATCTCGACGAAGCTGCCGCCGCCCACCGCGATCGGGGGTTGTCTCCCGAGGCGGCCCGGCGCGCTGCCCGGCTCGAGGTGGGCTCGCCGGTCGCGGTGCGGGATGAGGTGCGCTCCTCCGGTTGGGAGCACGTCGTCGAAGCGAGCCTGCGCGATGTGCGCTACGCCCTGCGCAAGCTGATCAAGAGCCCGGTATTTACCGTGACCGCCGTCCTGACCCTGGCGATCGGGATCGGGGCGAGCACCGCGGTGTTCAGCGCGGTGCACCCGGTTCTGATCGAGCCGCTGCCGTTTCCCGATGCCGCCCGCCTGGTGACCCTGGATGACTGGACCAGCGATGGCGAGGCGATGCCCAGTCACGCTCGGGACATTCGACGAGGTCCGGGCCCGATCCCGCTCGTTCGAAGCCCTGGCGGCCGCCGACCCGTGGCATCCTTCCCTGACCGGAACCGGGACCCCGGAACGGGTCGAGGGCCAGCGGGTTACGGCGGGCTATTTCGGCGTGTTCGGGGTGATCCCGATCGCGGGGCGAGGGCTGCTGGACGACGATGATCGACCCGGGTCGCCGAACGTCGTGATCCTGAGCTACGCCCTGGCGGTCCGCCGCTTCGGGAGCGCCCGGGAGGTCGTGGGGCGGGCCCTCGACCTGAACGGCGATCCCTACCTGGTCATCGGCGTGATGCCGCCCAGCTTCGAAAATGTGATCGCGCCGGCAGTGGAAATCTGGGCGCCGCTCCGGGAACGATCCAGCGGTGATCTCAACGGACGCGAGTGGGGACACCACTATGCCATGGTCGGCCGCCTTGCGCCGGCCGCTACCCTCGCCGCTGCTACCCGGGAAATCCTGGCGATCGGCGACGCGCCGACCGCGGAGTTTCCCCGTCCGGCGTGGGCCAGTCTCCAGCAAGGTCTCCTGGTCCGACCCCTTCAGGAGTCCATCACCCGAAGCGCCCGGCCGGCGCTCTATGCGATCGTCGCTTCGGTGCTCCTGCTCCTCCTGATTGCCTCGGTGAACGTGGCCAACCTGCTGCTCGCGCGTGGGGCCCAGCGGCGGGATGAGTTTGCGATGCGCATGGCGCTCGGGGCGGGTGGCCGCCGGATCCTCCGCCAGCTTCTCACCGAGAGCGTGGTGCTCGCGATTCTGGGAGGTGGGCTCGGTCTGCTGGTGGCGCAGGCCGGGATCAGGGCATTGGTCGCGGTGAGTCCGCCCGGCCTGCCCCGGGTGGAGGCGATCCATCTGAGCGGGACTGCCTTTGCGTTTGCTGCGGGGCTCACCACGATGATCGGATTTCTGGTCGGACTGGTGCCGGCCTGGGGCGCGAGCCGAGTCGCCGCCACCGAAGGGTTGCAACGTGGCGCTCGCAGCACCAGCCGGGGGACCCGGACCCGGAGCGGACTGGTCATCGCCGAAGTCGGCCTTGCCCTGACGCTCCTGGTGAGCGGGGGACTTCTGCTCCGCAGTGTGGGGCGGCTCACCTCGGTGGCCCCGGGATTTGATCCTTCGCAGGTCATCACGATGCAAGTGGTCGAGGCCGGCCACGAGTTCGATTCCGACGCGACCAGGCTCCAGTTCTATGAGCAGGCGCTGGAGGCGGTCCGCGGCGTGCCCGGCGTCGCCGAAGCGGGATTCACGAGCGAGCTCCCGCTCTCGGGAGACGTGGATGGCTACGGCTATGAATCGGAGGCCCATCCCGAAGCCAAGGCGGGTGAAGACGGGGCCGCTCTGCGATACGCGGTGACGCCCGGGTACTTCACCGCGATGCGAATTCCCCTGGTTGCCGGACGTTTTCTCGAGGCGAGCGACCGCCGGGGCGCGCCGCTCGCCGTGGTGATCAATCAGAGCTTTGCCCGGCAACTGGTGGGGAACGCCAATCCACTGGGCCAGCGAATCCGCTTCGGACCCCAGATGGGGCGAGGGCAATGGATGGAAGTGGTCGGCGTGGTTGGGGACGTCAAACATTATTCGCTGGCAGTGGATGCCCCGGCCGCCTTCTATGTGACGAGCAGTCAGTGGATCTGGGTCGATAACGTGGCCACCCTCGTGGTGCGGGGCTCCGGATCGGCCCTGGCACTGGTGCCTGGCATCGAATCGGCAGTCTGGTCCGTGAATTCCCACGTTCCGATTCAGCGGATTCAGACCATGACCGGATTCATCTCGGCGTCGGCGGGGAATCGGCGATTCACCCTGCTCGCCATCCTGGTGCTGGCATTCACCGCGCTCCTGCTGGCGGCGGTCGGGCTCTACGGGGTGGTTTCCGGGAGCGTGGCGGAGCGGGCTAGGGAAATCGGGGTGCGGACCGCGCTGGGGGCTACGCCCAGGGACGTGATGGGGCAGGTGGTCCGACAGGCACTGCGCCTCACCGTCGCCGGGGTGGCCATCGGGATCGCGGGAGGCTATGCGGCGAGCCGGGTGATTACCTCCATGTTGTTCGGGATCACCGCGCTCGATCCGGTCACATACCTGGGCGTCATCGCCCTCATGGTGGGCATCGCATTGCTGGCGGCCTGGGCTCCAGCGCGGCGGGCGGTGGGGATCGATCCTTTGACGGCGTTGCGGAGCGAGTAGGGCGGAATAGCCGTCAGGGGACCAGGGTCCGTACCGGCGCGCGGACTCCGCGACCCGGAAAGATTCCAACCTGCGCCAGGCCATCCAGCACCACCGGCACACCGTTCACCAGCACGTAACGAAACCCGACCGACGGCAGCGCGGGTTGCTGGTAGGTGGACCGGTCGGCCACCGTGGCAGGATCGAACACCGTGAGATCGGCATCGGCGCCAACCCGGATTCGCCCCTTGTTCTTCATGGCGGGGTCGATCCGTTCCAGCCGTTGGGCCGGAAGCAGGGTCATCTTCCGAATAGCGTCCATCAGGGAAAGCTGGTGGGTTTCTCTGACGTAGTGGCCCAGCACCCGCGCGCTGCTGCCGGCAGCGCGGGGATGGCCTTTGCCACCGATCAGGATTCCGTCGCTTGCAATCATGGTGAGCGGGCTGGTCACGGCCATGGCTTCCATGGCGGGAGTATTGAGAAAAAGAATTACCAGCTCGTTCGGCTTCCGATTCGCCTGGAAGGTTTCCCGGGTGAGTCGTTCGCCAGTGCGGACCAGCATGAGCTTGCCGAACATGCTGTCGGGCCCGTTGGCGAATTTGTCCAGCAGCGGCGAAGCCAGCTCGGTCATCGATGCGGCATAGGGATACGCCTCGGCGGTCACGTCCAGACCGCGCGCGCGCGCCTCGGTCACCAGGGCGAGCGTACGCGGGGTGAGCTCGAGGCTCGTGCTGTTGAGGTGCACGATGTGGACCGGCGCGCCGGTGACCGCGCTCGCCCCGATCACTTCGAGATAGGATTCGATGGAGCCGCCGGGCTCCTTGGCGCCGGTCGCCCGGGTGTGCACGAATACCGGGGCGTGGTACTTCGCCGCGGAACGAAAGACTTCCAGTACCTCGTATCGGGTGGCCGCAGGGGTGTATTCGAGGCCCATCCCGACGCCGAGCCCGCCCGCGGCCAGTCCGGTCTCGATCTGCTGCCGCATGGCCGCGATTTGCCTGTCGGAGGCGACATTGTGACCGGCCGAATCGAGCGGCAGCAAGGTAGCCTTTGCGAGCCCGCCGTCCTGCATCACCGTCATACGAGCCCGGATGTGCCCCGCGGAGGCACCGTAGTTGATCAGCGCCTTGCCCTGGTGCTCGGCATAGAATCCCGGAACGTCGCCCACGCCGACCTCGAGCTCGAGTGCCGTGGTGACACCGTCCATGGCGTAGATCCGGTAGTTCTCGTCGTTCTGGCCGTGGACGTGGAGGTCGATGAAGCCGGGCGCCACCACCAGGCCGCGGGCGTCGATGACGCGCTTCCCCGCAAGCGTTCCTGCTGAGAGCGCGGCGATTCGTCCACCCCGAATGCCGATCGAGCGCACGGCATCGAGGCCGGATTCAGGATCGATGACCCGGCCGTTCCGGATCACGATGTCGAAGGGGGTGCCCTGGCTGGGTCCGGAAAGGACCAGCATCATCACACCAGCCAGGCAGTGTCGCGGAAGGGGGATTCTCATTCGCTACTTCTTCGTGGTCGCGAAGCGTTGACGCAGCTCGGTCCGCCAGTTGGGTGAGACCACCAGTTGGAAATCATCACGATCCGAGATGAGGCCCGCCAGGCGGCCGTCCCGCGCGACGTCGTAGGATGCCACAAACCCCCCGGGAATCGACAGCTTCGCCACCACCGTGTCGCGCGAGACGACCTGGAGCGCGGGAGAGCGGGTGAGCCGCGCGGCCAGCAATGCCGTGCCCGCCCGGTAGAAGAGGCGCGAGCCATCGGGTGACCACACCGCGTCCACGCCACCGTTCACCGAAATCTGCAGCCGGGACGACGGATCCGGGTAGGATCGGACCGAGATCTCCATCTGTCCCGATTCGTCCGACATGAGCGCAACCCACTTTCCGTCCGGGGAGAACTGGGGGGACATCTCGTTGCTTCGGGAGTCCAGATAGGGCCTGACCGCGGACCCGGAGTCCAGAACAACTCGGAACTGGTCCCAGCTGGTCTGGTGGTACGAGGAGAGCAGGAGGGATCGTCCGTCCGGGGCCAGCAGGCCGGTAGGGGTCAGCTCCCCCTGCTCGAAGAGTTTGCGGGGCGGGGACCCGCCACCGGCGCTCTGCCGGTACACGGCGGAGCGGTCCAGGTCGCCTGCTGCTGCATACACCAGGTCACCATCGGGGGTCCATTGGACCGAGCTCACGGTGCCCATGTTGGTGATGCGCGAGAAGGTGCCGTTGGTGAGCTCGTAGAGCCAGATATCCGTGTTGCCGCCGTCCGACACCAGCACCGCGAGGCGACGTCCGTCCGGCGAGAGGCGGGGGGAACCATAGCTTCGGTTTTCGCCGATGATCGGCGCCGTCCTGCCGTCCGTCCCGATCCAGCTGAGCCGGCTGCGCGCGCCGCCCCGCGAGGTCACCAGCGCCCCGCCCGGCGAAACGAAGATGCCCGAGTTGCCGTTGAGTCCGGTGATCACCGTGACGGGGTCGTGCACCGGGACCGGCTTCCCGAGAACCTTTCCCCTGCCGACATCGATGGCCACCGCCATGACCGCCCCGTCGGCCTGCACGTACACGAGGTGATCGTCCAGAACCGCGAGCGGTCGGATTCCCTTGATATCGAGCCGCGTGACCGAACCGCCGTCGATGGTCGCGATCGCCAGACGTGAGGTGGCCTGGGTTCCGGACCAGATGGTGAAGACGACGTGCTTCCCGTCCGGCGTCGCGATCGGCCACACGTGCTGGCGCTCGCCCTGGCTGCTGTCGGGATGGGTGAACTGCGCCAGCTCCCCGCCGGCGGTGCTCACCTTGGAGAGTCCGTAGGCAGGGCCGGTCGCGCCCACAATCAGCTCATCGGCACTACTCCAGTCGGCGCCATTGGCCCCGGCGCCTTCGGCGATCGTGATCGGGGCGCTGCCATCCAGCCGCACCTTCTTCTCCTTGGAACCCTGCTCGAACGCGACCCACTGGCCGTCGGGGGAGAACAGGGGCTGAAACGCCCCTTCGGTCCCCGGGATCGGACGGGCCTCGAGCTGGTCGGTCCGCAGGGCGAACAACCGGACGATGCCGCCGCGGTTGGTGGCGTAGACCAGCACGTCTCCGCGGGGAGAGATCGTCGCAGGCCAGGGATAGTTGTCGAATGGCCGGAGACTGTCGGGCGTGGACAGGGCAAACCGGAGCGGCGGAACGACGTCGCCCACAGTCGTGGTGCGGCGGAGCGTGGCGACGCCCACAAGCGCGATCACCGCGACTGCCGCAAGCCCGACATCAACTGGATCCCGAAGCCGCTGCCTCCAGCCCCGGCGCGCAACGGCCGCGGCAGAATGCGTCGTGGTCCGGAGCAACGGCGCTCCCCGTCCCTGCAACGCCTCGGCGAATTCCCGCGCGGCGGAGAAACGATCGGCCGGGAGCTTCTCGAGCGCGTGCTCTACTGCCGCTTCGACGTGCTCGGGCACTGAGGACCGGCTCGCCCGGATGCTGCGCGGCTTGTCGGTGAGCAACCGGGCGATGATGGCCTGCGCGGTGCTCCCGGTATGGGGTGGCTCGCCGGTCAGCATCTCGTAGGTCATCGCGCCGAGTGAATAGATGTCGGAGCGGCGATCGGTGACCCGGTCTCCGGCGGCCTGCTCTGGGCTCATGTATTCCGGCGTGCCGAGCGAGAGGCCGGTCTGGGTGATCCGGTTGCCACCGGCCTTGCTCACCGCGAGGGCGATGCCGAAGTCCGCCACGACCGGCTGCCCCGCCTGGAGCAAGATGTTCTCCGGCTTGAGATCCCGATGGACGACGTCATGCGCGTGGGCGTAGTCCAGTGCGTTGGCCACCGCGACTGCGATCCGGACCGCTTCGTCGATCGGGAGCTGTTTCTCCCGTTCCAGCTTGTTCCGGAGCGTTTCCCCCTCGACGAACGGCATCACATAGTAGAGCAGGCCGCCTGCTTCTCCCGAATCGAACAGCGGGAGCAGATTCGGGTGCTGGAGATTGGCGGTGACCTTGATCTCGGAGAGGAAGCGCTCGACCCCCAGTACTGCTCCCAGCTCGGGATTCAGCACCTTGACCGCCACGGGCCGGTCATGCCGAAGGTCCCGGGCCAGATAGACGGTCGCCATGCCCCCGGCGCCGATCTCCCGCTCGATGCGGTATTCGCTGAGGCTGCTCCGGAGTTGAGTCAGGATGTCCATGGGGAACGGAAAAGATAGCCCTCCACGAAGCCTGGTGCGATCGCTGGCGAGCCGGGAAGAACGGTGATAGCATCTCCTGGTTCCGTTCCCATCCGTCGTCGTGCCACCCCTGGAGGCCTTCATGGTTCGCCGCACGCTGAACCTCGCGTCGCTCTTCCTTGGTTCACTCTGTGCCCTCTCGGCCTCGGCTCACGCTCAGGGCCAGGAAGATCCATTGCTCCGGGGCTTCAAATGGCGGGCCATCGGGCCGATCGGCCAGGGCGGGCGGGTCAACGACATCGCGGCGGTCGAAAAAGATCCGACCACGTTCTATGTCGGGTTCGCCACCGGGGGCATCTGGAAGACCACGAATGCCGGGGTGACCTTCGAGCCGATCTTCGACAACTATGGGACCCACTCCATCGGGGACATCGGAATCGCTCCGTCGGATCCCAATGTGCTCTACGTCGGCACCGGCGAGGCGAACAACCGGCAGAGCTCGTCGTTCGGCGAGGGCGTCTATCGATCCACCGATGGAGGGAAGAGCTTCACCAAGGTCGGGCTCGGGGAAACCCAGTCCATCGCGCGGGTGATCGTGCATCCCACCGACCCGAATACCGTGTGGGTCGCGGCGATGGGCCACCTCTTCGGACCTAACCCGGAGCGCGGGGTCTTCAAGAGCACCGATGGCGGGAAGACCTGGCGGAAGGTTCTCTACGTGGATCCCAACACCGGGGCGGCCGACCTGGTGATGCATCCCGCCAATCCCAACCTGCTCTGGGCCACCACCTACACCCGGCAGCGTACTGCGTGGGGCTTCGCGAGCGGCGGGCCCGGCAGCGGGATCTGGAAAAGCGAGGACGGCGGGGAACACTGGACCCGGGTGACCGGTGGCGGGCTCCCGAGCGGGACGCTGGGACGGATCGGGATCGACATTTCCCGCTCCAATCCCAATGTGATGTACGCCCAGATCGAGGTGGCCCCCGACAAGGAGCCGGTGCAGGCGGACCGGCGGGCGGGCGGACAAGGCGGACAGGGAGGGGGAGGGGGAGGGGGCGGTTTCGGGCAACAAAACCTTCCGCCCGATGACAAGGTGACGGGGATCTGGCGATCCTCCGATGGCGGCAAGACCTGGGAATTCCGGAACAACGAGAACAACCGCCCGATGTACTACAGTCAGGTCCGGGTGGACCCCACCGACGAGAACACCGTCTACGTCGGGGGTGCGAGTCCCTCCAAGTCCACCGATGGTGCGAAGACCTTCAAGCAGCTCACCGGCTTCGGGCACGGCGATCATCACGCCATCTGGATCGACCGCAACGACGGCCGCCATGTCATGTACGGCAACGATGGCTCGGCCGATGTGTCGTGGGACGGCGGGATGACGTGGGAGGCGTTCCGCAACTGGGAGGTCGGGCAGCCGTATCAGGCGTCGGTGGACATGCGGCGTCCCTACTTCGTGTGCACCGGGCTCCAGGACAATGGGAGCTGGTGTGGGCCCAGCTCGGTGCGGGGTGGCAATATCCTCGCTTCGGACTGGTACCGGGTGGGCGGGGGCGACGGATTCTACAGCCAGGTGGATGCGACCGACTGGGCCACGGTGTATTCGGAGTCGCAGAACGGCAACATGAACCGGCTCGATCTCCGGGAAGGCACCACCACCAACATCAAGCCCCGTACCGGTGGAGGAGGTGGTGGCGGCGGTGGCGAGGAGCCGGGCGGGCCTGGCGGCGGCGGTGGGCCGCGCTCCAACATCGTTCCGGCGCCCGAAGCGGGCACCCAGCTCCGGTGGAACTGGAGCACCCCGATGCTGCTCTCTCCCCATAACCCGCGGGTGCTGATGGTGGGAGCCAACCGGCTCCTGATCTCCCCCGACCGGGGCGAGACCTGGACCATGAGTCCGGATCTCACCCGGCAGATCGATCGGGATCAGCGCACCATCATCGGCCTCAAGGGGACCTTGCCGAGCTGTGGCCGGCAGCGAGTGGGGGCGTGCATCCTGTCGAAGGGGGACGGGACCAGCTTCTACGGCACCATCACCACGATCTCCGAATCTCCGCTGGTCCCCGGCATTCTCTGGGTCGGCACCGATGACGGCAACATCCAGGTGAGTCGCGACGGGGGGACGTCCTGGACCGAGGTGAGCAAGACCCTGCCGGGCGGACCGAAGGAGTACTACGTCTCCCGGGTCGAGGCGTCGTCGTTCGACCCCGCGACCGCCTATGTCTCGCTCGACGGCCACCGGAGCGACGATCTGCGGCCGTACCTGTTCGTCACCCGCGATTACGGAAAAACCTGGGCGTCGATCAGCGGCAATCTTCCGGCGTTCGGCAACGTCAACACGATCAAGCAGGACCCCAAGAACGCCAAACTGCTCTACGCCGGCACCGAGTTCGGCTTCTTCGCCTCGTTCGATGAAGGCGGGACCTGGAAGCGGTTCACCAATAACCTTCCCATGGTCCGGATCGACGACGTCATCATCCATCCCCGCGACAATGACCTGGTCCTCTCGACCCACGGGCGAAGCGTGTGGGTGATGGACGACATCACCCCCCTGCAGCAGATGACTCCGCAGGTGATGGACGAGGCAGTCCATCTGTTCACCCCGCGGGACGCGGTTGCCTGGAAGCAGGACATCCGGCACCGGCTCTCGGTGACCGGCTCCAAGTTCTGGCGGGGCGACAGCGCGCCGGCGGGGAGCGCGATCAGCTACTACCTCAAGTCAGCGGCGTCCGGACCGGTGAAGATCACCGTTACCGACCTGGTGAGCGGGGAGACGTTCCGTACCATGAATGGGACCGGCGGGGCTGGCATGAACCGGGTGCAGTGGGACCTCTGCAGCGACCGCCATCCGATCCAACCCGGACAAGGCGGGGGTGGCTTCGGGGGAGCGTGCGGCGGAGGCGGGTTTGGTGGCGGGGGTGGACCGGGCGGGCCTCCCCAGGTGGCGCGGCCTGCGATGCCGGGCGTCTACCGGGTGACCCTCACGGTGGACGGGAAGGCGTACACCCGGACCGTCACCGTGCTGGAAGACACCTGGATGGAATGATTAGAATACGGCCATGGCCCAGAGTCGCCGATCCTTCCTGGTCTCTCTTGCCGCGGGCGGTGCGAGCGTCGCGGCGCTTCCCCTGATCGCGGGCCGGGGCAGCGAAGCCCTCCTCGCCCAGGGCAACTCCCGTCGCGCCGATCGCCTGCTCGCCGCGCAACCCGGCATGATCCGGATAGATAGCAACGAAAACCCCAACGGTCCGGGGGACCGGGTCTTCGGAGCGATCCGGGCCCATCTCAACGAATCCAACCGCTATCCGGTCCTGAGCGAAGACGCCCTGGTCGCCGCGATCGCGACGGTGCAGGGCATCAAACCGGAGGAAGTGGTTTTCGGATGCGGCTCGGGCGAGCTGCTCCGTGCCGCGGTGAGTGCCTTCACCTCCAGGGACAGGGGACTCCTTGCTCCGGAGCCGACCTTCGAAGCGCCCGCCAACTGGGCCAAATTCCTCGGCGTGCCGGTGATCGCGCCGCCGGTCGATGGTGAGCTGCGGCTCGATCTCGGCGCCATGGCCGACCAGGGGAAAGGCGCCGGTCTGGTGTACTGCTGCAACCCGAACAATCCCACCGCGACGGTGCATGGGGCGCAGGCCATCACCGATTACATCGAACGGGTGAACCGGACCTCGCCCGGCACCACGGTCCTGGTCGACGAAGCCTACTTCGACTACGTCGACGCTCCGGACTACTGGACCCTGATCCCGGTCGCGCTGGCGAATCCCCGAGTGGTGGTCGCCCGCACCTTCTCCAAAGTCTTCGGGATGGCAGGGCTCCGGATCGGGTACATGGTCGGGCAGCCGGAAACCCTCGCGAAAGTTTCACCCTGGCTGCTTGGCTCCAACGTGAGCCAACTCTCCCTCATCGCCGCTGCGACGGCGGTCAGCGATCGCGCCCATATCGCGCTGGAGCAGCGCCGGAACCGGATCACCCGTGACCTCACCCGCTCGTTTTTTGAGAAGGCGGGATACCGGGTGGCCAGATCCGACGCGAACTTTCTGATGGTGGATATCCGGCGCGACGCGAAGCAGTTCAAACAGGAAAGCCTGAAGCGCAAGGTGGCAGTCGGTCGGCAGTTCCCCTCGCACCCCACCTGGGCGCGGATCTCCTTCGGGACGCTTCCTGAAATGCGAAAGGCCTTGCCGGTCTTCAGCGAGATCCTCGAGATTACGTGACCGGCGCCTCGGGCTCCTCGGGGCGCGCCTCGGGAGCGCTGCGGCGTTCCACGTGGACCGGTGGAGGTGGGGTGAGGTCGGGGAGCTCGGGCGCGTCGAAGGTCGGGGTTGGCCCGCCGAAGACGAACCCCGGGATCAGGGTGGTCAGCAGGGCATAGACGATCAGCCCGCCGATGACCGGGTCGCCCACTCCGAACGTATCGCGCAGGATCCCGGCGAGCACCAACGTGAAGACCAGGGTGGGCAGCATCGGGATTCCCACCCGGGCACTCGCCCGCAATCCTTCTCCCATCGTCCATCGCCGCAGCAACGCCACCGATCCCAGCCGCACCGGCACCGCGAGAAGGAAAAACACGACCCCGACTCCGATCGAAAGCAGCGAGAGGTCTTCGCGCTGCAGCTCGGCGCCCGCCCCGAAGAAGTAGAACGGGGCGAAGAACGAGGCGAAGACTTCGACCGCATGCAGCATCCGCTCGGAGGCCATGGCGGGGAGCGACTCCCGAAACCGGCGCGCGGCGACCCCCACCAGGAACGCCCCGACCAGGTAATACACGCCGAGCCGCCGGGTGGCGTAGGCGGTCACCAGGGCGATCATCAGGAGGAAGGCGAATTCCGCCTTGGGGGCGTAGGGAGCGATACTGGTGGCGAACACCCGGAAGATCGGCGGTAACAGCACCACGATGGTGAGCAACGCCAGAGAGGCAAGTCCCAGCCGTCCCACCGTCGCCGATTGCAGCACCAGAAACAAGACCACGAGGGCGAGCACTTCGGTTCCGATCGCCTTGGTCTTGACCCAGAACTGCTCTTCGTTGCTGAGCCGGAAGCCGGTCAGGGTGTCGAGGATGAATCCGGTGGACGGGGTGAGCAGCGCCAGGGCCACCAGCGTCGATGGCCGGATGCCGAGGGAGAATGTTCGATCCACCAGGAACAGGGTGATCCCGATGAGCGCCACCCGGATGACCAGGTGTCGAATGAGCTGGCTTGCCCCGTTCCGGAGGTCCTGCGCGTTGACTTCGAGTCCCGCGAACAGGAAGATCGCCACGATGCCGAACGTGGAGAGCAGATGAATGGTGGAATCGTTCCGGTAGAGATCGAACCCCATGCCGGCCACCGCGCCCAGGGCGAAGCTGGTGATCGCCGACGGCAGTCGCCACCGTTGAAGGAACTTCGGTACCACGAATAGCGCGAACAGAAGAACGACGTATCCCAGCTCGTTCGCGGAGATGTCTCCAGGGGTAGGCACCATAGAAAGCTAGCTCGCCGGGCCCGCAAGCACCGTGCTGCGATGCCTGCGGGCCCGGCAAGGGCTGGTGGGTCCGAAGGCTCAGGTCAGGCCGAGCTGCATCAGCATGGTGGCCATGTCGAAATACTGGCGCTGCAGCCTGGGCTTCACTGACTCGGTATCGATTTCGAAGACGTTGCACGCCCTGAATTCAATCCGCTTCCCGGTCGCCGGTACAGTTCCCGAGGCCAGCTCCAGTGGCCCCGTGTGGGTGCCCTTCCAGGTCAGCTCGATGATCACTGAGTTCGCGCTGACCATTGCGGAGTGAATGGTGGGCGCCGAATCCGGGAATGCCGTGGCCCACCCTTTCCAGAGGGGCAGCACATTGTCCGGGCCACTCACCTTGCGCTGGGTTGACACCTCGTCATAGACGAAATCGGAAGTGATGCATTCCTTCACCGCATTCCAGTCCTTCTTGCCGTAGTTGAGGAGGGGCGCCTTGGCGGCGTCGATGAGCTGCTGGGCGGAAATTTTGGTGGCTCGTGCGGTCATTGCGATCCTCCGGGAAATGAGTATGGGAGAGGGAAGGACCTCCGGAAGAGGGGGATACAGCGCTGGCGGGTGTCGCCCTCGCTATTCGCAACCTAGGACTTCCTCCGAATCGTGCAACCCCTGCCAGCATATGGAGGATTGGAACGACGATGTAACGGGCTATGTCCGTGAGTGGGCCATCGCGCCCCACCAGGTGAGGCCGGTGAGGGCCAGCGCGGCGAGTCCGGTCAGTGCACCCGTTACCCAAGTAGTGCCGCCCCAGACCACTGGTGCGAGCGTTGCCGTTGCGGTGGCCGCCAGGGCCCATACCAGAGTGACCGGCCGAAGCCAGGCCGAGCGCGCGCAGAGCAGGATCACGGCGAGAACGGCCGTCACCCCGTGGAGAAGCTGAGTGATGGCTGCCACCTTCTGCCCCGGGGTCACTGCGCTCCGCCAATCGCGCGGCCCGCCGGTGACTCCGAACCAGGCCATGGCGCCGAGCATCAGGAGGACCAGCAAGAACCGGATGACCCGCCAGGTTTTCATCGAGTCACTCTGTTCCGCCCTGCGCAACAAGGTATTCGGCGATTTCACGGTACTTCCGTGCCTGATCAGCGTCCTGCTGGTTCCGCTCGGCGTAGAGGGCCCACGCCAGCGGGGTCCCATCATGGATCGTATCCCGGCGAGCGAGATCGGCACCGGCCTCGACCAGGGCCCGCACCGCGTCCAGGTTTCCGGACCACACCGCATGGTGCAGCGCGGTGCCATGCGACTGCATGCGCCCGCTGACCGTAGTGGCCGGCACCCCCAGGGCCAGCATCCGGCGAATCGCCTCGGCGTTACCGTGCAGGGCGACCTGGACGAACGCGCCGAGCTTTTCCTCCTGGGATACTGTTGGAGCCAGCCGGTCCACGTCGGCCCATCGATTCAGGCTCAAGGCTGTGGTAAAGGTGAGCGCGCCTCCTCGCTGGAGAAGGTGCTCCGCGGCCGCGAGATTGCGGTTGTAGATCGCGGCGTCGACGTTCGAGCCGAATCGTCCCTCGTAGAGTGCATTGCCATCGATCGAGGCGCCCGCATCCAGCAGAACATCGATCAGCGGGATCTGGACGCCGGAGTCCCGAGCGATCCAGGACCAGGCGACCAATCGAAGCGCGTGATCGATCTGTTCCTGGAAGCGGGATCCGGGTTGTGACCGCGCCGCTTCGATGATGATCCGGGCGATCGCTGCGATGTTCGGCGGAAGGCTTCCCTGGCGCACCGGGTCCTCGGCGACGAACCAGAGCAGGTAGGGCTCCTTGAAGAAGCCCTGGAGTGCATCGCCAAGCTTTTCACGGAGCCAGGATCCTGGGGCGGTCAGGCGCTTGCGCGTGAGCTCGGGTTGCTCGGCAAGAAGGGTCCGGAGCTCGGCAGCGTTTCCCGCGTCGATGAACGTGACGGCCTTTCGGAACCCGCCGTCGAGGCTCATGGAAGTCATGATCGCAAGATATCGATCATGGCCAGCTCGTCGAGCTGCCAGCCTCCTCGTCGAGGGTGCCCATCGTCGCGATCTCCCGAAGCCGGCGGAGCTTCGGAAAGCGCCACGCCACCGCTCCCACCGCGAGGAGGGTCAGAGTTCCTCCCACCACCACGGAACGCACCGCGCCGAGGAGCCGGGCGGTCACCCCCGATTCGAACGCGCCCAGCTCGTTCGAGGAGCCGATGAAGATGCCGTTGACCGCGGCGACTCGCCCCCGCATGTGGTCGGGGGTGGCGGCCTGGAGGATGCTGGACCGGGTGATCACGCTCACGTTGTCGGCCATGCCCGCGATCGCGAGGAGGATGAGAGAAAGCACGAAGGAGGTCGAGAGCGCAAAGCCGATGATGCAGAGCCCGAACAGCGTGACCGCGAAGAACAGGGCTCGGCCGGCACGATGGAAGGCTCCCCGCCGGGTCTGGATCAGCGCCATGGTGATGGCCCCGATGCTCTGGGCAGCCCTCAGGAGGCCTAACCCGGCGGGGCCAACCCGAAGCAGGTCCGCGAACACCGGCAGGATCGCGACTACCCCTCCGAACAGCACCGCGAGCATGTCGAGGGCGAGCGCGCCGAGGATCACCTGGCGGCTGAACACGAAGCGCACGCCCTGGATCAGGCTCTCGGTGAGACCGGTCTCGGCCCCTCGCGAAGGGTGCACCGGTCCCAGCCGGGTCCCGACCGCAAGGGCGAGCACCACCAGCGCGCAGGCGGTGAGGTAGGGAATGAGCGGGCCACGGATGCCATAGAGCAGTCCGCCCGCCGCCGGGCCCAGGACCGCACCTACTTCCCAGGCACTCGAGTTCCACGCCGCGGCCCGGGCGTATTCCGCTTTGGGCACGATCAGCTCGGCGTAGGGAATCGAGGCCGACCAGAGAAAGGCCCGCGCGATCCCGGTGAGTCCCATCGCGGCGTACACCGGGAGGAGCCGGCTGTTGCCCCGGACCGTGAGCCAGAGCAGCCATAACACGCAGCCCAGCAGCGCCAGCTCGGCGGCCAGGATGATCCGGCGTTTCTCGCTCCGGTCGGCCAGGTGGCCCGCCGGCAGCGCCGAGCCGATGTAGGTCAGGGCTTCGGCGAGGCCGATCAGACCGAGCGAGAGAGGATCATGGGTGAGCTGGTAGACCTGCCACCCCACCGTCAGCCCCATCATCTGGATGCCGAGGGTGAGCAGAAACCGATTGGCGACCAGGAGCCGGAAGTCGCCCAGCCGGGAAAACCTCTTGCCGGGTTCGGTCAGCGGACCCGGGACCGGCTCGCGCGCGCGGGCTTCGTGTCCGGCTCCAGACCCTTCGGGGCCCGGGCCCTCCATGCTTCCGTGAGGAGGGATCGCAGCTCCGGGACGGTCACTTCCGCCAGCCACACCAGCACGGCGGGATATCCCTGGTAGTGCGGCTCGGTGAAGAATTTGGTCTTGCTGGAGGCGAGCAGGAAATCTCGGTCGTCGAGGCTCGCAGTGCGGATCGCGAGTGCTTTCGGCTGGGGGACTCGCGGTTTTTTCGGATGGATCCGCTCCATCCAGACCCAGGCGAACCCCTTCTTCTTTCCCTTGTTGAGCACAAAGAAGGCGAATCGATCGGGTTCTTCGCCGGTTTCCGGCAAGGAGAGCGCGATTCGCCGCACGTCAGCCCGACTCGCCACGGACCCTCCACGCCAGTGATTTCAGGGAACCCCCGGCCGCCCGGCGACCAGGCCTCCCCCGAAAAGATACTGCCGGCCCCGTAGCACCTCAGGGGCGCGCCGGTATCCAGGAGGACAGGGTCCGGCCATCGCCAGGCGTGGTGGTGAAATCGGTCGGTCGTGCTCCCCCAGCCCCCGCCATGCAGAAGGTCACAGTGTCACCCGAGAACCGGTAGATCCCCCGCTGCAGCCCGCCCGCGGTGGGACCGGCGGTCATCTGGTAGTCGATCGTCCGGGGCGATTGGCTGGGATCGAGTCGGATGGTCGCCTGGAAAAACGTCTGTCCCGCCTGGGTTACCGACAGCGTGCTGCCACTCAGGGTCCGCCGCATCACGTCGAGATACTGTGACGGAATCGTGACGCCGTCGGCGGAACCGGTCACCATGATCCAGGTGCCCTGGAGCCGAGCCGAATCGGAGACCGCGCCCGCCTGGGCTCGGACCCCAGCCGGAGACAGGGCGAACAGCAGGAGGGCATATGCCATGGCAGCGTTGGTCTTCATCCGGCGGATCCGGTGCAGGGGGCGCTGATGCTATCGGCTTTTCCGTCCAGGAGCAAGGTGGGAGATTCGTCTCCCAGTCCATGCGGGGATGACGACCCGCTCTCCGGCTGATATCATTGGCGGCCGGATTTCGTCTCCCTTTTGGTCAGAAAGGCCTTCGATGACTTCCCCGACCTCTCAAACTGCCTCCCCCCAGAAGAATGCTTCGATTCCCCGTGGCCGCTTCGTCTGGTACGAGCTGCTCGCCAACGATACCGCTGCGGCGGCCGGCTTCTATCCCGGCGTGATTGGCTGGACCACCCAGCAATGGAAGACCCCGCCCGGCACGCCGCCCTATACCATGTGGCAGAACGGAGCAAACGCCATCGGCGGAATGATGACCCTTCCGCCCGAGGCGAAGGCCGCCGGGGCGCCATCGCACTGGGTCGGATATGTCTCGGTGCCCGACACCGATGCGGCGTTCAAGCAAGCCACGGGGCTCGGCGCCATGACGCTCATGGCGCCATTCGATATTCCCGAAGTGGGCCGGGCCGCGGTGATCAAGGACCCGCAGGGAGCCGTCCTCTCGCTGTTCCGGCCGTCGATGGCCGGCTCGGGGAACCTCCCCCCCAGAGGAGTGGGCAACGTCTCGTGGCATGAGCTCGCCACCGATGACGCGTCGAAGGCCTGGACCTTTTACGAGACGATGTTCGGATGGAAGAAGGGCGATGCGATGGACATGGGCCCGATGGGGATCTACCAGATCTTCACCATCGACGGCGTGCCGATGGGAGCGATGTTCAACCGGCCGCCCCAGATTCCGGTGTCGAACTGGCTCTACTATTTCCAGGTCGAGGACCTGGACCGCGCGGTCGAGCGGGCCAAGCAGGGCGGTGGGAAGATCCTGAACGGGCCGATGGACGTGCCGGGTGGACGGATTGCCCAGTGCATGGACCCGCAGGGTGCCGCCTTCGCGATGCACTGGATCAAGTAGGGGTTATCGGTCGCTGCTCCATCGTCTTCGGCTTTGGGGCGGGAAGCAGGCTGGACGCTCCCTGCCCCTTGGCCAGCATCCGCTCCGCGAAGTCCAGTCGTTCCTCCAGCTCGACGACCCGATGCTTGACCTCCTCCAGCTCCGCCACCCGGAGCTGGAGGTCTTCGACCGCCTGATCCCGCGCCGGGTCGCTGCGCCCGGAGAGTCGGCCCGGAATCTTGTAGACGGCGTACCGCAGGGCGATGAGGGCCCCGGTGATGAAGCTGACGACTGCGCCGAAGGCCAGCACCGGCAGCAGAACTTCAGCTGGATTGATCAGCATGTGACGTCCCCTCGTGGATTCCCCAGCTTACGATAACGCGACGGTCAGGTTTCAATCACGGCGACTGGACCCCGCCGATCATCGGGAGCTCGCGAGCCCCGGTCGGGCAATCAACAAGCAAGGGGCAATCGTTGCATCGTGGGGCGGTCCGCCTGCATACCGTCTGGCCGTGATGGCGAAGGAGCAGGAAGGCCCGTCGCCGGGATGCGGCGGTGTCCGGGAGCTCGGCGGAGGCCGCCTCCTGCGCGCTGCGATACTGGGCATCCCATCCCTTGAGCAGACGGCCATAGCCGAGCCGCTGCAAGACTCGGAGTGCATTGGAGTCGAGCCCCAGCACCGGGTGGACGCCGGTCAGCAGGAGGATCCGTTCGGCCCCCGCGCGGCCGATTGATGGGTAGCGGGCCAGCTCCCGTTTCGCCTGATCAAGGGGAAGGCGGAGCGCCGCGTTGAGATTGCCGTCCCATTTATCCTGCACCCGCTCGGCCACGCGCTGAAGTCGTTCGGCGCGTTCCCGCCAGGCGACCGCCCCCCCACGACGAGTGATCGCCTCGAGCTCCGAGCGGCGCGCTCCCAGGATCTTTCCGGGCGCCAACCCGACGCGCTGCTTGAGCAACCGGAATGCCTCGAGGCGTTCGGCATCCGACGCCAGGTATGCCACCTGCTCCCAGAGTAGCAAGTGATAAGGGTCGCGGCTCGGCGGCTCGACCGGCGCCCCATGGAATTTCCGGAGGCGCTGGATCAGCCTGAACAGCCTGGTCGGAGGTGCCTTCGCCCGCATGTCGTGCTGGACCTATTGGCGGCGCGGCGGTGGGGCGAAGAGCCGCCGCACCGCCCGGAGGGCGGCGGGATGATAGATCGTCGCATGAGACTCTTCGGGCATCGGCTCGAAGTGCCAAGTCAGCCCGGTCGGCGCCTCGGTGCGCAGGAGATCGGCAAGCCGGGTGGTGAGCTCATCGATGTCGTCCCGGCTGCTCGCGAGATAGAGGGCCCGGCCTCGCCCGTCGAGCGACCGGAGCCGGCCGGACGCCTGCTCGACGAGTCGATGAGCATTCCACCAGAGACTCGGGTCGAACGCGATGTAGGTATCGAAGAGGCCCGGCTCCAGGAAGAACGTTTCCACCACGAAGAGGCCCGCGAGCGATTCGCCCATGATCGCGGTTTCCGACGTCGTGCGGTAGCGCGAACGGATCAATGGCATGAGCTCGGTACGGATGAACGTCCGGAAGGCCTCGGAGCCACCGACGCGCGGAGCAATCTTGCGGTCCGACTCCACCGTGGTCGGCCCGGTCAGGTCCCTCCGGCGCTCGGTGTTTTCGATCCCCACCAGCAGAAACGGACGCATGGTGCCGTTGCCGATCGAAACCTGAAGCAGGCCCGCGACATGGAGGAAGTCCTCTCCGATTCCGCCATCGGGCATGTAGAGCACCGGGAGCCTGGTGGCCGCCGATTCAGCGTATTCCGGTGGCGCATAGACGTTGATCCGGCGGGTTTCGTGCAGCACCCGCGACGCCAGCGTGAAGGTCTCTCCCATCGGGAGGGGAGCCGGTGGGCTTGCGTCCTGCGCGCGGAGTGGCGCCACGATCGACAGCGCTGCGATACTCAGGGCCAGCCGCGCGCGATTCCGGTTCCGGCGAGTCCCTGGCCGTAGCCACGCGGCGAGAATGCCGCCCAACAGTCCCGAACAAGTGGCCCTCCCAGGAAATGCCTCGCTGGAACGGAGACAATCCGAAGAGCAGCCTGCCCCAGAGCAGGAGCGTCAGGATCGAAAGGATGATCGGACCGACCCGGCGGTCGAACCAGCCGGTCAGCAGGAGATATCCGAAGTATCCGAACACGATGCCGCTCGCGCCGATGTGAGGGCCGGGCCGGCCGAAGAGCCAGATTCCGACGCCGCCAACGATCAGCGACAAACCTGATACGGTCCAGAAGTCCCGGGGCTCCCGCAGCATGACCATGCCACCCAGCATCAGGAACCCGATCGTGTTGGAGATCAGGTGCTGCCACCCAGCATGGAGAAACGGGTGTACCAGGATGCCGGGAAGGCCCTGGACCGTACGGGGCTGGATGCCCCAGCGAATCAGACTGCCATGAAAGACCGCCACGTTGAGCACCTGGACCAGCCAGAGCAGGGCCGTCAGTCCGAGGAGGGTCGCCGCATTGCGCTTGATGTCGCGACCGATTGCCGCCAGCGAGTCTCCCACGGCTACGGGTCGATTCGCCTGCCGGTGTTCATGCCGTGACCGGCCGGGTCATCTGTTTGCAGTGATGGCGGGTATGCAACTCCATGAACCTCGCATAGTCGGCCAACGAGACCGTTCCGAAGGCCCCGCTGTTCACCGAACGTCCGGCCGCTTCGGCGCTCTGGCATTCCTGATCAAAGCGGGTCAGCGCGCTTTCGAGGCGCCCCCGCGCCTCGGCCGGTGTGGCCGGTCCGGTCGCGGGATTCATGGCCTGGTTGGTTTTTGCCTTTGGAAACAGGCCGGTCTTGAGGATGCGATTGAAAAACAACGACCGGGCGACCGGCCGGAAGAAGAACGGCAGCGTCGGAATGTTGGATGGAGCGCCGGCGACCACGTGGGCAGATTCCTCGAGGGAACGAGCCACGTGCTCCACGATCTGACTGGGCGACCACTTCCCCGGGGCGGGCGGTGTGGTCCAGGCCGGTCCGGAACGATCGGCCGCGCCGATCATTTCGCGGACGGCGTCCCGGTTGGCATCGAGAATCCGGTTGAGGTCCGACATGCGATATCCTGGTCTGGGTTTCGGGATGGCCGACCCCCAAATATACCGGCCGGGAACAGGAAAGCGGCCGGACCCAGGTCGCGAACCCGAGTGCGCTAGTCGGAGCGGAGTGCCGTCATCGGGTCCACCCGGACCGCGCGCCACGCCGGCAGGACGCCCGACGCCACCCCGATCAGGCACGCCACCGCGCCGACCACCAGGAGGGTGGGGACGTCGTGCGGGTTAATTCCGTACAGCATGCCCGCGATGATGCGGGCGCCGGCGATCGCCCCCACGATGCCGGCCACCGCCCCCAGCCCCGCGAGCAGGACCCCCCGCCCGAGGACCAGCCGGACGATCCCGCCCGGGGTGGCGCCGAGCGCGCTGCGCAGCCCGATCTCCCGGCGCCGCTCCGCCACCATCCCGGCGAGCGCCCCGACGATCCCTGCGGTGGCGAGCAGCAGCGCCATGGCGGCGAACGCCGCGAACAAGGTCAGCGCGAGCCGCCGTTGCGAAGTGGACGTCGCGAGCACGTCCTCCATGGTGCTGAGCCGGGTGATCACCGCGAGCGGCTCGGGGGCGAGCATCGCGCGCCGGAGATCGGGAAGAATCCGGGAAGGATCTCCCGAAGTGCGGACCACGACGTCCACCGCCGCATCGGAAAAGAAGAACCGGTGGGTCGGCAGGTAGATCTGGCGGGTATCGGCGATGTCCAGCCCGCGATGATGGACGTCGGCCGCAGTGCCGATCACCGTGTACCACGGACGCGACGGCTCGCCCAGGTGAATCTGCTTGCCGACCGCGCTTTCCCCCGGCCAGATCCGGCGGGCCAGCGACTGGCTCACAATCACCACTGGTGCGCCGCTCGGGGCGTTGTCCGACGCCTGGAAATCGCGACCCTCCAGAATCGGGATCTGCATGGTCCGAAGGAAGTCGGTCGTCACCGTGTAGCGATCGGCATCCGGTGCGAGCGCAGGGTTGTCGAGGGGCTTGTCGAGCGCCTGAACCCCGTAGGAATCGAAGTTGCCGCCGAGCGGGAGCTGGCTGGTGAGCGCAACGGCGGTCGCCCCGGGGATGGATCGCGCCGCTTCCAGCAGCCGGTCCTGCCAGGCCCAGACCACCGTGTCCGACTGATAGCGCGCCCCGCCCACCTGCACGTTGGCGGTGGCGACATTCGCGACCTGGATGCCGGGATCCACCCCCAGGAGCCGGGCCAGGCTCCGGGCCAGCAGGCCGGCTCCGGCAAGGAGCACCACCGCCAGCGCGACCTCGGTCACCACCAAGGCGGCCCGAAGCCGGTGGGGGAGCCTGGCCTAACCCGCTGCGCGTGCGCAGCGATCCGGCCAGCGCCTGCCGGCGGGCATGCCAGGTCGGAATCAGGCCGACCGCGAGGCCCGCGGTGAGGGTCACCAGCAGTCCGAACCCGAGCGCGCGAAAATCGAGATGGATCGCTTCTGCGCGGGGCACTCCGGCAGGGAGGCGGGCCGCCAGCGCCTGAACGCCGACCGCGGCCACCACCCATCCGCACACCGCCGCGAGGAACGCGAGCACCAGCCCCTCCGCCACCAGGAGACGGGTCAGGCGGCCCCGGCCGGCGCCCAGCGCGGCGCGCACCGCGAATTCCTCGTCCCGCTGGAGCGCTCGTGCCAGCTGGAGCCCGCCGACATTGACGGTCGCGATCACGAGCAGGATCGCCACCGCGAGGAGCAGCGCGATGAGCGCTCCGGACACCGGCTTGGTCACTGCGTGCTGGATCTGTTCGAGCCCGAAGCCCGGAGAGGAGTACTCGGTGGGATGGGCCTGGACCATTCGGGTGGAAATCAGGCTCAGCTCGGATTGGACCGCGGCCTCGGTGGCGCCCGAATTCCGGCGGGCGATCATCTGGAGGTGCTGACAAGTCCGACACCCGTACGGTACGCTCCGCGAATAACCCAGGACCCGCCAGATCCGGGTTCCCGGCTGCACCACGTCGTCATACCAGGCCGGCAGCACTCCCGCCACCAGCATCTGGCGCGAGCCGAGCAGGATCTCCCTCCCCACGATCGACGAATCGCTGCCGAACCGGGTGCTCCAGAGTTTGTGCGAGAGGATCACCACGCCGTTGCGGTCGGGATCGTCTTCGTCGGGGCGGAAGTCGCGGCCCAGCACGGGGTGAACGCCCAGAACCCCGAAGTAGCTGGCGGAAACCCGGAGTCCCATCAGGATTTCCGCGCGGTCGTCGCGCACCAGGGTCGGCCCCCACCCTCCGGCTGCGGCAACGCCAGCCAGGGTGTGGGATTGTTCCCGGATGTCCTGGATCGTTTCAAATCCGAGTCGGCTGGAAAGATCGGGCGCAGTCCCCTGCGAAACCACGTAGAGCTGATCGGGGGCCCGGTAGGGAAGCGGGCGGAGAATGACCGGGTCTGCCACGCTGAAGATCGCGGTCGAGGCGCCGATCCCGAGGCCGAGTGTTGCGGCGCAGGCCAGCGTGAAGGCGGGCACCCGCCGCAATGTACGGGTGGCCCGGCGCAGGTCTTCCAGGAATCCGATCACGAGTCCGTCTCCGGTCGATGGGGATGCCGAGGGGCGTGGGGGGTACCGCAGAATGGCGATGAGGACCTGTCGCCAGAAACGGAAGCGCGAGGGCGTCCCGGCGAACTGTTCCACCAGGTCGCCCATGATCCCGTCGCGCACCCGCACGTCGATCAGGCGGTCCCCGAGCCACAGAGCCAGGCGGGGCGGCTGTTTCAAGAGGGCTCGAGACCCACGTCGAGGCCGCGCGCCATCCGGCGAATGGCCGAGAGGGATTCGCGCACCGCCTTCTGACCCGAGGAGGAGAGGGAAAAGAACTGTTTCCGGCGCCCGCCTCGTTCCGGAGTCGGTGGTCCGACCCGAACCGTCAGGAAGCCCTTCCGGGCCAGTCGCTCGAGGGTCTTGTACACCGAAGCCAGGGACGGATCCCGCCGGGTGCGGCGACGGATCTCGTCATGGATGGGAACCCCATAGGCCTGGTGGCCCAGCTGCATGACCGCCAGGAGCACGAGCTGCTCGAATTCGCCGATCACCGTTCCCCCTATTTATCAGACAAAGGTGAATATATAGACGCGGCGAGGCGGGAAAAGGTTGCAACCCGCCCTCAGACCGCTTCCGAGGTGCTGGCGAAGTTGAAGTCGCGCACCCGGAGCGACGGCATGACCTGGCCGGCCCCGGTCCGTTCGGCCCGGCCCACCTCCTCGAGCCGGCTCAGCATGAGCAGCGGGCTCTCGTTCCAGCGGAAGTTCTTGATCGGCCGGGTGACCTTGCCCTTCTCGACCAGGAACAGGCCGTCCCGGGTCAGGCCGGTCAGGGTCACGGTCCGCGCATCGAGCGAGCGGATGTAGAAGAAGTGGGTGATCAGGATGCCGCGATCGCACTCGGCGACCAGCTGATCCACCGTCTTGCTGCCGCCGGTGAACTTGAGCCCTCCGCCTAACCCGCCGCCGAAGCCGCCCCCCCCGCCGAAGCCGCCCCCGCCGCCGCCGCCATTCGGGGTCTTGCCCTGCTTCTGGGCCCAGTAACGCGAATAGGCCAGGTTCTTGAGGATGCCGTTCTCGATCCACACGGTCCGGCCCAGGGGCAGGCCCTCGCCGTCGAAGGGACGGCCCAGCAGATCGGGGTCGGCCGGATCGGAGTAGATGGTGATCCGTTCGTCGGCAATCTTCTCCCCGATCCTGGTGCCGCCGCCTCGCTTGGAGAAGGGGCTCCGCCCTTCGTCCGCGTTCCGGGCGTTGAGCGAGCCCCAGAGGCTCCCGGTGATCTCGGCCACCGCGTGGGGCTCGAGGATCGCGGTGTACATCCCGGGTTCGATCGCGACGGGGTTCCGGCTCTGCACCGCCTTCATCGCGGCGCGGCGGCCGATCGCCGCGGCGTCCACCGAGGACCAGTCACGCACCCCGGCGGCGGCCCAGCCCGATCCGGTCCCGTCCGGAGTGCGGGCGGTAACGCTGAGCCGGGCGTTGGTCGCGCGATGATAGGCAAAGAGCCCGCGGCTCGTCGCGATCGCGTCGGCGCTCGCGTCCACGTCGAGGAACCCCGCGACGAAAATGGTTCGCGCGAGGCGTCGATGATCTTTTTCGCGGCCAGGGCCCGGGCTTCCGGTCCCAGCGCCGCCGTAGCGTCGGCGTATCCGTTCACGTCGGGATACCGCTGCGGTCCCAGCTCGGGCATGAGCTCGGGATCTTCCGGGGAAAGGCGGGCCAGCTCCTCGGCCAGCTCCACCACCCGTTTGAGGCCGGCGTCGTCCAGAATGTTGGACGTCGCGGAGGCGCGGCGCTTTCCGAGGGTGGAAACCACGCTGACCGAAGTATCAGTGCCACCCCCCGAGGTGGTGATCTCCCCCCCGGCGAACCGGGTGTTCCCGGCCCATCCGGTATTCACGTTGACCCGGGTCTCGTCGGCCTTCGCGAATGAGAGGGCCCGGTCGGTCAGGCGCTTGGCATCCTCACGGGAGAGGAACATGGTTTCGCCTTGCATCAGCCGTTCCTCCCCGAGTTGATGATGTTCACGTTGCGGAACCGCGAGACCGGACAGCCATGGGCCGCCGAATTGGCCTGGCCGGGCTGGCCTTTGCCGTCGCTGAAGGTTCCTCCCATCCAGTAGGTGCCCTTGCCGCCGATCATGTCCATCGAATTCCAGAACACCGGTGTGTTGCTCTGGTAGGCGACGTCCTTGAGCATCCCGGTGATCTTCCCACCCCGGATCTCGTAGAACACCTGACCGGAGAACTGGAAGTTGTAGCGCTGATGGTCGATGGACCACGAGCCCCGGTTCTTGATCATCACCCCGCGATCGGTTGCCCCGATGATGTCGTTTTCGGAGATGTCCGCCTCGGCCGGCAGGAGCGACACATTCGGCATCCGCTGGAACTGAACGTCCGACCAGGACTGCGCGAACGAACACCCGTGCGACTTGTGATTCCCGGTGAGCTTGGAGATCCAGGCGGCCTGCTCCCGGGTGGTCTGATAGTCCTTGAAGATTCCCTTCTCGATGATGAGCCACTGGTCGGCTGGCACGCCTTCATCGTCCCACTTGCAGAGGCCCACCGAGCCTTCCTGGGTCCGGTCGCCCTGAATGTTCATGAGCGGGGTCCCGTACCGGAGCTTGCCGATCACCGCCTCGGGCGGCGCGACGAAGCTGGTTCCGGCGTAGTCCGCTTCATAGCCCAGGGCGCGGTCCAGCTCGGTCGGATGGCCGACCGACTCGTGGATGGTGAGCCAGAGGTTGGTCGGATGGAGAATGAGGTCATACCGGCCGGGCTCCACCGATTTGGCGCCCAGCTTCTGAACCGCGATGCCGGCCCACTCGGCGGCGTGCTTCGGCATCTCCAGAGACTCGATGTGTTCCCAGCCCCTGCCCATGGGCGCGAGCTCTTCGGAATAGGACTGGAAGTCGCCTTCGCCCACTGCGGTGGCGGTAAAGCCCGGACCGACCCGGATGAAGGTCTGGGTGATATTGGTGCCATCAGTCGTCGCGAGCATCTTGATCTCGCGAAGGAGCTGGAGCCCGGAGTTGACGAACCGCACGCCGGGCACCTTGAGCGCGGCTTCATTGGTCGCGAAGAGGAGCGCGACCTTGTCGGCGATCGGCACCTCGAGCGGATCCTGCTTGACCGGCGTCATCCAGGTGCCGGTGACCGGAGTCACCGGGGCGAGCTCGACCGGCCGCTTCTGCACCGATCTGGCCGCGCGGGAAAGCCGGGCCGCTTCCCTGGCAGCTTTGACAACCCCGTCGGTCGTCATGACGCTGGTCGAGGCGAATCCCCAGGCGCCCCCAACCAGAGTCCGAACGCCGAGGCCGTACGACTCCGAATCATTGATGCCGCTGATCTGGCGTTCCCGGGTCCCCACGAACTGGCGGCGGTACCGCCCGATCCGCACGTCGGCGTAACTCGCCCCGGCCGCCTTGGCCGCGTTGAGCGCGTCCATCATCAGATCGTCGGGCACCGGGTCGGCCCATCGCAGCGGGTTCCGCGGTGTGGCGACGAGAAGTCCCGAGTTCGCAAGGGTGAAGGACGCCGCGGCGAGTCCCGTCTTCTTGAGAAAGTCGCGTCGATTCGATGACATGGCTACACCGCCTCCGACAGCGAAGTGAAGTTGAAATCCCGGACCCGGATCGGCGGGACCACGACGGCCGCTCCGGCGTTGCCGCTTTCGCTGGCCGACACCCGGACCGGGCGGCCCATCGCCTCCAGGTTGTTGAGCATGAAAATGGGCGATTCGTTGAACCGGAAATTCTGCACCGGCTTGGTGATCTTCCCGTTCTCGATCAGGAAGGTGCCGTCGCGGGTTAGGCCGGTGAAGAGCACGGTCCGCGGATCCACCCCCCGGATGTACCAGAACCGGGTGACCAGGATGCCGCGCTGGCAGCCCGCGATCAGCGATTCGATGGTTTCGGTTCCGCCCGACATCTTGATGGTTCCACCCCCGAATCCGAATCCGCCCCCGGCCGCGCCGGTGGGCTCCTTGCCCTGCCGCTTGGCCCAGTAGCGGTCGTAGTTGAGGTTCTTCACCACGCCGTCCTCGATCCAGGCCACCCGCCGGGTCGGAAAGCCTTCGCCGGTGAACGGCGCTCCCGGCGATTCGGGATCGAATGGATCGCTCACGATGCTGACCCGCTCGTCGATCACCTTCTCCCCGATCTTGGTGCCCCCGCCGGCCTTGGCGAAGAAGCTCCGGCCTTCATCGGCGGCGCGGGCATTGAAGGAGCCGGTGAGGAGCTGCACCAGGTTGCCCACCGCCGTGGGTTCGAGGATCACGGTGTAACGGCCCGGCTCGACCGCGACCGGACCCACCGACGCGCGAGCCTTGGAGATCGCGCGGGCGCCGAGGGCGGCAGGATCGATGGCGGACCAGGCGTGGGACGCGGCGCCGGCCCACCCCGAGCCCATGCCGTCCTGGGTGCGGACGGTGGTGGTCAGCACCGCGTCGGTATCGCGGTCGTAGGCGAAAAGACCCTTGTTGTTCGCGATGGCCTGGGCGCTCGCGCGGGTCTCGAGGTACCCGGTGCTGACCAGGCCGGCGCTCCTGGCCGGGTCGGTGATCGTGCCGATCGCCGAGGCGCGGCTGGTGGGATCGAGCCGGGCGGTGCTGTCACTCCACCCGCGTCCTTCCTGGTACTGCTGGGGCTCGAGCTCGGGCATGTGCTCGGGGTCTTCCGGGCTCAGCCGGGCCAGCCGCTCCGACATCTCGACCACCGCCTTGAGGCTCGCGTCGTCGAGACGGTTGGTGCTGGCGTTGCCGCTCTTCGCCCCGAACCCGCTCCGGATTCCGATGCTCACGTCGGCGCGATCGCCGGCGGTGGAGATCTGATTCACCGCGAAGCGGGTATTGCCGCGGCTCCCGCTGTTGACGACGACCCGCGCCTCGTCGGCCTTGCTGTAGGCCAGCACCCGCTTCGCCAGCGCTTCGGCCGCTTCGCGGGAGAGCACCGAGGGTTCTTCGCCCCGTTGCGGCTTCATGCCTGCCTCCCGGTGTTGATGACGTTGATCTGGCGATGCCGGGTCGGCACGCAGCCGTGGGTGATGGCGTTCGATTGCGACGGTTGGCCCTTCGCGTCGCCGAAGGCGCCTCCGAGGAAGTAGCTCTTCGCGCCGCCGATCATGTCCATCGCGCCCCAGAAATCCGGGGTGCGCATCTGGTAGGCAACGTCCTTGAGCATTCCGGTCACCTTGCCGCCCTTGATCTCATAGTAGAGCTGGCCCCCGAACTGGGCGTTGAACCGCTGCTGATCGATCGAGAAGCTGCCGTCTCCCATGATCGCGATCCCGTTGTCGGTCGCCGCGATCAGATCGTCCCAGCCGATGTCCTTCTCGCCGGGAAGGAGCGATACGTTGGGCATCCGCTGGAACTGGACATCGGACCAGGATTGGGCGTAGGAGCAGCCGTGGGAGCGGGTCGGCTTGCCGATCTTCTTGTAGTACCAGTCGAGCCAGAGCGCCTGCTCCCGGGTGGTCTGGTAATCCATGAAGATTCCGTTCTTGATGATATCGAAGGTCTCCGGCTGCACCCCTTCGTCGTCCCAGCCGCATCCCGCGAGCGAGCCGGGCTGGGAGCGGTCGCCCCGGATGTTCATCAGGGGAGAGCCGTATTTCATGGTGCCCAGCACCTTTTCGGGCGGGAACACGAAGCTGGTGCCAGCGTAGTTGGCCTCGTAGCCCATGGCGCGATCGAGCTCGGTGGGATGGGCCACCGATTCGTGGATGGTGAGCCAGAGGTGGGTCGGATGCAGGATCAGGTCGTAGCGTCCCACCTCGACCGGCTTGGCCGAGAGCTTCTGCACTGCTTCCTCGGCCCAGCGGACCGCGTTTTCCTCGAGCTTGGCGTCGGTCACGTGCTCGTAGCCTCGCGCCATCGGCATGACGTCGGTGCTTTGGCGCGACTGGAAGTCGCGCCGGTCGTCCGACACCGCGGTGACCGTCATGTTGGGCTGAGTGCGGAAGATGGTCTGGAAGGTGAGGCTGCCGTCGGTGTTGGCGTAGGACTTTTCTTCCTTGAGGAAGAACATGCTCGAGTTGACGAAGCGCGCCTTGGGGTTCTTGAGCGCTGCCGCATTCGCCGCGAGGAGGAGCGCGACCTTGTCTTCGATCGGGATGGTGAAGGGGTCGATCTTCGCTTCGCTCCGCCAGGTTCCCCGCTGATTTCCCGGCGCTGGCGCCAGGGTAACGGGGTGGCGACCCGCGGTTCGATTCGCCTTGGCTTGCGCGGCGGCCTGGCGCGCCACCCGGGCGGCGCCATCGGCGGTCATATCGCTGCTCGCCGCGAAGCCCCAGGCGCCATTGACCAGTACCCGCACGCCCATTCCGAAGGTTTCGTTGTCGGTGAGTCCGCCGACCCGGCGCTCCCGGGTGTTGACCGCCTGGGTGCGGTTCAGGCTCACCCGGGCATCGGCGTACTCGGCGCCGGCCGATTTCGCGGCGTCCAACGCTCGCAAGAGCAACTCGGCGATGGCGGGGTCGACCGGCGAGGCCTGACCCGCAGTGAGCCGGGCGGCGGTCGCAGCGGCGTCCGCTTTGCCGGTGGTGGCCAGGACCAGCCCGGCCGTCGCGGCCGCGGTGGTGGTGCGGAGAAACTCTCGGCGACTGGATGACACAGCGTCCCCCGGGAGAGAATGTTAGACTTGGTGAAACCTACTACGCGGAGCGCGCGTCCAGCGCTGACATGCAACCCAAACGAGCTTCCCGGCATCCACTCCTGCGTGATTCCCGCCTTCCATGAAATCCGCTGACGCCGTGATGATCGCCCCTCAGGCGGATTCGCGCGAGGGGCTCCTGGCGGGGGCGGTGCGGCTTCGCGAAGAAGTCGGCCGCCGGATCGTGGGTCAGCATCAGGTCCTCGACGAGCTCCTGATGGCGATCCTGGCCGGCGGTCACGCGCTCCTGGTCGGGGTGCCCGGATTGGCCAAGACCCTGATGATCAAGTCGATCGCCGAGGCGATGCGGCTCGATTTCCGGCGAATCCAGTTTACGCCCGATCTGGTCCCCAGTGATATAACCGGGACCGAGGTCATGGAGGAAGACGCCAACACCGGCGCGCGGGAGTTCCGTTTTCTTCCCGGCCCGATCTTCGCCAACATCATCCTGGCGGACGAGATCAATCGCACGCCTCCCCGGACCCAGGCCGCATTGCTCGAAGCGATGCAGGAGCACAGCGTGACCGCGGCGGGCGCGACCATGCGTCTCCCCGAGCCGTTCTTCGTGCTCGCCACCCAGAACCCGATCGAGCAGGAAGGGACCTATCCGCTGCCCGAGGCGCAGCTCGACCGTTTTCTGTTCGATGTCCGGATCGAGTATCCCACCGAGGATGATGAGGTATCGATTCTCCGGACCACGACCGGGGCACCCTCGGAGCCGCTCACCCCGGTGCTCGACGCGGCCCACGTTACCGCGCTCCAGCGGCTGGTCCGCGAGCTTCCCGCCGCGGAGCCGGCGCTCCGGTACGCCGCGGCGATCGCCCGCGCCACCCGCCCCGGTGATCCCCATGCTCCTCCGACCGTCACCCAGTATGTCCGCTGGGGCGCGGGACCCCGCGCGGGTCAGGCCCTGATCCTCGGCGCCAAAGCGCACGCCCTCCTCGATGGCCGTTTCGCGGTGAGCCCCGACGACATCCGGCGGGTGGCGCCTTCGGTCCTCCGTCACCGGGTGCTGCCGAATTTCGCGGCCGAAGGGGAGGGCATCGGGGTCGAGCGTCTCATCGCCGACGTTCTGGCCGGAGTCGCGCCGCCCAAAAGCGCCGTCCGGGTCTAACATGGCGGGCGGTGCGCACTACGCGGCGATGCTCGATGCGCTGCGTGGGGTATCCTGGCCGGCGCGGTTTCCCACCCGCGGAGCGACCGCGGGCACTCACAAGTCGCGGCTTCGCGGCAGCTCCGCCGAATTCACCGAATACCGCGCCTACCGGCAGGGAGACGATCCCCGCCGGCTCGACTGGAAGCTTCTCGCCCGAACCGATCGCGCCTTCGTCCGGATCACCAACGAGCGGGCCACCCTGCCTACCCTGTTTCTGGTGGATGGGTCTGCCTCGATGGCGTTTCCCAACCCGGGAGCCGGCAAGTGGAGGCAGGCCTCCGCCATCGCGGTGGGGCTCGCGAGCATCGCCCACGCGGCAGGCGACCCGATTGCGCTCGCGGCCGCGGGGCCGTCGGTGCATCGGATTCCCTTCCGGGCCCGCCGCGGCGCAGTCAGCGAGCTGGCGCGGACCCTGGAGCAGATCGAGCCGGCCGGCCACTCCTCGCTTACGCCGATCCTCCGCCAGCCCGGGCGGGCGGCGCGGATCGTGGTACTCACCGATCTCCTGGGCGACGGAGACGCCCTGCTCCGCGCCGCTCGCGAGCTTCTCAGCCGGGACCTGGACGTGGTCCTGGTGCACGTGGTGGCGCCGGAAGAGCTCGACCCGCCTTCCGGGGCGCTGCTCGCCGAGGACCCCGAGGCGTCTTCCACCCGGCGCCCGCTGACCGGCCTAACCCGCGCCACCTATCGCGAGCGATTCGCCGCCTGGCGCCAGGCGGTGGCGCGGGACTGGATCGCGGCGGGGGCGCGCTACCTCCTGGTGCGGAGCGATGAGCCGGCCGATGCTGCGGTGCGCCGGGTGGTGGGACCGTGACCTTCGCCGCCCCCTGGTTTCTCCTGGCCGGCGCCCTTGCGGCGCTGGCCATTCTCGCGCTCCATTTTCTCGCCCGGGAGGAGCCCCGGCGCTACCTGCTCCCGACGGCGCGGTTCGTTCCCGAGAGCCGGGAACAAGCGCCCAGCCGCTCCCGCCGGCTACGTGATCTCCTGATCCTCGCGCTCCGCCTGCTCGCCCTCGCCGCGATCGCGCTGGCCTTTGCCCGGCCCAGTCTGACTGTCGCGAAGGCCGCCCTGATCCAGGTTGTGGTCGCCGACCACGGCCCTGGCCTGCGGGACACGGCGGAGCTGCGTCGTGAGGTCGAACGGGTCGCGCGATCGGGTGATGTCGTAGTCCCGCTGGACAGCGGGGGACTCTCCGCCGGGCTGGTCCACGCGATTCGTGAAGCCCGCCGGCTCCGCGACCGGGCCGACTCGATCGCGATCGTGCTGGTGACGCCCCTGACCCGCGCTTCCTTCGACTCCGCCACCCTGGCGATCCGGGCCGGCTGGTCCGGCGGGCTCGACTGGCACCCGGTGCGGGCCGCCTCCGATTCGTCGGCTTCCTTTCCCTTGACGCTGCGGGCGACCGAGGAGGACCCGCTGCGGGCCACCCTGAACCTCAGCGGGTTAGGAGAGACCAGAGCCGCCCAGGTGCGGTTGATCCGGGAAACTGCCATCACCGCCGCCGATTCCGCCTGGGCCCGCGAGCCTGACCATGTGGTGGTGCGCTGGCCCGCCGAATTCATGGTGACCGGCGATTCGATCGGCGCCGTGGTGACCACCCGAACCGTGCTGGTCGCCCCGTTCGCGCGGCCGGCGGGGACGCCCCGCGGTCGCCCGGTCGCGTGGTGGTCGGATGGGCGGGTCGCCGCGGCGGAGACCATCACCGGCGGCGGATGCATTCGCGAGGTGGCGATTCCGGTGGATCCCGCCGGAGACCTCGCGCTCCGGGAGCGGCTCCGCGATCTGACCCGCGACCTGCTCTCCCCATGCGGCGGACCCCACGATCTCCGCCTGGCCGATTCCGCGGTGCGCGCGGCTCTGATCGGGTCTGCCTCTCCCGCGGTCGCCACCGCCACGCTCCCGGCTCGCCCCGACGCGGGCCGGGTTCTGCCGCCCTGGCTCCTCGGCGCCGGGATCGTGCTGCTCATCGCGGAGCACGCGCTGCGCCGCCGGAGCGGATCCGCATGACCGCGCGCGATCAGCTCCTCCGGGTTCGGCGGGTGCTGGTGGCCGGCTCGGTGGGCTCCGCGCTCCTCTGGGGCGGGGCGATCGGCCTCGGCGTCTTCCTGGCGGGTGGGATGCTGGGCGCCCTGGGCGCAGTGCCGGCGGGGGTGCGCGGCGCCGTCGTGGAAGTGGCGCTGGCCGCCGGGGTCACCGCGTTCGCGGCTCGCTCGTGGCGGGTTAGGAGGGCCCGGCGCCTGGAAGAGGTGGCCCTCTGGGTCGAGGAACGGGTGCCCGTGCTCCAGTATGCCCTGGTCACCTCGCTCGACCCCGCTGCGGCGCGCTACGCCGGACTGCTCGACCGGCAGGCCGCCGGCGCCCGCTTCGAGTCCTCCGCCTGGGCCGCGGCGAGGAATGCGCTTCGGGTGCCGGGCCTGCTTCTGGTCGGCGGGTTAGGCGCGCTCCTGCTGCTCCCCCGCGCGGTCGTCGGACCGGGCACCCGGCCGGGCGGCACCGCCGGTGCCGGCGAGACCCGTGCCGGAGTGGATGGCCTCGCGTCGCTCCGGGTCGAGGTGGATCCACCGGCCTATACCCGGCTGCCGCGCCAGGTCCTCGACGACCCCGCCAGTGTGGCGGCGGTGACCGGAAGCGCGATCCGCATTCTGGGCCGAGCCTCGGATCAGGAAATCGTGGTGGCCGCCGACAGCCAGCCGGTCCCGGTGAAACGGGACACCGATCGCTGGAGCGCCAGCCTCGCGATGCCGGATCACCCGGCGATCGTGCGGTTTCGCCAGGCGTCTCGCGAACGGCTGCTGTTGCTCGACCCCCGTACCGACTCGCTGCCCCGGGTCGTGCTCGAGCTTCCGGCGCGCGACACGGTGTTCCGGGAGCCGGCCGGCAACCTGCCCGCCGCCGCGACCATGACCGACGACTTCGGTCTCGCATCGGCATGGTGGGAAGTGGTGATCTCCAGTGGCGAAGGCGAATCGTTCAAGTTCCGCTCCATGGAGATTGGGCGGGCCAGCCTGGGCGACGCCCGCTCCGGCCGGCAAACCATGACGCTCAGGCTCGACTCGCTCGGTCTCGCTCCCGGTGACCTGGTGCACCTCCGCGCCGTGGCCCGGGACAATGACGGGGCGAGACCCGGGATTGCCGGCTCGGACACCCGGACCATTCGGATTGCGAGGGCAGGCGAATACGACTCGCTCTCGATCGAGGCGCTTCCCCCCGCGGACGCGCTCAAAGGCGTGATCAGCCAGCGGATGCTGATTCTCCTGACCGAAGCCCTCGACAAGAAGAAGCCCAGACTCTCCCGGCCGGATCTGCTCGGCGAATCCGGCCGCATTGCGCGGGATCAGAACGCCCTCCGCCGGCAGATCGGGGACATCATCTTCTCCCGGCTCGAGGACCTGGGCGGTGAGGGAGAGGAACACCAGGGCGATGCGCCGCGACCCGACATGACTCCGGAGCAGCTCCTCGCCGCGGCGGATTCGGCGACTCAGGGTGCGGGCGACGAAGCCCTCGACTTCGCGAGCGGCGAATCGCCGGTGATCGCGATCAACCGGCCACTGCTCGAGGCCTACAACGCGATGTGGGACGCGGGCCGGGACCTCATGGCGGGTGAAACCCGCCGAGCCCTTCCTCATATGTATGCGGCCCTCGCCGCGATCCAGCGGGCTCGGCTCGCCGAGCGGATCTACCTGCGGGGTCAGGCCAAGGCGCCGGTGGTGGACCTCGCGAAGGTTCGATTGGCCGGGAAGCGGGAAGGCACCGGGCCCGCGCGCCGCACTCCCGAGGCACCGGTCGATCCGGAACAGGCGAGGCAGGCGTCACGCTTCGATCGAGCGCTCGATGCCCTGAGCGGTCATCGGGCCGGCGCGATCGACTCTCTCCTCCTGCTCCGCGCCGATCTTCTGGTTTCGCGCCCCGCTGCCGCCGAGCCGCTCGGCGCCGCAATCGATGCGCTCCGGGAGGGTCGCGATGCCACCGATCTGCTGGTTCGGGCCTACCGCGCTCTCCAGGAAGGCTCGGTCGCACGGGGCGGTCTCTTCCGTTGGGGCCAGGTGCCGTGACGGCGTTCACCTTCGCGACCGCGCAGTATGACTCGGGCGACTGGGATTCCGCCCCACTGGTGCCCGCGAACGTGATCGACGCCGTGGCCCGATACACCAGTATCGACGTGAGTCCGAGCGGAGCGATCGTCTCGCTGGCGAGCCGCGACCTGTTCCGATATCCCCTGGTCTATCTCACCGGTCATCTGCCGGTGCGGTTTTCGTCCGGGGAGCGGGACATGCTGACACGATGGCTCGGGCGGGGCGGGATGCTGTTCGTGGATGATCACAATCACGATATCGACGGACAGTTTCACAAGACCGCGACCGACGAGCTCGGTCGCCTCGGCGAAGCACCGCTTGCGCCCCTTTCGAATCATCACGAGCTCTACTCGGCATTCTTCCGCTTTCCCGACGGTCCGCCCACGACCAGCCATGAGCTGAACGGATGGGGCGACAACCTGGTCCACAAGGATCTGCTGGCGGTGTTGCGGAGCGGGAGAATCAGCATCCTGTACAGCAGCAAGGATTACAGCTCGGAGTGGAACTATCACCCCGAGAACAAACGGTTCCTCGCGATCGACAACACCCGTTTTGCCGTGAACCTGGTGGTCTATGCCCTCACGCGCTGACGGAGTGCGCTGGATCGAACGCGGTCTCCGGGTCGCCGCATATCTGGCGATCCTGGCGGCGCTCTACCTCGCGATTCTGGCCCGGATTGTCTCCCCAGGGCAACGGGTCGTCACCCCGGCGACGCTGCCGGCTTATCTCGCGGAATCCGCAGGGACACTCGACTCCGTCCTGGTGGTGGGAGATACCGCGCTCGATCCGGTCTATCGGGACTGGCTTGCGGCGGCGCGGGTGAGCGGACGCTCCGTTTCCTGGAGGGGTTTTATCCCGGCGATTGCGGTGGAGGTCGACCCGATCGCCGATCCCGCCGGTGGCACTCGCATTCTGGTGGCGGCCCCGTCAGGCCCGGTCCGGATCGCCGACAGTCTCGGGACCCTCGATTCCACGGTCGCGGTCGGGGGCGGTGCGGGATTCGAGACCGGCGCGATCCGTGGCGCGGCCCAGGTTCTTGTTTCCGGCCAGCGGGCCAGGGCCTTGGCCCGAGATTCCCTGGCGCCGCGACGAATTGCGGTGCTCGGGCGTCCCAATTGGGAAACAAAGTTCGTCATCGCCGCGTTAGAGGAACGGGGCTGGCTGGTGGACGCCCGGATCCCGCTCACGCCCGATACCGCGGTGGTGCAGGGCACTCCGCAGAGAATCGATACCGCGACGGTGGCTGCGGTGGTTGCCCTCGACGACGCGGCCGGAGCCGAGACCGCAACGATTCGAAGGTTCGTAGAGGCCGGCGGCGGGTTGGTACTCGGGCCGGAGGCCTCGAAGCTCGCTGGATTCTCCGCGCTCCGGGCTGGAGCAACCGGCGCTCGGGTTGCGCCGATCGAGCTCGAGCCCTCGGCAGAGCGTCCCCGTCGGGGTCTGGCGCTCTGGCCGGTCTCCCGGCTCGATGCTCATGCGGTCGTGCTGGAGCGTCGGGGCGGAGACGTCGCGGTGGCGGCGCGCCGGGTCGGATTGGGTCGGGTGATTCAGCTGGGATATGAGGACACCTGGCGCTGGAGGATGTCGGGTCCCGAGGGGGCAGCGGAGGCGCATCGGCGGTGGTGGACCGGGCTGGTGGGTGCGGTGGCCTATCATGCAACGATTCGGGGGGTTGCTCCTGTCTCACCCCATGATGCCCCCCTGGCGCGGACCATCGCCCGGCTGGGCCCCGCGGATTCGACGCTGAGGCTCGCTCCAGCATCGCGCTCTGGCAGGCGGCGGGATGCCGGGGTTCTATTTGTGATTGCGGTGGCCGGACTCCTCGCCGAATGGGGTTCGAGACGGTGGCGTGGCGCAGTGTGACTTCCTTCTTCTTCGGGAGTATGGCGGCATGACTGATCGCAGGGAGTTTCTCAAGTACGGCGCGGCCTTCGCCGCCCTCCTCGGCACGACCCGCGAGGCGCGCGCGATGGCGCGGACCCTCGCGGCGAGCGGCCCACCGCTTCTCCCCGAAATGATTCCCGATGCGGCCCAGATCAAGGCGCTGATGGCGGACGCGCTCGCCGCGGCAAGAACGGCGGGCGCCTCCTACGCCGACGTCCGGGTCGGCCGCCAACGGCAGAACTTCGTCTTCACCCGTGAACAGCAGATCCAGAACGTCGTCGATACCGACAGCCTGGGCTGCGGAGTCCGGGTGCTGGTTGACGGTACCTGGGGTTTCGCGGCGACCCGCATGCTCACCACCGATGCGGTCGCCGCCGCGGCTCGCCAGGCGGCCGCGATCGCCAAGGCCAACCGGCCCGCGCGGGGTACCCCGGTGGACTGGCTTCCGGTGCCGAGCGTGGGGGAGAAGTCCTGGAAGGGCGCCTTCACGGTCGATCCCTGGAGCATCTCGGTCGAGGAGAAGGCGCAGCTCCTGCTCACGGCGAACGCCGAGTCGATGAAAGCCCCGGGCGTGAAGTATGTGTTCAGCGGTCTCTTCTTCGTCAAGGAAGACCGGAACTATGCCAACACCGACGGCTCGGTGATCACTCAGGAGCTGGTGCGAAGCTGGCCCCTCATGCAGATCACCGCGATCAGCGCCGACTTCACCGATTTCCAGAACCGCGGCAACGTGGTGCAGCCGATGGGGCGGGGATGGGAATACGTGCAGCAGTGCGACCTGGTCGGGAATGCCAAGCAGTGGGGCGAGGACGCGGCGGCCAAGCTCAAGGCCAAGCCGGTTGACGTGGGCCGCTACGATCTGGTGCTCCACCCCAGCCATCTCTGGCTCACCATTCACGAATCCATCGGCCACCCCACCGAGCTGGACCGCGCCCTCGGCTACGAGGCGAACTACGCCGGGACCAGCTTCGTGGCGCCGCCGGAGAAGATGCTGGGTCAGCTCAAGTACGGTCCCTCGTTCATGAACATCCAGGGCGACCGGTCGCAGGAAGGCGGGCTCTCCACCATCGGCTACGACGATGATGGGGTGGTGCCGGAGACCTTCCTGCTCATCAAGGACGGCGTGCTCAACGACTATCAGACCACCAGAGAGCAGGCCAAGTGGCTGGAGTGGTGGTACAAGCAGCAGAACCGGCCGGTCCGATCGCACGGGTGCTCCTATGCGCAGGGCTGGGACAACGTGCAGTTCCAGCGGATGCCGAACGTTTCGCTCCTGCCGGGAACCCAGGATACCACCTGGGAGGATCTCATCGCGGGCACCGATAACGGCATTGCCATCATCGGCGATGGCTCGTTCTCGATCGATCAGCAGCGCTACAACGCCCAGTTCGGCGGGCAGGTGTTCTACGAGATCAAGGGTGGCAAGATCACCGGCATGCTCAAGGATGTGGCCTACCAGATGCGGACCCCCGATTTCTGGAACAGCATGGCCGCCATCGGTGGCAAGCGGGGCTATCAGCTGGGTGGGTCGTTCTTCGACGGGAAGGGCCAGCCCGGCCAGGTCAACGCGGTGAGCCACGGCGCGGTGCCGGCCCGCTTCACGCAAGTCAATGTGATCAACACCGGGAGGAAGCAATGACCGCTCGCACGCTCATCGAATCCGACGGCCAGCTCCTCGCCCGGCAGGAGATGTTCGACGTCATCGAGAAGTGCGTCAAGATGTCGAAGGCGGACGAGATCGAGATCAACCTGAACAGCTCGGTGCAGGGCAATACCCGGTTTGCGGCGAATCAGCTTTCGACCTCAGGCGCCGCGGCCGACGTCCAGCTCGTGGTCTACAGCGCGTTCGGCGCCAGGCACGCGGTGGTCACCACCAATGATCTGTCGGATGAGTCGCTCCGGCGCGCGGTGACCGAGTCGGAAGCACTCGCGAAGCTCGCGCCGGAAGATCCCGAGGTCATGCCGCGGCTGGGTCCCCAGAACCTGGCGACGGTGGATGCCTACTTCGAGTCTACCGCCCAGCTGACGCCGGGCGATCGCGCCAAGGCGGCGCTCACCGCGCTCACCCCGGCGCGCGCCACGAAGGATCTCCAGGCTGCCGGCTTCATCATCACCAACCAGATCGCCCAGTCGATCGGGAACAGCAAGGGACTCCAGGCCTACCACAAGAGCACCGATGCGAATTACCAGCTCACGGTGCGGACCGCTGACGGGACCGGCTCGGGCTGGGCCGCCGCGGACGAGCACGACTGGAGCAAGCTCGATTTCAATGCGATCAGCAACCGCGCCATCGAGAAGGCCCGGCTGTCCCGCACCCCGGTGGCGATCGAGCCGGGGCGCTACACGGTGATCCTCGAGCCGCAGGCGGTGGGCGACCTGGTCCAGCTGGTCGGCAACTACGCCGATGCACGGTCCGCCGATGAAGGACGCTCGCCGTTCGTGAAGCAGGGCGGCGGGAACAAGATCGGCGAGAAGATCATGGACGAGCGGCTGACGATCCTGTCCGATCCCGCCGATCCGCAGCTCCTCTCCCCGCCGTTCGACGGCGACGGCCTCCCGCTGATCCGCCGGCTCTGGGTGGAGAAGGGCGTGCTGAAGCAGATGCAGTACAGCCGGTTCTGGGCCAAGAAACAGGGCAAGGAGCCGACCGGCTTCGCCAACAACCTGAAGCTCATGAGCTCGTCCACCCAGTCCATGGATGAGCTGATCCGCTCGACACCACGGGGGGTCCTGGTGACCCGGCTCTGGTATCTCCGCGAAGTGGATCCGCGGACCATCCTCTACACCGGCCTGACCCGGGACGGCACCTTCCTGATCGAGGACGGGAAGATCTCCAAGTCGATCCGGAATTTCCGGTTCAACGAGTCGCCCCTCTTCATGCTCAACAATCTGGACGGGATTACCGCGCCCCAGCGACTGGCCGGCACCGAGCAGGGAGGCGACATCGCGATGCCGGCGATCAAGGTGCGCGATTTCAACTTCACCTCCCTCTCGGACGCCGTGTAGCGTCACGAACTCATTTGGCCGGAGGGGCCGGGAGTGCCAGGTCGGAGGTCAGGCTGACCGCGACGACTTTCCACTGGCCGTCGGCCTCTCGATGAAACACCACGAGCTGCTTGGAGGTGTCGGCCGGCGCGCCGGTCATCTTGTACATCACGCTGCTCCATCCGTAGGCAAGATTGCCTTCGCCGTGGACCTCGGGAGTCCCGAAGGTGAACGTTTCCATGGGAGGGAATGCCTTGCCCCACGCGAGCAGCGCGGGCTTCCCGGTCAGGGCTGGTCCATTCGAAGGATGAAACCGCGCGTCCTCGGTGAAGAGGGTGGCCCAGTCTTCCATCCGGCCCGATCGAACCGTGGCCACCGTTGAGTCGAAGAGCGCCCGGACCGCTGCTTCATCCGCCTGCGTGAACTGCGGGGCGGGCGACTGACATCCCATGCACCCGAGTGCCACCAGTACGGCTCCGCTGAACATGTTACGCATCGGGATCCTCCAGGAAAGGGAATTACGGTTGGAGACGCGATCCGTCCTTGATCTGGGCCAGAATGCGCTCAGTGAATTCGGCCCGTTCCTGCAGCTCGACCTGTCCCTGGCGCAGTCCTTCGATCCGGGCCTCGAGCTCTTCCACTTGTTGTGCCAGCGTCCCGCGTGAGTCCCGATGCCGGAACCACATGCGCGCGATCAGGACCGCGGCCGCAGCGAACGGGAGACCGCCGAGCAGGGGCATGAAGGGAATCAGGAACTCCACACCAACCTCCGGAAGAAGAGCTCGGAACCGCAGGGCTCAATCTATCCCCGGGCCGCAACGTTGACGAGAAACTCGTAGTAGCGGAGCGGGTTTCCCTTGTACACCACTCTTCCCCGCTCGACATAGCCGCACTTCTCATAGAAGCCTCCGGCGCCCGCCACGGCATCGTAGGCATCCAGCCGGATCGCGTTGGCAGGCCAGTCCACCGCCACCGCTCTCGCGTCCTCGAGCGCCAGGCGACCCAACCCGGCGCCCTGATGCCCGACCGACACTACCATGCCGGTGAGATAGAGGGGCCGTTTGACCGCTGTGAAGTAAGACACGTCGATCGCCCAGGGTTTTTTCTGCGCGAGCCGAAGCACGGTGAGGATCTTCTTGCCGTCGCGCCCCACCCGGACCCGCGCGTGACGCTGGGCCTCACGTGCGCCACGTTCGGTGACCAGAGAAGACCAGTGCCCGGTCCCGAAGCGGGCCGTCAGCGCGCCCGCTGCCGCATTCTGGAGCGCCGCAATGGCCGGCACGTCGTCAACGGTTGCGTCGCGAAAGCGGATGACCACGGACGGTGAGGCGGCGGTGGAACTCAGGGCGTCACCCGCCGCGCCATCCGGCGATTGGCTCCCTGACCCAGCACCAGGGCCCGTATCTGCCCATTCTCCCGCTCGAAGGTAAACCGCGGCCCTCCGTCGAAGTCGAAGAACACGTCGCCACCCTCCGGAAACAGATACCGAACCCGCTGCAGCGACGGATCCCACATCCGCAGCATATTCGGCGACGCGGTGAGATCCAGTCGAAGGGTGTCGCGCTGCGAGGGGAACACGAGCTCATATCGTCCCGTGAAAGGGGCAAGGCTGCTCGAGTCCATCGCGATCGCTTGATGGGTGGACCGCGGCGGGCCTCCCAGACCGTACCGGTCGGCGAAGGCGCGGGAGATTTCGTTCAACAGCGACCCGCTCACCCCGTTGGTGAGAACGAACAGCCCGCGGCCCCGCCGAGGCCACATCACCATGCTCGCGACGAATCCTTCATCTCGGCCGCCATGGGAGAACGAGATCGAGTCTCCCTGTCCGCTGACGGTCACGCCAAGTCCCCAGTAATCGGTGGCGGACGGCGACACCTGGACCTGCTGCGAAATCATCTGGCCGGCCATCGCCGGAGACAGGATCGATCGGGAGTCGCCGTTGTAGGCGCGGGTGAGCGCCACGGCCCATCGGGCAAGATCCGGGGCCGTGGTCCAGAGTCCTGCCGCGGCCATTTCGGGATAGACGTGGTACCGTCCCGGCACCGGCGTGTCGAACTGCTCATGGCCCGACGCGGCCTCGCGATCGCGCGAGACCGGAAGGGGATTCTCGTAGGTGCTGTGCACCATGCCGACCCGATCGAGCACCAGCCGTTTCATGAGGGCGGGGAAGGATTCTCCGGTAACATCGGTCGCCATGAGCTGCGCGATCGTGATGCCGCCGCCGGAATAGCGCCAGCGCGCGCCCGGGAAGGTGTCATTGCGGACCGGCGGGGTGTTGGTGGGGCCCAGACTGTCGAGCAGCTGCGGGACCGTCGGAACAGGAGTGCCCCTCTGGTATCCCGGGAATCCCCACACGGTCAGGCCCGCGGAGTGGGTCAGCAGCCGGCGTAGCGTCACCTTTTCGGTTTCGGTGAAGCGACTGGCCGGAAGCTTCCAGGATGTGAGGCTCTGATTGACCTCTTCGTCGAGGTTGAGCTTGCCCTGCTCGACCAGCTGGAGCGCGCCAGTCGTGAACACCGGCTTGCTGATGGAGCCGGCCAGGAAGAGGGTGTTGGTGTCCACCGCCGTCATTCCGCCGAACTCGGTGACCCCGAATCCCGCGGCGTACACGATCCTGAAGTTGTCGACCACCGCGATGCTCAGGCCGGGCACATGGTAGTACTTCATCCGGTCCACCAGCGAAAACGCCGTATCGGGGCGGTCGGCGAGCCGCACCGCCGGCCGCAGGCGATTGACGATGTCCGATGGATGAGGGTGAGGAGATGAGCCCTGCCCGTGGGCCGTTGCCCTGGCACCAACCAGCAGAAAGGCGAGCAGGGGAAGGCGATTCAATGACATACGATACCCCTTCACGAAAGCTTTGAAGTCCCGGCACGAGCCACGGCCATGTAGGTCAATGGACTGACCCGAAGGCTGCGGCCGCGAAGGTAGTGCTCGTTCAATCGTTCAGGGGTGAGAATGGACACCTGAGCGAAGCCGGCTTCTCGCAACCATTGCTCCGCATCGGCCGGCGCCAGGGGCGCGCGAAACGGCTCGCCGAGCCGGGCGACTCGTCGGGCACGCCGCCAGAGGATGAAACGGTGGAGGAGGTGCCAGCGCCCCGGTGGTGCGATGAAGTCGAACGCGATCCCGCCGGTCGACCCGGCCCCCGCCGCGGCAGTCCGGAGCGTGGCCTTGATGGCGGCGGGCTCGAGGTACTGTACCACGCCCAGCCAGGAAAAGAAGGCCGGCAGATCAGAGCGAAGACCGGCGCGACGGAGCTCCAGGGCCAGATCATCTTTGGTGAAGTCCATCGCAACGAACCGCAACGTCGGCGGGATCGCCAGGCCTTCCTCTGCGATGCGACTTCGCTTCCATGCCTGCGTGTTGGGGTGGTCGACCTCGAACACCGCGAGTGAGGGATCGGTATTTCGCAGCCCGAACGTGTCGAGCCCTGCTCCCAGCACCACGTACTGGCGGACCCCGGCCGACACGGCGTCCGCCAGCTCATCCTCGGCGACCCGGGCCCGAACCGCCAGCACGGTGCGCAAAATGGAAGCAAACGCGGTGCGTCCGACCCGCCCCTCGGCCATCGCGGCGCGCGCCTTGGGACCGATGATGCGAGTGGCGAGCGGGTCCGGGAAAATCGGCGGGGCATCGAGACTCTGGTGCAGGGCACGATGGATGGCGACCGCGATGGCGGTGCGACTGGGTCCTGCCTCACGCATGAAGCTCGGGCCTCACGGGATCAGATCGGAAAAGACAGGGTAAGCCGTGGCGTCAGGGCTTTCCAGCCGAGATTCGAAGCAGCTCCTCGAGGTATGCCTTCCACACCTTGGCGACGGTATGGGTGCCGTGGCCGCGAGTGTCCGGGCCCAGGGGAATCACGATCGCCCTCCCCTTCGGGACACGCTTGATCTCCTGTTCGAGGATGCCCAGCTCGGGAGGGTTGATCAGGTCGTCGGCCGAGTTGATGGCGAAGAGCGGGGCCCGGATCTTCTCGAGGTCGGGGCCGGGATCGTAGTCGAACGAGGCCTGTACCTGATACAGCATGTCATTGGCGTCGGCAGTTCGCATCGAGGCGGTCACCGATGCATCCAGCGCCGAGTCGGCCCTGGCAAGCGTCGGAAGCTCGCGCTGTCGGAGCACGGTGTTGCTGCCGACCAGGTAGAGCATTTCCTCCGCGGTCCTGAGGCTGGGAGGCTGGGCGGTGTATTCGCCGTTCTTCCACGCCGGATCGTTCCGGATCGCATCGATCACCACCCGCCGCCAGACCCGGTTCCTTCCTGAGATCTGCATCGGGAGGCTCGCCAGCGGCATCAAGGCGTCCATGAAGTCTGGATAGCGCTCGCCCCAGAGCCAGGTATGCATCCCGCCCATCGAGGTTCCCATCACGAGGCGGAGGTGATTCACCTTCAGGCCATCGGTTACCAGCCGGTATTCGGCGTCCAGCATGTCGAGGTAGCCGAATGTGGGAAACCTGGCGTGCAGCCCGTCGCTGGGCTTGCTCGATCCGCCGTGCCCGATGTCGTCGGGCAGGATGATGTAGTACCTCGCTGCATCGAGCAGTCCGCCGCTCTGGAACAACTCCCCTGCGAAATCCGGGCGAATGAACTGTCGTCCGGTGCCGCCGGTCCCGTGCATCACCAGCACCGCGTTCCGAACCACGCCCTGGGCATCCCGCTCTGGCGTGCCGATCGTGCGATAGTGGATGCGCAGCTCGGGCAGACTCCCGCCGGAACGGAACTGGAAGTTCCTGATGAGGAAATCGCCCTCGGCGGGCGCGGGATACTGGGCCGCGGCGGGTGCCGCGAACGTGGCCAGCAGGAGGATGGATCGCAGCATGGGCAGCCGACAATTCTTCAGGAAGCAGGAGCGGTGTTCTGGCGGCCCCACGCGGCGCCATGCACCATGATGAAATACACCCCCGCCGCGTAAATCAGGAGCTGCAGCTCCCACTCGCCCCTGGTCAGATGGGCAATGAACCCGGGAATGAGGACGACCAGAAGCGCGACCCCGCCGATCTTCAGGGTCCGGGGGATGAGCAACAGGATGGCGCCGATCAACTCGAGTGCGGCCACCAGCGTCAAATGGCCAAAGCCGTGCTGGTGCAGAGAATGGTACAGGGCGTTATGCCCCATGATGAGCAGCACACCCCCGAGGACGCCATGAAAGACCATGAAGGCACGGCGCACCTGAAGAGCTGACATGGTGAGACCTCGGCCCTGAGAGGGTTGTGGCCACGGCGCTTCCCCAGCATCGGAACACCGCCAGCCCCGGCTGGAGAAGGTAATACGAGCCCCCGGACCTGCCCGACCTTGACTTTCTAGGTCGGGAAGGACACTCTAACCTAGACTTTCTAGGACGACACGATGGCCGGCCTCAGGCAGCAGATTCTTCGCGGCACGCTCGACCTTCTGATCCTCCGGGCGGTGAGCGGCGCGCCGAGCCACGGGTATGAGATCGCCCGCTGGGTGGAACGAGTCACCGCCAAAGCCCTGCACCTCGAGGACGGCTCGCTGTATCCCGCCCTCTATCGCCTGGAGACCCGCGGGTTCATCGAGTCCGCCTGGCGGCTGACCGACGACCGGCGCCGGGCCAAGTACTACTCCCTGACGACCGCGGGGCGCCGCCGGCTGCGCGATGAGACCGACACCTGGACCCGGTATGCCCGGGCGATTTTCGCCGCGCTCGAGGCCCCGGTCCCCCCCCGTCTGGCGCGGGTCTGACATGCAGCACGAGCCCCTCTGGCGGCGCTATCTCCGCTTCGCCCGCCCCGATCCGGCCGCCGACGTCAGGGATGAGCTCGAGTTCCACCTCCAGGAGCTGGAACGCGGCTACCGCGAGCAGGGGATGACTCCGGACCAGGCCCGACGCGCCGCCCGGGCCCAATTCGGGGATGTCGAAGGGGTGCGCAAGTCGCTCGCGAGCGGATCACGGCAACGGCAACGCAGCGCGGAGCGAACCGAATGGCTGCTCCGGTTCCGCGAGGATGTCCGCCTCGGGATTCGGAGGATCTTGCGCCAGCCGCTCTTCACCGGGACGGCCGTCGCGACGCTGGCGCTCGGAATCGGCGCCACCGCCGCGGTCTTCAGCGTGCTCAACGCGGCGCTGCTGCGGCCATTGCCGTATCCCGACGCCGGCCGCATCGTCGACATTACCGAGCTGTACCAGGGTCGTCCCTTCGCCGTCTCGCCGCCCAACTTCGTTGACTGGCGCGCGGGGACGAAGTCCTTCAGTGCCATGGCGGCCTACAGCAGCTTCACTCGTACCCTGACCGGCGCGGGAGACCCGCTGCCGATCTCGAGCGTGGCGGTCACCGGCGATTTCTTCGACGTCATGGGCGTCCATCCCGCCCGGGGGCGTGCCTTCTCATCCGACGAGCTGGCCTACGGCCAGACCGACGTGGCCATCCTCTCGGATGGCCTGTGGCAAACCGCCTTCGGCGGCCGCGACGACGTGATCGGCAAACCCATCGAGCTCGAAGGCAGGGCCCGGATCGTGGTGGGGATCATGCCGCCGGCCTTCGATTTTCCCGACGGGGCGCGGGTCTGGACCCCGCTGGCGTTCAGCAACGATGATCTGCGGACCCAGCGCGGGGCGCATTACCTCGCGGTGGTAGGCCGGGTGAAGGAGGGCGTCGAGCCGTCGGCCGCCATCGAGGAGGTCAGGCTCTTCTACGACCGGCTGAAACAAGCCTACCCCGCCAGCAACAGCAAATACGAGGGCGCTGGCATGCTCCTGCGCGACTCCCTGATCGGCGAGTCCCCCCGCCGCGCGCTCCTGGTTCTCATGATCGCGGTCACCCTGGTGACGCTCATCGCCTGCGTGAACGTGGCCAACCTGCTGCTGGCCCGGGGCGAACGGCGGCAACGCGAGATGGCGGTGCGGTCGTCTCTGGGCGCCCGGCCTCGCGACCTGATCGGGGCGGCACTGACCGAGAGTGTGATCCTCGCGGTCCTCGGAGGCGCCGCCGGCATCGCGGTCGCCTGGGCGTCGACCCGGGCACTTGCAGCGCTTCAGCCGGCGGCACTCCAGCAGCTGGGCGATGCGCGGATCGACTGGGTCGTGCTGGCATTCACCCTGGGACTCAGCATCGTGACCGGCCTCCTGTTCGGACTCACCCCCGCGGTCCAGGCGGCGCGCGCCGGCTCGGCGGAGGGCGTGCTCCGCGCCGAGGGACGCGGCAACACCACCGGCCGCGAGGGCTGGCGAACCCGGGGTCTTCTGGTCGCCCTCGAGCTGACCCTCGCGGTGATGCTGCTGGCGGGCTCCGGGCTTCTGATCCGGAGCTTCGCCCGGCTGCAATCGGTCGACCCGGGCTTCACCACCAGCGGGTTACTGACTTTCCAGCTCTCGCTGCCGGATGCTCGTTATCCCGGAGAGGCCGACGCGCGACGCTTTGTGGATGATCTGCGCCAGCGGATCGGGGCGCTGCCGGCTGTCTCGGCGGTGGAGGGAATCACCGGTCTTCCGCTTGACGACTACGGCTACAGCATGAGCACGGCGACTCTCGACGGGGTCGCACTCGATCCGGCGTCCCAGCCATCCACCCAGATACGCATCGTCACGCCCAGTCTCTTTTCGGCGATGGGTATTCGCCTGCTGCGGGGTCGCACTTTCACGGACACCGACAGGCCGGAGTCCCCCGGTGTCGTGATCCTGAGCGAGAGCGCGGCGCGACTCCTCTTTCCCGGCACCGATCCGATCGGTCACCACATGGAGATCAGTAGCGGCTTTGGATTTGGACGGGGAAGAGCGGGCGGCGAGGTCATCGGCATCGTGGCCGACGTCCGCGATCAGGCGCTTGGCACACCGCCCCGGCCGATGAGCTTCCTGCTGCACACCCAATGGCCGGTCAGCGACCTTGCGATCGTCATCCGGAGTGCCACGCCAGTTGCCGTGGTGCCTTCGGTGCGCGAAACCCTCCACGCGATGGACCCACTCCTGCCCTTCGCCTCGGTCCGCACCATGGATCAGGTGGCGAGCCAGTCGGTGGCGCAACCCCGGTTCACCATGCTGCTCCTCGGCACGTTTGCCGCGGTTGCGCTGGCGCTCGCGGCGATCGGAGTCTTCGGGGTGATGAGCTACGTCGTGGAGAAGCGCACCCGCGAGATCGGAGTGCGGCTCGCGCTCGGGGCGGCGGGGCCAACGGTGGTGGCGGAAACCGTGCGTCGAGCCCTGATCCCGGTCGCCATCGGAATCGTCGCTGGTCTTGCCGGAGCGCTTGCGCTGGCGCGGGGCATGTCGGGACTTCTGTTCGACGTGGCGCCCGCCGATCCCGCGACCTTCGCGGCGGTGGCCATCGGACTCGGCGCCATCGCGATGGTGTCCGCCTGGTTGCCGGCCCGGCGAGCCAGTCGAGTTGACCCCGCTATTGCCCTGCGCGCCGAATAGACCCATCGGAGGGTCGTCGCAGCCGCCACAACTCCTGGATCGAGAGCAGGAGGCCAAGCGTTCCCAACAGTCCGAGCAGGTTGAGGGTCCAGACGAAGAAGAAATCGCCGCTGATGCCGCCGAGTCCTCTGATGTGGATGATCGGCATGGCGACCCCACCGAGCGAGACGATGAGCATGAGGATGGTTCCGGTGGCACGCCCGGGGAGCGCCAGGGTGCCGAACGTCAATCCGGCCAGGATCACCAGGATGACGAAATACCCGATCCCATCCGTGGGGTCCCTGAACCGGACGGCGTCCTGGGCCAGATGAACAGACAGGAGCAGGCTCACCAGCATGCTCGTGACGGTCAGGGTGACGTCGCGCTTCATGGGCGGTTCCTCCAGCGGTCGCCGGGAGCCTTCACGTAGTGGCGCCAGGCGTAGCGCCACGGGATCACCAATCGGCATCAGGATTACGCCCGGCTAGAATCGCGGGGAAATCTTCGCCGAAGGTCGGAGGGAGCTGTCCGGACGACTCTCTGGGGTAGGCCATAGACCAGAAGCCAGATGGTTTTCCAGGCGAACTCGAAGAGCAGCATGGGCAGCATTTGGCGCGGGTACCTGACGCCGACCAGGGCCAGCAGGCACATGGCCGCCAACAGGCTCGTGATCACGCCGCGGTCGGTTGGGGCATGTTGGAGCAGGTCCGCCACCATCCGCCCGCCCTGGGCGAGTCCGATCAGGGCGTAGATCGCGCGCATGACGTAAAGCCTCCACAGCGATAATTCTTGTTCTGAGCTTTCCCGAACCCGGATGGTCTGAGCGGCGGTACTCATGCGGCGTGGGAATGTCTGGTGGAGCGGGAATCGTGGTGAAACTCGAGCAGGTCGCCCGGCTGGCACTTCAGCACTTTACAGATCGCTTCCAGGGTGGAGAAGCGGATCGCCCTCGCCTTTCCGGTTTTCAGGATCGAGAGGTTCGCGAGGGTGATGTCGATTCGCTCGGCCAGCTCTGTCAACGTCATCCGCCGCTGGTACAGCAGGTCGTCGAGCTTGACAATGATCGCCATCAGACCGTCCCCTCCAGCTCGTCCCGCATCTGCGCGCCCTGCGCGAAGACCCGGGCGAGCACGAAGGTCAGGACGACCGCGAGCCAGCCGGTGGGCGAGAAGCCCGCGTCGAGGTGCAGCGGATGGGCCTGGGTGGAAACCGCCTTCCCGATCCGCCCGATCACAAGACTCAGGATCTGGAGCGCGAGAAGAAGCCATGCAATCATTTCCAGGCCTCGGGCGTTCACGGCGACGAACGGGTCGCCCCGTCGCACCGTCTCGACGATGGCGAGAAGGCGCTTGAGGATTGCATAGCTGAGCGGGATGGCGATGAGACCGAACACCGCGATCGCCCGCATGCCGGTGATCTCGAGCCGGGTCTCGGGCGAAGGGGGAACACCGAGCGCGGTGAAGGTCCACTGCTCGTGGGTGATCGACCATATGAGGAGCGCGAGGATGGCGGCTCCGAACAGCCCGTTCAGCACGATCAAGGTGCGCAGGATGAGATGGGCGAGCGGCAGCGCGGTGGAATGACTTCGGGGCAAAGGAACTCACTCGAAAGGGTTATCGTTTAACGATAAGCACCTTATCGATTATCGGCAAGTACTGGTCCCGGCCCCCGAGGGCCATTCCGATTGGATGGCGACGAGCGGAGAGCCCTCGAGGCCCGAAGCGGGGTGGATTCGCAGGATCTGTCCTGGCCTCAGGAGCAACCCCGCAACGCGAGCACAGGCACCACGATCCATGCCAGGCCCTTGACCAGAAAAAAGAGAAAGGCGACCGCACTGGCCAGCGCCGCGCGGCGTCCTTTGATGGTGATTTTCTCGGGCATGGGCAGCGAAGTCTCGCCCGGCCAGCGGGAAGCGTCAAGGCGCCCGGGAATCGGGGGGGCGCGAGTAGCGGAAGGGCCCGTCCCGACGTAATCTTCGCTACCTGCAATGACCGTTTCTCCCTCTCCTGAACTTCAGCAACGACTCGCCACCGCCCTGGCCGGCCGGTACACGATCGAGCGGGAAGTTGGGCGCGGTGGTATGGCCACGGTGTATCGAGCCGAGGACGTGAAACATCGACGGCCGGTCGCGGTCAAGGTTCTTCATCCCCACATCGCCGCCCACCTGGGGAGCGAGCGGTTTCTCCGGGAAATCCAGATCGCCGCGCGGCTTTCCCATCCTCACATCCTTTCCCTGATCGACTCGGGCGAGGCGGGCGGGCTGCTTTTCTATATCATGCCCTTCATCCAGGGCGAGTCGCTCCGGGACCGGCTGAATCGCACCGGGCGTCTCCCGATCGCGGAAGCGCTCCAGCTCGGCCGCGACGTGGCCGGCGCGCTGGGATACGCCCATGCCCAGGGCGTGGTCCATCGCGACATCAAACCCGAGAACGTGATGCTGTACGAGGGCGAAGCGATGGTCACCGACTTCGGGATCGCCAAGGGCTTGAGCGCCGCGGGCAGTGAGAACCTGACCCAGACCGGATCCACGGTGGGGACGCCCGCCTACATGAGCCCCGAGCAGGCCGCCGGTGAGGACGAGCTCGATGGGCGGAGCGACCTCTACAGTCTGGCCTGCATGGTGTACGAGACTCTGACCGGGAGTGCGCCGTTCACCGGCTCGAATCCGCAGGCGGTGATCATGAAACGATTCTCCGAGAAACCGGCGCCGCTCCGGCCTTCCTGTCCTGACCTCTCCCCGTCGGTGGAGAGCGCGATTCTCAGGGCGCTGGAGCGCCGGCCCGACGATCGCTTTACCACCACCTCGGAATTTGCCGGGACCCTGCTCCAGGCGGGACCGGCCACGACGCCGTCCAGCGCGCCGGTCACGGTCATTACGCCATCGGCGACCCGCGCGAGCAAGTCGGTGGCGGTGCTTCCGTTCGCGGATCTGAGTCCGGAGAAGGACCAGGACTACTTCACCGACGGCATCGCCGAAGAAATCATCAACGCGCTCTCCAAGATCCAGGCCCTGCGGGTCGCGTCGCGCTCCTCCTCGTTCGCCTTCAAGGGGAAGAACCAGGACATCCGGGACGTGGGCGAGAAGCTCGGCGTGAGCACGGTGCTCGAGGGGAGCGTGCGGAAGGCCGGCAACCGGCTCCGGATCACCGCGCAGCTCGTCAACGTCGCGGACGGCTATCACCTCTGGTCCGACCGGTTCGATCGCCAACTCGAGGATGTGTTCGAGGTCCAGGACGAAATCGCCGAGAGCATCGTCAAGGCCCTGCGGGTGGTCTTGAGCGAAAACGAGAAGCGCGCCCTGGAGCAGGCCCGCCCCGAGAACGTGCAGGCCTACGACTATTACCTGAAAGGCCGGCAGTTCGTCCATCAGTACCGGGAGAAGAGCCTCCAGTTTGCCCGGCGGATGTTTCAGCGCGCCATCGAAGTCGATTCGAACTTCGCCCGGGCCTACGCGGGGCTGGCCGACTGCAGCTCGATGCTCTACAACTGGTGGGACGCAGTGGAAGCGAACCTCAATCAGGCCGAGAGCGCGAGCAAGAAAGCCCTGGAGCTGGCGCCCGAGCTGGCCGAGGCGCACGCCTCACGCGGGATTCGCGCTGACGCTGAGCAAACGGTACCAGGAGGCGGAGCAGGAGTTCGAGACCGCGATCCACCTCGACCCGACCTTGTTCGAGGCCTACTACTTCTACGCCCGTACCTCCTTCGAGCAGGGGAAGCTCGAGGCCGCCGCTCGCCTCTTCGAGAAGTCCGCCGAAGTCCGGCCCGAGGACTTTCAGGCTCTCGGACTCTGCTCCCAGGTCTACGAGGGACTGGGTCGGAAGGATGCGGCCAACGAAGCGCGGCGGCGTACCGTCGCGCGAGCCGAACGCCATCTCGAGCTCAATCCCGATGATGCGCGCGCCTTGTACTTCGCGGCGGGCGATATCGGCATGCTGGGCGACCGGGACCGCGCGTTTGAATGGCTGGAGCGGGCTCTGGCCATCGACCCGAATGACTCCGCGGTGCTGTACAATGTGGGCTGCGTGTATTGCCTGCTGGGAGAGAACGACAAGGCGCTCGAGTGCCTCCAGAAGGCGGTCTATCACGGATACGCCCACAAGGAGTGGATGAAGCACGACTCCGACCTCAACGGCCTCCGCGAGGATCCCCGTTTTCTGAAGCTGTTGGCTAACCTCTGATCGTCCGTCTCGACGGTGATACCTCGTCGGGGGCTCCTCGCATTCTCGCTCGTGTCGGCGGCGCCGGCGAGCGCGCAGATCATCCATGGCACCGTCACCGATGCAGGCACCGGCACGCCGGTCGGTGGAGCTGGTGTCAGCGTCTTGGTCGGGAGCAGCACGCAGGCTATGTATACGGTCCTCTCCGACGATAAAGGCGGGTTCGACCTCGTCGTTCCGGCGGGCAAGGTGGTGCGGGTGCGTACCGAGCGCCTCGGTTATGACGCCGCGAGCTCGATGGCGCTGACCCTGAAGCCGGGAGAGGTGATCGACATTGCGGTGCGGATGGGCCCCGGCGCGATCGTGCTCAGGGAAGTCGAGGTTGTGGCTCGGAGGCCGGTTGACTGGAGGCTGCAACCGTTTCTCGAGCGGGCGGCCCTCAAGCGACAGGCTGGGGTGGGACACATCTGGACCCGTGCGGATCTCCAGCGCGAGCACGCGCCCTTGGTCTCCCACGTGGTGCGGATGATTCCTGCCCGCATGGAAGCGCTCTGCCGGGGCACCGCCCTCTATATCGACAACCTCCCCGTCAGCGAGGAGAGCCTGGACCTGGTCGTCTCGCCCGAGGACCTGGAGGGGTTGGAGGTGTATCGCACCGGCGAAATGCCGGCCGACTGGGCCGAGCGCACCCTCATGGTGAGCCGCAACGGAGTGCTCGAGCTCAACCCCGACGGTTTGAAACCGTGCCTCCTGATGCTGGCTTGGCGGAGGCCGATCCAGGAGAACCTTGGCCGGGTGACCTTGGGCCGGGTCGCCCGGGTGGTGGGGTTCGTGGGCGCCGTGTTCCTGCTGAACCTACTCGCCCGATAGGTCGAACCCCGGTCAGGTAACAGAAAGGCCCGGGTCGTCCGCCCGGGCCTCTGGTGGCGCGCCGCAACGCCGATTAGCGGTTGGCCGTGTTGTCGAGCGCCCGGGTGCTGCTGGTGTTGACATCGCCGCGTGCGCCGATGGTGTAGACCCGCTGCACCGCGAACGACACGCCGGTGCGAACGATCAGGTTCGCCCCTCCCTGAACGGCCCTGAGATCGTATGCGCCCGGCGGCAGGGACACGAACCCGGTGCCCGCCTTGTAGGCCGCTTCGCCGATCTGCACCTCAACGGCGGTGATCGTGTTCTTGGCGAAAAGGGTGAGCGGCTGCGCGTTGTAGATCGCGTTGACGAATCGGACGTAGGTATTGGTGTAGTCCCACGCGGGCAGGACATCTTCCAGCACGAAAGCGTCCGCGGTCTTGGTGGTCGCGCTGTAGAGACCGCTCAGATAATACGAGTACCCCGCTCCCGATCCGACCGTCGTCGTGGCGTCGCCGAACAGATCGGTCGCGCCCGCGATCTGGGCCCGGAAGGTGTACTGCCCTGGCGCGATATCGTTGTACAGGCCGCCGGATCCAGCATTGCCGTAGGCCGTTCCGGTCGTCAGGCCCACCCCGGTGATCTTCTGGTCGTTCGCGAAGAAGTTCACCTGGGGCGCCCCCACGGCGAAGTTGAAGAACTTCACGGTGGCGCCCCCCGGTGGCGGCGCGGTGATATCCTGTCCGGCGTCCTTGGCGCAGGCCGTCAGCGCCAGGGCCGCACCGAGGAGCAGGAGGACCGATCGATGAGTTGTCATTGTCATCCGCGGGTTACGGTTCGATGATCCACAAGGGTTTGGTGTGGTAGTCCGAGTCCAGCGCGCCCACCTGCATCAACCCCTCCTTGTTCCACACATACTCGGAGTTGTAGCGGGGCCGGACCCGGTAGACCGGCAGGCCGGCATTGTCCACGTAAAAGTTCGTGGGCAACCGGAAGCCGCGGAACACCTGGGTGCCGCTCACCGGATCGAGATCGGTGTAGTGATAGCGCCGCATGTCGACCCAGACTTCGTTATGGCCCCAGCCCCAGAGCGCGATGTATTTCTGCGACATGATATGCGACAAAGTGATTCCGGCCGCCGGAACGATGTTCGGATTGGCGAGGAATGCCGCCTTCTCGGCCGCGCTGATCGGCGTGAGGTTGCTTTCCGGCGCCCCGGTATGGTCGCCGCTCTGACCGTCATCGCTGTTGCGGGCGTTCACAAAGTCGATGCTGGCGGCAATGCCGTTGGTGTAGGCCGCGAGCGCGATCGCCTGGTTCCCGGCCCGATACGCCGCCTCGGCTTTCACGAACTGCAGCTCGGCGTAGGTCATCTGCGGGAATTTCGTCTTGTCGCTGAAGATGTAGCGCGCCGGCAGCGCCAGGCCACCGGTCCCCCGATAGCCGAAGACATTGTCCGGCTGCTGGGTCGCCGGCATGATGGCCAGGGCGTTGCCCACGTTGGGATCCAGCCCCCGGTAGGCCTGGTCCGGTGACGGCGCGAGCATGCGGCTCATGCGCGGATCCACCGCGCCGCCGAACTGGGTGCCATCCATCAGGCCAACCGGGAAATAGGTCTGCCGGTAGGAGGGCAGGTTCCCGCGGGTGCGGCCGTAGAAGTTCGTGTTGTCGTTGTTGGTGGCCTGGTAGGGCAGCAGCGCATCGTCGTCGTTGCTGGCAAACGACTTGTCCACCGCGGCGATGACATCTTGCGGCTTGTAGAGGGCGCTCTTGTTTGACAAGTGGTTCAGCGCCATGGCCTTCACGCCCCACGCCGCCTTGAGCCACTTGGCGCGATCACCCCGATAGATCAGGTCGCCCTTGGCCATATAGGTTGCGTCGACCGCTCCGTCGGTCCGTGACAGGTTGGCGATCGCGGTGTCGAGCTGGGCCAGGATGACCTCATACTGGTGATCTTCCGAGTCGTAGTCGAAGGTGAGACGACTCTGATCGAAGACCTCGTCCAGCTTGATGATCGGCCCGTGCATATCGGTCAGCACCATCCAGCCCCAGGCCTTCATGAGGTAGCCGACCCCGAGGATGTCCCAGCGCTCCTCGGCCTGCGCCTTGGTCGTCATGTCGATCAGGTTCTGGCCGAACGACCAGTAGACGTCGCGCCACTGCTCGGCGCCGTTGTCGCTGCCCGGGTCGTACCCCATGCGATCCCAGGTACTGGGCGTCGTGCTGGTGCCCGGCAGCATCCACATCTGGGTGTAGCGGCCCAGGAAACGGCCATCGTACGCCGGCGCGGTGACCCACCAGTGCAGAATGCCCGGGAGGTAGAGGTTGGCGGAAACGACCTCGGGCGTATTCGGGTTGGTGTTCACATCCAGGAAGTTCTGGCACCCGGACATGGTCATCGCCGGGAAGACCAGCAGCAGCGCTGCGGCGCCGTTCCGGAACGGCTTGGTTCGCTGTCTCATGGTCAGAATCCCACCTTGACGCCGAAGTTGAAGGTGCGCGGCATCGGGAAGTTGCCGAAATCGATCCCGACCCCGCCGGAACCGCCGGTAGCGGCCGTGTTGCCGTTGACGATGGGATCGAGCCCGGTGTAGTTGGTAATCAGGAACAGGTCGGTGGCCGTGACATACACGCTGGCCGCCTTCGCGCCGAGGAAACCCGGCGGCAGGCTGTACGAGAGCGTCGCATCTCTCATCCGCAACCAGTTGATGTTCTTTTCAATGAAGAGTTCCTCGCTGATACTGGTGTAGTACGCGGTGTTCACGGCCGGGACCACGACGATGTTGTTGACGGTCGGGGTCGGAGTGTTCTCTTTGCCGTCCTTCAGGATTCCCGGCACGATGCGCGGCGTTTCCCGGTCGAGCGTACTGGTCGCCAGGCCGCGCACCGTCAGCCAGTGCTGGGTGGCATTGAAGACATCGCCGCCCTTGCGGATGTCGAGCAGGAAATCGAAGCCCAGGCGCTTGTACTTGAACCGGTTGGTCAAGCCGATCGTGAAGTCCGGCTGGCGATCGTAGCCATAGTCCTTGAACGCGGACACGTCGCGCAACGGCAGGCCGCTGGTCGGATCGATCAGCAGCTGACCCACCTTGCCGGCGCTGTCCGAGGCCACGCGCTGATAGAAGAATCCGGTCAGCGACATGGTCGAGATGCCCGGCATGGTGCCGTTCCGCACGTTGCCGTACAGCCAGGTATCGGAGTTGTAGAACTCGGTCTGATCGAACGGCAGGGAGACGGTGATGCCGCGGGAATGGTTGAAATTGGCCAGCACATCCCACGAGAAATTGCGCCTCAGCACCGGGGTGCCGCGCAGGGTCAGCTCGATCCCGGTGTTGCGCGTGGTGGCGCCATTCAGGTTGAACAGAATGAACCCGGTGCCATAGCTGCCCCGGACATTCTGCACGATCTGGTCCTTGGTGGTCTTGCGATAGAAGGCGGCTTCCAGACCCAGCCGGTCATCGAAAAAGCCCAGCTCGGTCCCGATCTCGTAGGACTTCGCGAATTCCGGCTTCAGGTTGACGTTGGGCCCCCAGAAATCGTACCGGAAGCCGCCGCCCGTGGTGGTCGCGCTGAGCAGCGATGGTCGGTACGCATAGGGACTGGCGTCACGCCCGACCTCGGCGAACGCGGCGGTGAGACGGCCGCTGGTCAGGATCTTCCGAACCGCCGGGAAGGCGTCCGAGAACACGAAGCTCCCGTTGACGCCCGGGTAGAAGAAGGAGTTGCGCGACCGGGGGATCGTCGAGGTCCAGTCGTTCCGGCCGGTCAGATTGACGAACAGATAGTTGTTGTAACCCAGGGTGGCCGAGCCGAAGGTGCTCATCCGGCGACGGCGGATCAGCACCGTCCGGTTGCTGCGTTTCGTGATGTCGGTGTTGTTGATGGAGACGAAGTTCGGATCCAGGTAGTTCATACCTTCCAGGCCATCGTCTTCGGTCCGATAGTCCGAGATGGAGCCGCCCACGAAGCCGCTCACCGACAACCCATGCGCCAGGTTGACGCGATTGAAGTTGAGCGTGGTCTGTCCATCCAGGTTGCGGGTCAGGTCGTTGGAGAGGTCGAGAATGCCGTTGTTGTTGAACCCCGCGGCGCTCTGGGGATCGCGGTTGATCAGGTACTGGGTGGTGTACGCATCGCTGCCCACGTTCAGCTTCAGAAAGCCCCAG
>CAWJCZ010000004.1:0-154430 GCA_963841505.1 uncultured Gemmatimonadales bacterium
CAGGTCTGCCGCCGCCATCGCAGTGCGCGACACGAAAGACGAAAAGGGCCCGGTGCTGCAGTTCGAGTTCTCCGTGTGGCATGCGTTCACGGAGCATCTCAAAGGATAGCCCTTTCAGGCGAACCACCCCGTTCGCAGGACCGCAATCCCCGAGCGGGGCGTTCGCGCGTGCCGATTGACCCGAGATAATCTGCTTGGCTTACGCCAGGGACACCGGAAATCCCGCCAGGGACACTCATCCACCGGTGTCCCCCGGAACCCTTGGAACGATGCCCTCTTGCCTGCCATCGTTGAGAATTGCAGGAGGAAAGGTTCCAATGACCGCCACAGACGACGCTTTGCCCGGGACCCGAGCTAGGCTTCCTCATTGGTAACTAGATAGGTCCTCTGACGGCTGTGATGCCGGCTGTGCGTTGTGTAGCCGGCCGAGGGCAGGGATGTCTGTTGTCAGGTGAGGGCTGGAATTTCGGGAATCCAGGGGTCGCCTTCGGCGGCGCGGGTCAGGGCGTCGAGGGCGCTGATGCCGTGCCGGGCGGCGGTGGCCAGGTAGGTGCGGAGTGCGCAGAAGATCTGGGCGCCGGTCATGGAGCGCATGCAGCCGGAGACCTTGATCCGCAGCTTGCTCATCCGGATGGCCTGTTCCGCAGGGTTGTTGTCGAAGGGAACCCGCAGGTCATAGGCGAACCTGAGGTAGTCGCCGGCCCGGTCCCGCATCCGGTTCGCCAGGGCGTGCCGTTTTTTCTCCAGCGCGCTGCGGCGGGCGGCGTTGAGCACGATCCCGGTCTGCGCGGCGTCGGTGAAGTACCTCTCCTGCTCGGCGAGCAGCGCCGGGCCGATCCTTGGGTGCCCGGCGTCGCGGGCGGCTGCGGCGGCATCTTTGAGCTTGAGCAGCGCGTCGATGGCCTGCTTGGCCCAGATGACGTCGAGTTTGCTGCCGGTCTCGGTGACCGCGGCAAGCTCTCGCAGCAGATGGGCGTTGCACAGAGCGTGCCCGGCCACCCCGGTGTAGGTGTCATACGGTGCCCAGGCGTCGTGGACGGCGATCCCGGTGAAGGACGGCAGCACGCCGGCGGCGTTCATGCCCTCGGTGCCGCGCTTGGGGTGCACGGTGGTCAGCACGTAGTTTCCGGCCGAGGCCGAGTGCACCCAGGCCAGCGTCCCGGCGACGCGGAACCCGGTCTCGTCGAAGTGCACGACCCCGCTGGCCAGCAGCGCCTTGACGATCGCGCTGACCGCGGGCTGGATGACCGCGGCGATCTTCTTCGCGGCGGCGGCGATGACCGCCGGGGACGGCGCGCAGCCGAACATCTCGCCGAGAGCGGCGCAGGCCCGTTCCCTGGACAGGAACTGGCCGTGCCACAGGTACGCGCCGAGCGCGGCCAGCCGCGGCCCGTACTGCGCCGGCGCGGTCACCCCGTCCGGGGCGTCCGCGCGGGTGCGCATCCCGCAGCATGCGCACTCCCGCTCGATCATCTGATGCTCGGTGACGACCGGCCTCACCTGCGGGATCTCGGTGACCTGACGCCGCTGCGCCCCTGTCTGCACGCCGCCGGCGAGCCCGGCACCGCAGCCGGAGCACGTCGCCGGCTCGTGGACCACCACGTGATCAGGGTGATCTGTCAGTTCCATCGTCGCGCCCGGCTGCCCCTTCGGGCGGCCCGGCTTGCCACCCCTCTTGCGCAGCGACTTCGGCGCCGGCTTGGCGAGCCCGTCCGAGGATGGCGGCTTGCTGGAGTTCCTCGAGTTCTGCTTCACCTGCGCGGCCAGGGCCTCCACCCGGGCCTCCAGCTCGGCGACCTTCGCCACCTGGACCTGCAGCGCCGCGATGATCTCGTCCTTCTCGGCCAGCAGCTCCCGCAGCCGCCCATTCGCGGTACGCAGACCCTCGCAGGCGGCACGCAGCCCCGCGATCACCTCATCAGGCGACTCAGCCTCACCGGGCACACGGGGCGTACCGGGCACAACCGGCACACTGCCAGAGCCAGCCCGCAGTAGTCAACTCGACACGCTCGGCCAGTCGGAATGACAGCCGAAACCCATAAGCCGACCCACCACTCAGAAAGGACCTATCCAGTTACCCTCATTGGGTACCCGTATTTCCGGCGCCTGCCGATACCGGGCTACCCAGCGTGGCAATCTCCGGCTCACTAAGAACACACGCCCTGGCCGGGCATGATGGCGAATGCCAACGTCGGACCCGTGCTCGGATCAGCCTGGCAGCCCGTCCGGCCCGGCCTGCCCCGGCCGCTGGATGCCGGCAGCGTCGCGCTGGTAACGCTGCCCACTTCCCCCTTCTGGGCGCGCCGGTATACCAGCATGTTCCTGGATTCGTGCCGGAGAATCGGTGCGGGCGCAGCCGAGACGGCAGTCCTGCTCGTCTCCGAACTCGTGACCAACGCCGTGCGATTCGCCGGCGATCCGAAGCGCGCGCCGCGGTATTCCAAGCGCGCGGGCGCGAGCGTGATATCGCTGTCCCTGCGGTATTTCCGCGGGAGCCTGCTCATCGAAGTCTTCGATACCGATGACAATCCACCGGTCCTGTCCGGCCGCGATGACTACGCGGAAAGCGGCCGGGGACTGCAGCTCGTCAACGCGCTGAGCAAGGAATGGTCGTACTTCTTCCCGCCGGGCGGCGGCAAGGTCGTCTACTGCGTTTTGGAGATAGCGTGACCCGCGACCACGATGTCAGGCAGCTCACCACGGCCGAGCTTGAGCTCACGATGCGCCAGCTGCGCGCCAACCTCAGCCTGATCAGCCCGGATTCCCCGGCGCACGTCCCGATCCGGGCTCACATGCAGGCAATCGACGCCGAACTGGCCGGACGTGCCGGTGACCACCAGCCCCGCGCAGGAAACCGCCAGGACAGCGGGATGCTTCCTGGCCCGTGCTCGGGCGGCCCTTCCGGGCGACACTTACCGAGATAAGGAGGCCCTGTGACTGCCGCGCCCATGGACGCTGACTACACCCCTCGCTACATCCAGCTCGCGAAGCTGCTGCGGGGATGGATCGAAGACGGCACCTACCCGCCCGGCTCGCTGCTGCCATCGGCCACCCGATTGGCCGAACTGCACACGGTGTCCAAGGCGACGGCCAGGCACGCGCTCGAAGTCCTCGTGAACAGCGGACACGCGCGCCACGTCGAATCCAAGCCCCATCAGGTCATCTGGCGGCTCGCCGGGCACGGCGAAAGCCCCGGATGATGCCACATGAGCGAGGAGACACCAAAGGCGAGACAACGGTCACGCTGCTGAACCCTGTATGGCGGGACCGGGTCAGCCGTTTCCCCTTCGTGCTTCACTGATCGTCTGGACGAGGCTGCGCGCGGTATCGATCTTGTCGCGGATCGCCGGGTCGAGACTGATGACGATGTTCAACAGTGTCCACACTGTTAGCGTTGCGCCTACTTGCGACTCTTTTCGGTAACCGCCACGATGCGGCGGGCCATGCGCACTCTCTTCCAGTACTGGATGGTCGCGCCAGCGGTACCACCGAAGAGTGGCAGCGTGATCAAGGCCGTCGGTATCGACACGCTCGGCTTGGCGAGGAAGTTCCTTTCACCGACATGCACCTGGATAACCGCCCAGCGGTATGCGGTCTCGGCTACCTCCGGATCCGGATGGACCCGGCCTTCCTTCGACAAGCGGGACACCTCTCTCCGCTGGCGGAGGGGAAGTCCCCACCACCTCTTTTGCACCGCCTTCCAGTCGGCCTCCGAGAATGACGGCCCAGCATTGTTCATCTCACCACCGTCCCGTCTTGAGGCCGAGATATAGGTATCCCGCCTTCGCCCAGAATAGGGCAGTTCCGGTCATGTTCCCGACGGGACCTTCGAGCAGGATCTTCTCGCTCCTTGTCAAGGTCAGTGGTTCCGCCCATTTCAATGCCCCTGCCTGTCACGACTGAGGAGCTTCAGCGGGACTTTCAAGTCATCGCCTTCCTGGCCCCGTTCCTCGAAGTCATCCGCAAGTCAGACGGCATAAAGGGCCGACTTGAATTCGTCCATCACCCGAGGACCTATTTCAATTGGCGCGAAGATGCCGACCAGCACGGGGGAATGTCATGAGAACAGAGCCCGTGCTTATTCCCGGCCTGGGGCGGCCAGTGATGATGACTTATCGTGGCGAGGTCAATGTCCCGTTTTACCGGATCGGCGATCTTGGCCGTGCGCTGAACCGGTCAACCGGCACGATCCGGAAGTGGCATGACCGGGGCATCCTGCCGCCGCCATCCTTCGGCAAGCGGACGGCGGCCCTCGGCGGGCGGGTCCGGTTGTACTCGCTGGCGCAGCTGACGGCGGCACGGGAGATCGCGGCCAGCGAGGGCGTCCTCGACGACACCAGCGCCGCTGTGACCAGGACAAAGTTCGCGGCCCGGCTGGCGAAGGTGTGGAAGCCCTGATTTGTCCCGCCTCTGCGTCAAAAGTCCCGATTCACGGCGTGTCCAGTGTCACGTCCGAGACGTCCGGTTCGTCCCGCCGGGCGTGTCGGCGGGCACATATCCTTAGATCAAAAGCTAAATCCGAAAACGTGGGGGAACGTCATGAACGTCAAGAAGATCATCGCCAGCCTGGGAGCTATCGCCCTCGCCGCCGGACTTAGCCTCGGGCTCATCGGGGGGCTGGCCACGTCGGCCCAGGCTCGAACCGTGCCTGTCGTCTACAACTCCATGAGCTTCAACTGGAGCCACCCGCATGTCCGTCCCGGGACCATGTGGATCTCGATGGGGGCTCCTTACGCGATTAACCTCCACTGGACCCGCTGGAACAGCAAGAGCGCCAGGGCAACCGGCCGACTCGAAGTCAACAACTGCGTCCCGAATTGCGCGCAGGGCACGACGAGCTACTTCAAGCTGGTCGTCACCCTCAGTCAGGTCAAGCATCACAATGGCCGGGCCTATTTCTCGGTGATGGGCTGGCATCTCCCGGGCTACGTCCTTCGCGCCAATTACCCGGCACTGACCGGCCGGTGGGTCAGCACGAGGTACTTCCGTTACAGCCGGAGCTTCTGGCGCTAACGGCTGACCTCGAATCGAATCGACATTTATTAAGGAAGTCATCATGAAACCCAACCACTTCGTTGCAGCGGCCGGGACACTGGCCCTGGCTGCCGCGCTTAGCCTCGGGCTCGCCGCACCGTCCGCTCAGGCATCCGCCCTTCCGGTCATCCCGCAGGCGAACCTGTTGCTGTCGTGTGATTCTGCTAAGCCGATGGACATCTTGTTCTCGGACGTCAAGGCCGGGGACTGCTCCGTCGAATGGAGTGGTAACGCGCTGCGCTACCACACCTCGGGCGTGGTGGGCGCGCAGGGCCCGAACGACTGGAAAGGTATTCACTGGTACAAGTCGAGCAAGACGGCCGAGTGGGGAACCGGCCGGGGCTGGAATATCGCGCACAACCTGCGCGTCACGGTGAAGGTCTACTGGGTCAAGTCGTACCACGGTAAGAAGTACTTCTCCCGGCTGACAATCTATTGGCTGAAGGGATCGGTCCATTACCACTGGACCGGCAAACGCTGGTCTCGGTTACCCGAATCGAGGAACGAGATCAGCAGGCTGGACCACGAGTGGGCTCGGCTCAACAAGGGGGAATCATGAACAGAATGAAGAACAGCACAGTGGACTGGAAGCCGGTCGGGCAGGTCCGCGCTATCGGCGGGAGCCTGGACTTTCCGAAGGGGGCAGGCAGGGTCCAGGGCATTTACTGGTTCCGGGTCAGTGAAGGCGATGAGGTCGTCGCCGGGTACGTCGGGCAGGCGGCCGGCCTAGAGGGCTTCGCCCAGCGGTTCGGGTTTTACCGGTACCGGGGCAATCACCCGGCGCTGCCGCTGGCGAAGAAGACCACCAGCCGTAACGCGCGGAAGCTCCTCGACGCGATCGAGGCCGGTAAGACGGTCGATGTCTCCGTGCTCGACGGCCCCGAGCTGGCCGGCAGGAGGGGCAAGAACCCGTACCGGGACGATCTGGAGGAGAAGCTCATCCACCAGCTCTGCCGCAGTGGCGTCGAGGTCTGGAACGTCCAGCACGTCTTGCCCCGGGAAGTGATCCTGCTGACCGTCCCCGCGCCGACGGAGGCCGACCAGTCGGCCCGCGACGAATCCCTGGAGGAGATCCCGGCGGAGCTGCGGCTCGCACTGGCGCGGGTGACCGTCATGCTACCGCCGTTCAAGGGGGAGCTTGAGGGCCTCGCCATCGAGATCTTCAATGCGGGTTGGGAGTCTGGCGACGACGCGGGCTATAGCGCGGGCTTCGCCGAGGGCCGGAAGCGCCTTTGCCTGGCTCCCTGCGAGCCCCCGGCTACTATTAGAGGTAGCGAGCCTGACGCGGGGGCGTAGTTCGTCAAGATGCACGACGGCACGATCTTCTTAGGACAACTGGCCCGGGAGATGAACCATTGTCTTCCCGGGCTTTCGCATATCCGAGTGGTACTCCGCCAATTGTGACGTAGATCATGTGGAGTACCACCACATTGATTGGTGGTACTCCACCATAAATGGCTCTCGGCGCGTAATCGGGTGCCTACCGTTGAGGTAACAACAACGAGAGGCTCCATCATGAGCACACCTACTGCTGACGCGCCGAAGCCGGATTCACTACAGGCCACCTGGGACTTCTGCTGGGACATTTTCACTAACCACTATGCTGACGGCTCCGGGACTGCGACCCGGAAGGAGTTTTGGACATGGTGGCTCGCCAAGGTAATTGTCGGCTACGGCTCGCTGCTCATCTTCGCGCCCGTGGGTGTCCTCGTCGTGCTCGCTCTGGTCATCCCCACGCTCGCGCTGGGTGCCCGCAGGCTGCATGAGACCGGCCGGTCGGGCTGGTGACCGGAACATAGCCCGGTTCCGTGCGGTCCTGAGGGAAGTCGAGGAAGAGGCGACCGCCGAAGTCGCGGAAGGCAACGTCAAGGAGGCGGCCAATCGTGCCTACACGCGTCACTTGGCTGATACTTCCGGCAGGCTTGAGGGAGTCAGCAGTTCAGTGCGCAGGACCACAATAGGGATTGTCGTCAGCGGGGCCATCGGGGTCCCATGGCTGCCACCGTGTAGGCATGTCCCGCTGTAACGGTCACGCTGGTGGACATCACAAGTTGTCCTGACGCGGAGGCCTCGGCTGCCCGGATGGCGATGCTGTAGTCGCCTGCACCGAGGGTCTCATAGGGCGAAATGTCTCCGTATTCGACTTCAGGCAGTCTGATTCGCGCGCTGGAGTTGCGGGACGAGTACACGCACACGTCGACCGGCGGCGTATCCGGGGACAGGTGGCCGAGCCTGATCCAGCCCGTACCGGTAGCAGCAGGGGACACGAACGCCATCACTTGACCCCCTCCCGGTAGGCATGTACCGGCGTGCCCTCATCGTCCACCTCCCGCTATGCGCTGGCAATCCACGTCGGCAGTCTGCTTTGCCGTCGTCCTTGCCATTAGCCGCAGCGTGCGCCATTCTGGCCCTTCCTGGCATCACCGGGCTCACGTGCGAGCACGGCCAAACACGCCCCGACCGAGGCCGGCTACTGCCCGAGGGCAGCGTCAAGAAGCTGCTGCATCTCCGGCTGCGGGGCGCGGCGCCGGTTTCTGGATCCAGGCGCTCGGGATTACCCGAACCCTGGATGGAGCACTGATGGCGCGCTCGTCAGTGAGAGTCTATGGGGGGAAAAGCACGATCCCGATTCCTGTCGACGTTACGCCAAGAATCGGGATCTCGAAAGCGGTGGACTGGCCCCTGCGCTTTAGTATCCGCCTCCCTTGATGTCCTCGCGCGCGGTGCCCAGCGAAATCCGGAATCCGCCCATCAGGGATTGACCAGTGCCGCGCAGCAGGTCGCCCTGGCGTGGGGCAGTGTTCACCTGGTACGCGGCGAACGCGGCCACTCCCGAAAGCCGGAACTGAAGCCCGGCAAGGAACGACACGAAGCCTGAGGCGGAGAGGTCCTTGGCGGTAGCCTGGGAGAGCGCTGCCTGCGCATTCGACGTAAAGACGGTATTGGGATCGAAGCGGGGATCGATGACCTGGAGAAATCCGAAGCCCACCCCGAAATACGGCTCCACCATCCCCCGGACCGGATAACCGGTCAGCGTCACGCCGTAGCGGCGGATGCGGTCGAACTGCATTTCCCGGGTGGAGTTGCCGCTGTTGGGATCGACGAACGCGGTCGGCTCATCGCTGCCGAACGCCTCATCGACGCCGAGCTGCACACCTCCGCGCCGCGACACCACCGAGAAGTGGGCGCCGGCCGCGGGAATGCCGCTCATGGTTTGCCGCTGAGTGCTGAAGAAGAGCACTCCGCCTTCAGCCCCGACGGCCCACTTGAACCGGTCGTCGCGGACCTTGGGCGCCTCGCCATTCTCCAGGCGAGCAGACTGGGCGGACAAGGTCCCCGCGCCGAGCGCAAGGAGAAGCCCGGGAAGGAAACGGGGGGTAAATCGCATGAAAGCAGCCTCCGAACCGAAGAGTCAGTCGCTCACCAGACGGCAAGGCCCGTGCTTGCACGTCGGGGGTGCGGATTGGCGGGGCGGTACTGGTTGTCAGAATGGCTAACTACAAGCTTATCAATTGGTTAGATCAATGCTTCAGGCGCCATGATCGCGCTGCAAAAAGTGTCGGTCCTCGAGCCGGAGGCTGGCTGAACCCGCCACATTTCCCTCATTACGCTAGATCAGCTTGAGCTGTTTTCCGACTTTCGAGAAGGCCCGGAGCGCCTGATCCATGTCCTCCCGGGTATGGGCTGCGGAAATCTGGCAGCGCACCCGGGCGGTTCCTTGAGGAACGACCGGGTAGCCGAATCCGGTGACGAAGACGCCCTGCTCGAGTAGAAGCTCGCTCATCCGGATGGCATCCGACGTCTCGCCGACAATGACCGGAACGATCGGGGTTTCGCCGGGAAGCGGCTTGAACCCCAGCTCGGTCAGCTTGCCGCGAAAGTAGGTGGTGTTTTCCCGCAGCGTTTCGACTCGCTCGGGATGGGCCTCGAGGAACCGGACCGCAGCGAGCGCGCTGCCCGCCACGGTGCAGGGCAGCGCGTTGCTGAAGAGCTGCGGCCGGGATCGCTGGGTCAGGTAGTCGCACACCGACTCCGATCCGGCGACGAAGCCTCCTGCCGCTCCGCCCAGCGCCTTGCCCAGGGTGCTGGTGATGATGTCGATCTGGCCGAGCATGCCGTAGTGTTCGGCAGTGCCGCGGCCGGTCTTTCCCAGAACGCCGGTGGCATGGCTGTCATCGACCACCAGGACCGCGCCGTGCTTCCGGCACACCTCGCTGAGGCCGGGCAGGTCCGCGATGGCGCCCTCCATGGAGAACACCCCGTCCGTAATCACCATCTTCACCTCGCGGTCCCGTGCTGCCGCGAGCTTGGCATCCAGGTCGGCGAGATTCTTGTGCTGGTACACCCCGGTGGCGCACTTGGTGATGTTCTTGGCGAGCCGGATGGCGTCGATGATGGAGGCGTGATTGAGCTGGTCGCTCAACACGATATCCCGCTCGGTCAGCACGGTGGCCGGGAGCGCCTCATTGGCATTCCAGCAGCTCACGAACGACAGCGAGGCCTCGGTGCCGACCAGCCGGGCGAGCGCCTGTTCCAGCTCGCGGTGAATCGTGAAGGTGCCGCAGATGAATCGAACCGACGCGGTGCCGGCCCCGAATCGGTCGAGCGCGGCCCGCCCCGCCTCGACGACGCCGGGTTCGGTGGAAAGGCCGAGGTAATTGTTGGAGGAGAGGATGATGACGTCGCCTCTGCCCTTCCATTTGTACCCTGGGGGCCTGCGGGCTGTCGAGATAGTTGAGGGTCTTGTAGACCTTGTCCTGGCGGAACTGCTCCAGGCCCTGTCGAAGCCGCGCTTCGAGCGAGGACGTCACGACGCGATCTCCAGGATGACTTTGCCGGCCTTGCCTTCCTTGATCACCGCGATGGCCTGGCCGATCTGATCGAGCGGGAACCGGTGGGTAATGACGGGCCGGGGATCGAACTGGCCATTCCGGATCAGCCGAACCATCTGGTGCCAGGTCGAGTACATCTTGCGCCCGGTCACGCCGTAGAGCGTCAGTCCCTTGAAGATGACATCGCGGGCAAAGTTCACCTCGGTCGGCTTGCTGGGAGTTCCCAGGAGATTCACCCTCCCGCCGGACCGCGCCGCGGCGAACGCCTGGGCGTGCCCCGACGGATGGCCGCTCATTTCGCAGACGAGGTCCACACCCTCGCCGTTGGTCAGCTCGCCAATGCGGGCGAGCACGTCGTCCCGGGAGGGATTGAGCGTGAGGTTCGCTCCCATGTTCCGGGCCAGATCGAGCCGCATGTCGTTCAAGTCGCTGGCGATGACCAGCGAGGCACCTGCCGCCCGGGCGACACCGCAGGCAAAGCAGCCGATCGGGCCGCAGCCCAGCACGAAGACCGTAGCGCCGGTGATGTCGCTGCCCTCGAGGACGGTGTGCACGGCGTTGCCCACCGGATCCATGATCGCGCCGATCTCACCGGCAATTCCGTCCAGCTTGATGACGTTCGAGGCCGGCATCGCGATGTAATCGGCGAAGGCGCCATCCCGATCTACCCCGATAATCCGGGTCCTGGTGCAGAGGTGGGATATCCCGGTGCGGCACTGGAGGCAATGGCCGCAGACGATGTGACCTTCGGCGGTGACCGCATCGCCGATCGCGAGCAGCTCTTCGGCGGCCGCCTCGGGGCCGAGCGCGACGATTTCGCCGGCGAACTCATGGCCGATGACGACGGGAGGACGCAGCCGGCCCGCTGGCCCAGGCATCCCACTCCCAGATGTGCAGGTCGGTGCCACAGACGCCGGCCGCATGGACCTTGATGAGGACGTCGCTGGGTCCGCAGGTGGGTTTGGGAACGTCGCGAAGCTCCATGCCCGGCCCGGGCCCGGTCTTGACCAGTGCGCGCAGAACGCCTCCCGATGTCTCGTAGGAACGGCGGAGGAATCTATCTAGTCGACCAGCGCGGGCGCATCCACGCGCTCGATCCGCACCGCACTCACTTTGAACTCTGCGATCTTGGCGTAGGGATCGAGCGCCGGGTTGGTGAGGAGGTTGGCGGCCGCCTCGCGGAAGTGCATGGGGATGAAGACCTGCCCGGGCGCCTGCCGCTCGGAGATCCGCACCCCGATGAGCACGCTGCCGCGGCGGGACGTCACCCGGACGGTTTCGCCTTCGCTGACGCCGAGGCGTCAGCGCGTCCGACGGCGCGATCTCGACGATCGGTACCGGCTCCCGTGAATCGAGGCCCTCGGACCGGCGGGACATCGTGCCGGTGTGCCAGTGATACATCTGGCGGCCGGTATTCAGGAAGAAGGGGTACTCGTCGCTGGGCAGCTCGGCGGGCGGGAGATACTCGACCGGAACCAGTCTTCCCCGGCCATCCGGGGTCGGGAAGCGATCGGCAAAGAGGAACGGGGTTCCCTTCGAATCTTCGGTCAGGACGGGATACTGGAGTGCGCCATCACGCCGGAGCTTTTGATACGATACGGCGCGCCAGCTCGGGGTGACGCGGGCGATCTCATCCATCACGTCCGAGGGACCCTGATAGGGCGCCTCGAGGCCGAGCCTGCGGGAGAGATCGATGAGAATGTCGAGGTCCTGACGGGCCTGACCGGGAAGCGGGACTGCGGACTCGGCGAGCTGGATGTGCCGGTCGGTGTTTGCGTAGGTCCCCTGCTTCTCGGCGAATGACGATCCCGGCAGGACCACGTCGGCCCAGCGGGCGGTCTCGGTGAGGAAGAGATCGTGCACCGCCAGGAACTCCAGCTTCCGGACCCACTCTTCGGCTTTGGCGACGTTGGGGTCGGACAGCACCGGGTTCTCTCCCATGACGTACATGCCCCGAACCGTGCTGCCTTCCTTGACGATCTCGGTGACCATCAAGCCATCCTCGAGCGAGAGCGATTCTTCCGGCACGCCCCAGGCCGCGGCGTACTCGGCCCGGTTGGCGGGGTCGGTCACGGTGCGGTAGTCAGTGTAGGCGAACGGAATCGCGCCGACGTCGCTGGCTCCCTGAACGTTGTTCTGCCCCCGGATCGGGATCATCGCGGCACCCCATCGTCCGATCATGCCGCAGGCGAGGAGCAGGTTGAGGAGGCTCGCGACGATGTCGGTGCCGGTAGCATGCTGAGTGAGCCCCATCGCCCACAGGGTCGAGGTGTTCGGTCCCCGCGCGTACGCTTCCGCCGCGCGCCGGATCAGCTCGGCGGGAATACCGGTGATCTTGCTCGCCACATCGAGCGTATAGGGCTTCACCGCGGCGGCGACTGCTTCGAACCCGCTGGTCCGATCGGTCACGAAGGATCGATTGACCAGGCCCGACGCGATGATGTGGGCCAGCATCCCGCTGTAGAGCGCGACATCGGTCCCCGGCAGCATCTGCAGGTGGATGTCGGCGAGCGCCGCCAGCTCGGTGCGGCGAACATCCGCGACGATGAGCTTCGCGCCCTTGGCGTGGGCCCGCTTGATGAGGGCGCCGAACACCGGATGGCTCTCGGTGGTGTTGGCACCCGCGATGAAGATGACGTCGCAGGCCTCCTCGATCTCCCGCATCGAGCCGGACGCGGCTGCGGTCGCGAGCGCTCGGTTCATCGCGGCGACCGAGGTCGAATGGCAGAGCCGGGTGCAATGGTCCACGTTGTTGGTGCGGAATCCAGCCCGCACCATCCGCATGAGCAGATAGTTCTCCTCGTTGCTGCACTTGGCCGACGAAAACGCGGCGAGCGCCTGGGGGCCGATGGTATCGCGGATCCGGAGCAGCTCCTGGGCGGTGAGGCTCATCGCTTCTTCCCAGGTGGCTTCGCGGAAGCTCTCGTACCAATCCGGCGGGGTGGCGACCCGGTCCCGCACGTCGCCGTCGTCGGAAAGCGCGGTTCCGGTGAGGGGCGGCTTGCCGACCTGGCGCACCGGCGGCCGGGGCTTCCGGCGCTTCCCTTCTTCCGCCACGGTGTGCCAGGCTCCTTCTCGATAGCGGGGCTGCTCACCGGTCCACACCCATTGCTCGCCCTGCCGCTCCCAGCCCCGCCGGATGAGCGGGCGGGTTAGGCGGTCCCGATGCTGGGGGAAGTCGTACCCGAACCGGCCCTTGACGCAGGTGGAGCCCTGGTTCGGGGTCCGCTCCTCGATCCACGGCGAGGTGACCCGCACCACCTGCTGGTCCTGCACCTGGATGTCGATCTGGCACCCGACCCCGCAATAGGGGCAGACCGAGCGGACCGTCTTGTCGGGGGCGCGGATCGCCTCGGGCGAAAACCGCTTGCGGGGCATCACCTCGAAGATGGCCCCGGTCGGGCAGACCCGGACGCACTCGCCGCACCAGGTGCAGCTGGCGTGGTCGGGATCGCCGTCGCCGCCCACAATGATCTCGGTGTGGGAACCCCGTTCCGCCACGTCGAGAACGCCGACTTCCTGGATGCTTTCGCAGGCGCGCACGCACCGCGTACATAACACGCAGAGCGACATGTCGTGGCTGATCATGACGTCGCCCGGGCGGGTGTCCCCGCCCCGGAGCGGGAGCGCCGAGCGGCGCTCGGCGGGGACATCGTACTGGGTGACGTAGCGTTCGAACTCGTTCCGGGGCGAGGCCCGGCCACCGTTGCTCAGGTGCTCTCCGGGATATCGCTCCAGCAGGAACCGGAGGACGCCACGACGGTTGTCCACCGCGGCTGGCGATTCGGTGGTGACCACCATGCCGGGAGCGGCGGGGGTGTTGCAGGCCGGCATGAGCTTCGGCTGGCCTTCCACCGACACCAGACAGATCCGGCAGTTCGCGACGTTGGGGAGCTTCGGATACCAGCACAGCGTCGGGATTTCGACCCCGCCCGCGCGGGCCGCATCGAGGATCGTCATCCCGGGCTGGAAAGGGACGGGACTGCCGTTCAACGTGAAGGATGACATAGCCTTCCGAGTCTACGACTGGAGGGAGGAAACGCGCAAGCTCAGGCGGTGGAAGCCTGTTCCGGGGCGGCGGTGGGGACCGGTCGGCTCAGGAGAACTCCGGGTGAGGAACCCCGCTTCGCGGCGCGTCCCCGGCTTTCCTTGTGGACGACCCGCTCCCAGTCCGGATAGAGCGAAAGCCAGGTCTCGGGAGCGGTGGAGCCGGGTTGCCCCAGCACGGCGTGAAGCCCGCCGGGAACGGTCCAGTCCTGAAGCCGTGCCATCAGGGCGATCCGCCGGGGCGCCGGAAGCTCCCCCAGGATTCCCGCGTCGATGACCACGAGCTGAGCGGGCATGGCAAGGGTTGGGAACCACACGCCGAGCTGCACCACGAACGCTTCGACGTCGCCAGTGAGCGATTCGGCCGCCATCCGGTTTTCGATGCGGGTGCAGGTGGGGTTGTCTTCGAAGAGACAGGTGAGCCGCGCGTCATGCGCGGCCAGCAGAAACACGGCGGCCTCGGCACCGCCCCCGATCACCACGGCATGATCGCCGGGCTCGAGTCGTTCCAGCACCAGGCTCAACACCGTCTTGCGCTCGAGTCCCCAGTGGGTCGGCTCGCGCTGGGCCTGCCGCAGCTTGGCGAATTTCTGCCGCCATCGTCCGAACGAAGGCAGGCCGAGCCGCTTCTGGATCATCTTGTCGACGGTGTCCTGCATGAGCATTTCGGTGAGGAAATATTGCCCTTCGGGATCGTTCTGGAGCTCGTCCACCGCTTCATTCCCGAGCCCGAGCAGCTCCTCCCGGGAGATCGAGTTCTTGTAGTCCTCGATGCGCTGGAGCAGGTACTGCTGATAGCGTTGGCGAACCGATGGTTGAGGCCGAGCCTTCCGGGTCCGCCTGGACCCGGTCCGGTGCTCCAGCTCGGCCTGGGTGAGCATGATCGTCTAAGCTAAGAGGGGAGTTGGGTTTCGGAAAGAGTTTTGAGTTCCGAGTTAGCGGTTTGGAGTGGATGCGTCAGAGCTGAGAACCTGGAATTCGGCGCTACCGCTCGCACCGCAGCACGACCCCCTTGAGATAGCCTGTTTCAGGAACCGTCATCACCTCTGGATGGTCGAGCCCAGCGCTCAGGTGCTCCAGCAGCGTCAGAGTGCGTCCGCTGTCCCGAGCGGCCGCCACGAGTGCCTCCAGGAATTCGGCACGCCCGACGTGAAACGAGCACGAGGCGGTGACCAGGATGCCGCCCGGGTTGAGGAGGCGCATGGCCCGCAGGTTGATCTCCTTGTATCCCCGTAGCGCTCCCGCAATGGCGCTTCGGCTCTTCGCGAAGGCAGGCGGGTCCAGCACAATGGTATCGAAACGGATGCGCTCGCGTTCCATCGCCCGGAGCACATCGAAGGCGTCGCCCTCCTCCCATTCGATATTGCCGAGTCCATTGAGGGCGGCATTGCGGGTGCCCCGCTGGAGCGCCTCGACGCTGGTATCGAGCGCCAGCACCCGCTGGCTTTTCCTGGCCAGGTGCAGGGCGAAGGACCCATGGTAGGCAAAGCAGTCGAGCGCCTGACCGCCCGGCACCGCCAGCTCGCCCGCCCGTACTCGATTTACCCGTTGATCGAGAAACGCTCCGGTCTTCTGGCCGGTCCAGGGGGCGGCGAAGAAACGGATGCCGCGCTCCTCGATTTCGATGTCCTGGGGAACGCTTCCCTCGACCAGCTCGACGTCCTGGGCCAGCCCCTCACGACGGCGGACCGAAACATCGTGACGGAGCAGGATTCCGCTGGGCTCGAGGATGCGCCGGATTGCTTCGACCACCTGATCCCGCATGGTCTCGAGCCCGGCGGACAGCAGCTGAGCGACGACCCAGCGATCGTACCGGTCGACAATGAGCGAAGGCAGGGCGTCCCCTTCGCCGTGGACGACACGATATCCGGTCGCGTCGATTCCATCCCGGCGGGCCAGGGCGGAGCGGATCCGTGCTTCCCACCACGCGGTGTCGATGGGGTCCTGACTCTGCTCCAGCAGGCGGAGCCGGATTTCCGACCGAGGGGACCACAAGGCTTGTCCCAGGAATTTCCCCCGATGATCGCGCACCGGAACCACGCCGGGCGCCTCCGGCCCTTCGGCCACATCACTCGCGTAGATCCACGGGTGACCTTCCTGCCAGCGCTCAGCGCCGCGACGGCTCACCAGCACTTCGAGCGATGAGGATTTGACGGTCACTGTTCAGGTTCACTGTTCACTGTTCACGTTCACCGTTCACTGTTTCTGTGTTTACTGTTCGGCGTGCCCAATCTAGCGCTGATGTTGCGCCTCATGCTGGTGACTGATGATGCGATGGTCGCGGGGCGCGATCTCACCGAGCTCGCCCGGGCGGCCGTTCGTGGCGGTGCCACCTGCGTTCAGCTTCGCCTCAAGCACGCCACACCGCGGGAGCTTGCCGCTCTGGCGGGAGGGCTCATCGCCAGTCTGGATGTTCCGGTTCTGGTCAACGATCGGCTGGACGTGGCTCTCGCGGTGGGAGCCGCAGGGGTCCACCTCGGGCCGGATGACCTTCCGATGGCCCAGGCCCGTCGGATCGCACCGTCGGGCTTTCTGATCGGGGCATCGGTGGGCTCGCTCGGGGAAGCCTCCGGCGGCGCGGGAGCCGACTATTGGGGAGTGGGACCGTGGCGGGTTACCACGACGAAACCGGACGCCGGAAACCCCATCGGGGTGCCGGGGTTTCGCGCCATCGTCGATGTGGCCGAGGGGAACGCCGTGTGTTGCGATCGGCGGCATTCTTCCGGAGGATATCGAGGAGGTCCGCGCAGCCGGGGGAGCCGGTGTCGCGGTGGCTTCCGGAATCCTCGGCGCCCCGGACACCGAATTGGCCGCCTCCCGCTACCGGTCTTCCGCTCCGGCCGCCTGAAGCGGAAGCGGCTAGTTCCGGTGCAGATCCACGATCAGGGGTAGATGATCGGAGCCCAGGTCGGGCCCGACAAACGCTCTGACCGGCTCCCATCCCCCACAGGTCAGCAAGTGATCGATTCGCACCGAGAAATGCTTGAGAACGCGGGTGTAGCCGAAGCCGGTTCCGACCCTCGAGAAGGCATTCTCGCAATCGCTCCAGTAGCGCCGATAGATCGCGCTTTCCACCGGCATGTTGAAGTCCCCCGCCACGATCGCGGTGCGGCTCTGCCGCGCGATCCACCGGCTGATCCGCCGCGAGCCAATGTCCCGCACCAGCGTGCTCGGATCCATTCGGTCAACCTCAGCCCCGTAGCGCAGGACTTCCAGTCCCTTCCGGGGAGTTTCCAGGTGGACCCCGACCAGGTCGATCGGGCCGTGGGGACTCTGAAGCCGGTAGAGCCGGGCGATGCCGGTCCCGCCGAACTCCCCGGTCTTGACCTCCTGCGCCGTGACACTATGGCTGATCGGGTACTTGCTGCCGAGACAGAAGCCGTCATCGAAGCGGATGTACCATCCCTGGGGCCAGTACAGGGGATCGATGAACGCAGCGTCGCACTCCTGAAAAATGAGGACGTCGGGGGCGTAGCGCTCCAGATCGAGGGGGATGCCCGGGGCGCGAAAGTTTTCCGCCCCCTGAATATTGAAGGTCACAATCCGGAGATCGGCGCTTCCCGTTCCGGCCCAGCGATGCCAGCCGAGTCGGAGTCCCATTGCCGGCCCCAGGGCCACCGGCAATGAGACACCGAGAAGGAGCAGCACCGCAGGACGGAACAGAACAGCCGCTATCGCGAGCACCGGCACCGGGACCAGGATCAGCCAGCGGGGTCCGAAGAGCAGGGCAGTAGCGGGCCACCACCGATCGCCCAGCGACCACAGGAACATGGTGAAGGCGGCCACCAGGGCGCAGTATCCCAGACCCAGCCGGGTGGTCCAGCGCCGTCGGGCCGCGGCCCGGGGATGGCGGGTTATGATGCCGGGGGCATTCCAGAGCCTTCTCCCCAGCCCGACCAGATTGACCGGTTTCCTCCGAGCCCGCTTGGTGGTGGCTCCGGCTTGCCTCGGAGCTCGGCTGTCGCGGGGCGGCTCCGCTGGGATCGAGAGGGTTCGTCCGCAGCGGCAGCGGATCGAACGGCCGGCATGAGCGGGGTCGGCATGGTACCGCTGGCCGCAGGAGCAGCGCAGCTCGATTGTGCCGGAAGCACTCACCAGAGCAGGGTGGCTTCGGTCCCGGCGAGGACTGCTTCCCGGCTCGACCCCGGGAGTACTTCGACCACCCGGAGCCCGGCCTCGGTCACGTCGAGCACGCAGCGTTCGGTGATGATCCGGTTGACACAGTGCTCACCGGTGAGGGGGAGGGTGCATTCCTTGAGGATTTTGGGCGACCCATCGCGGGCGGTGTGCTCCATGATGACGATCACCCGGCGGGCCCCCGCGACGAGGTCCATCGCGCCGCCCATCCCTTTCACCATCTTGCCGGGAATCATCCAATTCGCGAGGTCGCCGCGCTCGGAGACCTGCATTGCGCCCAGAAAGCTCAGCGCGACGTGGCCCCCGCGGATCATCGCGAACGAAGTGGCGCTGTCGAAATAACTCGTGCCGGGTAGCTCGGTGACCGTCTCCTTCCCCGCGTTGATCAGGTCGGGGTCCTCGTCACCCTCGAGAGGGTAGGGACCGACACCCAGCATTCCGTTCTCCGAGTGCAGCACGAACGGGATGTCGGGCGGCGCACAGTCGGCGATCATCGTGGGCATCCCGATGCCCAGATTCACGTAGTACCCGGTGGCTTCGGTCAGGGTGCGCAGCTCCAGTGCGGCGCGGCGGACGATGACCTGGCGGATGTCCTGGCCGCTCATGAGCGGGTGCGCACGGTGTGGCGTTCGATTCGCTTGCTGAGCGTCCCAGCCTGGAAGATCCGCTGCACGAAGATGGCGGGGGTGTGCACCTGGTCGGGCTCGATCTCGCCGGGCTCGACCAGCTGCTCGACCTCCGCGATGGTGACCCGGCCGGCCATCGCCATCATCGGGTTGAAGTTCCGAGCGGTCTTGCGGTACACCAGGTTGCCGAACCGGTCGCCCTTCCATGCATGCACCAGGGCGAAGTCGCCGGTGAGTCCCCGTTCCATCAGGTATCGCCGACCGTCGAACTCGCGCACTTCCTTGCCGTCCGCAATCCTGGTTCCCACGCCGGTGGGAGTGAAGAACGCTGGAATCCCGGCGCCCCCGGCGCGAATCCGCTCCGAGAGGGTGCCCTGGGGAGTGAGCTCCACCTCGAGCGCCCCCGAGAGCATGAGCTTCTCGAAGACTTCGTTCTCGCCCACGTAACTCGAGATCATCTTGTGCACCTGCTTGTTCTTGAGCAGGTGGACCAGTCCGTGCTCGGTGGTCCCGGCGTTGTTGGAAATCACCGTGAGATTTCGAGGTCCGAGATCCCGCAGCGCCAGAATGCATTCCTCGGGAATTCCGGCGAGGCCAAAGCCCCCGACGAACAGGGTGGCCCCATCGGGAATGTCAGCGCAGGCGGCGCGCGCGTCCGGATAGACCTTGTTCACGGCCGGAATATAGATCGAGTTGGGCGGCTGCTTCAGTGAGAGAGCGGGTGTGGCTTCTTTGGAGTCGCAAACAGGCCCCAGAGATACCGCAAGGTCGCGATGGATCGAGCCCAGCCTCCGCCGGCTTTGTCCCGTTGGGCTTCGGTTACTGGTCGGACGTTCGGGGCCCGGCGCAGCCAGGGTCGGGCCTTTCCCAACCCGCTTCTGCTCGGGCGGATCGCGACCTGCCAGAGCACCTGGCGCAACCGCACCGGAGTCGTCGCCGTGGCGGGATCGTAGAGCTGGGCAAAGAAATGGCGTTCGAGCGCGGCCCCCACCAGCCGAAGCGAAGGGCCGGGCAGCGCGTCGAGAACCTCCTCCGGGACCGGAAGCCGGGCCCCGGAGCGGGCAAGTCGCAGGGTCCAGTAGCAACAGCTTCCAACTCGGGTCTCGCGCACCAGCGCCAGAAATCGTTCCCAACTGAAGGCGGGATCCGACACGATCGCGTGGGCATCGTGGAAGCTGGACCAGGCATGACTCTCAAAGCTGTGTCCCCACCCGAAATGAATGCACGCGTAGAGGAGCATGTCTTCCAGGGTCGGGATCCGCGCGGTGGCGGCACCAACCGGCACGAAGCGTGCTCGCCGCACCATCGCCGCTTCATCGATGCCCAGAGTCGATCCCTGCTGAAACAGACTCCGGTGCAACTCGAGACCGAGGCCGATCCCGTCAGGATCGCGCAATGGCGGCAGGTGATGGTGTTCTTCGTACTGGTGCGACGCCTCCTCGTAGAGGAGAGACCATCCCGCCTCGCGACAGACCCGCCAGGCCTCCTCGGCAGAGCCGTCGATGACAACCAGATCGAGATCGCTCATGCTGCGATCGATGCGCCGCGAGGTCGCGCCGCACAGGAGAGCGGCACCTTTGAGGAGAATGACGTGGACATCGTGCTGGGCCAGCAAGCCGACCAGCTCCTCCAGCAGCTTCGCCACGTGATGCAGCCGGAATTCGGTGATCACGCCCAGTGATTGCAGTCTTGCGGTATGAGGCCCCTGGGGAAGCTCGGGGGTCTCCTTCAACTGGTGCCACAGGGCGGAAGTGGCGTGCGACCACATCGCCAGGGTGGAGACCCGGTCCCAATCCAGAGGGGTCCGAGCCAGCTCCTGAAAGCGATCGCGCCCCAGCGCGCCCGCTGACGCAAGCAGCATGAGCTCGGCTTCCGGCGGCACCCCCAGGCCCTCGGGAACCGACGCCGGAACCGGTGGGCGCGTCATGGCTCCACGGTCCCCGGGTCGGGGTCCTTCGTCAGCCGGTCCACCGTGGTCTCCGGCATCGCAGGCAGGGGAAGCCGGTGCTCTGTTCGCGTGCCGGCCTGGTTGAGCCTGCGATGACCTGGTCTTCGGTGAACCTGGGTAATCTCAACACCCTCCCATCGCCTCGGAATCCTATTTCGGCTTCAAGCGCGCTCGGGCACGGCTGGTCTGAATGGCGCGGAGATGCTCCCGGTATGTCCGCGAGAAGATGTGAGTGCCATCTGATCGAGCAACGTAATAGAGATACGGCGCCTGGGCGGAGGAGAGCACCGCCTCGATACTCTTGGTCCCGGGAGCGCCCACCGGTCCCGGAGGAAGACCTGGGGTAAGGTAGGTGTTGTAGGGGGAAGGGAATCCGTAATCCTTCTCGTAGAGCCGGGTTTTCCGCGTTCCCGTCGCGACCTGAATGGCATACTGCACCGTGGCATCGGCCTGGAGCGGCATGCCGAGACGGAGCCGGTTGCGATAGACCGACGCGATGAGCGGCCGGTCCGAATCCACCTGGGCCTCGGTCTCCACGATGCTCGCCAGCGTCACCACGGTGTGGCGATCGAGGCCCTGGGCTCGCGCCGCGGTATCCCACTCGGGCTTCCAGTCCACCACGAAGCGATTCGCCAGCACCCGAACCACCTTGCGGGCATCGAGCCCGGGCGCCATGAGGTAGGTCTCGGGTCGGAGATAGCCCTCGAGGGAGGGACCCGGAATGCCGTATTCGCGGAGCAATGCGGTGTCGCGAGCCGCCGCAAGAAATGCGGCCTGTGGCACCGCGAGCGCGCTGTCCACCAGATGCGCGATGTCGATCAGGGTCAGACCCTCGGGGATGGTCAGTCGCTGGAGGATCGACTTGCCCGCGATCAGGGCGTCGAGCGCCTCGCCTGAGCCGATCCCGCGGCGGAACGCGTATGCGCCACGCTGAAGCTGGCGTTCCTTGCCGCGAAACTTGGTCAGCATCCGGAACCAGAACGGAGAGCGGATGATGCCGTGCGTCTCGAGACTCTCGGCGACCGCCCGCACCGTCGCTCCGGGTGGAACCACGACGACTTCCTGGACCGCTGGGCCGGCCGCCTGCCTGCATCCCCAGGTCAACAGCACCAGGAGCAGCGTTTTGCTAGGCATTACGGCGCCGCTCCAGGAACCCCTGCAGCAGAACGGCGGCGGCCAGCGCATCGACCTCCTCTTTCCGGCCCCGGGTGGAACCGCCCTGCTCCCGGATGGCGGCGTGGGCCCGGGCGGTGGTCATGCGTTCATCCGCCATCACGAGCGGAAGCCCGGTGCGCCGGGTCACCCGCTGGCCCAGCTCCCGGGCGGCGCGGGCGGCCTCTGCTTCATGGCCTTTTGGCGTGAGCGGAAGTCCGACCACCAGCCCGACCGCTTGCTGGTCTTCGACCAGGGCGAGAAAGGACGGCATGGGAAATCGCTTTCCGGCCCGCCGGGTCAGGGTAGTGAGGGGGGTGGCGATGATCTGGGATTCGTCCGACACCGCGATCCCGAAGCGACGCTCCCCCCAATCCACCGCGAGGATGCGCCCGGTGCCGGGAATGTCCACGACGACCTATTGATTCATCGTGGCGAAGAATTCCTTGTTGGTCTTGGTGCGCTTGAGCCGCTCCAGCAGGAACTCCATCGCCTCGACCGGAGGCATGTCCGCAAGGAAATTGCGCAGCAGGTAGATCCGGCTGAGCTCGTCCTTGTCCATGAGGAGCTCCTCTTTCCGGGTGCTCGACTTCTGCACGTCGATCGCCGGCCAGATCCGCCGGTCCGCCAGGCGGCGATCCAGCACCAGCTCCATGTTGCCGGTTCCCTTGAACTCTTCGAAGATGACCTCGTCCATCCGGCTGCCGGTATCGATCAGGGCGGTGCCGATGATGGTGAGCGAGCCGCCGCCTTCGATATTCCGGGCCGCCCCGAAGAATCGCTTGGGCTTCTGCAGCGCGTTGGCGTCGACCCCGCCGGAGAGAATCTTGCCGGAATGGGGGACCACCACGTTGTGGGCCCGGGCAAGCCGGGTGATGGAATCGAGCAGAATGACCACGTCGCGGCCGTGCTCCACCAGCCGCTTGGCCTTCTCGATCACCATGTCGGCGACCTGGACGTGACGGTCGGCCGGCTCGTCGAAGGTCGAGGCGATCACCTCGGCCTTGACGTTCTCCTGCATGTCAGTGACTTCCTCGGGCCGCTCGTCGATCAGCAGGACGATGAGGATGATTTCGGGTTGATTGTCGGTAATCGCGTTGGCGACCTTCTGGAGCAGGATGGTCTTGCCCGCCTTGGGCGGCGAGACGATCAGCCCGCGCTGCCCCTTGCCGATCGGGGCAAGCAGATCCACCACCCGCATCGAAAGATCGGCCCGGGTCCCTTCGAGCTTGATCTTCTTGTCGGGATACCGGGGACGGAGATTGTCGAACGCGATGCGGTGCTTGGTCTTTTCGGGCTCCTCGAAGTTGACGCTCTCGACCTTGAGCAGCGCGAGGTACCGCTCGCCCTCCTTGGGGGGCCGGACCTGCCCGAAGACGGTATCGCCGGTGCGGAGATCGAACCGCTTGATCTGGCTCGGGCTGACGTAGATGTCGTCGGGGCCGTAGAGGTAGTTCCAGTCCTGGCTCCGGAGGAACCCGTAGCCTTCGGGAAGGATTTCCAGGACGCCCTCACCCCGGATGACCGTGTCGGTCTCGAGGAGCGACTGCTCGATCCGGAAAATCAGGTCCTGCTTCCGGAGGCCGGAGTAATTGGAGATGTTGAGTTGCTGGGCAAGCGCATGCAACTCGGCGACGGATTTCTGCTTGAGCTCGGAAATGTCCACTGAGGGAGCCTCGTACGGGTCCGGGGCAGTTGCCCGCGACCGGGTTAGGCCAGGGGAAAAAGGTTCAGGGTCGGGAGTCTTTATGGAAGTGTCGGCACGTCCAAGGGGACGGTCCGGTGGGTTCGACACGCACAGAATAGCGACACCGGAGACTGCGGGCCTATCTTATCATTCGACAACGTTTTCGTCAAGAGGGTTCACTCTGGATCGGCTGCTTTCGTTCTTCTCATCCTGGCGGGTCATGCGTCTGGGAAATCGCGAGGTGGTGGACGCCCTGGTGCTTCCGGCGCACCGGGGCGGAACCGCCGCCCTGCGCCAGGCGCTCGACCAGTGGACCGGGCGATGGTACTGGGCCGACGCCCAGCGCAGCCGGCTGGTCCTGCTCGGCTTCTCCACCACGCTTCGGCGCCCTCGCTGGATCCTGCACGCCGCGCTGCTCGCCCTTGCAGTGGTCTGCACCCTCGGGGCGGGAGCGGCGCTCGCTGGGGTGTGGGTCCCCTGGGCAGGCGAAGGCATTCAGGGGGTCTTCGTGGGGATGGGACACTTCCTTCGGGGAATCATCGGAGGCGACTGGCGCCTCTATGCCCAGGGCTGGTCCTTCGGTCTCCCCCTCCTGGCGATCCTGCTGGTGCACGAATCGGGTCACTACCTCACCGCCCGCCACTACGGTATCGACGTCTCTCCTCCGTTCTTTCTCCCCATCCCGCCGACCCTCTCGCCGATCGGAACGCTGGGAGCGTTTATCCGGATGCGGAGCCCGGTCCTGGACCGCCGCCAGCTGCTCGACGTCGGCGCGGCGGGTCCGCTGGCCGGGTTCGTGGTGACGGTGCTGGTCCTGCTCTGGGGATACGCGGTCTCGGTCGCGGCGCCGCTGCCGTCGGGCCTGGAGCACGCCTCGATGGGATCCTGGGTCAGTTTTGCGGGGGAGCCCATTGCGCTGGGCGACTCTCTCCTAACCCGCTGGCTCCGGCTCGCCTTCTTTCCCCATGCCCCCGCGGTGCACCTGAGCCTCCCCGCCTTCGCCGGATGGGTCGGGGCGTTCATCACCGGACTCAACCTGCTGCCCTTGAGCCAGCTCGACGGGGGCCACGTGTTGTACGGCATGCTGGGCCGCCACCAGCGGCTGGTGGCCGGCGCGGCGGTCATCGGGCTGCTGGTGCTGGCCCAGTGGTCGCCCCACTGGTATGTCTGGGTGGCGCTCACCTTCGTGATCGGTGGTGGGCGCTGGACCCACCCGGCCGTCGTCGTGCCGGACCGCCCGGTTCCCGCCAGCCGGCGCTGGATCGGTTTCGCCTCGGTGGCCGTGTTCGCCCTGACGTTCCTGCCGGTTCCGTTCGGATTCTGACCGGCTCACCAACCCGGAGGTGTGGTGCCCCAGACCAACCGTCCCGTCTCCCCGATACCCATGGCTACGCGGGTGCTGATCGTCTCCAACCGACTTCCGGTCACCATTGCTCGGCACGAGGGCCATTTCAGTGTGAGCCCGAGCGCCGGCGGACTCGCGACCGGGCTGCGGCGCCCCCACGAGCAGGGAAACGGGTGGTGGATCGGATGGCCCGGGTTGAGCGACGGGCTGGAGCCTCCCGCACAGGAAGAGCTGACCCGCCTGCTCGGCGAGATGCGTCTCGCGCCGGTGTACCTCAGTGGGGAAGAGTTAACCCGCTACTACTACGGATTTTCCAACGAGTTCATCTGGCCGGTGTTCCACTACCTGACCGGGCAGGTACCCTATCGGACTCGTGACTGGCCGGTGTATTACGAAGTGAACCGACGGTTCGCCGACGCGGTCGCGGCGCAATACCGCGAGGGGGACCGGATCTGGGTGCACGATTACCAGCTCATGCTGCTCCCCGCCATGCTCCGGGAACGCCTGCCCGAGGCGAGAATCGGGTTCTTCCTTCACATCCCCTTTCCCGCCGAGGAAGTCTTTCGGACCCTGCCCCATCGCGAGGACTTGCTGCGCGGTCTGCTCGGCGCCGACCTCATCGGGTTTCACACCACGGCGTACCTCCGGCACTTCGCCTCCGCGTTGCTGCTGCTGCTCGGGCTTCCCACCCAGGTCGACCTGGTGCCGGTCCAGGACCGGAGCGTCCGTCTCGGGGTCTTTCCGATGGGGGTGGACGCGCAGCACGTGGCCCAGGTCGCCGACGATCCGGCCCTTGTCGGCGATGTGGAACGGATCCGCGCCGGATCGGAATTCACCCTGGTCGCGATCGACCGGCTCGATTACACCAAAGGGGTCCCCCACCGGCTGCTCGCCTACGAGGCGCTGCTCCACCGGCATCCCGAGCTTCATGGAAAGGTCAAGCTGGTGAACCAGGCGGTCCCCTCGCGGAGCGAAGTGCGGGCCTACCGGGACTTTCGCCGCGAGGTGAACGCGATCGTCGGCCGCATCAATGGGGTGTTCTCGACCCCGTCCTGGGTGCCGCTGCACTACATGTTCCGCTCCCTTCCCGAGCGGGAGGTCGTCGCCCTCTATCGCGCCGCCGACGTGATGCTGGTGACTCCGGTGCGGGACGGGATGAACCTGGTCGCCAAGGAATACGTCGCGTCTCGCACCGACGAACGCGGGGTGCTGGTCCTCAGCGAATACGCCGGTGCGTCCGCCGAGCTGGTCGAGGCGGTCAACACCAACCCCTACGACATCGACTCCGCCGCCGAGGCGTATTACGCCGCCCTGACCATGCCGCCGGCGGAGCAGCGCCGGCGGATGCAGGCGCTGCGGGCCCGGGTTATGAAGAATGACGTGCACCGCTGGGGCGAGACCTTCCTCCGCGCCCTGGACCAGGCCGCCGGGGTGGCTCGACTCAATCTGGTGAATCCCCGTCCCGATCCGGAGCTTCCGGCCATCCAGAACGCGCGCCGCCTCGTGCTGCTGCTGGATTACGACGGCACCCTGGTGCCCACCGCCCTGTCGCCCGAGCTCGCCCTTCCCGACGATGCTCTGCTCGATCTGCTTCGCCGGCTTTCCACCCGCCGGCGCACCGAGCTGCATGTACTGAGTGGCCGGAGCGCCGGTTTTCTCGAGCGATGGTTCGGCGCGCTGCCGATCTACCTGCATGCCGAGCACGGAAGTTTTTCCCGGGCACCGGGCAAGAGTCAGTGGCGCCGCCGGGATCATCCCGACCCGGGCTGGCAGGAGTCGGTGCGGCCGATCCTCACCGATTTTGCCCGCCGGACACCCGGGGCGCTGGTGGAGGTCAAGGAAGCCGGGCTGGCCTGGCACTGGCGTGCCGCGGACCCCGATGTCGGCGACCGTCAGGCCAACGAGCTGGGGATCTACCTGGGCCAGCTGATGAGCAATCAGCCCTTCGAACTGCTCTGGGGCGATCACGTCCTGGAGATTCGCCCCCACGGAGTCCACAAGGGGACCGTGGCCGGCGAGCTGGCCACCGATCATCTCCCCGAAGGGATGATCGTGGCGGCGGGGAATGACCGGACCGACGAAGATCTGTTTGCCGCGTTGCCGGAGTCGGCGGTCACCATTGCGGTGGGCAACCGGCCCAGCCGGGCCCGCTACCGGTTCCGCGACGTCTGGGAGCTCCGCAAGTTCCTGGACCGGATCAACGGGAGCTGAGCTCGTCGGAGCGCTCGCCGACCACCAGCTGGTGCAGTCCGTCGTGGAGGTCGGGGGAGCCGGCCCGCCGGCGACCGCGGGTTAGGAACGACAGCCAGGGCGGGGCCAGGAACGTGGTGGTGATCACCATCAGCAGGACCGCGCTGAAGAGTCCCCCGTCGAGCACGCCGCTGGCCCGTCCCAGCTGCGCAAAGATGAGCCCCACTTCGCCGCGGGGAATCATCGCCACCCCGATCAGGGTGTGATTGACCTTGAGCCGGAACGGGACGAATCCGGCCACGAATTTTCCGGCGACTCCCACCACGACCAGCACCCCGCCCAGCAGCAGTCCCCGTCCCTGCATCAGGCTGGGCAGGTCCACCGCGGCGCCCACCACCGCAAAGAAGATCGGAACGAAGAAATGCCCCAGCGTCGAGGTGGCTTCTTCGATCCTGCCCCGTTCCGGCGTGGCGTGGAGCACCAGACCCGCCGCAAAGGCGCCGATGATCGTGGCCGATCCGGCCCACCCCGCGATCCCCGCCATGACCAGCGTGAGGGCGAGCGCCATGGCGCCCAGGGCCCAGACCAGGCGGATTCGCGCCACCAGCCGGAGGAGCGGTGGGACCACCACACCTCCGATCAGGATCGCCGCCACGATGAATCCCACCGCCACCGCGGTCGTCGTGCCGATGCCGACCAGGGAGAGCGCAGTCCCGCCCACCATGCCCGACACGATCGACAGCACAATCAGACCCACGACGTCGTCGAGCACGGCGGCTCCAAGCACCACATTGCCTTCGGTGGTGCGGAGCTCTCCAACATCCGCGAGCACCCGCGCGCTGATCCCGATCGAGGTTGCCGTCAGGGCGGCGGCGCACACCAGGGGTACCAATCCAGAGTAGCCGAGCGCCCTGGTGACCACGAGTCCGAGGCCGAAGGGAATCACCACCCCGGCAAGACCCACCCCGGTCGCGGCGGGACCGACCCGGAGAATCGATTTGAGGTCGGTGTGAAGCCCGATCTGGAGTAAGAGCACCAGGACACCGAGCTCGGCCAGCGCGGCGAGCACCGGATCGGCCGGGTCGAGGACATGGAAGAGGGAAGGGCCGAGGAGCACGCCGGCGATCAGCTCGCCCAGCACGGCGGGTTGCCCGATCCGCTGGGCCAGCTCCCCCAGGAGCTTGGTCGCAATCAGGATCGCGGCGAGCGCGAGCAGCAGACTGGTATCGTGTTCCGGCATGCAAAAAAGATAGGCGGCGAGCCGGTCCCTCGGGCCGACTGTCCGCCTGTCCGCCTGTCCGCCTGTCCGTCTGTCCGTCTGAAATGGGCCCGGCGCGATTCGAACGCGCGACCTCTTGCTCCGGAGGCAAGCGCTCTATCCAGCTGAGCTACGGGCCCGGGTGGTGATCCATCGGGGCGCCGGGATTTGAACCCGGGACCTCCTGCTCCCGAAGCAGGCGCGCTACCAGGCTGCGCTACGCCCCGTACAAGGCGGACGGGCGGTTTGGCGGAACGGCGGACCGATACTCCATGCCTTCACTACTTCGGTACCATTGTCCGCCGGTCCGCCTGTCCGCCTCTCCTCACGCGCCCTGAGGGATTCGAACCCCCAACCTTCTGATCCGTAGTCAGATGCTCTATCCAGTTGAGCTAAGGGCGCGGGCCGGGATGGGCGGTACAAGATTCGAACTTGTGACCTCTACGATGTCAACGTAGCGCTCTAACCAGCTGAGCTAACCGCCCGCATCAGGCGGACAGACGGACAGGCGGACCGGCGGAAAGAGGCTCCAGGCCCTCTGGGTTTCCTCTCACTGTCCGCCGGTCCGCCTGTCCGCCGTCCGTCTACAGTAGCGGGGGTGGGATTTGAACCCACGACCTCCGGGTTATGAGCCCGGCGAGCTACCAGACTGCTCCACCCCGCGCCGTTTGTGTCTCTGTCCGCTGTCCGTCTGTCCGCCTCTCCAGAGCGGGAAACGGGACTCGAACCCGCGACCCCAACCTTGGCAAGGTTGTGCTCTACCAACTGAGCTATTCCCGCAACCCCAGCGCCGCTCTCCCGGACAATGGAGGCGAGGGGGATCGAACCCCTGACCTCGTGAATGCCATTCACGCGCTCTCCCAACTGAGCTACGCCCCCTTTATATTTTTCCTTGCTTGCCGGGAGGGCGATCGAACGCGGCAAAGTAGTGGCTAAGTCCAATCCTGTCAAGCGAATTCCTCACCTTCGGGCCCTCGTTCTTGAGGTGCATTCGCGCATGGCCAAGCCGGCAAGACGGGCAAGGTTACCAGCCTCCGAAGGCACCATTCTCGACCTCTATTTGCAGGACGTTTCCCGCGTCAAGCTGCTGAGTCCGGCCGAGGAAATCGCCCTGGCACGGCGGAGCATTCAGGGAGACGAAGTCGCCATCAACGAATTGGTGAGCCGGAACCTCCGATTCGTCATCTCCATTGCCAAACGGTATCAGAACCGCGGCCTCGGCCTCATGGATCTCATCGGGGAAGGGAACCTTGGCCTGCTGGTGGCAGCCCGGAAGTTCGATCCCGACCGGGGGGTGAAATTCATCAGTTACGCGGTATGGTGGATCCGCCAGGCCGTCCTCGCCGCCCTGGCGCGGCATGGCCGCCAGGTGCGGGTGCCCCTGAATCGCACCGCCGACCTGGCCCGGATCGGCCGGACCGCCGCGGTGCTTCGCCAGGAGCTGGGACGGGAGCCGACCCCGGAGGAGCTGAGCGAGGCGGTCGCGCTGCCGCTCGATCTGGTGCAGTCGCTGGTGAGTCTGAACGTCGCAGAGATCCGGCTCGATGCGCCGGTCCGGGGAGACGCGGGCGGGGACTACGCCGCCATCGAGCGGTTCGGCGCGGCGGAACAGGACGACCCCGACACCAGCGTGATCGAACAGTTCCTGAACGCCGAAGTCGATTCGGCGCTGGGCACGCTGCCGCCCCGGGAAGCCCGGGTGCTCCGGCTCTACTTCGGGATCGGCGGGTTAGGGGAGCATACCCTCGACGAGATCGGCCGGCTGTTCGGGGTGACCCGGGAACGGGTCCGCCAGCTTCGCGACCGGGCCCTCCGCCGGCTCCGCGAAGGACCCCGCGCCGCCGCGCTGGCCAGCTTCGCGGCATGAACGACGCCGCGGCCTTCCGGCCGGCGGTTCGCCTCAAACGGTTGCTCACCCTGACGGGACACTGGGTCCTGGAGGGTCGCCGGGCCCTCGGAGATACTCGCACCTGGGGGCCCCAACTCTTTCCCCAGATGCGCCGCCTCGGGGTCGATTCGATTCCGGTCGCGTTGTTTATCGCGGTGTTCACCGGGATGGTCCTCGCGCTGCTCTCGTCCTACATGTTCACCCGGGCCATTCCGCTCTACTTCGTTGGCACTCTGGTCACCAAGGCGGTCATGATGGAGCTGGGCCCGGTGCTCACCGGGATGGCGCTGGCCGGACGGGTCGGCGCCAATGTCGCCGCGGAGCTGGGCACCATGCGAGTGACCGAGCAGGTCGATGCCCTCGAAGTGCTGACCATCAGTCCCCATGCGTACCTGGTGACCCCGCGGGTCCTGGCCGCGACGCTGATGTTTCCGATGGTCACCGCCCTCGCCATGGCCACTGGCGTGCTGGCTGGCTGGTTCACCGCCATCAACCTGCTCGACCTCTCCACCGAGCAGTTTCTCCGCGGTGCCCAGCAGTTCTATCAGTTCAAGGACATCTGGTTCGGTCTGGTGAAGAGCGCGAGCTTCGGGTTCGTGGTCGCCACGGTGGGTTGTTTCCAGGGATTGCATGCCACCCGCGGAGCGGAGGGGGTGGGACGGGCGGCGACCCTCGCCGTGGTGAGAGGCTGTCAGGCCATCCTGGTGCTGGATGCGTTCTGGGCCCTGGTGCTCCTGTGATCAGATTTGTTCACCTTGCCAGGCGGTTCGGTGAAAAACCTGTTCTGGTGGATGTCACCTTCGACATCCCCGAGGGGGAAACCACCGTTCTGCTGGGCCTCTCGGGGTCGGGCAAGAGCGTTCTGCTCAAGCACATCGTGGGACTGCTCGAGCCGGATAGCGGACAGGTCGAAGTCGACGGAGCCATCGTGAACGATCTCGATCGGGACGAGCTGAGCGGGCTTCGGGAGCAGATCGGGTACGTCTTCCAATCCGCCGCGCTGTTCGATTCCCTCACCGTGGACGAAAACATCGCCCTCGGCCTGCGGGCCCGGAATCTTCCCGAGGACGTGGTGGAGTCCCGGGTGGCCGAGAGTCTCCGGCTGGTCGAGCTGCCGGACGCGGGTGGCCGGTTGCCGGCGGAGCTTTCGGGGGGGATGCGAAAACGGGTCGGGGTCGCCCGCGCCATCGCGCTCCGCCCGCGCTACATTCTCTATGACGAGCCGACCACCGGGCTCGACCCGGTAACCACCGCCGCGATGGATGAGCTGATGATCCGGGCCCGCGAAGAATCCGGCGCCACCAGTGTTGTTGTCACCCACGATCTGCCCAGCGCCTTCGCGGTCGCCGACCGGATCGCGTTTCTGCATGAAGGCCGGATCCGGCAGGTCGGCACCGCGGACGAAATCCGGCAGAGCACCGATCCCGTGGTGCGAGAGTTCCTCGGAGTGCGGAGGACATGAAGCGATCCAACGAGTTCGCCGTCGGCGCGATGACCATCGTCGCCGTCCTGCTGGTGATCGTCGGGGCCATCGCCCTCGGGCAGATCCCCCTGCGCGGCCCCGATGAAGTCCGGGTGGCGCGGTTCCGCTCGGTCGGTGGACTGGGTCCCGGTGCCAACGTGTATCTCCGCGGGGTCAAGGTCGGACGGGTCGCTTCGATCCGTGTCGCGGCCGATGACTGGGTCGAAGCCGAGCTCCGGATCAAGCGGGAGCAGAAGCTCCCGGCACGGCCTGCCGCGATCGCTGCGCCCGCCACCCTGTTCGGCGAGTGGCGAGTCAATATTCTGGATATCGAGGAAGCGCCTTCCGACCTGGTGCAGCGTCAGCTCACCGAGGCCGCGGCGCCGGGAGGCGGGGTCTGGCCCGGCACCACCCTCCCGGATATCGGCGAAATCACCTTGCAGGCGAGCCGGATTGCCGGTGACATCGGGACTATCACCAACCGGATCGGGGGCGCGCTCGACTCCACCGCGATTGCCGACGTACGCGCCAGCCTCAAGGACCTCCGGACCACGGTCCAGCGACTCACCGACATGGCCAATCAGCAGAGCGAGAATTTTTCCCGGATGTCGGGCAATCTGACCCGCGCCTCGGGCGAGGTCGACGTCGGGTCCCGCCGCTTCAACACCGTCATGGGCCGGGTCGATTCAGCCACCGCGAATGGCCAGTTGCAGGAGTTGATGGGGGAGACTCGCCAGGCCAGCGCCGCGTTGCGTTCGCTCACCGCGGACATGCAGGCCATCGTGAGCGACGTCAAGGACCACCGCCAGAGCCTGGTGCGGGTGCTGGAGTCGAGCGACTCGCTGCTCACCCGGGTTCAGGAGGGTCGCGGCACCCTGTCCCTGCTGGCCCGCGATTCGGCCCTCTATCACGAGGCGACCGGCGCGGTGCGCCAGCTCCGGACCCTGCTCGCCGATATCCAGGCGAATCCCCGGCGGTATTTCCGCTTCTCCGTTTTCTAGACCAGCGAGCCGGTTCCCCGCATGAAACGCCGACCAGAGCGGGAAGTGTCCGCGGGGGGAATCGTGTTTCGGCGGACCCCGGACAGTCCCCGGGAGATCCGATTTCTTCTGATCCGGGATTCCTACGAGAATTGGGGGTTTCCCAAGGGACATCTCGAAGAAGGGGAGGCTCCCGCCGCGGCGGCGCTCCGGGAAACCGAAGAAGAAACCGGTCTGCGCGACCTGATCGCTCATGGACCGATCCGGATCATCGACTGGTATTTCCGGTTTCGGGGACGCTTCATCCACAAATTCTGTCACTTTTTCCTGTTCGAATCCCCCGAGGGAGAAACGGTTCCCCAGCTCGAGGAGGGGATCACCGCGTGTCAATGGCTTCCGCTCGAGAAAGCCCTGGAAGAGCTGAGCTACGACAATGCCAGGAGCGTGCTGCGGCGGGGCGCCGACATGGCCCGGACCCTGGTTCCAGCCGGGAAGGGAAGGCCCACCCGCGCCGGCACGGTGAAGCCGGAACCGGATCCAGAGCCCTGACGGGCTGGCATGGTCGGAATCGCCGCGTTGCTTGATGCCCGGCCCGCCCGGACCGCCCTCCAGCGTTCCCTGCCTCGCGGTACCCGACTGATCGCCTGCCGGACTGCGCCCCAGCTCGAGCATCAACTCCATCACCGGCTCATCGATACGATCGTGGTGGGCACAGCGACGGCTCGGCGAATCAATCTCGGGGAGCTCCGGTCAAGGTATCCGACCATTCCGGTCGTGCTGCTGGGAACTCTGCGGGCCGAGGATCTCGACACGCTTCTCGGCTGGGATCGGCAGGGCGTGGCACACGTCGTAGTGGAAGGGGTGGACGATGCCGTGTCCGGCGCCATCGCCGCGAGGGAAGGCGCCTCACGGCGCCGCCTGGCGAACCGGTCCGAGCTTCCCCGCTTGCTCCGACTGAGCGAGCCACTTCAGCGAGGAGCGTGGGAGCTCCTGGCGCCGGCCCCGGGCCGTCCCCCGGCGCCCGCTCAGCTGGCGCGGGCCCTGGGGGTTTCCCGGGAGCATCTTTCCCGCCAGTTCGCTGCGGGCGGCGCGCCGAATCTGAAGCGACTGAGCGACTTCCTGACGGTGCAGGTGGCGCTCGAGCTGCTCGGCAACCCCGGATTGGATCGTCCTGCGGTGGCACGGTTGCTTCGATTCGCGAGTCCGAGCCATCTTCGCACGACGGTGCGCCGGGTCACCGGTACCGGGCTTCCCGAGGCCAGCCGGCTCGGCTGGCGGGACCTGGTTCGGCGATTTATCCGGCGCAGTGCCCGGGGCCGGGTGCGTTGATTCGGTCTTGCGCGATCCCGGTGGCTTGTGATATTTTTCACAAACACCAAATCGATACCTTTTCCCGCGTCCCAACACCCCGGACCCATGGCGACTGAATCGATTCTCCGCCCCGGCGAGCTGAAGGAGATCCTGCTTCGAGAAATCGAAGCGGCCAGCCTCGCGCAGGCCGATACGGCCGAAGTCGGCACCACCCTCGAAGTGCGCGACGGTGTGGCCCGGATCTACGGGCTCAAACGGGCCCTGGCCGGCGAGATGCTCGAGTTTACCTCCTCGGAAACCGGCGAGATCATCTCGGGGCTGGTGCTCAACCTCGAGCAGGACAACGTCGGCGCCGCGATCATGGGCGATTACCTCAAGCTCAAGGAAGGCGATGAGGTCCGCTGCACCGGGCATCTGCTCGAGGTCCCGGTTGGTTCGGCGATGCTGGGACGGGTCGTCAATGCCCTGGGCATGCCGGTGGACGGCCGAGGTCCCATCAAGGCCGACGGCCACCGTCCGGTCGAGATCATCGCTCCGGGCATCATCGTGCGGCAGCCGGTGAAAGAGCCGCTTCAGACCGGGATCAAGGCGATCGACTCGATGATTCCGATCGGGCGAGGGCAGCGGGAGCTGATCATCGGCGACCGGGGCACCGGGAAGACCGCGATCGCGATCGACACCATCCTGAACCAGAAGGGCACCGGCGTCATCTGCGTGTACGTCGCGATCGGGCAGAAGCGCTCGACCGTGGCGACCGTGGTGGAGCGACTCAAGCAGGCCGGAGCGATGGACTACACCATCGTGGTCGTGGCCTCGGCCTCCGAGCCCGCGCCGCTCCAGTTCATCGCCCCCTACGCGGGCTGCGCGCTCGCGGAGCACTTCATGTACGCCGAGGGCAAGGCGACCCTGTGCGTGTACGACGACCTGTCCAAGCAGGCGGCCGCGTATCGGCAGATGTCGCTGGTGCTGCGCCGCCCGCCGGGTCGTGAGGCCTACCCGGGCGACGTTTTCTATCTGCACAGCCGGTTGCTCGAACGGGCCGCCAAGATCTCCGAAGATCCTTCCGTCATCAAGCTCGACCCGCGGATCAAGAAGCCCGGTGGATCGCTCACCGCGCTGCCGATCATCGAAACCCAGGCGGGCGACGTGTCGGCGTACATCCCGACCAACGTGATCTCGATCACCGACGGCCAGATCTTCCTGACCACCGATCTCTTCTACTCGAACATTCGCCCCGCGGTCGATCCCGGGATCAGCGTGAGCCGGGTCGGCGGCAATGCCCAGATCAAGGCGATGAAGCAGGTGGCCGGTCCGCTCCGGCTGTCCCTGGCCCAGTTCCGCGAGCTCGAGGCGTTCGCCCAGTTCGGCTCCGATCTCGACGCGGCGACTCAGCGCCAGCTGGCCCGGGGCTCCCGGCTGGTCGAGATTCTCAAGCAGCCGCAGTACGCGCCGGTGCCGGTGGAGCGCCAGGTCGCGATCATCTTCGCGGCGACCAACGGATATCTCGATGACGTCGACCCGAAGCACATCCGGAAGTGGGAGCGTGATTTCCTCGAGTATCTGGAAAGCGCGCCGGGCGCGGTGCTGGAAGGGATTCGCACCAGGAAGTCGCTCGATGACGCCATGACTGCAAGCCTCAAGGCGGCGATCGAGACGTTCAAGCCGCTGTTCCGGGCCGAGTAGTGGCTGGGAAGGGACGCCAGCTCCGGGGCCGGATCCGTTCGGTCCAGAACACCCGGAAAATCACCCGCACCATGGAGCTGGTCGCGACCAGCAAGCTCAAGCGCGCCCAGGATCGGGTCGTGGCGGCCCGCCCCTATGCCGAGGCGCTCCAGCAGGTGCTGGCAGATCTGGTCACCCGCGAGCTGGCCGAACAATTCCCGATGCTGCGCGCGCCCGCGGCACCCTCCAAGGGAGGACCCCGGAAGGCGGCGGTGATCCTGGTCACCTCGAACCGGGGACTGGCCGGCGCGTTCAACAGCAACCTGATCAAGGAAGCCCGGCGCACCGTCGAACAGCTCGAGACCGCGGGTTATGACGTGGACCTCTACGCCGTCGGCAAGAAGGGCGCCGGGTACTTCAAGTACATCGGGCGGCGGCTCGCCGCCGACCGGCAGGACATCGGCGACCGGCCCACCGCGGAGCAGGCCATCGAGCTGGTGGGGCCGCTGATCGCGGCGTTCGAGAGCGGACAGCTCGCCAGCGTGGACCTGATCCACGCCCGGTTCGTGACCCCGCTCACCACCCCGCCCACCACCACCCGGATCCTGCCGATCGCCTCGCCGGAGGGCCGGACCAGGGCGCCGAACTACATCTTCAATCCCGATCCGGCCGAGATCCTGGGTAAGCTGCTGCCGCTCTACGTGAACAACATGGTCTACCGCGGTCTGGTGGAGACCGCGGCGGGCGAGCAGGGAGCCCGGCGCACCGCGATGAAGAACGCCACCGACAATGCCGGAGAGCTGATCCGGTATCTCACCCGGACCTACAACCGGCAGCGGCAGGCGGCGATCACCCAGGAAATCGCCGAGATCGTAGGCGGCGCGGCGGCGCTGGAGGGATAGGGGATAGGGGATAGGGGCTAGTTACTTCCTAACCCCTGACCCCCAATCCCCAGTCCCTCAGCAACTCACTCAGACGGCAACGAGGATCAAGCGTATGGCAACGTCCGTAGCGACCGAACCGAACACCGGAACCATCGTCCAGGTCATCGGCCCGGTGCTCGACGTCGAGTTCCTCCCCGATCACCTTCCCGAGATCTATTCGGCGCTCGAGGTGAAGGACAACTCCGGCCCCATTCCGGTTCACCTGGTCGCCGAGGTGCAGCAGCACATCGGGCAGAACCAGGTCCGGGCGGTGGCGATGAGCACGACCGACGGCGTGATCCGGGGCATGCAGGCGACCGATACCGGTGGCCCGATCACCGTGCCGGTCGGGAACGCGGCGCTCGGCCGGATCCTGAACGTGCTGGGCGAGCCGGTCGATGGCGGCGAGCCCATTCCTGCCGGCACCGAGCGATGGCCGATCCACCGAGAGACGCCCAAGTTCGTCGATCTCGAGCCCAAGACCGAGGTCTTCGAAACCGGGATCAAGGTGGTCGATCTGATCGCGCCGTTCGTGAAGGGCGGCAAGATCGGCCTCTTCGGCGGCGCGGGCGTCGGCAAGACCGTGGTGATCATGGAGCTCATCAACAACGTGCAGAAGGGCCACGGCGGGAAATCGGTGTTCTGCGGCGTGGGAGAGCGGACCCGCGAAGGCAACGACCTCTATCTCGAAATGAAAGAGGGCGGCGTGTTGCCCTCCTGCGCCCTCATCTATGGACAGATGAATGAGCCGCCCGGCGCCCGGCTCCGGGTCGGTCTCTCCGGCTTGACCGTCGCCGAGTATTTCCGCGACGTCGAAGGGCAGGACGTGCTCCTGTTCATCGACAACATCTTCCGGTTTACCCAGGCGGGCTCCGAAGTGTCCGCGCTGCTGGGCCGGATGCCCAGCGCGGTGGGGTATCAGCCCACGCTCGGGACCGAGATGGGCGACCTCCAGGAGCGGATCACCTCCACCAAGAAGGGCTCGATTACCTCGGTGCAGGCCATTTACGTCCCCGCCGACGATCTCACCGATCCCGCGCCGGCCACCGCGTTTGCCCATCTCGACGCGACCGTGGTGCTGTCCCGATCGATCGCCGAGCTGGGGATCTATCCGGCGGTGGATCCGCTCGACAGCGCGAGCCGGATCCTGGATCCGCAGTACATCGGCGAGCGGCACTACAACGTGGCGGTCGCGGTGCAGCGCACCTTGCAGCGCTACAAGGCGCTCCAGGACATCATCGCCATTCTGGGCATGGACGAGCTTTCGGAGGAAGACAAGCTGATCGTGGGCCGGGCCCGCCGGCTCCAGCGCTTCCTCTCCCAGCCCTTCCACGTGGCCGAACAGTTCACCGGGTTCAAGGGCAAATACGTCAAGCTGGAGGACAGCATCACCAGCTTCGAGCGGGTGCTTTCGGGCGAGTTCGATCACCTTCCCGAGCAGGCGTTCTACATGCAGGGCGGGATCGAGGACGTCATCGCCCGGGCCCAGGAGCTCAGCGCGTGATGCAGGTGCTGGTGATCAGTCCCGAGCGGACCGTCTTTCAGGGGGAAGCAGACAGCCTGATTGCCCCGGCCTTCGACGGTCAGGTGGGGATTCTCCCTCGGCACGCGCCGTTCATGACACTGCTGGGACGGGGCACCCTCGCAATCCGTGAGCGCGGCGCGCTGCGCAAATTTCGTGTGCAGGGCGGTTTTCTGCAGGTCGTCTCCAACACCGTTCGCATTGTCGCGGAACAAATTCAGGGAGAGAGCGATGTTGGATAACGTGATCCGGGGCCTTCTGGCGCTGGCCCTGGCCGGTCCACTCGCGGCGCAATCCACCGGCACCCCGGTGTTTCACGCGCCGTACCGGAACTTCGAGCGCTATGAGCTGGGCGGCAATGTCTCCGATCAGGGAAACATCACGGTCGAGGGTTTCTATGGTATGAGCCAGGCCGGCGGCCGCTGGGACCTCTCGTTGCGGGGCGGGGTCATCGACGGCGGCTCGGGCGGGCGCACCGGGCTGCTGGCCGGAGTTGACGGCCGGTTCCGAGTGTTCGACCAGACCCAGGACTTCCCGCTCGACGGCGCGGTGATCCTCGGGGTGGGCAGCCGGCTGATCAAGGATGCCTCCCGGCTCTTCATTCCGATTGGTCTCTCGCTGGGGCGAAGGGTTACCTTCGAGCACTCCAGTGTGAGCCTGGTCCCCTACGCGGAGCCGGTGCTGGCGCCGACGTTCGGCAAGGGCGGCAGCGATCTCCTGATCGCGCTTGGCCTGGGCGCGGATCTCCGGCTGAGCCGGCGATTCGAGATCCGGGCCGCGGTCGGAATCGGTGACATCGAGAATTTCTCCATCGGCGCTGCCTTCTCGCGCTGATTTCTCCAGAGGGCGCTTGGCCCGGGAGCTCCACTTCATGTCGTTTCGAACGAGTCTCCTTGCGCTGCTGGGAGGCGCGGGGCTGATGCCCGCGGGTCTTGCCGCGCAGGTCGCCGGGCTTCCGGTGCGGAACGCGGGGCTCGGGACCGGCATCGGCATTGCGGCCGACGTGGGGTTCCCCAATGCCGACCTGGGGAAGGGCACCGCGATCGGCGCCACCGGGTTCGTCGGACTCGGGCCGCTGGGGGTCACCGCCTCGGTGGATCGGTGGACCCCGAAGGACGCTGACGCGGTGACCTCGATGGGCGGGACCCTGAACCTCAAGGTGTTCGGGGGGCCGCTGATTCCGCTCGCGATCACCATGCAGGGCGGCGCGGCGCGGACCCGGACCGGCCCCGAGGGAGACCAGGTCACCACCTGGCATTTCCCGGCGGGGCTCGGCCTCGGACTGACCATCCCTAACCCGGCCTTCAGTATCAAGCCGTGGCTCGCCCCCCGGGTCGATGTGGTGCATCAGTCGGGCGCCGGCATTATCGATGGGACCCGGGCCAAATTCGGGATCAGTGGCGGCATCGACGTCGGCTTCCTGAGCGGCCTCTCGCTCCGGGCGATGTACGATCGGGTCAGCGCGGGCGGGGGGCTGCATCCTGCGGTCCTGAGCCTCGGCGCCGGCTTCAAGGTCGGGACGTGAGGCGGACCGGGGCCGTGCTGGTTCTGCTCGCCGCGACCGGCTGCGTCCAGACCTTCGATGCCACCAGCCTCGGCGTGCCGGTGACGATGGCTTCCGCGGCGGGCACCCCCGTCCAGGGCGCCCCGTTCAACACCAGCAGCCACAGTCTGCACGCGCTGTTCGGCCTGGTGTCGCTCTCCTCCCCCAATCTCCAGAAGGCGCTCAATCGGCAGCTCATCGGGGGAGCCTCGGTCGCGAATCTCCGCATCACGGTCCGGAGCAAGTGGACCGACGTCCTCTTCACTGTGCTCACCGGCGGTTTGATCGTGCCGCGCACCGTGTCGTATCAGGGTGTGATCGTCGAGCCCTAGTCGCTCCGAAAGGCTCCTTCCTCCATCAAGTGTTCCACCAGGGTCGCGCTTCGCGCGGCGGCCCCGAGTCCGCCCTGCACGAACCCGCGCGCCCGGACTCCCGCGTCCCTGGCCAGAGCCGGGTTATGCAGGAGCCGAAGCCAGAGCTGGGCGAGCGGATCGTCGGTCGGGATGGCGGTGGGCTCCCCCTCGATCCATCCCGGGACGGGCCGCTCGATCGCGGCGGCCGCGCGCGCCTCGAGCAGCGGTGCCGCGTCGGGGCTGCCCTGCCAGCGGGGCCCGAACAGGACCGGAATGCCGGCCGCCGCGGGCTCCAGCACCGAGTGAAGCCCCCGTCGCCCGAACCCGCCCCCCACGTACCCGCACACCGCATCGGCATAGAACACCGGCAGGACGCCGAAACGATCCACCACCAGGAGCGAAGCCGCCGCCGGATCGGGGTGGTCGCTCAGGCGGAGCGGGTTAGGGAGACCCGCCCCGGCGCACCGGCGGTCGAGGCTCGCCAGATGCCCCGGGGTCGGTTGGTGGGGGACCAGGATGAGCCGGGCCTCGGGCCGCTCCTCGCGGACGATACGCCAGGCGCGGAGCAGGGCGACTTCATCCTCGGGCCAGGTGGAACCGGCCACCAGGGTGGGGCCGGCGGTGGCATAGCGGCGGAGCGGATCGTCCACCGCGATGCCGGAAGCCCGTGCCACCGCGCTGTCGAACCGGGGGTCGCCAGTGAGGGTGATCCGGTCGGAGGATACCCCGAGCCGGGCGAGTCGACCGGCGTCTTCCCGGCTGATGGCGCCGGCCCGCCGCACCACCCGGTATCCCGGGGCCAGCAGGGGCCGGGCCGGCCACCGCAACCGGCGCGCGAAGGGGCTCACCGTCGCGGCGATGAGTCCGACCGCGGCACCGCGCCGGGCCGCCCGGCAGGCGAGCTCGGGCCAGAGGTCGAGCTTGGCAAACACCAGAGCATCGGGGCGCAGCGCGTCGAGCGCGGCCTCGACGTCGGCGGGGCGGTCCCAGGGCAGCACATCGGCGAAATCGGCCCGGCCGTCCCATCCTAACCCGCTCGCCGACGGGCTGAACCAGGTGCAGGCGATCTGCCACGCGGGATGGGCCGGGCCGAGGTGGGCCAGTACCGCCTCCGCCTGGCGGGCCTCCCCGACCGAGGGGGCGTGCATCCAGAGGAGCGGCCGGGAGCGGTCGCGGCGTTCGGCCCCGAATCGGCGGTACCGCTCCCGCAGTCCCTCGCGCGCGGCGAGCCCGGCCCGGATCTTGGGATCGCGCCGCGCCCCGAGCGGCGCCAGCGCGATCCCGGCGCGAAGGAGGGAACGGTACCAGAGGCTGGGCAACGACCTCCCTATTTGCCGGTCTTCGCCTTGAATACGGAGTCGAGAATGGGACGCCACACCGCCGGGGGCAGCGCCCCGATCAGCATCCCGCCCTCGATGTAGAACGACGGCGTGCTGGTGGCCCCGGAGCGGAGCGACCCTTCCTCGTCGTCCTTGATGGCACTCCGGGTCGCGCCGCTTTCGAGACAGGCGCGGACCCGGTCCCGGGGAAGCCTGAGGGAATCCGAGAGGCCCAGGAAGTAGGCTCCCGGGTTAGGCAGGTCGGCCCAGTCCGTCTGGTGCCGGTAGAGCAGATCATGGGCGGGCCAGAATTTTCCCTCCCGCGCGGCGCACATCGCGAACTCCGCGGCGGGCGGGGCGTTGCGATGGATGCTGAGGGGGAAATTGATGAAGATCCACCGGACCTTGCCGGTGGCGATGTACTCCTTCTCCAGCGCCGGAAAGGTCTGGTCCACGTGGCGTTTGCAGAACGGACATTGGAAGTCGGACATCTCGTACACCGTGACCGGCGCGCCCGGTGACCCCTTGGTCCGGGCCGTCAGGGGGTCCGACTGTGCCGACAGCGCGGGGGCCAACCCGACCATCGCGAAAGCAAGAAGCCACGACGAACGAACGATCATCAGTACCTCGGGAGGTGACGGGCGTTGGCGGGGGAAAGCCGCAGGGTGTCCCCGGTAATGGCGACGTTCCAGGTCCACTGCGCGTTCGGGTCCTCCAGATCGGGCGAGCGAGTCACGACCCGCCACCCCGCGGCGGGCACCACCAGGCGGACCCATCCGCGCGCGTCGGTGGTGTCGGTGAGGCCCTCGCCGAACCGGGAGCGGGTCGCGACCCGCACCGCCGAATCGTAGCCGGCGTAGGTGGTGCGTTCCCACCGTTCCACTTCGGCGCGGAGACGTTCCATCCTGGGCCAGAGGGTATCGCGGGCAGTGCCGAGGGTGCGGCGCAATCGGGCCAGCTCAGGCGTGAGCGCGTTCAGCGAATCGTTCACCGCGGCCAGGCGCGACGAGAGCTCGCCCCGGGCCGCGTCACTGCCTGCCACTTGCCGTTGGGCCGCGAGGGAGTCACGCTTCCGTCGGAGCTGGTCCATCTGCCAGGCGACCCGGGCGAACGCGAGGAACGGAGCGCGAAACGCCTGAAACAGGCTGTCGAGGGCCTGCGTATGGGGGCGCGGTTCGCCGGTCCGCTGCTCGAGCAGCGAGAGGATGCTGTCGCGATCGAACGGCAGCGCGGTGACGACGATGCCGGGCAAGGGCGTCTCCCGGCCGGCCCAATCCGGCACCTGGACCTGAACCACGACCGTTTGAGTCCCGCTGCAGGACGCAGTCAGAAGGAGGGCGAGGAGTGCCGCGAGCCACATTGAGAAAAGCTATCCTGCTGGGAACCGTGCTCCAACTCGCGGCGTGGCCGCGCGTGGTCACGCCGCAGCAGGTGGATCCTCGGCTCGCCCAGCTCTTTCCGGCATCGCCCACCGGATTCGTGACCGACCTGACCGGCGTCATCGATGCCGCCACGAAAACCCGCATCGAAACCCTTGCCCAGCTCCTGCGGGACTCGACCGGCGCCGAAATCGCGGTGGCGGTTCTGCCCACCATCGGCGACCGGGCCGCGGTGGACGTCGCGGTGGCGATCGGACGGGTCTGGGGGGTGGGCGCCAGGGCCGCGGTGGGCGATGTCCGGCGCAACGCCGGCGTCGTGGTGCTGCTGGTGCCCCGCAATCCGGCCGACCCCAACTCGGGCCAGATCTTCATCGCCACCGGGCAGGGGGTCGAAGGGTACGTCACCGATCTCCAGGCCGGGCGGGTTAGGGACCTCATGACCCCCTATTTCCGCGACCGCGCCTACGGCGCCGGGCTCCTGGTCGGGGTGCGCGAGCTGTCCGCCCTGATCGCGCGGGGCATGGGCGTCACCGATACCACCCTCACCCGCGGCAATGGCTCCAAGTCCTCGAAGGTCCCTGCCGGGTTCGTGGTGTTCGTGGTCATCGTGGCGGTGATCATTCTCATCGCGGTCGCTGGATCGCGCTCCGGGCCCGGAGGCGGGGGGCGAGGGGGACGACGCCGCGGTACTTTTCCCCCGATTTTCCTGGGTGGCCTGGGCGGGGGACGGGGACACGGCGGGTTTGGCGGGTTTGGAGGCGGAGGTTTTGGCGGATTCGGCGGGGGCGGCGGTTTCAGCGGTGGTGGCGCAGGAGGGAGGTTCTGATGCAGCAGGCAGCGAGCGCGTTGCTCGAGCCGGTGCTCGAACGCCTGGATCGGGCGCTGGGCCAGTCCTATTCGCTGGTGGCGTACGGATCCGCGGCCCGGGGTGAATTCCAGGAAGGGCGGTCCGATCTCAACCTGCTCCTGGTTGCCGACCAGCTCGACCCAGAGACCCTTCGGAACATCGGGGAAGCGTTCCAGGATCTTCGCCGACAGGGGCACCCGCCCCCCCTCCTGATGAAGCGGGAGGAATGGCAGAGAGCCGGCGATGTCTTCCCGATCGAGATCGCGGACATGAAGGCGGCGCACGACGTGGTGCGAGGCCCCGATCCCCTGATCGGGATGGAATTCGAACCGACCGATCTTCGACGGGCGCTGGAGCAGGAGCTGCGCGGCAAACTGCTGAGGCTGCGGCAGGCCTACGCGCTGCAGGCGGCGGAGCCGCAGGTCCTCGAGGAGGTCGTGGCGAGGAGTGTGCCGTCGGTTGCGGCCCTGCTCCGGGCCGTCGGACTGCTGAAGCGGCTCGCCGTTCCCCGGGAGACTCCTGCGATGCTTCGCACCGTCGGCCCGGCGATCGGCGCCGACCTCGAAGTCGTCTCGATGCTGTGGGAGGAGCGCCGCCGCGGCGGGTCGGCCTGTCCGCCCGAAGTCCTTGAGCGCTACCTCGCGGCGATTGCCGCCGCGATTCGTTTCGTCGACCAATTCACTGGAGGAGGACGCTGATGGCTTCGCGATGGCGATCGGTGCTGGCTGTCTCCGCGATTCTGGCGGCCGGCTGCGGCTACAACACCATCCAGACCAAGGATGAGGCGGTCAACGCCGCGGGGGCCCAGATCAAGACCCAGTTGCAGCGAAGGGCCGACCTGATTCCCAATCTGGTCGAAACAGTCAAAGGGTTTGCCCGCCAGGAGACCACGGTGTTCATCCGGGTCGCCGAGGCGCGGGGCCAGCTCGCCGGAGCGGTGCAGTCGGGCGACCTCAAGCAGATGGCCAGCGCCAACCAGGCGCTCAACGCGCCGCTGGGTCGCCTGCTGGCCTTGTCGGAGAACTATCCGGAGCTCAAGTCGAATCAGAACTTTCTGCAGCTCCAGGACCAGCTCGAGGGAACCGAAAACCGGATTTCGGTGGCGCGGCAGGACTACAATCGGTCGGTGGAAGACTTCAACGCCTACATCCGGCGATTTCCCTACAACCTGACCGCGAAAGTGGTGGGGCGGGGCAAACCGAGGGAGTACTTCGAATTGACGGGACCGGAGGCCGCCGAGGTCCCCAAGGTCAAGTTCTAGCGGTCAGTCGGTAATGACTTCGGGGAGGATGTAGCGCCGGGGGTCGACGGCCTTTCCGTTCACGTGCACCTCGTAGTGGAGGTGCGGTCCGGTGGAGAGGCCGGTATTGCCGACCAGGGCAATGCGGTCGCCCCGGGTGACCTTCTGCCCTTTGCGAACCAGAATGCGGGAGCAGTGGGCGAACTTGGTGACGATGCCGAACCCGTGATCGATGACCACGGTGTTACCATAACCCGTTTCCCATCCGGTCGTGAGGACCGTCCCGTTGGCCGGCGCCTCGATCGGGGCTCCCATCGGCGCACTGACGTCAATGCCCTCGTGGGCCCGGGCGTAGTGCAGGATCGGGTGGGAGCGCATCCGGGAAAACGCGCTGCTCAGCCATCCCGTGGTCGGCATGATCGAAGGCGTGGCGGCGAGACGATCGGCATGGAGGGCCAGGCTGTCCGCCGCTTCCCGGAACGACCCGGCCAGCAGGTTGGCCCGCCGGATCAGGGCATCGAGATCGACCCGCACCTCTCCCGCCCGCCCCACCAACCCGCTCTCGGTCTCTTCCAGTCCCCCCCGGGGCATCGGGCCACCGATCCCGACCGCCCGGACTTCCGGCCCGATCGGGTCGAGATTCGCCAGCAGCCGGATCTTCTGGTCCCGCCGTTCCAGGAGACGAACCGTGTCGGAGAGCACCGTCACCCGCCCCCGCAGGTGATCGAGGTCACCCGCCAGCGTGCCGTTCTCCTGCTCGAGCCGGTCTGCCCGGGCCATGTCCACCGAGCGCCGGAACATGCCGAAGCCAAGCAGGATCATCCCCGCCACGACGGTGACGGCGAGTGTGGCAACCAGCTTCAGGGCAGTCTGGGAAAGTTCGAATATTTTGGTGGCACTCGAGCCTTGCGGCACGACGACTATGGTCCAACGTCGTTTGGACATCTCCGCACCTGCGAGCTCGAGTCAATACGAAGCGCCGGTGACGGGAAGAGCCTCCGGCGGGCGGACTGCTTACCTGCCAATAATGCCCCTTGCTCGCTCCCCTGTCAAGACGATGAATTGCGCGTCTAACTTTGTGTCATGTCGCAGGTTAGGACAGGTTCACGACCCGGGTTCGGGCTTGGGGAAAAGCACCGGTGGCCGGGCGACGACATCCCCCTCCTGTTCGGGATGAAGGATTTCCGTCCAGGTAAGGGCGCCGAGTTGCTCCTTCCGGCCCAGTGACTGCCACAGGACCGCCGCCTTCTCCGGCATGAACGGCGCAAGCAGGCCGGCCAGGCGAAAAAGGCAGCGGGCCAGCGACCCTAACACGCGATCCAGGTCGCCGTCGCGCTGCTCCTTGGCCAGGGTCCACGGCGCGGTCTGGACGATGTACTGGTTCGCCTGAGTGACCAGCCCGGAAATCGCCTCGGCGCCGCCTCGGAGGTCGAAGCGGTCCATCGCGGTCACGTACCGCTCCGCCACCTCGAGTCCCGCCTCATCCAGGGGCGTCACCGCGCCGTCGGGGGCCGGGACCCGCCCGTTCCGGTACTTCTCCAGCATGGCGAGCGAACGGGACGCCAGGTTGCCGAGCCCGTCGGCCAGGTCGGCGTGGTACCGCTCATCGAAACGGTCCCAGCTGAAGTTGCCGTCGCCGATGAATCCGACTTCCCGAAGCAGAAACCAGCGGAGCGCATCGGGGCCATGGCGGGCGGTCGCCGATTCGACGCTCACCGCCACGCCGCTGGACTTGGAGACCTTGGCGCCTTCCCATTGCACGTAGCCGTGGGCCCACACCATCCGGGGGAGCGGAAGGTCCGCCGCGAGCAGCATCGCGGGCCAGAGACAGCAATGCAGCCGGGTGATGCCTTTCCCGACGATGTGCACTTCGGCGGGCCAGAGCCGGTCCCAGCCCGCGCCGGGAAATCCCGCCGCGGTGATGTAGTTGATCAGCGCATCGAACCAGACGTAGACGGTGTGCTCGGGATCACCAGGGTAGGGAATGCCCCAGGGAAACCGGGATCGGGAGATCGAGACATCCTCGAGTCCGCTCTCCAGCACGCTCACCACCTCGTTGCGGCGGATCGCCGGCTCGACCTGGAACGCGCCGCTCCGGATCAACCCGAGGATCTGGGGGCCGAAGCGGGACAGCCGGAAAAAGTGGTTCCGTTCCTTCATCTGGACCGGCACCAGATCGGGATGCTCGATGCAGTGGCCGTCCTGGAGCTGGGCCTCCTGCTTGAACTCTTCGCAGCCGACGCAATAGAGTCCCTGGTACTCGCCCAGGAACAGATCGTCCGGATGATGCTGCTGGATCCGGCGCAGGAACTCGGTCACCGCGATGTGATGACGCGGCTCGGTGGTACGGATCCAGTCGTCGTGGGAGCAGTGGAGCTCCCGCCAGGTCGATTCGAATCGCTCGCTGATCCGGTCCACCCATTCCTGGGGCTGGGCGCCCGCCCGCTCCGCGGCCATCGCGACCTTCTGGCCGTGTTCGTCCATGCCCATCACGAAGTGGACCTGGTCGCCCCGCAGTCGGTGATAGCGGGCAACGCAATCGGCCCCGACCTTCTCGAGCGCGTGGCCGAGGTGGGGGTCGCCGTTGGCGTAGTCGATCGCTGTGGTGAGGTAGAACTTGCTCACGAGGAGGCCGGGGGAGTCTCCCGGTCCGGGCCGGATGGCGGTGATCCGCCGGGACCGCGGCCTCTCCGCCGCCGCCGCCGCCGCCGTCGCTTGGCCCCGGGAGTTCCTTCCGCGACCGTCCCATCGGAGGCCGGGGTCGTCTCTTCCGGTGGGGCCGGAACCGCGGCCTCGACCGGTTTGCCTTTCAGGTCGCGCCGCTCGGCGGTTCGGGATTCTGGTCGCCGGGGCTCGGGCTGCTGGACCTCAGGCCGCTGAGCTTCCGGCTCGACGACCAGCTCCTGCTGCAGCTCCACCAATGTCAGGTAGCGCGGCCCTTGCTCCTCGCTCCGAAGGAAGACCCGTTCCCGGAAAATGTCGAGCGCCACGACCTTCTCGGCGCCGCGCGACGTGCGGACAGTCCGGCCCTCTTTGGGAAACCGTTTGCGGGCCGCGACGTAGAACTCGTGTTCGTACTTGAGGCAGCAGAGCAGACGACCGCACCCGCCCGAGATCTGGGAGGGATTGAGCGAGAGGTGCTGGTCTTTGGCGAGCGCGAGACTGACCGGGCCAAGGGTGGTGAGCCAGCTCGAGCAGCAGTACTCCCGGCCGCACCTTCCCACCCCGCCGAGCCGGGCCGACTCGTCGCGGGCGCCGATCTGGCGCAGCTCGATCCGGGTGTGCAGCGAGGCGGCGAGGTCGCGAACCAGGTCGCGGAAGTCGACCCGCTGCTCGGCGGTGAAGTAGATAGTGAGCTTCTTCCGGTCCCATTGCCACTCGGTGTCGCTGATCTTCATCTCCAGCCGGCGGGACCGGACCCGCTCCATGACGGTGCGGCGGGTTTCTTCTTCGGTCTTCCGGAGCTCGTTGGCAATCCGGATGTCGTCGGAGCTGGCGCGGCGGAGCACCGCGCGGTCGGGAACCTTTACTTCTCCCACCGCGCAGCCACTGCAGCTGCTGCATTTCTTCTCGGCGGTTTCGCCGGTGGAAGAGATCTTGCCGAAGTCCAGCCCGCGCTCCACCGGCACGATGACCGGCTCCCAGAGACGGAGCGACTCCTGCTCCTCGGGCCAGGTGTAGAAGTCCTTGCGATTGCCCTTGAACCGAACCTCGACGGTCTTGGGCATCAGGCCTCGGTGAACACGCCCATCCCGGCGTACTTCTCTTCCCGCCGGCGCACCAGCTTGTCGGGCCGGGTCTTGCGGAGTTCTCCGAGGTGACGGATCAGGGTTTCCCGGAGGGATTCGCCGGCTTCATCGGGAGCCTGGTGGGCGCCCCCGAGCGGTTCCGGGATGATCTCGTCGATCACCTTGAAGGTGAGCAGGTCGGAGGAGGTGAGCTTGAGGGCTTCGGCCGCGCGTTCCCGCTGGCTGGCGTCCTTCCAGAGAATCGCGGCGCAGCCCTCGGGCGAGATCACCGAATAGACCGAGTGCTCGAACATGAGCACCCGGTCGGCGACGCCCAGCGCCAGCGCGCCGCCCGAGCCGCCCTCCCCGATGACCACGGCGATGATCGGAGTCGGCAGCATCGCCATTTCCAGGATACTGGTGGCCAGGGCCTCGGCCTGGCCCCGTTCCTCCGCTCCTAACCCGGGATACGCGCCCGGCGTATCGATCAGGGTGATGACCGGAATCTTGAAGCGGGCAGCAAGCTTCATGAGCCGGAGCGCTTTGCGATAGCCCTCGGGATGGGGCATCCCGAAATTCCGGCGGATGTTTTCACGGGTATCGCGGCCCTTCTGGTGTCCGATGACCATCACCGTGGTGCCGTCCAGCCGGGCCCACCCGCCCACGATGGCCAGGTCGTCCCGGAAGAGCCGGTCGCCATGGAGCTCGACGAAATCGGTGAAGATGGTGCTGAGATAGTCCAGCGTGTACGGGCGCCGCGGGTGGCGCGCCACCGAAACGCGCTGCATCGGCGTCAGATGGCGATAGATCTCTTCCCGCAGGGTATCGAGCTTGGTGGTGAGCAGCATGAGCTCGGCGGCGACATCGATCGAACGCTCTTCCCCAACCCGCTTGAGCTCCTCGACCTGGCGCTCCAGCTCGAGCAGCGGCTTCTCGAATTCGAGGGTATAGGTGTTGGGCATCAACCGGCCTTGACGTAGTGGACCGCTTCGGCGCCGAGCAGGGCCTTCAGGGCGTGCACCACTTCGTCGCGCGGCTCGATGCGGAGGCGCCTGGCACGAAGCCGGACCGCATCGCCGTTGCCGTCCGACCACTCAATATAGACCGGGGCCGGTCCAGGATGACTGGCGCAGAGCGCGGCCGCCCGGCGCAGAACGTCGGCCTCGGGAGGCGCCGGGGCCTTCCACCGGAAGGCAAGCCCCACGGCACCGGCCTCGCGCAATTCGGTGAGCGGCCGGGCCGATTCCACCACCAGCATGGCGCGCTCCTCGTCCCGATCCCGCGCGCTGTAGCCGCCGGTGATGAGCACCGCGACATCCTCCCGCAGGACCTGGTTGAGCCGGGCCCAGGCCTCGGGAAACACCAGCATTTCGGCGGTGCCGTGAAAATCCTCGAGCATGATGCGGGCGTATTCCTTCCCGCTCTTCTTGGCGAGCTGACGGCGGACTGCGGTGATCACCCCGGCGACCCGCACGCCCTGTTCGGACCATTCTCCCAGGGTGGCGGTGGTCCTGGTGCCGAAGAGTTCCACCTCGGGGCGGAACGGCTCCAGCGGGTGCCCCGAGATGAAGAACCCGAGGACTTCTTTTTCGCGGACCAGTCGCTCCGCCTCGGGCCAGGGCGGAAGCTCGGGGAGGACCGGGGGCCTAACCCGCGCTTCCGGAAGGTCGCCGAACAACGATTCCTGGCCGGCCTCGAGGTCCTGCTGCCGGAGCTGGGCTTCGGCCAGGACCGGTTCCACCACCGCGAGGAGCTGGTTCCGGTGCCCGCCCAGGCTGTCGCAGGCGCCCGCGACGATCAGGGACTCGAGCACCCGCTTGTTGCAGAGTCGCTGATCCACCCGGGCGGCGAGATCGCCCAGGTGCTCGAAGCGGCCATCGCGGCGGGCCGCGATGATCGATTCGATCGCGCCCTTGCCGACGTTGCGCACTGCGCCCAGTCCGAAACGGATCCGGTTGCCTTCCAGCACCGTGAACTTGAATCCCGACTCGTTCACGTCGGGCGGGAGGACCTGGAGGCCGATCTCGCGCGCCTCGTTGATGTAGTACACCACCTTGTCGGTGTTGCCGATTTCCGAGGAGAGCAACGCCGCCATGAACTCGGCAGGGTGATGGACCTTGAGCCAGGCGGTCTGGTACCCCAGGATCGAGTAGGCCACCGAGTGGGATTTGTTGAAGCCGTAGCGGCCGAAGGTCTCGATCTGGGCTGCCAGCTCGCCCGCCAGCTTCCTGGGATGGCCCTGAGCCACTGCGCGCTCGACGAACTTGCCGAGCTCCTTCCGGATCAGCTCGTCGTCCTTCTTGCCCATCGCCTTCCGGAGCACGTCGGCCTCCGCCAGCGAAAATCCGGCAAAGACGTTGGCGATCCGCATCACCTGCTCCTGGTAGGTGATGACGCCGAAGGTCGGCTCCAGGATCTCCCGCAGCAGCGGATGGGGATAACTCACTTCCTCCTGCCCCAGCCGGCGCCGGATGAACACGGTGTGCATGCCGGCATCGAGCGGGCCGGGCCGGAGCAAGGCATTGGAGGCGACCAGGTCGTCGAACCGGTCGCATTTCATGGCGCGCAAGGTGTCGGTGGCGAGGGCCGACTCGAACTGGAAGATTCCCGCGGTGTGTCCTTCCCGAATCAGGCGATACACCTCGGGATCGTCGAACCGGATCTTGGGCAGATCGATCCGCGGTCCGCCCCGCGCCGCGATCATCTCGACCGCGTCGTGCAGCACGGTGAGCGTCTTGAGTCCCAGGAGGTCCATCTTGAGCATCCCGACCGATTCGAGCGCCCCCATCTCATACTGAGTGATGATGGCGTGCTCCCCGTCGGCCGATTGCCCGGAGCCTTTGGTCGGGGCGGTGCAGACCGGCACGTAGTCGTCGAGCGGCCCCGGAGCGATCACGACACCGGCGGCGTGCACCGAGGCGTGACGGGAAATCCCCTCGATCCGGGAACTCAGGTTCACCATCCGGCCGTAAAGCGCAGAGCTGGCCACCAGCTCCTTGAGCTCGTCCACCTTCTTCACCGCTTCGGGAATGGTGAGGCTGTAGGCCGGGCCCGACGGGATCAATTTGGTGATCCGGTCGGCCTCGCCGGGGGTGATCTTGAGCACCCGGGCGACGTCTTTCACCGCCGCGCGGGCTTTCATGGTCCCGAAGGTGATGATCTGGCCGACGCTGTTTCGTCCGTAGCGCTCCCGCACGTACTCGATGACTTCCCCCCGCCGCTCGAAGCAGAAGTCGACGTCGATGTCGGGCATCGATACCCGTTCGGGGTTGAGGAAGCGCTCGAAGAGGAGATCGTACTGGAGCGGATCCACATCGGTGATCCGGAGCGCGTAGGCGACCAGGGATCCCGCCACCGAGCCACGGCCGGGGCCCACCGGAATGCCGCGATCCCGCGCGGCCCGGATGAAATCCTCGACGATCAGGAAGTAGCCGGCATACCCCGCCCCGGTGATCACCCCGAGCTCGTAGCCGAGCCGCTCCCGGACCGGATCGGGCAGGGGATCGCCGTAGCGCTCCCGGGCGCCCCGCTCGGCGAGGTCGCGGAGCAGCAGGTTTTCGTCGTCATAACCCGGTGGCTTCGGGAAGCTGGGGACGTGATACCGCTTCTCGAAATCGAACTCGCAGAGCGCCGCCACCCGGGCGGTGTTGTCGATCGTCTCCGGGTGATCCGGGAAGAGGGCCCGCATCTCCTTCTCGCTCTTCACGTAGGATTCCTGCCCGGTGAAGCGGAACCGCTTGGGGTCGTCCAGGTCCGAGCCGGTCCCGATCGCGAGCAGGACATCGTGCGCTTCGGCGTCTTCCCGTCGCAGATAGTGGGCGTCGTTGGTCGCCACCACCCCGATGCCCAGCTCCTGTCCCAGCCGAAGCATGCCCTCGGTGACCTGACGCTCCTCGCCGATGCCGTGCTCCTGGATCTCGAGCCAGAAACCCTCCGGTCCGAACTGATCGGCGAACCATCGCGCCGACGCGCGGGCATCTTCATACCGTCCCAACCGGAGCCACTGGGCCACTTCTCCCGACAGGCAGGCGGCAAGACAGACGATCCCCTTGGAATGGCGGGCCAGCACCTCCTTGTCGATCCGGGGCCGGCGGTAGAATCCCTCCACATAGCCGATCGAGGAGAGGCGGATCAGGTTTTGATAGCCCTCCCGGTTTCGGGCCAGGAGGACCAGATGGCTATAGTCCTTCGGCGCATCGGGAGGTTTCTGCGGAGAGTGTCGATCTCCATAGGCCAGGTACGCCTCGAAACCGAGAATCGGTCGGAGGCCCGCTGCTTTCGAAGCGGAATAGAACGACCACGCGGCGTGGAGGTTCCCATGATCGGTCACCGCCAGGCTGTCCATGCCGAGTCGCTGCACGTGCGTCACCAGATCATCGATCCGGATGGCGCCATCCAGGAGGGAGTATTCGCTGTGAGTATGGAGGTGGACGAACGGCATGGCGGGGCTCAAGCTATCGGGAGCAGTGGAGATTGTCAAAACTCGTTGGCGTATCTTAACTTACACCGCATGGGGCCAGGCGTGCGGGGGCGCATTACGGGGCTGTTTTCGGGGCTCGCCTCGGGCCTCCTGCTGGCGGCCTGTGGTAGCACTGGACCGAACGCCAATCTGGGTACTCCTTCGGAGTCGTGCGCCACCCAACCAGTGACGACTCTCGGCATCGGCCAGCACGTCGTGCTCAACCCGTCCGCCACCGATGGCTGCCTCCGGTTCCCCGCCACCGGGGCCGGCAGCGAGCAGTACCTCATGGTGCTGGCCGCCACGAATGGCAGCCGGAGTAACAGCGGGAACCAGGGCCCCTTTCTGTTGCAGGCCGGCCGGCCCACCGTGGCGAACGCGGTCGTGGAGGCGTTGCCGGCTCCTTCGATTCAGGCCGTTGCTGCTTCTCCTGTTGAGACCACGGGGTTGGCGTGGAGACGAAGTCCCGTAGCGATCGCATTCGATGCGACGCTCCGGGCCCGGGAGCGCGACCTGCTGAATGATCCTCGCTACCAGCGGCCGGTTCTCAGGGCGCCGTCGACCGCCGCCGTCCAGGCGCCGCCCCAGGGCGACGTCCGGACCTTCAAGGCCTGCGCCAATCTCCAGTGCACCTCGTTCACGTCGGTGACCGCGACTGCTCGATACATCGGCACCAACGCCGCGGTTTACCTCGACAACAACGCGCCGACCGCGGACCCGCTGACCGACGCCGATCTTGCCGAGCTGGGTACGGCATTCGACCGGTATCACTACCCCATCGACACGACGAGCTTCGGCCGGGAGTCGGACATCGATGGCAACGGGGTTGTCATCATTCTGATGACCAAGGCGGTGAACGATCTCACCCCGGACTGCAAGGATGGACGAGTCGTCGGCTTCTTCTATGGAGGCGACCTCCTCACCGGGCCCAACTCGAACCGCGCAGAGGTTTTCTACACCCTGGTGCCCGCCCCGGCGACCGGTAGCTGCACCGCGGTGAGTCGTCGGTCGGCGCTCAACAATCTCAAACCGACCCTGATCCACGAATTTCAGCACATGATCAGCTTCAACCAGCACTCCCTGGTGCGAACCGGGCTCTCCGAGGATGTCTGGCTGAACGAGTCGCTCTCGCATTTCGCCGAGGAGCTGGGGGGCCGCCTGGTGCCCAACGTGGATTGCATCGCGGCGGGGTTCCCGTCGTGCCGCTCCCAGTACACCAGTGGCGACCTTCTGAACGGCTACGATTTCCTCCGGAGTCCCGGGTCGCGATATCTGGTGTTTCCCAACAACACTACCGGAACGCTGGAGGAACGCGGCGCCGGATGGCTCTTTCTCCGCTGGGTCCTCGATCAGTTCGCCAGCGATTCCATTCTGGGAATCGATTTGACCCGCGCCCTCGACAACACCGCCAACACCGGCATCGCCAATCTTCAGGCGGCGACCGGGGGGAGCTTCGCCACCATGGTGCCGGAATGGCTGATGGCATCCTACCTGGACGATGGCCCCGATCTCCCGGTCGAATCAACCGGCCGGCTTCGCTTCAAGAGCTGGGGCTTCCGGGAAGTCTGGACCAATCCGGCCAATTCCCAGATCTTCCCTGCCGGCTTTCCGGTGGTGCCGATTCCGATCAGCGCCATGACCGGGGTCACCGCCAAGAGTGATACCCTGCGGGCCGGGTCGGGCTACTACTTCCTCTTCTCTCAGCCGGCCAACGCGAGCGGACTCGATATCCGGGTTCTCGCCAAAAGCACCGGTGCCGCATTGGATCCGGTGCTGCAGGCCCGATTCGGCCTGGTGCGGATCAGGTAGCGAGGTGGGTCGGCGGGCCTGCGCACTCGGATTCCTCGCGATGACCATTCCGGCGGTACGATCCGCCCAGGCGCAGGACAAACCGGTTCCCGTCATTCTGGGATTTCCTTCCAGCGTTCAGGCCGCCGGCCTTGCCGGCGCGGGAGTGGGCCTGCCGGGTTATGCTGGCGCCGTGTTCGTGAATCCCGCGGGGATCGCCCCGATCCGGGTTCTCAGTCTGGAAGCCGGCTTCTCGCGCACGCCCGACCACTCCACCTATGCGATGGCGGCGGCGGCGAGCCGGGTCGGCACGATGAGCCTGGGCGGCGGGTATCGCTATCTCAGGTTTTCCTCGGACTCGGCCACCTTCGACAATCTGTCGGCGGTCGCGGGCGTGGTGGTTCGGCGGGGAGGAATCGCCTTCGGGGTGAGTGGGAAATACGTTTCGGTGGAACAACGTGACGGACCGATTACCCGCTCGCTGACGTCGGACCTCGCGCTCCAGATCGCCTTCTTTGATATTGCGGCATTGGCGGTGAGCCTCCAGAATCTTGGCCAGGTCTCACTGACCGGTCCCGGTCTCCAGATGCCCGCGTCATTTCATCTTGGAGCGAGCCTCAACCTGCTCGATACCTATTCGAACGGCCGGCTGCTCGCGACGGTGGAAACGGCCTGGGCCTCGGGAGAGCACGGACGAACCATGGTGGGGCTTGAAGCCGGCGGGGTGGTCTCGGGGATCGGAATCGTGGCCCGGGCAGGCACCGGTCCCCAGCCCGGTCTGGCGGGGGGCCTGCTCTCCCGCACCACGTTTGGCGGGAGTCTGGTGCTGGGCCGCGCCCGCGCCGACTACGCCTTTCAGCCGCACAGTGCACTGGGACAGAACGTCCACCTCTTCGGCGTCCGCTGGACGCCGTGACGCGGCGCAGGTTTTTCATGGGATTGCTGATCGCAGCGGGTGCGCTGATTCTCGGGTTCGGGGCCGCCTACGTCGGAAGCTCCGATATCCGGTATCTGACCCGGGCCGGTTTCGAGGAGATCAGGATCCTGGAGCATCGCCGGCCCATCGAGAAGATCATCGCCGATTCGAACACCGATGCCGAAACGCGCGGCCTGCTCCACCTGGTGCTCGAGGTCCGTCAGCACGCGGTGGACCTGGGGCTCGAGGCGGGGAAGACCTACACCAAGTACACCGATGTCGGGCGGGACACTCTGTTGATGGTCCTGTCCGGCTCGCGGCGGGACTGCATCTGTCCGGTGACCTGGAAGTACCCCATCGTGGGGCGGGTACCCTACAAAGGGTTCTTCGATGCGGCAGCCGGCGAGCGGGCGGCCCGCCGCCTGGCGGACGAGGGCAAGGATGTGTATCTGCGGCCCGCCGGGGCGTTCTCGACCCTGGGATGGTTCGAGGATCCGCTCCTCTCCACCGCGCTGGTGCGCGATTCGGTCGAGCTCGCCGGGACGGTCTTCCACGAGATCGCTCATAACACGCTCTATCTCAAGAGCGCCACTGCCTTCAACGAGAGTTTCGCCCAGCTGGTGGGCTATCGGTCGGCGGAGGAGTTCTTTCGGGAACGGGGCGATACCCTGCTGGCCAACCGGGCCCGCGACCGCTGGCACGACGAGATCGTCCTGGGCGAGTACTACAACGAGCTGGTGGGGCGCCTCGAGTCCTTTTACGCGACCCACCCCACCGGCGATTCCCTCGAAGCCGGACGCCGGGCCATTGCGGGCTGGGCCCGCGAACAACTCGAAGGGCCCTTCGGCCAGCGGTTTCGCACCTTCCGGATCACCCGGCTGGCGGAACGGCCGATCAACAACGCGGCCCTGGTCGGGGTCAGGATCTACCGAACCCATCTCGACTGGTTCGATCGCTGGTACGAGGTGCACGACCGGAGCGTGAAGGCGAGCGTGGCCGCGATGCGCCAGCTCATGGATGGCGCGAGCGGCGACTCCGCGTTCGATCGGCTGGAGCAGGCCCTGCCGCCCCAGTAGCTGCTGTTACTATTCCCTCTCCCTTATCCGCGCCTTGCCAATGGATCAAGATTCCGTCGTCGACGAACTGTCCGAGTTCCTCCGGATTCCGAGCATCAGCACCCTGCCCAATCACGCGGGGGACTGCCTCCGGGCGGCCAACTGGCTGGTCGACCGGTTCAAATCCCTGGGCTGCCCCGTCGCGCAGCTCATCGAGGGCGACGGCCACCCGGTGGTCTGGGCCGAGAGCCCGAGGGTCGAAGGAAAGCCGACCATCCTGTGCTACGGCCACTACGACGTGCAGCCGGTGGATCCGATCGACGAATGGGTCTCTCCGCCCTTCGAGCCCGCGGTCCGGGACGGCAAGCTCTACGCCCGTGGCGCGGTGGATGACAAGGGGCAGGTCTTCACCCTGCTCAAGGCCTACCAGTCGGTGCTCGACGAGTCGGGCATGCCGCCCCTCAATGTGCACTTCATCATCGAGGGCGAGGAGGAGTGCGGGGGGCAGGTCATCTTCGATCTGCTGAAGGAGGAGCCTCATCGCACCGCGGTCGATGCCGTCGTGGTGGCCGACATGGGCTACTACGCCCCGGGAATGCCGGCGGTCTACACCGGCCTCCGGGGAATCTGTTACGCCGAGATCCAGCTTCGCACCCTGGAGCGCGATCTCCATTCCGGCACCTACGGAGGCGTCGCACCCAACGCGATCGAAACGATGGTGCGGCTCCTGGCCGACCTCAAATCGCGGGCCGGCCGCATCAATATTCCCCGTCTCTACAAGGCGGTGATTCCTCCCAGCAAGACCGAGCGCAAGGCCTGGAAGCGGTTGCCCTTCAAGAAGCAGCGATTCATGCGGGAAGAAGTGACCGCCAAAGCCCTCACCGGTCTCAAGGGATTCTCGGTGCTGGAGCGGACCTGGGCGCTTCCCACCTTCGAGATCCACGGTATTCGCGGAGGCTTTACCGGTGACGGCGCCAAGACCGTCATTCCCGCCCAGGCGGTCGCGAAAGTCAGCCTCCGGCTGGTTCCGGGCCAGTCGTACGACCGAGTCGGAAAATGGCTCACCCGGGCAGTGAAGAAGCTGGCGCCGGGTTATGCCACGGTGGAGGTCAAGCTGCTCCACGGAGGCGACCCGGTCCTCTGCAACGTGAGCGATCCCGCCTTCAGGATTCTGGACGAGGCGTTCGAGTCGGTGGTGGGGCGGGGGACGGTTGCGGTGCGCGCCGGCGGCTCGATTCCGGTGGTGCCCGCGCTTCAGCGCGGCGGGGCGCCGGTGCTGCTCACTGGCATCGGTCTTCCCGATGACGGGCTGCACTCGCCCAACGAGAAGGTGAACGTGCAGCAGGTGATGGACGGGATTCAGGTGTTCGGAACGTTCTTCCGGAAATTCGCCGAGCGGTCCTAGCGCCGTATCACTCCTCGGGCTTCTTGTGGCCCCCCGAGTACCGCGCTTCGGTGCGGGCCTGGAGCTCATCGATTCCGATCACCGCCCGTACCGAGGCGACGATCCCCGCCACCACGTCGTCGGCCCAGTAGGAGTCCGGCCGCTCATCCGCTGGAAGCGCTTGCCCTTTTGCCTCGAGGAAAGCGATCGCGGTCGCGATCCATTCGCTCTGCGCATGCTCCGAGACGGCCCAGGAGCCGGTCGACCGCAGCTCCTGCTCGGATAATTCCCCGAGGATCGTTTCAATACCCTGACTCACCGCCGGCCCCCGAAGCCGCTCCGCCACCAGGTTCAGCACCCGGGTTCGCTCGGACTCCTGTGGCTCGGGAAGCGGCGCCAGGTAGTGACGCTGATCGGCCACCATCTCGGCGAGGCGGACGCAGACTGCGCGAATCGCCGGCGTCAACGCCGGCGGCACGTCGCGCGCCCAGCTCGCCGCGGCCCGCAGGATGTCTTCCACACGGGCGTCCGCGAGCGCAAGAACCTTTCGCTCGTCGAGCTCCGACATCACATTGCATAATAAGGGGAAACGCCGCGAAGGCGAGAGATCAGCCGCGAACCATATCGCGTTCGAACACCTCGCCGAAGGCCGCCACCACCGCGGCGCGCGCCGCCTGCCACGGTTCCGCCAGCGCGGGACGTTCTTTCGCCACACTGGTCATGGTCACGTCGGGGATGCCGCAGGGCACGATGAGATCGAACCAGGAAAGATCCGTGGTCACGTTGAGCGCGAACCCGTGCATCGTGACCCACTGCTTCACGTGAATCCCGATGCTGGCGATCTTCCGCCCCTCGGTCCACACCCCGGTTCGCCCGGGATTCCGCTCCGCGTTGATTTCGAGCCGGCCCAGCGCCCGGATGAGTGCCTCCTCCAGCTGGCGCAGATACCAGTGGAGATCCTGACGCCAGCCGGACAGGTCGAGAATCGGATAACCGACCAGCTGACCAGGAGCGTGGAGGGTGATGTCGCCGCCCCGTTCGACCGCGAAGAGCTCGAGACCCCGCGCTTCGAGCAGCTCGGCGGGAACCGGCATGCTGGTGGGCTGGGTGCTGCGACCGAGGGTCACGACCGGTTCATGCTCCACCAGGAGGAGCTGATCGAAACCGCCCGGTCCCGCCACTCGGCGCCGGCAGAGATCGCGCTGCAAATCGAGCACCTGCCCGTAGCGGCGCCGGCCCAGGTCGGTGACCAGGATTTCACTCATGGTCGGCGACTCCGCGCGCGGCGGCGCGCCAGCAGGAGACCGAGCACTGCGGCCAGCAGGGCGAGGATGAGCAGGCCCGGTCGCCCGAATCGCCGGTCGATCGGAACGGCGAGAAATGACACCACGAAGGATCCTAACCCGGCAATCATCGCCAGCATGGCTTGACGCCAGGGATTCCGGATCGGAGCCAGCAGGGTCCAGGTGGCGATCGCAGCGGCGAGAATGCCCCCCAGCGTGCCCAGCAGCAGCACCAGCGCCGGAGTGGACGACAGGCTGGGTGGCGTCGACGGGGAAACCCCGCTGCCCTGAAGGCCGCGCACCGTCCAGGTGACCAGGGCCTGGACCGCGACGCCGAGCAGCGTGCCCAAGCCCAGGCTGCCCAGGACCAGCCCGACCAGGTCGGGCGGATCGTCCCGCGATTCCACGATTTAGATGTGAATGACCCGCCCCATTGAATCGAGGCAGGCTTCCGCGATCGCCTCGGAAAGCGTCGGGTGGGCGTGAATGGCGAGATCGACTTCTTCCACGGTGTACTCGTTCTCCCGGGCCACCACCAGCTCGTGGATCATCTCCGAGGCGTGACTCGCCACGATGTGGGCCCCGAGAATCTCCCCGTATTTCTTCTCCCGGAGGATCTTGACGAAGCCATCGGTTTCCAGCGAGGCGCGGGCCCGCCCGTTCGCGCTGAGGGGAAAACGTCCCACCTGGAAGTCGAGCTTCTTCTCCCTGGCCTGGTCTTCGGTGAGTCCGATGCTCGCCACTTCGGGATGGCAGTAGGTCACACTGGGGACGTTGTCATAGCGAATCGGATGGGGTTTGTGCCCGGCGATGAGCTCCGCGACAAAGACCCCTTCCCGGCTCCCCTTGTGGGCCAGCATCGGCGGCCCCGCGACATCCCCGATACAGTAGACCCCGGGCGCGGTGGTCTCGAGGGTGGCAAGGTTCACCTGCACGAATCCGCGATCGGTGAGCTTGACCCCGCTTTCCGGGAAACCCATCCCTTCGGTGTTGACCGCGCGCCCCGCCGCCATCAGGACTTTTTCCACGGTGATGGTCTGGGGCTTCCCTTCCGCCTCGACTTCGAGCACCACCTGCTGGTCGGTCACGGTTGCCTTCCGGACCTTGGCGCCGGCCAGCACGGTCATTCCCCGCTTCCGGAAGCTCTTGGTGATCGTGTCGGACGACTCGGCGTCCTCCAGCGGAAGAATCCGGGGCAGGGCTTCGATCAGGGTGACCTTGGTGCCGAAGGCCGAGAAGATGTCGGCGAATTCGCTGCCCACCGCGCCCGCGCCCACGATGGCGAGGGTCGCGGGAACCTTTTCCAGGAAGAGCGCCTCGTCCGAGCTGATCACGCTGGTCTTGTTGATCTCGAGCCCGATGGCCGGGATCCCCTTGACCCGCGATCCACTGGCGATCACGACTGCCTTGGTCGCCGTGTGAACCTCGCCGCCGACTTTCACCTTCTTCCCCGGTTGGAGCACCCCGGCCCCTTTGAGCACCGTGATCTTGTGCTTCTTCATCAGGAACTCGACCCCGCGCGAGTTCTGGTCCGACACCTGCCGGGATCGCTTCATCGCGACCGCGTAGTCTGCCTTGACCTCGCCTACCGCAATCCCCAGGGCCTTGGCGTCGTGCTGGATCAGGTTGAGCGCGTAGGCGCTGTGGAGCAGGGCCTTGGTGGGGATGCAGCCGATATTGACGCAGACCCCGCCCAGCTTCTCCTTTTCCACCACCGCGGTGGCGAGGCCGAGCTGGGCGGCGCGGATGGCGCAGACGTACCCCGCCGGCCCGCCGCCGATCACGATCACGTCGAATTGAGCCACGCCTGCCTCTGCGGGTCAAAGGATGGAACGAAAGGACGATGGGAAGATAGGACGATAGGAGGTTCTTCCCGTCCTCCCATCTTCCGCTCCTCCCATCCTACCACACCATCGCCAGCGGATTCTCCAGCATCATCGTGAGAGTCTGGAGGAACCGTGCGCCGGTCGCGCCGTCGATGACCCGGTGATCGCACGACATGGTCATGCGCATCCGCCGCCTCGGCACCACCTGCCCGTTCACCACCGCCGGCACCTGGGCGATGCTGCCTATCGCAAGGATCCCCGCCTCGGGAGGGTTGATCACCGCGGTGAAGTGCTCGATGTCGAACATCCCGAGGTTGGAGACCGAGAAGGTGCTCCCGGTGTATTCCTCCGGGGTGAGCTTGCGCTCCCGGGCTCGTCCGGCCAGATCGCGGGTCGCCGTGGAGATGTCCCGGAGCGAACGCTGGTCCGCGTTCCGGATGACCGGCGTGATCAGGCCATCCTGGACCGCCACCGCCATGCCGAGATGGACCTCGTGCCAGAGCCGGATGTGATCATCCTGCCACCAGGCGTTGCAGGCGGGATGTTGTCGCAGCGCGGTCGCAACCGCCTTGAGCACGATATCGTTGAACGAGATCTTGCCCTGGTCACCCGCCGCGGCATTCAATGCTTCCCGGGCCTCCGCGGCCCGCTCCATGTCCACTTCGGTGGTGAGATAGAAAGTCGGAATCGGCCCGATCGACTGGCTCAGTCGCTTCGCGATCGTTTTTCGAATCTGGGTGAGCGGCACATCCTCGAAGCCGCCCGCGGTCGCTCCGGTGACCGCCTCCGGAGTACGTCGCTCCTCTCCGGTGCGGAGGTCGCGCCTGATGATCCGGCCTTCCGGGCCGGTGCCGCTCACGGTCGAGAGATCGACCCCCTGTTCGGCGGCCATGCGCCGGGCAAGGGGCGAGGCCTTGAGCCGGCCGTGACCGGAGGCTGGGAGGACTGGAGGTTTGGAGGACGGAACGGATGCGGAGGCTGGCCTCGCGGCTTCCTCTCCTCCAGTCCTCTCCGCTTCCGCTCCTCCCTTCTTCCCGGCCTCCGCTCCTCCCTTCTTCCCGGCCTCCGCCCCATCCACCGATTCCCCGGGTGATCCGATCCAGCCCACCGGCTGCGAAACCGGCACCGTCGCGCCGGCCGGGACGAGCTGCTTGAGCAGCGTCCCACTCGCGCGGGCGACCAGCTCCATGACCGCCTTGTCGGTCTCGACCTCGGCGAGCACGTCCCCGACGTCGACCTTGTCGCCCTCACCCTTCTTCCACTCGACCAGGCGTCCTTCCTCCATGGTCGGCGAAAGCGCTTCCATCACGATCTTCGTTGCCATTACTGGTAGAGAACCTTTCGGGCCGCGTCCACCACCTTGGCGGCATCCGGCTTGGCAGCTCGCTCGAGCGCACGGTTGTAAGGCATCGGAACATCGGCGTTGGTGACCCGGAGGATCGGGGCGTCGAGCGCATCGAACGCCTCCCGCTGGATCGTGTCGACCACCTGGGCGCCGACCCCGGCGAACGGCCAGCCTTCCTCCACCACCACGCAGCGGTTGGTCTTGGTGACCGACCCGAGGATCGTTTCGACGTCGAGCGGCCGGATGGTGCGGAGATCCACGACTTCCGCGTTGACCTCCTCGTTGGCGAGCTCTTCGGCCGCCTTGAGCGCGACGCCCACCATCTTGCCGTGACAGATCAGAGTGACGTCGGATCCCGCTCGCTTGACCTCCGCCTTGCCGATCGGGACCAGGTGCTCTTCCTCGGGGACTTCACCCTTCATGTTGTAGAGCATCTCGCCTTCCATGAAGACGACGGGGTCGTCGTCCCGGATCGCGCTCTTGAGCAGACCCTTGGCGTCGGCTGGCGTCCCCGGGCAAACCACCTTGAGGCCGGGGATGTGCGCGTACCAGCTTTCGAACGCCTGGGAATGCTGCGCCGCGAGCTGGAGCGCGGCGCCGCCCGGTCCGCGAAACACCACGGGACAGCCCAGCTGGCCTCCCGACATGTAGCGCAGCTTGGCCGCGCCGTTCACGATTTCATCGATCGCGAGCAGGGCGAAGTTCCAGGTCATCATCTCGATGACCGGCCGGAGTCCCACCAGCGCCGCGCCCACCCCGATTCCGGCGAAACCCAGCTCGGCGATCGGAGTGTCCACCACTCGCCGGGGACCGAATTCCTTCAGGAGACCGCGACTCACCTTGTAGGCGCCGTCGTACTCGGCGACTTCCTCTCCCATCAGGAAGACCCGGTCGTCCCGTTGCATCTCTTCCCGGAGGGCCTGGTTCAACGCATCCCGGTAGGTGACCACGGTCATGGGGTCCCTCCCGGAGCGTACACGTCCCGGTAGAGCGCTTCCGGCTCGGGATCGGGCGAGTCTTCCGCAAACTGGTAGGCGTCTTCGACCTCGGCCTTGATCTCGGCCTCGAGCTTCTCCCAGCCGGCGTCATCGAGCTGTCCGTCCGTGCGCATCCGCTCGGCCAGAACCTGGATCGGATCCCGGCGCCGGAATTCTTCGACCTCGTCCTTGGTGCGATAGGTGCCGTGGGCGGCGTCGGACATCGAATGCCCGACGTAGCGGTAGGTCCGCATCTCGAAGAGGGTGGGCTGGGAGTGCTTGCGGGCGCGCTCGACCGCCCGGTCCATCGCTTCCCGGACCACCAGCACGTCCTGCCCGTCCACGACTTCCGCCGGCATGTCGTAGGCACTGCCCCGGACCGCCAGGTCGCGCACCGCGCTGGCCCGGGCGATCGAGGTGCCCATGCCGTACCCGTTGTTCTCGCAGATGAAGATGACCGGGAGCTTCCACAGCGAAGCCATGTTGAGGGTCTCGTGGAAGGCGCCGATGTTCGCGGCGGCCTCGCCGAAGAAACAGGTGCTGACCTGGTCGCCGCCCTTGTACTTGATCGCGAACCCCACTCCCGCCGCGATCGGGATGTGGCTCCCCACGATGCCGTGTCCGCCGAGGAACCCTAACCCGGCATCGAAGAGGTGCATCGAACCCCCCTTCCCGCCGGAGCAGCCGGTGCGCTTTCCGAACAGCTCGGCCATCACCGCCCGCGGCGTGATGCCCCGGGCCAGCGCCTGGCCGTGCTCCCGGTAGGCGGTGGTGATGTAATCGTCCTCGCGGAGCGCCGCGATCGAGCCGACCGCGACCGCTTCCTGCCCGATGTAGAGATGGCAGAAGCCCCCGATCTTTCCGAGGCTGTACGCTTCGCCCGCTTTCTCTTCGAAACGACGGATCAGAAGCATCTGGCGGAGATACCGTTGGTGCAACCCGGCGGTATCCCCATCGGGGTCACGGGCTGCGCCCTGGTCAGCGGGTCGAGTGCGGGTTGCCATCAGGTCGCCATTGCTGCCCGGGCCTGATCCCAGGCGTGATAGGAGGAGCGGGTCAGCGGGCTCGACTGCACGTGCTCGAATCCCATCGCGCTGCCGAGGCCGCCCAGCTCTGCGAATTCTTCGGGTGAGTAGAACCGGGCGACCGGGAGGTGCGATGGGGACGGGCGGAGGTACTGGCCCAGAGTGAGGATCCGCACCCCGTGGGCGCGAAGATCACGCATGGCCACCAGCAGCTCGTCCCACTCTTCTCCCATGCCGAGAATGATGCCGGACTTGGTGAACCCGTCGGGGTTCATCGTCCGGGCCCGGGCAAGCAGCTCGAGCGCCCGGGCGTAACGTCCGCCGGGGCGGACCAGTGGATAGAGGCGCTCGACGGTTTCGAGGTTGTGATTCAGGATGGCGGGGCGCGAGTCCACCACGATGCGAAGCGCCGTTTCCAAGCCTTTGAAATCGGGGATGAGGACCTCGACCGAGGTCTCGGGAAGTCGCTGCCGGATCTCGGTCACGCACCCGGCAAAGGCCTCGGCTCCCCCGTTGGGCAGATCATCCCGGTCCACCGATGTGATCACCACGTGCTCCAGTCCCATCGCCGCCACCGCTTCGGCGAGCCGGACTGGTTCCAGCGGATCGAAGGCCTTCGGCGTGCCGTGGGCCACTGCGCAATAGGCGCAGTTCCGGGTGCAGACATCGCCCAGGATCATGAAGGTGGCCGCCTGGTGCTCCCAGCATTCCCCAATGTTCGGGCAGCGCGCTTCCTCGCAGACCGTGTGAAGGTCCAGGGTTCGCATCAGCTGCTTGAGCCGCACGTAGTTCGGTCCCCCCGGCGCCTTGACCTTGAGCCAGGACGGCTTTCGCGGAGAAACGACGCCTGCCCCCGAGGGGGCAACCCGGGATTCGGTTGGAGTTATCTGGACCAGCGGGAGCGCCAAGGGTTATCCTCGCGGGAAAGCCCTCAAGAATAATCCCCTGGCTCAGCGCGGCAAAGCATTGTGGTCCGTGACGTTAGGCCGCGGTCGCGAGGGCTCCGCGAACCAGCTCGGCCTCGATCGAAATCCTGACCTCATCCCCGACCGTGACCCCACCGGTCTCGATGAGCTGGTTCCAGGTGATCCCGAAATCGCTGCGGCGAAGCTTGCCGCTCGCGGTGAAACCGGCCCGGTACCCGCCCCAGGGATCCTGCACTTCTCCCTCTCGGGTGACCAGGAGCTCGACCGGCCGGGTCACGTCCTTGATGGTGAGCTCTCCGGTCACTCGATAGTGATCCGGCTCGAGCAATGCAACCCGGGTGGAGCGGAAGCTCAAGCTGGGGAATCGTTCGACATCGAGAAAATCCGGGGACCGGAGATGCTGATCCCGCTGCTCGATTCCGGTGGTAATACTCGCCGCATCGATGGTGACGTCGACTGTCGCCCCGGCGGGATCCTGGGGAAGCGCAACGGTGCCCTGCAGCGAAGTGAACTTCCCCTTCACGGTCGCGATCATGAGGTGACGGACCGCGAACTCGAGGTGGGTGTGAGCTGGGTCGAGGGACCATTGGGTGGCGGTGGACATGGGATGGGTCTCTTTCTAGGGTGGTTAGTTAATTACTAAGCTATAGAGACTATAAAATAATAAGTAACTATTGTCAAGTGAGGCCAGCGCCAGTACTATCCGGCATGACCCCACGCCCCCATCGACCCGCCGCTTTCTGCTCCCGTTTCCATCGGGCCATCGAACTCATCGGGGGCCGGTGGTCGGGAACTATTCTGCGGGAGCTGATGAACGGACCCTCCAGGTTCGCCGAGCTCCGGAGCGCTATCCCGGAAATCAACGACCGGATGTTGTCGGAGCGGCTCAAGGAGCTGGAGCAGGAGGGTGTGCTGGAACGCCGGGTTCTTCCGGAAACGCCGGTGCGGGTGGAGTACGAGCTGACCGAGAAGGGCCGGGACCTCGAAAAAGCGCTGCGGGCGGTGGAGATCTGGGCCGAGGAGTGGGTTCCCCTGGAAGGCGCCGGACGGGGAAAGAAAAAAAGAGCCTAACCCGGGGCTACCATCCCCAGAACCGCTCCGGCCGAAGCAGAAACGCGTCTTCGGCGGTCGGCTCGCCGGTCAACAGGTCACAGAGGATCCGTCCCGTCACCCCCGCCAGGAGGACGCCTTTTCTCCCGTGCCCGGTGGCGTACCAGAGTCCCTCCAGCTCGGGCTCCGGGCCGACAATCGGCAATCCGTCGGGGGTGCCGGGACGTAATCCGGCCCAGGCGCGTGCCTCGCGCACGCCCGCCAGCCCGGGCACCAGGGACTCGGTGCGCCGGCGGATCGTCGCAAGCCCGGTCTCGGTCACCTCGCTGGAGAATCCGGCGTGCTCGATGGTGGAACCGGCGATGGCTTCCCCTCCGCGATACAGGACATAGCCGCCGAATCCGAACACGATTCCCGGTCGGGCTCCGATCGGCCACGGAAAAGCGACCAGCTGGCCCCGAACCGGTTCGACCGAAATGGGTCGCGGCAGGTTTCCGATGCGCCCGGTCCACGCCCCCGCCGCCAGGATCACGTGATCGGCGGGATGCCATTCGCGGCCCTGCACCCCAGTGACTCTTCCGTTCGACCGAGTGAGCGAAACCACGGTGTCGTTGACGATGCTGGCGCCCGCCTGGACCGCATCCGAGCGGAGCGCCTCGACCAGAAGGATCGGATCGACCGCGCCGTCATGGGGGGCGAAGTGCCCGCCCATGGTCGGGCCCACCCAGGGCCATTCCCGGCCGACCTCTTCCGGATCGAGCCACTCCGCCTGATGGCCATGCTGCCGCTGCCAGGCGACTCTTCCTTTCAGCTCTTCGACTTCCGTGGGCACGGCCGCGATTTCGAGGATACCGGTCTCCGAGAAACCGATATCGATCCCGGTGCTTTCCCGGAGCTGGGCCGCGTTTCCGCGGTAGAACTCTCGTCCCGCAATTCCCAGATCGAAGAGCGGATCATCGGCGGGAACCTCCACCTGCGGGGTCAGCATGCCGGCCGATGCCCGCCACGCTTCGCCTCCATGCTCGCCCCGCTCGATGATCTGCACCCCACGCCCCGCCCGGGCCAGATGCCAGGCGCAGGCCGCTCCGATGACACCCCCTCCAACGACCACCACGTCGGGAGATCCGGTCACTTTCTCCTCCTGGAAACCTGGCGGAGCGCCCCTGCGTAGGATGAATTAGTGTTGCGGTACCCTGGAAGTCCGACTCTTCACAGGAAGGATAGTATGGTTCGCACCCTGGCAGGCTTCGCAGGCTTCGCGCTCGTCGCGGTGCTGGCGCTGAAGCTGCTCGGCTGGATTTTCGGTGTCGCGATCAGCCTCTTCTTCATGCTGCTTTGGCTAGCGTTCTGGGGGTTCGTGATCTACCTGGTGCTCCGGATCATCGCACCCGGACTGGCCGGCAAGGTCAAGGAAACGATTCGCGGATCCTAGCGAGCCGCTCCCGAACGCACTGAGCTGCTGTGGGCGTGGACGATCCTCCAACGATCGTCCCCGCCCGGTGTCAGAACCACGGTTGCTCGCCCTTCTCTGATCGCCCCCGCTTTCAGCTCCGACCAGCGGTACTCGAGGTAGAGCCAGGCGACCCGTTGCCGGAGATCGAGCCTGGTCTGGGTAATCGCGATGTCGCCTCCCGTTCCCACTCCGGCGAAACGGGGAGGTTCATCCCTGAGTTCGCCATCGGCTACCACCGTCGCATCAGGAGCCCACAGGCTATCGGCCGGTTCACCCCGGGCGTCCGCTTCGAAGGCGGCCTGGATCAAGGCCGAGATCGGCTCCTCCGCCTGCGAGGGGCTGAAGTCCGGAGCTGGCAGCCGCCGGGACGAGGCACAATGTGAGAGGGAAGCCACCACAGCGAACCCGAATGCGGCCACCGGTTTCCCCAAGGGATTCCTAGTCCGCCAGCACCATTCGCTGCAGCCGCATGGTGACGGTGCCCCAGGGTTGTGCCGAGCGGATCTGCACCGGAATACGGCGGGAATCCATGGTGATCCAGAGACGGGCATCCGATCGGGGAGAGAACAGGCCGCGCTCTCCCACAGTCGGATTGATGACGTAACAGTCCACCTTGCTCCCGTCGGGCAATTCCATTTCTTCCTGCTTCAGCACCTTCACCACGATAGGATTTCGTTCCGCCCGGAAATACCGGTTGAACCGGTAGGTCTTGCCGATCTCGAGCGGAATGCTGCGAAGGAAAAACAGCACCGAGGCGTCGTCGAGCGGCTCTCCGACTCCCGGTTGGGACTCCTGCGGATCGGGTTGCATCTGGCGGTAGAGCGAGGAGTCCGGAAAGATCTCGAAGACCCGGACGAACTGTTTGCTGTTCTCCTTGTTGTCCTGCCGGAACCGGAGCGAATGCAGGCCGTCGGTCGTGGTCCAGGACTCCAGCGTGCTGTTGATCCGGTACACCCCGATGGCATTGGCATCCATGTTGTACTGGAGGTGGTACACCGGCTGGCCCCGCAGGGTATCGATTTCCTCCACCGAGATGCTCGCGGTCCCGACGTTGAAGATGCCCCATTTAGCGCCGTACTCGAACCGTTCACCGACTCCGAACGGAACCGGAGTAGGAGCGCTTGCAGTGACGGCGGCCTGGATCGCGGCGAACAGGAGGGTGAGCATGATCATGATACGGTCCGGGGCGCGACTTTGATTCGGCCTCCGGCCTGCCAGGCTTCCCGGATCGCCGTCCAGGGCCGGATCCTGGTGGCCCGGGAGCGGAGGTCATATCGCTCTTCGATCGGAATGGATTCGATCCGCCGCGCATAACCCGCGGCCCGCGCCACCAGCTCCGCGTTGGCGGCCCACCCTTCGGTGCCGAGGGGTCGGGCCCCGGCGCCTTTCAGGATGTGCCGCAGCACGATGAGCCGGATCGCCACGAAGCCGCTGACCAGATCCGCGACCCCGGGAACCTTGACCCGACGCCCCACCAGGCGAGAGGCCAGCCGCCGGGCGAGCCTTCTCGACCTGCTCGGTACCCCGCTCAGGGTGGTGGCCTCACCAACCACGAGGTCGGCGCCGCTTTCCAGGCGCCTGACGAATTCGGGCAGCGCCTGGGGGCCATGACTGAAGTCGGCCTGCATGAGCAGGGCACTGTCTCGCTTGGGCCGGTCGGAAAGGTCCACCGCGGTCTCGAGCAGCGACTCAATCGAACGAGCATAGCCGCGCCGCAACTCGGAACGGATCACGGTCAGGGGAAGCACCCGGGAATACGGCTCGAGCAGCTCCGGGGTACGATCACTCGACCCGTCGTCGGCCACGAGGATGTGGTATTCGCGGGGGAACTCCTGGAAGACCTTTCGGATCTTCCAGAGCAGAAGGCCGATGGTTTCGGCTTCGTTGAAGCTGGGAATGCAGACGTAAATCATTGACCGCGCATTGCTTATCGTTGATCGGAGAATAATGGGGGCCAGGTGCCAGGTGCTAGGTGCTAGGCACCCAGCACCCAGCACCTAGGACCTAGCACCTTCTAAGACTGTCAGGGAATATCGGACAGGCAGCGTTCTGGAATCGCTGGAGATCGAGCTGAATTCCGATCAGGGGAACATTCCGGCTTCCCAGGTTCACCATGCCGAGCTTTGGCGCACCCTGGATTGGAGCTCCCTCGAAAAGGATCACCCCGGCTGGGCGCGCCGAAGGATCGAGCACCAGCACCCCGAATCCCACCTCGTGGCTCGGCGGGATGGTCCCTTCGACCCCGATGACGACTCCGGAATCTCCCCGTCCAGCGACCGCACGGAGTGCCGGGCCCAGGGCCAGTCGGACCGGGAGCGATTCCGGCAGCTGCGCCGGGGCGGCCCCCAGGGTGGATCCCGGGCGATTGAACTGTTCCAGGACCAGGCTTAACCCGGCCATCGCGGCGATCCCGCAGCTGTAGTTGCTGCTTCGACCGCCACAGGCTGCCAGGAGAATCAGTCCGATCAAAGCCATACCGGGGGTACGTCGCGGGTTCATTCCCAAAAATACCCCGGAGCGGTAACATTGGCCGATGGTTCTCGATGAGCTCCGCGCACGGCTCGAGCGCCTGCTTTCAACCCAGGGACAGCGCTCGAAAGCGGGGCTTCACGACGCGCTCGTCGAGCTCAAGGTCGCAGGATCGCAGAGCCGGGAAGCGCTGGCGAGGGCAGAACAGGAACTGGCCTCGCAACAGCAGCAGCTTGTCGATGCGGAGCGGCGGGGCAAGCTCGCCAGAGACATCGGCGACCAGGAGACTGCTGGTATCGCGGACGAGTTCGCGAGCAAGCATCGGGAGCGGGCTGCTCTGCTGACCCGAAAGATCGAAGTCATCCGGGACGAGCTGGCCTTCATCGAACGCGAATACCAAAGCGTGGCGTCTGCCTATCGCTCCCCGGTCGGGACGGCTCCGCCCAGGGTGGAGCCGGAGCCCGCCTTCGATGAGCAGGAGCTCCAGCATCTGGAAACCCGGGCGGACCGGGCCGCGATCGAGCAGGCAGTCAAGGCTCAGCTGGAAATGTTGAAGCGGAAGATGGGCAAATAACCGAACCCACGGAGCCTCTCGTGCAGAAGAATCCCGATACCGCCTTCTTCGGGCACCCTTCCGGCCTTTCCACCCTGTTTTTCACGGAGATGTGGGAACGGTTCAGCTACTACGGAAGCCGGGCCATTCTCATTCTCTTCATGACGGCACCCGCCGCGATCGGCGGGCTCGGATGGGGTGTGGAGCGAGCCGGGCCGATCTACGGGACCTACACCGCGGCGGTGTATCTCATGACGCTGCCGGGTGGGTGGGTGGCGGATCGGGTGATGGGTCTTCGCAATTCGGTGTTCTGGGGCGGCATCCTGATCATGCTGGGTCAGGCCTTTCTCGCGATTCCTCACACCGTGGCGTTCTTCTTTCCCGGGCTCATTCTCATTGCGTTCGGCACCGGGCTCCTCAAGCCCAATATCTCGGCGCTGGTCGGCCAGCTCTATGGCGAGGGTGATGTTCGCCGGGACGCGGGGTTCTCGATCTATTACATGGGCATCAACCTGGGCGCCTTCCTCGCGCCTCTGATCGTGGGATGGCTGGCCCAGGGAGCCGGCTTCCAGAACATTCTGCGCAATGCCGGTCTCGATCCGACCCAGAGCTGGCATTACGGCTTCGCTTTCGGCGCGCTGGGAATGGCGTTCGGGGTGATCCAGTACGTGCTCACCGGACGCCGGTTGGGTGATGCGGGAAAGACCGTGCTTGGCTCGACCACGCCGGAAGAGCTTGGCCAGGCGCGTCGCAAGCTCTGGATCGGCACCTTTGCGGTCGTGGCGGTCATTGCGGTGCTCGTCATTCTGGCCAGAGTGGGCGTGTTCACGATCACGCCCGATGGCTTCAGCAGGGCGCTCGACTACGTGCTGGTCGGCGTCACGGTGGCCTTCTTCATCTGGCTCTTTGCGGCGGGGAACTGGACCCCCGAGGAGCGGCGGCGGCTGGTGGTGATCGTGGTGCTGTTCCTCGGCGCGGCGGTGTTCTGGTCGGCGTTCGAGCAGGCAGGATCCTCGCTGAACCTCTTCGCCCAGCGGCAAACCAACAACACGATTCTGGGATTCACCTACCCGGCAAGCTGGTTCCAGTCGGTGAACGCCGTCTTCATCGTCCTGCTGGCACCCGTCGCCGCCTGGGTCTGGGTGAAACTGGGGCGTCGCGATCCCTCGAGCCCGGCCAAGTTCTCGCTCGGTCTTTTTTTCGTCGCCGCGGGGTTCGCGGTCATGGTGATCGCGTCGAAAGCCGCCGAGTCGGGCGTGCTGGTGAGCCCGATGTGGCTGGTGTTGACTTACCTGCTGCACACCATCGGTGAGCTTTGCCTGAGCCCGGTGGGCCTGTCGGCAATGACCAAACTGGCGCCCGCCCGGGTCGGCGGGCTCATGATGGGAGTCTGGTTCCTCGCGGCTTCGGTGGGGAACAAGATGGCAGGGACCGTGGCGGGCTTCTATGAGAAGCTGAGCCTGCCGACGATCTTCGGGACCGTGACGCTGGTGGCGGTCTTCTTTGCCCTGGTGTTCGCGCTCCTGATCCGGCCGATCAAGCGGATGCTGGGGAGAAGCTAGGTGTTGGGTGGTAGGTGGTTGGTGCTAGCACCTGGAGCCTAGACCCAGCACCCAGCACCTACGGAACAATCACCGCGCAGGCGATCCGGGCGCCCGAATTCCCCGAAGGGTCGGTCATTTCGTCGTCTTCTCCGGCGTGGATCACCAACGCCCGTCCATCTCCCAGAAGCGCCACCAGTCCCTTGCGGGTCTCCGAGTCGCTCATGGTGACCGTGCGGGTACCCCTCCCATTGGACTCGATCCGGATGTTGCCGAGATCTCCGAGATGGGGACCCTTGGGGTTCTTCCGACCATGCATCCGATCATGCGGGTTGTAATGGCCGCCAGCGGATTGAAAGGCGGGGGGTTCGCACTGGCCGGCCTGATGGAGGTGCATCCCATGAATGCCGGCCGGGAGCCCGTCCACGTGAACCTCCACCAGCACGGTCCCGTTGCGCTCCGTCATCTGGACCCGACCGACGTCCTTGCCGGCGCTATCGTGGAGGGTACCGAGCCGCATCACCCGCTGGGCCGACGCCGTCGCCGCCACCGCCACCAGCAGCCCTGTCACCATCGTTCCGATCCGACCCATAGGTACCGTGCCTTCCGTGGTGGACTGTCCTTGCCTGGATTATCGGTACGGCCTGTTCCCCATGATGATCGCGTTCTGACTCAGCCTCCTCGATATTGCCGGTTCTTGGTCCAGATCACGATCGCCCCGCACATCCCGTTGGTCAGGAATTCCGCGGGGAGCTCGCTGGGGCCCCGGTAGACCTCCATTCCGTAGATGTCCCCGACCGGGGTATTGGCTCCATAGAAATCGCTGGGCCGGCCGTCCACCCAGATCGCGGGGGGGCAACCGTTCGAGCGATTCATCATGATCAGGCAATCGTTGGGGCGGCAGATAACCTGAACGCCCCGCACCCCACGCAGCACGTCGCCGACCCTGCTGTAGCCTTTGTCGTGAATCGCCTTCCAGGTGGTGTAGAACCCGGCCCCGGTCTTCAGGCGGCGGTGGAAATCGGAATACCGGGGATAGAGCTTCTCCTGCCGCGCCTCGACCACGAGATCAGGGAGCTTGTCGCCAGTGAAGCTGAGGCCGATCGTGCGCTGCTCGACCGGACCGGCCTGGAGGAAGAGAGGCTCCCGGCGCATCTCGTAGCCGATGGCACCGATATCCGCCATGGTGCGCCCCAGGGGCAGCGAGTCGAGAACAGCCCGCCCCGACTGGTCGGTGGTCTTGTCGGGAGCTCGCCCTTTGATCCGAATGAACGCGCCGGAGATCGGGTCCCCGGTTTCGTCATCGACGACGACGACCATGAGACTGCCGGACGGTTTCTCTCCCTTCTGAGCCTGTGCCGGGATGGCAACGCCGAGAATCAGGGCGGCGGAAATCGCGGGGAACGAACCAATGCGGTGCGTCATCTGGACCTGCCTCGGTGGGGCGATCAATCCACAATATCAAGGTTCAGACCATGAGGGAAGGCACCAGCCGGCCCTTTCTCAAATCTTGCGCAAATTTAAGTATGCTGCATATTCGCACAGGCTCGAACGGGCATCGAGTGTAGTCCCCAAGCGATTCAGCGCTGTGTCCTTGCGACGCGATTCAGATGGTGCGGCGTGTCAATTCGACCCGTGCGGCGTGACTGGATTGTTGCTAACCTGCTGCAGCAGTTAGATATACGAAGAGGTCTCGCGGCGGCAAACGTTATGCTCTATTAAGTGTCTTCAACCCAGACGGGGGCCAGAAGATGAGACAGCGGCGCCACGGTTCTTCGATCAGAGCATTCGTCCTGGCCGGAGCCACGCTCGGCTTTTTCGCGACGGTGGCTTATGGACAGGGTGAGGCGGTGATCACCGGGAAGATCACCAGCGAATTGGGGGATCCGATCCCGGGAGCCCGAGTCAGCATCATCAACACCAACTTCAACAGCGCGACGAACCCCGCTGGTGTTTACACCCTGACGATCAGCGCGGCCGCCGCGACTGGGCGTGATGCCGAGCTGATGGCTCGGGCGGTCGGTTACAAGCTCAAGACCGTGTCGGTCAAGCTCACTCCCGGCAGCCAGACCCTGGACCTTGTCCTCGCCAGCGATCCGCTGCACCTGGAGGAGATCGTCACGACGGGAACCGCCGCTGCGACCCAGACCAACAAGCTCACCTTCACGGTCGGTCGAGTGAGCGAAGAACAGCTTCAGTTGGCCCCAGCGACCACGGCCCTCGGCGCCTTGCAGGGAAAGGTGGCCGGGGTCGAGGTCATGGCGAACAACGGCGCGCCGGGCACCGCCCCGTCGATCAAGCTTCGAGCCGCGACCAGCATCACCGGCAGCTCCGACCCGCTCATCGTCATCGATGGCACAATCAGCACCCTGTCCTCGATGGCCGATATCTCTTCGGAAGACATCGAGCGGGTGGAAGTGGTGAAGGGGGCCGCGGCCTCGTCGCTGTACGGCTCGAATGGCGCCAACGGTGTGATTCAGGTCTTTACCCGGCGGGGCTCCCGGCTTCCCGAGGGCAAGCTCCAGGTGACCATGCGGACCGAGTACGGGCAGTCGAAGATCAGCAAGTTCCCGTCGGTCACCATGCATCATCCCTACCTGCTCAACGCCGACGGCAGCTTCTACCGCCGGTTCGAGCGGGGTGCCGGGTTCGAGGGCGATAGCGTCCGGGTGCTGGCCTCCGTTTGCGATCCGACGCTCGACGCTCCCCATCTTCAGGGTGGAGCTTGCCCGGCGGCAATCGATGTCCAGGACAAGCCATATCCGTCGTTTGCCGATGCCTACAACAAGGTGTACGCGCCTTCGACCTTCTCGACCCAGTACGTCTCGGTCGGGCAGAACCGCGGCCGCACCAACTTCAACGTGTCGTTCCAGAACACCCAGAATCCGGGCTCGGTCGCGGGTCTCAATGGCCAGCAGCGGCAGAACTACCGGATGAACCTGGACCAGGTGCTGAACGACAAGCTCGACATGTCCTTCAGTGCCTTCTATGGGCGGAACACCACGAATGAGCCGGACCAGGTGGATGGGGGCGGAGGCGGTGGCGGACCGTTTTTCTCCCTGGCGTTCCTCGAGCCCCACGTGGATCCGACCTCGACCTGTGGCGACGAGGGGTCAAGCTCCCATCAGTGCGGGAGCGATGATTTCGGCAAGTCCAACTGCCTCACCAACTGCAATCCGGACGGGAGCCCGTTCCGGGCCTTTGTCCAGGACAAGCGATCCAATGCCGCCAATCCCCTGTACGAGCTCTTCAGTATCCAGCGCAACCGGGAGCGAAACCGGTTTACCGGCGGAGTTCGAGGCCGGTATCGCCCGTTTACCTGGTTGTCGGCGGAGGGGAATTTCAACTACGACCAGCTTGCCGAGCAGTTTGAGCAGGTCGAGCCGGTGACCTACTGGAGCGCGTCCTCCAAGACCGCCGGCAGCCCGGGAGGCTACACCCGTTCGGCGACGAATGACCGGAATTTCAATACCGGGGTGAGCCTGACGGGGAACTGGACCTACCGGGGCTCCGGTGGGTTGTTCGAAAACACGGGGATGACGCTGCGCGCGGCGGGGAGCTACGAAGATGTGAGCCACGGCCAGGTCTTCGCGAGCGCTTCTCAGTACATCGTGAAACAGGTGCCGGAGTTCCCGGGGACCAAGCCGGACGGCCAGCGGGCCTTCTCCGAGGACACCCAGGAACGCACTCGGGAAGTCTTCGGGGTAGGAACCCTGGATCTGTCGGGGAAGATCGTGCTGGACGGGCTGCTGCGGCGCGATGAGTCGTCCCTGTTCGGTCCCGATGCGCGGACCCGGTGGTATTACCGGGCTTCGGGCGCGATTCGAGTGCCCCAGTTGCTCGACTGGACCAGTGGGCCCTCGGAGTTCCGGCTCCGGGCGTCTTACGGCACTGCCGGTCTCCGGCCGCCTTTCGTCGCGCAGTACGAAGTCCTGGCTGCGTCGGGGGGCACCTTCGTCAAACAGCAGCTCGGCAACCGGAACCTCAAGCCGGCGCACTCCGGTGAGTTCGAGGCCGGCTTCAACGCCGAATTCTGGAATAGCCGGATCAACATCGAGTACAACTATTCGGACAAGAAGACCCGCGACGAGATCATCCAGGCTCCCCTTCTCGCCACCACCGGGTTCGCGTCGCAATGGCAGAACATCGGGAGCCTGCGGGGCAAGACCCATGAGGTGGCGATCGGGGCCCAGCTGATCAACAGCCGCGACACCTATCTCCAGCTGAACATCACCGGGAGCCGGGTCCGGACCACCATCACGGACTGGCCGCTTCCGGAACAGGTCTTCGGCACGACCGACACCTGGGCGGGCTTCGTGTATGCGCCCGGGGTCCGGCTCGGTACGATGGTGGGAGCCCGGTGGGTCCATAGCTTCGACCAGCTGCTGCTCGATCCTGCCAAGGCCGATGCCAATCCCGCCGATTATGTGGTCAACTCCGACGGGTACCTGGTGGTGGCCGCGAAGAAAGGCACCAGCGACGAGCGCCCCATCCAGATCGTGGCCTGCGCGGATGCCGACCGGAACCCGATCGCGTGCGGCGCAGATGCCAAGCCGGTCAATCAGTTCCTGCTGGGGGTCTCCGAGCCCGATTTCCGGATGGGCTTCAACACCATCTTCAGCTACAAGCGCTTCTCGATTGCCGGCCTGCTCGATTGGAGCAAGGGCGGTCAGATCGCGAACGTGACGGCCCACTGGGGCACCCAGGACTGCGCCGATGTCCGCTGCGATCAGGCAAACAAGGCGCCGGAGGACCGAATCGCGGAAGGGTTCTATGCCACCGGCGAGTACTTCGGCGCCGCGGCCAGCGATGCGTTCGTAGAGAGCGCCACGTTCCTCAAGCTCCGCGAGCTGTCGGTGAACTACACCTTCAACCACAGCCAGCTCCAGGGCATCGGGCTGGGCCGGTTGCTGAACGAGGTCCGGCTCGGCGTCATCGGCCGGAACCTGTTCACCATCACGGACTACAGCGGCGTCGATCCGGAAGTTGCTCCAGCGGGCGACGACGCCTTCAAGGGGCGGGCCTCCTGGTTCCAGTATCCCCCGTTCCGGACGATCACCGGCTTCATCGAAATCGCTTTCTAACCGGCACTGACCGCTTTCACGAGGTGACCTACATGGTGACAGGAAACCGATGGTGGCGCCCGATCGCGGCAACAGCCCTGCTGGTCGGGGTGGCCGGGTGCGCGAGTCTCGACATTGTGAACAAGAACGCGCCGGAGCGGGAGCGGGCCTTTTCCGATCCCGCCACGGTCAAAGCGTCGGCCGCGGGTGCTATCAAGACGTATATCAACCTGCGGAGCGACTACGAGCCATCGCTGGCGCCGTTCTCCACAATGTCGGATGAACACTCCTTCTCCTGGAATAACTTCCAGTCCCGCTATTACTCGTCGTACGGCGTCGAGTGTCCCCAGCGGTGCGGCTGGAACAACAACACCACCGCGTCGACCTACGAGCCGCTGCCGATCTGGTGGTACGGCCTCTATTCGGTGGTCTCTTCGGCCAATGACGTGCTCTTTGCGATCCGGAAGTCCGAATCCCCGCCGGACCTGGGCGCGGATGCCGGCTGGGTCGAAGCGGTCGCCCAGCTCGCCCAGGGCCTCGCCCTCGGGTTGGTCTCCCTGACCTATGACCAGGGCTTCGTGGTCACCGAGGAATCCGATCCCACCGCGCTGGAGCTGGTCGGCCGGGCCGATCTCCGCGACGCAGCGATCGCGCAGCTCGACCACGCGGCCACCCTCGCCGCCGCGGCGGATTTCTCCATCGCTCCGAGCACCCTGTTCGGCTTGCCGAGCGGGCCGACTTACACCGGGGCCCAGATCGCCAAGATTGCCCGGAGCTTCCAGGCCGAGCTGCTGGCCGAGTTCGCCCGGACCGCCGATGAAAACGCCCAGACCAGCTGGGGCCAGGTGGCGACCTACGCCTCCCAGGGCATCAGCTCCGGAACTGCCTTCAACCTCGAGGCGTACCAGTCCGAGCGCCAGGGCGCGGGCGGAGAATTCTTCACCGGGATCGACCAGTGGGGGAGTGATTACGGAACCACCCGGCTCGATACCCGGGTAGCAAAGCTGCTCTCGACCAATCAGGCCGACCCGTGGCCTGGCGGGGCGGGGAATCCCCGGCCCACGGTGACCGGTCCGGGCGCCGGTGGCATTTTTGGGGTGGACAAGCGGTTGGGTGACGGAGGCTTCCTCGACGGGAATGTGATCGGAGACGGCGAGCCCGCTGCGACTCCCAATTCCGGTACCGACTTCGTTTGGGATCCGTCCACCTACTTCAACGCAACCCGCGGACAGTGGCACCAGAGCAACATCGGCTACGCCCGCTATTACTGCCTGGTCGGGTTCTACCCGAACTGCCCGAATAACGGGGCGGGGAATTTCGTGGTGTTCAGCCAGTACGCGAACGACCTTTTGTGGGCAGAGGCCTTGATTCGGACCAACCAGAACCTCGGGCAGGCCGCGGACCTCATCAACCGGTCACGGGTAACTCGCGGGGGACTCCCGCCGGTCACCGCAGCGGACGGGGCCACCAACCTGCTCAAGGCGATGATGTACGAGTGGCACGTGGAGCTGGTCAGCATGTCCGCGAACCACTGGTTCAACGCCCGCCGTCTGACCAAGACGAGCACGGTACCCACCAATGCGAACCCCTGGGCTACCGGCCAGGCGACCTACGAGCCGGAAGGCCCGTACGTCCTGGTTCCGCTGTGGGCGGGTTCCCCGCGTTCGATGCCGATTCCTGCAAAGGATCTGGCTCTCCTCGGACAAGAGATCTACACCTTCGGAGGACCGGGCGACCCGACGGGCTGCGGTGGGGTTGAAGGCGGTCCCGCCTGTGTCATGTCCGGAACCAGCGCCCGGGTGAAGAGCGCGCACGAGATCTACAAGGAAATCCGGTCGCGGATTCCGCCGCCCGGAACGAGACGGAGACAGTAGGTTTTGCGATGACAGGAAGACGGCCGGATCGAAAGATCCGGCCGTTTTCTTTGGTGAAATTGGGGTCAGACTCCATTTGACCAGCCAAAGTCAACCGGGGTCTTCGTCCGTTAAATGGAGTCTGACCCCAATTTCAATTTCCCGCCGGCTACGGGTGGACGACTGGGACCTCCCTCTCTCCCGGTTGGATCGGCACGGTCTGCCGGGTTCCGTCGGGCCAGCGCACTTCGAGCGAAGCGGGCTCGTGGCCTCCCAGCACCTGGGTGGCGCTGCTCACCGACCAGTAGCCGCTGCCGGCCTGAATCTCCCGGATCGGTCCCTGCCGCGATCCGAAGCTGAGCCGGAGAGCGGCCCCGATTCCCCGAGGGTTCTCTGCAGGGCCGGACAAGATCACCCGGAGGCCGGGCTCGGCACCCTGATTCCGGTAGAGCCGGGTGGCGTTGCCGTTCTGGGAGATCACCACGTCGGTGCGCCCGTCGGCATCGAAGTCCGCGGCGGCCGCGCCTCGCTGGTCGCCGTACACCAGAAGACCCGACTGCTGGCCGGGGACCGCCGTGAACCCACCCTTGCCATCACCCAGCAGGAGCAAGGCGCGCCCGGCGTCGTAGCGGGGGGTGCCGACTTCGGTGGGGAAGAAGTTCTGGCTCAGGACCAGATCTTCGTTTCCGTCCCCATCGAAGTCAGCGACGACCGGCGCGAACGCCGGGGCGAGCTGGGCCTCGAGTGGAAGCGGGTGAGGTTCGAAATGATCACCCCGGTTGAGCCAGAGGAGATGATCGAAGGTGGTGGCGCCGAACCGGAGCGCGGTGCTTGCCGAAGGTCCCAGCACCTGGGCCACCGTGGCATCCGCATAGGCATTGAACGAGCGGATGCGCTCTCCGATCGGGGATACCACCCGACGGAGCCGGGCATATCCCGCGAGCGGGGCCGGGGCGTTCAATCGTTCCTCGTAGCGGCCCAGGAGCAGGTCGAGCGTGGAGCCGGCGTCGAAATTCCCGAAGTAGAGGAGCAGCGGATTCGCGCTGTCGGCCTGGAGCCGGGTGTTGCGCCCCCAACTGGTCGATACCAGATCGGTCCGTCCGTCCCCATCGAAGTCTCCACTCGCAACACCCTGCCACCGGCTGTATTCGCGATCGAAGCCGAGCCCCTCCCAGCGGGTCAAGCGACCGTGGTCGTTCCGGAAGATCTTGAGCGGCCCCCATTCGAGGGCCAGGACCAGATCGGGCCAGCCATCCTGATCGAGGTCGCTCCAGAGCGCGGCGCTCACCATGCCGAGATGCTGGAGCAGAGCGCTGTTGGCGGTGTCGAGGATGAACCGTCCGGCGCCGGCGTTCCGGTATAGCCGGCTCGAGGGAGAAAGCGGATAGGCGCCTGGGTACACTCGTGCCCCGACGAATAGACCAAGCCTCCCGTCATGAGCGTAATCCGCGAGGGCCAGGGGGCCGATACTCGCGGTGTCGCCGGGGATCGCGCTACGGACCGGCCCCTGGCGGCGGCCTCGGCGGTCGAGTGGTATCGCGAGCACCGACGGCATCGCCACCGCCTCGGCCAGCGAGCTCTGCTCGTAGTTCGATTGGCCGACCAAAAGCAGCGATCCCCCAGCTCCATCGGGAACCTGGAGGATGGTGGATTGATCGCCGGGAGCCGGCGGTATGCCGAGGTCTTCCCTGCGAGGGCGGCCGTTCCGGAACTGGAACGCAGCGAGGCGGCCCGATTTCCCCGCCGCGACGAGTAGCGCGTCATTCCCGCTCCCGTCGAGGTCGAGCCAGCTGACGCCGGGGCCGAGCTGGGCCAGTGAATTGGGAAGGAGCGGCTGGCGGCCGAAGTCGTCGTAGAACGGCTCGGTGTGGGTGTGGCCGAGGGGTTCTTCTGCAAAGAGGGAGGGGAGGATGGGAGGATGGGAGGCTCGGGATCTCCCATCCTCCTGTCCTCCGATCCTCCCAGCCTCATTCACTTCGTATTCCCGATTGGGCCGGGCGTTCGGAATCAGGGTCCGGGTGCCGTCCCGCCAGACCACCTCGACCACCAGAGAGTCGGACTGTCCCGCCGCGAAGGTGAGCTCGGTGGTCGAGCCGGAGAGGTAGAGGCCGCCGGCAGTCACTTCGCGCTCCTGGAAGGGGACTGCCCCGTTCCGAAGCCGGACCTTGGCCCCGACGGCCTGGGTATTAGGCGACAGGCCCCGGAGCCGCACGGTGAGCCGCGGCGCTGCGGCGTCGTTCCGGAGCACCAGGGCGGGCGAGCCGAGCCGGTTCACCACCACGTCCAGGTCGCCATCGCCGTCGAGGTCGCCGGCGGCCATGCCATGGGAAATGTCGGGGCCGTCGCTCCAGTGCCAGGCCTCGCTCACCTCCTGGAATGTGAGATCCCCGCGGTTCCGGAACGCATAGTTGGGGACCGCGAGGCGAGGGTAGGCCATGCGCTGTTGCCGCCAGTCGAGCGCCGAAAGGCTGGTGCGAAACTTCTCCTGGGTATCGGCGTCCATCAGGTCCCAGACGTGGCCGTTGCCGACCAGGAGATCCTCATAGCCGTCCAGATCCACGTCCAGGAACATGGTGGACCAGCTCCAGCCCGACCGGTCCACTCCGGCGAGCTCGGCGATCTGCGCGAAGGTGCCGTCGCCCCGATTCAGAAAGAGGGTGTTGCGCTGGAGCTGAGGCCGGTCGGTGATCACCCCCGGCATCTTGAGGAGGGCGGTATGGGTGGGTATCTGGCTCCGCAGCTTCCTCGGATCCAGGCTCAACATCTCGACCTCGAACAGGTCGGGACGGCCGTCGCGGTCGATGTCGCCCATGTCCACCGCCATGGCCGAGCTGGAGGTGGTCCGCAGGGCCAACCGAGGAGCCAGGCGGAATCCGCCCCGGCCGTCGTTGAGCCAGAACCGGTCGGGGTCCTCGAAGTCGTTGGCGACGTAGAGGTCGGGGGCCCCGTCGCCATTCATGTCGTAGAACCGGGCCGCGAGTCCGAAGCTTTCGGGCTCCTCCATCAGGGGCTGGCCGTCCTCATCGAGGAAGCGCGGGTTATGTGCGAGCGGTTCGGCCGTGAACCGGCCCTGACCATCGTTCCGGTAGAACCAGTCGGGATCGGCCCGCTGGACCAGCACCACGGAGCGAAGGTCCTCCCGCATCACGATCCGGTAGTCGCCGCGGAACGGCGGGTTCACCTCGAAACGGTCGGGACCGAGGCGCCGGACGACCTGGTCGAAGGCCCGCGCCTGCGGGCTCAACCGGTCGATGGCGAGTGTAGCGCTTGTAGTTGGCGATGTAGAGGTCGAGGTCCCCGTCGCCGTCGATGTCGGCGAGGGTGGCGGTGGTGCTGCCGCGGGGCTCGCCGGCCAGCCCCGCGGCCCGGGTTCCGTCGACAAAGGCGCCGGCCCCGTCGCCCAGAAAGAGCGTGTTAGGGTTGCCGAGGGCGGTGACCAGGAGATCGAGGTGACCATCGCCGTTCACGTCGGCGAAGACTGCGCCGGTCGAGTGCCGTCCGGTCAGGGCCAGTGCCGGTGTTGTCACCTCGCGGAACCGCCAGCCGCCCAGGTTCAGGTAGAGCGCGTTGGCGCCTTCGGTGTGGCAGAAGTAGAGGTCGGGAAGGCCGTCTTCGTTCACGTCCCCGATGGCAACGCCGGCACCATCCGCCAGAAGCTGGTTCTGGAGGAGTGCGGAATCGCTGACCCCGTTGGCGAAGCCGATCCCGGTGCGGGAGGCGGGAAGCTGGGTGAACCCGGGCTCGCCGCGTCGGGGAGCCGGCAACTCACGCCAGCGATACCCCGATTCCTGGTGCCACGGGGCCTCGGCGACCGGCCTGGCGCAGGCGGCAGCCAGTACGACCCCAACGAGGAGAACGGATCGATGCATCGGTCCCTGCAATCTATCAGGGGACGCATCGACCCCCGGTCCCGGAATCGCGCCTGCCGTCCTCGTGCTAGCGGGTTAACTCGGCGCAGGCGATCCGCGCCCCCGACTTACCGTCGGGCTGGCTCAACTCGTCGTCCGGATTGGCGTGAAGAACGAGACTCCGGCCCAGGCCTCCCAGGAACATGGCTCGTCCCTTCGCGGCGACCGGGCCCTGCACTGTGACGGTGCGGTCACCGGTGCCGTCGGCGGCGACGGCCAGATTCCCCAGATCTCCCAGGTGGTGACCTTCCGGGTTCCGGTGACCATGCCGTTTGGTTCCTCCGGGATTCAGGTCCGACCCGGCCGACTGGAAGCCGGGAGGCTGGCACCGCCCGATTTCGTGGAGGTGCATCGCGTGCAGGCCCGGGGGGAGGTGGTCTGCCCGCACCTGGATCACGATCGCGCTTCCCTCCGCGGCGAGCGCGACGGTTCCGACCGAGTCGCCCGCGCTGTTTCGCAGCACCGCTCCTCCTGCGATCGGCGGCGTCTCACGCGGCGGAGCATGCCCGCACCCAAGGAGCAAGGCGGCGACAGCACTGGGGAAGGATCGCAAGACGTTCTCCCGGAAGAGGTCTGTCGGAGAGACGACCGGGAACCCGGAGCCCGCACGCGGCCCGGGGAAATCGCGGACCGGCGGCTACCTTTCCCGGCCGATGAGACGTTGCCTCTGGTGCCTGGTCGTCCTCTCGGCGTGCCGGGCCAACCCCCCTTCCATGGAATGGCACAGCGAGGCCGGCTATCGCTGGCGGGAGCTGGGTTCCCCGGGGCGCGCCACGCCGGGGTTCACCCGGATGGAGCCGGGAACGACCGGGATCAGCTTCGCGAACCAGCTGAGCGATTCTGCCGCGCTCCGGAACCGCCACCTGATGGATGGCTCGGGCGTGACTCTGGGCGACGTGAATGGTGACGGTCTCCCCGATCTCTACCTCTGCCGGATCGCGGGTCCCAACGCGCTCTACCTCAATGAGGGAAACTGGCGCTTCCGCGACATCACCGCGGAGGCCGGCCTGGCGCTGGCGGACCGGGCCTCGACCGGTGCGGTGTTCGCAGACGTGAACGGGGATGGGGCGCTCGACCTGCTGGTGCTGGCCCTGGGCGCTCCTAACACGCTGTTCCTCAACGACGGGACCGGCCATTTCCGGGATGGGACCGCCGACGCCGGGCTCCTGGCCGAGGCCCGGGGGAGCACCACTGCGACCCTGGCCGACGTGGACGGCGATGGGGCGCTCGATCTCTATGTCGCGAACTACAAGGTCCGCACCATGCTGGACTCGCTGCCCCCCGGGGAGCGGGGGTTCGACCGACTCACCCGGCGAGTGGGCGATCACTACGAGGTGCTGCCGCGGTACCGGGGCAATTACCGGCTGGTCGACCGCCCCGAGCTGGGCCGGGTGAGCCTGATGCAACGGGCCGATCCCGACTGGTTTTACCGGGGAGACGGGCGGGGGCACTTCGCGCGGGAGCGGATCGCCCATAACCCGCGATTTCTCGACCCGGCCGGCCACCCCCTGACCAGCGAGCCGGAGGACTTCGGGCTGGCAGCCCGATTCTACGACGTCACCGGCGACGGGGCGCCGGATCTCTACGTGGCCAACGATTTCGAGGACCTCGACCGGTTCTGGATCAACGACGGGCGGGGGACCTTCCGGCTGATCCCGCCGACGGCGGTCCGCCGGGTGGCCAACTCGGACATGGCGGTGGATTTCGCCGACATCGACCGGGACGGGAACGTGGACCTCTTCCTGGCCGACATGCTGGCCAACGACCCCCGGCGCCGCAAGACCGAGCTGCCGACCCACACCATCTACGGCAAGGTCGTGGGGGACTACGCCCACACCGCGCAGTGGCAGCGCAATGCCCTGCTGCTCAACCGGGGCGACGGCACCTTTGCCGAGATCGCCGACTTCGCCGGGGTCGCCGCGTCGGGCTGGTCCTGGTCGGCCCTGTTCCTGGACGTCGACCTCGACGGCTACGAGGACCTGCTGATCGGGAACGGCCACACCTGGGACCTGATGGATGGCGACATGCAGGAGCGGGGCCGGAGTGCGGTGGGCGACCCGGACTGGCGCGACCTCCGGCGGGGCTATCCGCCTCTGGCCCAGAACAACGTCGCCTTCCGCAATCGGGGTGACCGCACCTTCGAGGACGCCAGCGCCCGATGGCGCTTCGGTCTCGAGAAAGATGTTTCCCACGGGATGGCCACCGCCGACCTCGATGGGGACGGCGATCAGGATGTGGTGGTGAACCGGCTCAACGCCCCGGCCCTGATCCTCCGGAACGATGCCGCGGCGCCGCGGCTCGCGGTCCGGCTGGCGGGAATGACTCCTAACACGCGAGGGATCGGGGCCCGGATCCGGGTGCTGGGCGGCGCCGTCCCCGACCAGGCCCGTGAGGTCACCGCCGGGGGGCTCTACCTCTCCGGGTCCGACCAGGCGATCACCTTTGCGACCGGCGCCGCTGCCCGGGTGACGATCGAGGTGCGCTGGCGGAGCGGCGAGGTGAGCCGGGTGCGGGGCGCCGTGCCGGGCCGGCTCTATGAGGTGAGGGAGGACGGACCGGCGGACCGGCGGACCGGTGGACCATCTGGCGGACCGGCGGAGGTTCAGACCCTGTTCGAGGATGTGTCCCCCAGGCTCCCGCTTCGTCACGCCGAGCTTCCCTTTGACGACTACGCCCGTCAGCCGCTGCTCCCTCACGCGCTAAGCCAGCTGGGCCCCGGAGTCAGCTGGATCGACGTGGATGGCGACGGCCGTGAAGACCTGCTGATTCCCGATGGCGCGGGCGGCGAGCTGTGCTGGTATAGGAATACCGGCCGCGGATTCGAGCGAGTGGCGCTGGGCTTTCCGGCTGGCCACCTCGATTTCACCATGGCGCTGGGCGTTCCAGCTCCCACCGGCGCGGGACGAAGCCTCGTGGTGGGCCGCTCGACCTACCGGGCGGAGACCCTGGAGGAAGCGTTCCATATGACCGCGGTGGCCCGCCTGGATCTCTCCCCCGGAGGGAGCCGGCCGGTGCGCGCCCAGGGGGTTACCGCCCCCGACCGTGCCAGCGTCGGGGCCCTCGCTCTCGCTGACGTGAGCGGCACCGGACGGCTCGACCTCTTCGTGGCCGGCCGGGTGATCCCGGGGCAGTGGCCGCTCCCCACCGATTCACACCTCTATCGAAACGTCGGGGAGGGGCGCTGGGAGGAGGACCCCAGTGATGCCGCCCTGCTCCGGGGAACCGGCCCCATCTCCGCTGCTCTCTTTACCGACCTTACCGGAGATGGATGGCCCGAGCTGGTGCTGGCGACCGACGGAGGACCGATCCGGATATTTCGGAACGAGCACGGTCGCCTGTCCGATGCGACCGAGCAGCTCGGACTCGCCCGGGTGTTGGGCAACTGGAACGGCGTTGCTTCGGGAGATTTCGATGGCGACGGGCGGCTCGATCTCGTCGCAACCAACTGGGGACGGAACCTTACCTATTCGGCGTCGGCCGAGAACCCGCTCTACTTCTACATAGGGCGATTCGGGCCTTCCAATACCGTCGATATTGTCCCAGCCTCGAGGGATAGCGCCCTCGGCGAACTCGTTCCGATCGAATCCTTCGCCCGACTCACCCGGGCGCTGCCCACCATCCGGCGGGAGGTTCCCACCTTCCAGGGGTTCGCCACGGCAAGCATCGAGCGGCTCCTCGGTCCCGCGGCGACAGCAGCCCACCGGGTGGAGATCAACACGCTCAATCATGTGCTCCTGCTGAATCGGGGCGACCACTTCGAGGTGCACCCGTTGCCGGATGAGGCTCAGCTCGCTCCGGCGTTCGGGGCAGTGGTCGCCGATTTCGACGGGGATGGTCGCGAGGATCTGTTTCTGGCCCAGAACTTCTCCCAGACCGAGCCCGGGACTCCCCGGTATGACGCCGGGCGCGGCCTCCTCCTCCTGGGCGACGGGAAAGGCGGCTTTTCTCCGATGCCGGGGCAGTATTCCGGGATCGCGATCTACGGTGATCAGCGCGGCGCTGCGGCGGCGGACTATGACGGCGATGGCCGGGTGGACCTGGCCGTCGCCCAGAATGCTGCTCCGGCCCGGCTCTATCGAAATCAGGGAGCCACGCCGGGAATCCGGGTCAAGCTGATTGGGGCGGCGGACAATCCTGACGGGGTGGGGGCGACGGTGCGGGTGCGTTATGCCGACGGCGAGGGTCCGGTTCGAGAAATCCAATCCGGGTCAGGATACTGGTCGAGCAATGGGATTCCGGTGCTGGGCCTCCGAGGCGCGCCACGATCCCTGCTGGTTCGGTGGAGGGACGGAACCAGGAATGCACTGGACCTGAAGGGTGCTGGGACGGTGGTGGTCCGCGAGGGTCAGTAGATACTGGTTCGTGTCCAACCGACACGGGGGCCCAACCGGGTTCGTGTCGGAATGTTCCTTTCAAATTCTCACAATGTTCTCTAAGTCATGATGGAACAATGGCATAGCGTTTCGTTTCCGGGGCACGGTTCGTGACATAGGTGTTCCCTGACCCCCACTGCCGGGGCGAGCGGGCACAGGGTAAGTGCTTGCGCACTCTACGATTTGGAGATAATGTTGCCAGCTGTAAGAACCAGCAGATCATTCCGGGTCTTCCGGCCCATTGGTGTAGGACGGCACGCTCGAACGGGTGCCGGTCTGTCCGTTTCCAGAAACTGCAGTCAGGTATGAACCCCTCAGCGAGGATGCCGAGCATGATGGGCTTCACCTTCCGTCGCATGGCCAGTACGGGGATTCGCGCGCTTGCGGTGAGCGCGCTTTTTGTTGCCCCGGCCCTGGCCCAGAACGCGGTGGTTCGCGGCACCGTGACGTCGGTTGATCGGAAAGAGCCGATCGCCGGAGTCAACGTTCTGATTCCTGAACTCAATCTCTCCGTGCTCACGACCGACCGTGGGGTGTACACCCTGACGGTTCCGGCCGCGCGAATGACGAGCACTCCGGTGACGGTGACCGCGCGGGGCATCGGCTTCAAGTCGATGAGCCGCCAGGTGACCTTGTCGGCCGGCGAAGTCACAGTGGACTTCGCGCTGGCGACCGACATCAACCGGCTCGAGGAAGTCATCGTGACCGGCACGCTCGAAGGTGTTGAGCGGGCCAAGGTCCCCTTCTCGGTCGGCCGTCTGACGACGGAAGACCTCCCGGTGCCGGCGCTCGATCCGATCCGCGCCCTCCAGGGGAAAGTGGCGGGTCTCCGTATCGCCCAGACCACCGGGCGCCCGGGCACCGCGCCGGAAATCATGCTGCGGGGTCCGACCTCGATCAACGCGAGCGGCCGGAGTCAGGAGCCGCTGATCATCGTGGACGGCGTCATCATGCACGTCGGCAGCATCCAGGAGCTCGGCGGGCTCGACATCGAGTCGGTCGAGGTCGTCAAGGGTGCGGCGGGCGCCTCGCTCTACGGGACCCAGGCTGCCAACGGCGTCATCACCATCACGACCAAGCGCGGTGGCAGCACGGACGGCGTGAAGTTCAACGCCCGGACCGAGATCGGGGCCCAGGCCTTTGCGTCCTACTGGAAGGCGCCGATCAATACGCCGAACCAGCTCGACGAGTCCGGCAAGCGTTTCTGCGTCATTGCCGCCTCGGGCAACCAGTCCTGCGCCCGTACCGTCGATCTGATGACCGAGATGTACCGGATCAACAATGTGAATTCGGATACTACCCGGACCGCCCTGCCGATCTGGTACAACACCTTCGCGACCGGCGACGCGGCCCTTTACAACGTCTTCCAGGCGAATGCCTATCCGAATCAGTACTACAACCACATGTCCCAGATCTCGGACTATCGTCCGACGATTCTGAGCTCGGTCGATGCGACCGGCAAGATCGGGACGGTCGGGTTCTTCGTGAGCGGTGAGTACACCACCGATCCTGGCGTGGTCAAAGGTCTCGACGGCTCCAACCAGCGCCGGGCCCGGGTCAACCTCGACTGGAACGCGCGCTCCGACTTGCGGATTTCGGCCAGCTCGATGTTCGACAACTTCTATCGCGACAACCGGACCGCCGGCGTCTTCGGCACGCTGCAGCGTGGCGCCATGCCCGGCTTCGACATGCTGGCGCGCGACACCCTGGGCCGGCTGCTGGTCGGCCGTGGCTCGAGCGGCTGGCGGCCGACCGGTAACGGTGCGGCGGCGGTTCTCTATGACACCGAGAATTTCATCAGCGACCGGATCTCGAACCGGTTCCTCGGCAGCCTTTCCGCCAAGTATTTCCCGGCGAGCTGGGTGACTTTCGAGGGCGTGTTCGGCTACGACAACCGGTCCCGGCAGGACCTCGCCGCGACGGTGAAGGGGTATCGGACCTTCACCATTTCGACCGCGAACAACAACGGCAACATGACGATCAACGACCAGCTCGATGAAGCGCTGAACGGGGCCCTGTCGGCCACGTTCCGCAAGAAGCTGGGCAACGATCTCAACGCCAAGCTTCGCGTGGCGGGCGGGTACGACCAGGAAATCATCAAGAACAGCAACGGTACCGGGCAGGTGTTCCTGGTCAAGGACATCTACCGGCTCAACAACACCTCGACCAACCAGTCGGTGAGCTCCGACCGGACCGTCATCAAGAACGCCAGCGCCTCGGCGGCGGCGAACTTCGACTACAAGGATCGGTACGTGCTCGATGCGTCGATCCGGTATGACGGCAGCTCCCTGTTCGGCCCCGGCCACCGCTGGGCGCCGTTCAACCGGATCGCGGGCGTCTGGATCGTGTCCAACGAGCCCTTCTGGAATGTGGGCTTCATGGACGAGCTCCGGTTCCGCGCCTCGCGCGGGACGGCCGGCTCGACCCCGCGGTTTGATGCGCAGTACGAGGTGTACAACGTCGGCAACACCGGCATTTCGACCGGCCAGGCGGGCAACGCCGCCCTGCGCCCGGAAACCACGACCGAGTACGAATTCGGGAGCGACTTCACCCTGTTCAAGAAACTCGGGATGGAAGTCACCTACGCGCAGGGCCGCACCAAGGATCAGATCCTTCCGGTGAACGTCCCGGCGTCGGTCGGTTACAGTCAGCAGTGGCAGAACGCGGGCACCATGCTCAACAAGACCTGGGAGCTGGCCGCGACCCTGCCGCTGATCAACAACAAGAGCTTCTACTGGCAGACCCGGGCGACCTTCGACCGGACCCGTACCTACATCGATGAGTTGTTCGTGCCCGACTTCCTCTACAGCGGTGGAGCGGCCCAGGGCACCGGCAGCTTCTTCTACATGACCGCCGACAAGCGGAACTCGTGCCTTCCCGGCGAAGAGGGACACTATCCGGGTGAGCCGGGCTTCGGCGCCGGGGAAGCGCGTCCCAACTGCACCGGGAATCAGCTGAACCGGTTCGGCAACATCTACGGCCGGCGGTTCTACAAGAGCTGCACCGATCTCCACGTGTCGCTCCGCGATCGCTGCGGAGAGGGCAAGGATTTCCAGGTCAATAATCTGGGCTACGTGGTGTACGTCGGCGCCGGCAATTCCTGGCAGGACGGCATCACCAAGAACCTGTGGGCCACCCGGCTCCGGGCCGCGGATTCTCCGTGGAACTACACCCTCTGGTGGGGCATGCCGATCATCGATCGGCCGCTCGCGGGGCTGGCGGGCGAGGGCGTCGGGATCAACCAGATCATCGGGAATTCGCTCCCCGACTTCCGCTTCACGGTCAGCAATGACTTCTCGTTCAAGAAATTCACGGTGTACGGATTGCTCGAAGGCACCATGGGTCACTTCCTGAACAATCAGAGCAAGGCCTGGGGCCTTCTGGACCTGAGCTATCAGGGCTTCGACCAGGCGGCTAACACGGTCGAAACCGCCAAGCCGCTGGGCTATACCTGGCGCGCCGGTGGTTCCGAAGGCGCCGGGGTCGGCGGGTTCTATGACCAGCTCGGTCCCAACAATTTCAACGTAGAGAAGGCTTCTTTCGCCAAGCTGCGTGAGCTGAGCGTGACCTATAAAGTCGGCCAGATCGGTGGCGTCGGCGACTGGACCTTCGGACTGGTTGGACGAAACCTGCTCACGATCACCGGGTACAGCGGTGTCGATCCTGAAGCGGGATGCGGTGGTCTGGATGGTGGCGGCTGCGGTGGCGCCACCGGCCCGGTCAACTCGGGCATCGTGAACCAGACCGACGCGTTCAGCTTCCCGACGCTGCGCACTCTCACCTTCACCGTTTCCACGCGCTTCTAGGAGCCGTCGACGATGATGCGAAATCTGATCCGCTGCGGCGCGCTCCTGACGGCCATCGGCCTGGGAGCGTGCAAGCTGGAGGTCACGAACCCCAACAATCCGTCCCAGGTGCAGGTCAAGAACACGCCTGCGGACCTGGACAACTTCCTGGGGACCCTGTACCGGCGCTGGCACAGCGCCCTGTACGGGCGAACCGGGAACGTGTGGGGCATGGCCAACATCATTTCTTTCGAGAACTACTCAACCCTGGCGAATAACTGCCAGAACCAGCGGTACCCGGTGCCTGATGCCGCGCCGAACAACAACGCGGTCGGCAACAGCTGCAACGGGGAGCAGAATGCGGTGTACTTCATCGCCTCGGAAACGGCGCGGGGTGCTTCCGACGTGCTGCGCCGTATGAACGACGGCTTGAGCTTCGGGTCCCCGGCGCAGGATGCCAGGAACCGGGCCTTCGCCGAGTTCATCCGGGGTATTTCGCTCGGATATCTCGCCATGATCTACGATTCGTCCTCGGTGATCACGCCGGACGATCCGATCTCTCCGCAGGGGACTGCGGAGCCCGGCGAGCTCGCCAAGTACACCTCGGTCGGCGCCGAGGCCCTGGCGGCGCTTGATGCCTCGGTGACCTCCGCAACCGCGGCGCAGACCGCGACCGGCGGCGCCAATTTCCCGCTGCCGTCGAACTGGATGTACACCTCGGCGCCCGCCAGCGTGACGGCGGCCGAGTTCATCAAGATTGTCCGGAGCTACCGGGCCCGGGTCCGCGCGAACCTGGCGCGGTATCCCGATGCCGCCGCGTGCGGCGTGGGCGGTTCGCTGAACACCTGCGCCGACGAATTGACTGCCGCTGACGTCGACTGGACCAAAGTCCGGGACGACGCCGCCAACGGCATCACCAGCGATCTCCGGATCACTACCAGCACCACGACCGGCCCGAACAACAATTGGGTTGCCCAGTGGTACGCCTACACGACCTGGCACCAGATGACTCCGTTCATCGCGGGCATGGGCGACGTGTCCGGCAATTACGCCGCCTGGGTGGCCGCGCCGCTTTCGACGCGGGGTGCGGGAGTCTTCTTCATGGAGACGCCCGACCAGCGGTGGCCGCAAGGCGCCACCCGGGCCGCGCAGCGGGCCGACTTCACCCTTGCGGGCACTACCGGGAATGCGAACGATCCCGGCTGCAGCAACGCGAACCAGGTCTGCAAGCGGTTCTTCCGGAACCGTGACGTTTCCGACCAGGTGAGCAACAACTGGGGCGCCTCCCAGTACGACCATGTGCGGTATTACTCGTGGAGGACCTCCGGAACCGGAACCGGCCAGAACGGGCCGTTCCCCTTCTTCCTCAAGGCCGAGAACGATCTGTTGCAGGCCGAGGCGGAATTCCGGCTCGGGAACCTGGCGGGCGCGCTTCCTCTGATCAACCGGACCCGCGCTGCCTGCGGGCCCAACACCACGCCAGCGGGCTGCACGGCCCGTCCGACCGGCAACGGTCTCGCGGGTGAGCCGGGCGGCGGTCTGCCCGCCCTTACCGCGGCGGACAACACCACTGATGTTCCCGGTGGCTCGACCAACTGCGTGCCGAAGCGGGCGGTGGGCGTCACTTCCGATGGCGGCGGGACGGTCACTTGCGGGACGCTGTTCGATGCGCTCAAGTGGGAGAAGTGGATGGAAACGGCATATGGAAACTTTGCCGGCTGGTACTTCGACGGTCGTCGCTGGGGTACGCTGGCGATCAACGCTCCGGTTGACTGGGCTCCTCCGTACGAGGATCTCCAGACCCGGTTCCGCGTGGGTCTCCAGATCTACAGCACCGGCGGTCCGGTTCCTTATCACCGCGCAGCCCAAAGCGTTTACGGTTGGTGATTGGGCGGTGCGCAGGGTTGTTCGAGCCTCGGCTGCGCTCCTGCAGCTTCTCCTGGTGGGCTGCTACACCCTGCAGCCCCCCAGGGGACCGGAGCCGGAATCGGGGGCAGTGCTCGGATTCGATATCAACGACGCGGGGAGGACGAGCCTCAGCGGGACCATGGGGCCGGACCTCTCCAAAGTCGAAGGCAGGCTGATCGAGAAGGACAGCACGGGGTTTCTCATCGCGGTTCGGAATGTGACGTTGCGAATCGGCGGTGAGCAGGTCTGGTCGGGAGAGCAGGTTCGGATTCGGCCAGACTATTTCTACAACATGTACGAGCGCCAGTTTTCGACGGGCAGAACGATTGCCTTCAGCGCTCTGATGGCCGGTGGACTCGGAGCGATCATTCTGACGACGAGTCTGCTGGTCGCAGGAAGTGGAACGAATAACGGGGACGACTGTCCTCCCAATTGCGGCTCGGATACCCGAATCGGTCGGCCATAGCCGGCCTGGTACCTCAACCTCCTATGGAGTCCGTAATGCGACGCCTTCACCAAATGTCCCTGTTCTGCCTCGCGGCAGCCGCCGGGTTCGCTTGCAAGCCGGCGGAGGTCGTGACGACCGAAGACATCCCCACGGCCGGCGTCCGGTTCCTCAGTCTGGTACCCGACACGAGCGGGTTCGACTTCCGTCCGGTCGACATCGTGGAAAACAGCACGTTCTACAACATGACGTTCCGGAGCACGACCTTGTTCCTGTACAAGGCCGCCCGGGCCGACCGTCCGCGGCACTTCAAGATCTTCAAGTCGCCCAACGTGGGCGATCCGCCGGCGGTCCAGCAGGCCACCGCCAGCACCGTCATCGCGGACCTCGACAACGTCACGCTCGAGGCTGGGAAGAAATACACCTTCCTGATCTGGGGGAATGCCCGGGCCTCGACCGGCGCGCCCTCGATGCGGGTGACCATGCTCACCGATGACCCAGCCGATCCGGGCACCCAGGTGGCGCTCCGTATCATCAACGCGAGCGGCGACGCGATCGACGGTCGCGCCTACGTGACCGCGTCCGGCGCCCCCGCGAGCCCGACCTGGGCCAGTGTCGCGGCCCTCTCGTCGTCGTCGTACGTCAACATCGCGCCGAGCGCCACGATCTCCTTCAACGCGACCGCGGTCGGCTCCACCACGGCGCTCGCGACCGGCGCGGCCCCAGCTGGGACAGCCCAGGCGGTAGATATCGAGGCGATTCCGGGGACCAACATTGCCGGGTCTGCCATTGTCGGGATTTACGCCCCGCGTTCGGTGTCGGGCAGCACCGCCTCCAACTTCACGACCCCGGGCTTCATTTTCGGGTTCGATCGGCGTCCGCCGCGCACCTGCGCACTGTGCGCGCCAGCTCAATAGGGATTTGATCGTCGCATTGAGGGGAAGGCCGCCGGGGTTCCTGCTCCGGCGGCCTTCCTGTTTCAGCTATCAGGGCCGCCCGATGTCTGGTCGATGACCGGGCTCGGGGACCTTGGTTCCCCGGCGTGTCCAAAGAGCTAGATTTCGCGATTATTCATTGCCAGGGAGGTTCCAGTGCGCGCTGCTTTCGTTCTATCCCTCGTTGGACTGATGATGGTTTCCGGTGTGGCCCAGGCCCAGAAGGTCAAGAAGGAACGCAACCGGATCAGCCGGGAAGAGCTGGTTGCGGCGGCTGACCGCGCCAGCATTCTCTATGACGCGATCCGGAACCTGCGACCTCAGTTCCTTCAGGCGAACAATCGAGGGGTCCGTACCACCGGGATCGGCACCGGGAGCGGCGCCCCAGGAGCAATGCCCGCCGCAGGGTCCGGCGGGTCCTCGGCCCAGAACGCCACCGCGACAGTGTACGTCGATGGGGTCCGGACCGGCGAGCTCGACATGCTCAAGACCATCAATACCAGCGCGGTCGGCGAGGTTCGGTTCCTCACCCCGACCGAGGCGGAGAACGAGCTGGGTCCCCGGAATGAGGGAGGGGCGATCCTGGTGGTGATGTTCAAGGAGAAGCCATAACCCGTTCGGTTCCCCGATGGTCCCAGGTCCTCCTCGGGGGCGTCGCCGTCGCGGCGACGCTCGCGGGGCTGACCAATCGCTTTACCCAGGACGACCCCGCCCTCATCGTTCATAACCCGCTGGTTCAGGATCTCGCCCACTGGCGCGAGATCCTGACCAGCGCCTATTGGCCTCCTCCGGCGCCGCCGGACCTGTACCGTCCTCTGCTCTCGTTTCTGCACCTGATGGAATACGGGGTCGGGGGAGGGAGCCCCGTGGTGTTCCGGATCGTGAGCATGCTGCTCTACGCCGCGACCAGTCTCGCGGTGCTCCATCTTGGCGCCCGTCTGCTTCCATGGCGGTACGCGCTGGGCGCTGCGCTGCTGTTCGCCGCCCATCCGGTTCACGTGGAGGCGGTCGCCCTGGGAGTCACCCAGAACGAGCTGGTGGTGGGGTTGATCGCCTGCCTCATGGTGATCCGTTACCTCGACCAGCGCCGGTCGGGGGCGCTGGCAAGTCGTGACTGGATCGGGCTCGGCGTCCTGTACCTCATTGCTTCCCTGTTCAAGGAGACTGGGCTGATGTTGCCGGCGCTTCTTCTCGCCACCGAGCTCCTCGTCGTTCCCGGGGAGCTTCGCAACAAGTTCGCTGCGCTGTGGAGAGGGTACGCTGCGCTGGCGGGGCTCGGAATCAGCGTCCTCGGAGCGCGGCTGGCGGTCCTCTCGGGGCGACTCGAGCCTGGATCGCCGGCCGATGCGTTGGTGGGGCTTTCGCTGGGCAATCGACTGCTAACCGTCCTCCAGGTGGTGCCTCAGTACGCTCGCTTGCTGCTCTGGCCGGTGCATCTCAGCGCAGACTATTCGCCCCAGCAGATCTCCGCGTCCACCGGCCTGGGCCCGCTCGAGTTCCTCGGTCTCGTGTTGGTCATCGGATCGTGCTGGCTTGCCTGGACGGCGAGAAAGAAGGCGTCGGTTGTCTCGCTCGGAATCCTTTGGGTCCTGATCGGAATATTCCCGGTGAGCAACGTCGTCGTGCCGACCGGGGTCCTGCTCGCCGAGCGGACCCTGTTTCTCCCCAGCATCGGGCTGGTGCTGGCGACCGGGGGTGGGATCGCTGTGCTGGCCGGGGCAGGGGAGCTCAAACGCCCTCGAGTGCTCGCCTACTGGTCGGTGCTGGGATTGCTGATGCTTGCCGGAGTGGTTCGATCCGCCATTCGGTTCCGTGACTGGCGTGACGAATCGGCGCTGGCCTACCGGACCGCGGAAACCGCTCCCCGCTCCTGGCGCGCTCAAATGGCTTACGGCAACGCTCTCATGAAAGACGGGTTTCCCGCGCGGGGCGCCGAGGCCTACGGCCGGTCGATCGAGCTGGCCCCAGAGGACCAGGCCTGGCGCTCCAGGAACAAGCTGGCGGAATGGCTCTACGCCCAGGGAGCCGACAGTGCCGCGGTGTTCCAGCTGCGACAATCCCTCGAGGAAGCGCCGAACAAGCGGGAAACCTGGCACTTTCTTGTGCTGGGTTATCTCTCGCTCGGAGAGTACGCCACCGCCGCCCGGCTCGCGGATTCCGCCGTGGCCCTGGGCGGATCCGCCGCTCTCTTCGCCCCGCTGCGGGCGGTCGCGGATACCGCGCTCCGGGAAAAGTGGCCTCCCGGCTCGATTCGGATTCAGACCGGCCGGTGAGGCCTTCCTGCGCGGGTTTATCTCGAGGATTTCTTCCGGGCGGTCGTCTTTCCAGAGGGTGCGCCGGCCGCGGTTGAGGCTGCCGCCGGGGCCGGCGGGGTTACGTGGGCGAACAGCTCCTTCCGAACGGTCGGATTGCTGAGTTTCCAGGCGACGCCGTCGGTGAAGTAGTGGTGGATGTTGATGAAGGTGAGGAGAAGAAGGGGGGCCGCCTTCTGCGGCTCCAGGCCCAGAAATCCCGCCACCACACTCATCGCCGGCCCGGGCACCAGCTGGATGACCACAAAGGAAACCACCATCAGCAGCGCCAGATACACGGCCATGTGACCAACGACCCTGCCGGTCCCCCTGCGGGCGGCCCGGTTCATCTCCACCCGCACCGGAAACTCGATGTACTGAAGCGCGTGGGCCGGCTGCACCAGCAGGAGCAGCCCGGGAAGCCCCCACCGGGCGATGGCCGCATACCAGACAAAGGTCGCGAACCACGCCACCAGGGCGCGAGCGGGCGGGAAGCGGCCGGTCCGGAGCCAGACCTTTCCTAACCCGCCCGCCCCCAGCAGCAGGGCCAGGATGGTGGCGGCGCTCACCGCCTGGTAGAGCGGCAGCAGCCACAGGGGCTCGGCGAGCCGGGTCTGGCCGAACCAGATCCGGGCGAACCACACCACGTGCCAGACCAGCAGGATCCGGAGGCTCCCCCGCACCAGGAGGCGCTCGATTTTCTCGAACCGGATCCCGGCCAGATAGCTGTAGGAGGCCATCATCCCCCACGCCTGTCCGGTGTAGTGCCAGGCGAGATAGGCGCTTCCCACCGCGACCAGGACTCCCATCAGCTGGGGGCTCCCGGCCTGGGCGCGCGAGAAAGCGATGACGGCGTATCCAATCAGCAGCAGAGGAATCCCGAATGCAGCCCACTTGTGAGCCAGCATGGTCTCCCGGTCCCGGTAGATGAGCCGGTAGGAGGCCATGAAATGGGAGTAGTTGAGGAGGTACTGGGCCCAGACGATCGCGCCGACCGCGAGGAAGCCGAGGTTGTCCCGCCCCGACAGGAGCAGGGGAATGATCACCAGAATTGAAAAGCCGCCGGCGCAGAGAAAGTCCACCACCGGATGGAGAATCGATGCCGGGCGCTCGCGCGCGGCCTCGACGACCCTTGATGCTGGCTTGACCGCTTCGACCTGGGGGGAAGCCATGTCAGAAAGATAGAAAGGGCCGACTGTTACGCGGCCGTTTCGTGCTCCAACTTTGTATTGTAAAGTACTTGACATACCAGCCGGGACCGCTATTTTGGCTGGGATATGGGACTGCGTCGAAACAGGGCCGAGGCGGAGCCGATCCGGATCGAAGATCGAGCCATCGCCGACCTTTCGTTTATCCGGGACACCATGGCCCGGGCCGGGACGGTTACCTCCGTCCCCGGCTGGGGCGGTGTCGGCATGGGCGCCACGGCACTGGCCGCGTCCTGGATCGCTGCGCAGCAGGCCTCCAGTGCCGAATGGCTGGCGGTGTGGCTCGGGGAGGCCATCGTCGCACTGGGACTGGGCGGCGTCACCATGGTCCGAAAGGCCGAGCTGAGCGGGACTCCCCTGCTGACCGGGGCGGGGCGGCTCTTTATCCGCGGTTTCGTTCCCGCGATCCTGACCGGGGCCCTGCTCACCGTCTTCTTCTACAACGGGGGCCTGGTTTCCCGGTTACCCGGGGTGTGGCTGTTGCTCTATGGCACCGCCGTTACCACGGCAGGGGCGCACTCGATCCGGGTGGTGCCGCTCCTGGGCATGAGTTTCATGCTGGTGGGTGCCGCGGCGCTCTTCTCTCCCGAGGGGTGGGGCAATCTCTGGATGGCCCTCGGTTTCGGCGCCCTGCACCTGGGCTTCGGTTTTCTGATTGCGAGGAAATACGGTGGGTAGGTCGGCGGCGGCTTCGGCGCATCAGCCAGGGGGTCGGCGGCGGGCCGAGGCGCCCAATCGCTCGGTGGCCCTCGACCGGGTCATCCACGAGCGGGTCCGCCTGGGCATCGTGAGCGCGCTGGCGGTCAATCGCACCCTGTCCTTCAACGAGCTCAAGGAGCTGCTGGAGGTCACCGACGGCAACCTGAGCGTCCACGCGCGGCGGCTCGAGGAAGCGGGTTATGTGGAATGCCTCAAGTCGTTCGCCGGGCGGACGCCCCGCACCGAATACCGGCTGACCCCGGCGGGGCGGGAGGCCCTGGAGCGGTATTTGTCGCACATGGAGGCGCTGATCCGGGCGACCCGGAAAGGGGCCTGATTTTTTTTTGGCAAGGAGACTTTGTGAAACAAAGTAGGGGGCGCCACGCCGCCATCATCATGGACGGCAACGGTCGCTGGGCCGAGCGGCGGGGATGGGACCGGATCCGGGGGCACCAGGCCGGCGGGCGGGTCGCCGAGCGGATCATCGAAGCGGCCCCCGGGTTAGGCCTCGACGTGCTCACGCTCTACGCCTTCTCCAGCGACAACTGGAGCCGGCCGATGCCCGAGGTCACCGCGCTGCTGCGGCTGCTCCGGGGCCATCTGCGGCGAGAGCGCGGCCGGGCGCTCACCAACGGCGTGGCCGTCGAGGTCATCGGGCGGCGGGACCGGCTGCCCGCTTCGCTGCTCCGGGAGATCGAGCGCACCGAGGAAGCGACCCGAGCCGGCCGGTCGCTCCGGCTCCGCCTCGCGGTGGATTATTCCGGCCGCGATGCGATCCTGGAGGCCGCGCTTCGCGCTACCCGGGAAGAAGCCCCGCTGGATCGGGCCAGGTTCGAGGACCTGCTGACCCGGCCGGGCCAGGCAAAGGCGCCACCGGTGGATCTCCTGATTCGTACCGGTGGCGAATACCGGCTGTCGGACTTTCTCCTGTGGGAATGCGCCTACGCCGAGCTGTTCTTCCGCCCCACCATGTGGCCCGATTTCACCGTGGCGGAGCTGCGAGAGGTCCTGAGCGAGTTCGACCAGCGCCAGCGCCGCTTCGGCGGTGTGGTGACGACACCTAAGCCCGCGGTTTCCGCGAGGAGGATTGGCTAGATGCTTCCGCCGTTTCTCGGTCAGCTGCTCACTGTCGCCACCATTGGCCTCGTGGTGGGGGCCCTTCTGCTCGCCATCTTCGCCGGTATTCGAGGGAGCTGGTTCTTCCTGCGGATCGCCGCGCTCGCTGGCGGAACGGGGCTCGCCGTCTATTCCATCTTCTTCGGTCTTGGCCTCCTGCTCGCCAGAGATCGCGTCCTCGATCCCGGACAGCAGGTCCGGTTCTGTGGGCTGGATTGTCACCTTCACGTCCAGGTGAGTGAGGCCCGGCCGGGAGAAGTGGTGGTCCGGTTCAGCAGCAACGCGGTGGAAGCGCCGGAGTGGCCCGAGCTCCTCGCCTTCACCCTGGTGGATGCGCAGGGGAGGCGGTATCCGGTGATGAACCAGGTCCCCCATCGGCCGGTCGGCCCGGGTGAGAGCTGGCAGCATACTCTGAAGTTCCCGGTCGAAGTGAGCCCGACCGGGGCGAGCCTCGTGGTGACCTGGAAATCGGGATTGGACTATCTGGTGCCGGGCGCCGGAAATCCCCTGGTGCAGCGTCACACCCGGCTTGCACTGCCGACCGGTTGAGGCCGGTCAGACCTCGAGCGAACCTCGCAGGATGGTCACCGCGGTCCCGCTCAGCAGGACCCGGTCTCCGACGACTTCTACCCCGACAATTCCCCCGCGGGGAGAGGCCTGATAGCCGGCCAGGCTCTGTTTGCCGAGCCGGGCTGCCCAGAAGGGGGCGAGGGCGCAGTGCGCCGAACCGGTGACCGGATCCTCGTCCACCCCGGATTGTGGTGCGAAGAAACGGGAGATGAAATCCGCGTCGCTCCGGTCGGAAGGCGCGGTGACGATCACGCCGCGGGTTTTGAGTTTCCGCAGCTGATCGATCGCGGGCTCGAGCTTCCGGAGCGCGGCGGGGTCCTCGATCGCGACCAGGTAATCGAACCGGCTGCGAAAGACTTCCCCGCCGGGAACGCCCAGGGCCTCGAAGAGCCCGGCGGGCGTTTCGGCGGGCTCGGGGGGCGTGGAGGGAAAGTCCATCGTGATGCCGCGGTCCGAGCGGATCACCGTGAGAATGCCGCTCCGGGTGTGGAAGCGGGCCTCTTCGGCCGGCGGGAGAATCCCCTCGGTCCACAACATGTGGGCGGTCGCCAGGGTGGCGTGGCCGCAGAGGTCCACCTCCAACGTGGGGGTGAACCACCGCAGGTCGAATCCGTGTTCGCGCGGGAGCACGAACGCGGTTTCCGCCTGGTTGATCTCCCGCGCCACCGCCTGCATCCACTTCTCGGCTCTGGGCTCGTCGAGCAGCACGACGCCGGCAGGATTACCCGCGAAGGCTTCGCTGGTGAAGGCGTCGATCAGGTAGCTGGAGAGTCCCATAATCCGGAATAGTAGCTCGCGTCAGGTTCCTGGAGCCAGCGGGGATGCCGCCGGCGTGGTCTCCGCGTAGTGACAGGCGGCAAGGGTCTCGCCCACCGGTCGAAGCCGGGGCAGCTCCTCCACGCACCGGGCATCCCTGGCGGGGTGAAAACACCGGGAATAGAAGGGGCAGCCGCGGGGCAGGGTGGTGGGCTTCGGCGGATCACCCTGGAGCACGATCCGGCCGGTTTGCCGGACCGGGTCCGGGCGTCGGGACGGCGGAGAGGAGGGCCTGGGTGTAGGGATGCCGCGGGTTATGTATCACCCGGTCGGTCCCGCCCAGCTCCACGATCCGTCCGAAGTACATCACCGCGACCCGATGGGCGATCTGGCGCACCACCGCGAGGTCGTGGGCGATGAAGAGGTAGCCGAGTCCGTGCCGTGCTCTGGAGGTTGAGCAGGTTCAGCACCTGGGCCTGGACCGAGACGTCCAGCGCGGATACCGGCTCGTCGCACACGATGAACACGGGCTCCACCGCCAGCGCCCGCGCGATGCCGATCCGCTGGCGCTGGCCGCCGCTGAACTCGTGCGGATAGCGGGACGCCCAGGGCTGGATCGAGACCGACTTCCTCGAGCAGGGCGCGCACCCGTTCGCCGATCGCCTGCTCCGCGGGCCAGGCGGTGGATCTCGATCCCTTCCGCGATCGCATCGCCCACGGTCATGCGGGGGTTGAGCGAGCTGTAGGGGTCCTGGAAGATGATCTGCATCCGGCGCCGCCGGGTGCGGAGCCGGCTCGCGGTCGAGGGCGAGGAGGTCGTCGCCCTCGAAACCACCTGGCCGGCGGTCGGATCCTGCAGGCGGAGGACGGTGCGGCCGACGGTTGATTTCCCGCAGCCCGATTCGCCGACCAGGGCCAGCGTCTCGCCCCGGCGCGATCGCAAAGATCCACGCCGTCGACCGCGCGAGACCGGCGCGGCGCCGAACCCAGCAGGCCGCCGCTGTCGAAGTGCTTCACCAGGTCCCGGACCGAGCAGGAGGGAGCCGTCATGTCCCGGCTTCTTCGGCCAGCCAGCAGCGGCGCGGAATGTCCGGGGCCGAGCGGGGAACACCGGCGGGTCCTCATGGCGCAGCGTGCGAACGCCTGGGGGCAGCGCGGCCGGAACCGGCAACCCGTCGGCCACGCATCGGCGGGGAGGGAACGGTGCCCCTGATGGTGGACAGCTCGGGTTCGATGCCCGGTCAGGCGCGGCACCGAGGCGAGCAGTCCGCGGGTGTAGGGATGGGACGGCCGTCCGAACAGCGCGCGGTGGCGCGCTGCTCCACGATCTGGCCGGCATACATCACCGCCACCCGGTCGGCCCGGCCGGCGACGATGCCGAGGTCGTGGGTGATCAGCAGCACCGCCATGCCCCGGGCCTGCCGCAGCCGGTCGAGGATTTCCAGGATCTGGGCCTGCACCGTCACGTCGAGGGCGGTGGTGGGCTCGTCGGCGATCAGGAGGTCCGGCTCACAGGCGAGCGCGATGGCGATCATGACCCGCTGGCCTCATGCCGCCGCTCAGCTGGTGCGGGTAGTCGCGGGCCCGTCGCTCGGGATCGGAGATCCCGACCTCGCGCAGCAGCGCCACGGCCCGCTCCCGCGCCTCCCGTGCCGGGGTGTCGAGGTGCGCGCGGATGCCCTCGGCGAGCTGGTCTCCTACCCGGAGGACCGGGGTTGAGGCTGGTCATGGGGTCCTGGAAGACCATCCCGATCCGGCGACCGCGCACCTTGCGGAGTCCCGGATTCGTCCAGCGTCAGCAGATCCTGGCCGCCGAGCCGGAGCGTGCTGCCCGGCACGATCGTGCCGGGCGGCGGCACCAGCCGCAGGAGGGAGAGGCCGGTGAGGCTCTTGCCGCAGCCGGATTCCCCCACCAGGGCGAGGGTCTCGCCCCGGTCGAGCTGGAAGCTGACGCCGTCGACCGGCCGGGCGGCGGGCGCCGGCGGGCGGGGAAGGTGATGCGGAGGTCGCGCACCTCGAGCAGCGGCGTCATGGGCTCCTCGGGATCGAACGCGTGGCGCAGGGCGTCGCCGAAGAGATTGACCGCCAGCACGGTGACCACGATGGCCAGTCCGGGGAAGAGACTGATCCAGGGTCCGGAGACGATCATCTCGCGGGCTTCGTGAATCATGCCGCCCCACGAGGGGGTGGGGGGCTGGACTCCGAGCCCGAGGAAGGTGAGGCCGGCCTCGAGCAGGATAACATCGCCCACCGCGAGGGTCGCCGCCACCAGGAGCGGTCCGACCGCGTTGGGCAGGAGGTGCCGGAAGATAACGCGCGTGCCGGCCGCGCGCCGAGCGCCTCCGCGGCCCGCACGAAGGTCTCCTCCCGGAGGCGCAGCACCTCGCCCCGGACCAGGCGGCTGGTGCCGAACCAGCCGGTGGTGCCCAGGACCAGGATGAGCGCGCCGAGGGGGAGGGGATCCCAGACGGCGAGGAGGAGCAGGAGCAGGAAGAGACGGGGTATGGCGAGGGCGCCGTCGACCATCCGCATGAGCAGGAGCGTCGATCCAGCCGCCGGCATAGCCCGCCAGCCAGTCCCACCACGCTCCCCACCGTGGTGGCGGCGACGAGCATCGCGAGGAGCGCGACGCTCAGGGAGGTCCGGGCGCCCCACACCACCCGCGAGAGTACGTCGCGGTTCAGCTGGTCGGTGCCGAAGGGATGGGCCCGGGAGGGCGGGGTCGCGCCGGCCACCACATCGGGCATCTCCGAGGGCGACGGCAGCACCAGAGGGCCGGCCAGCGCGGCCAGGGCCAGGAGCCCGAGGATCAGGGTGCCGGTGCGACCGGTCCGGATCCGGAACGCGCGGCGAGGCAGCTCGAGCAGGGGTCCGATCATGCCGCGGCGCCTTCGCCGACCCGGATCCGGGGATCCGCGAGAACATACCCGAGATCGGCCAGGAGGCCGGCCAGGACCACGGCCCCCGACACCAGCAGAGCGGTGCCCAGGAGGACCGGATAGTCCCGGCTCGCGATGGCCTGATAGGCGAGTGAGCCTAACCCGGGCCAGTTGAACACCGCCTCGACGAAGACCGATCCCGACACCAGGATCGGAAGCCAGAGGCCCAGCAGCGTCAGGATCGGCACCAGCGTGGTGCGCCAGGCGTGGCGCCACCGCACCGCGCGCTCCGACAGACCCCGGGCCCGGGCCGCGGTCACGAAGTCGAGCCGGAACACCGCAAGCATCGCGTTCCGCTGATGGCGCATCGGCAACGCGATACTGGTCAGCGAGAGCGTGAGCGCGGGGAGCACGAGGTGGCGCAGCAGGTCTCCCGTCCGGGTCAGGAGGCCCGCGTTTTCAGCGAGGAGCGGGTCGCTCATCTGGGCGGCCGGCAGGAGATGCCAGCGGATACTCACGAAGGTCACCAGCACAAGGCCCAACCAGAAGCTCGGCATCGCGTAGGCGGCGAGCGCGCCGCCGGTGAGCCATCGGTCCATCCGCGAACCGCGATGGACCGCCTGGTACACCCCGAGCCAGAGGCCAACGGTGAAATTGAGGAGCAGGACCGCGCCGCCCAGGAGAAGCGTTGCGGGGATTCGCGCCGCGAGGAGGCTGGTCACTCGCTCGGGGTAGTGCTCGATGGAAACGCCGAGGTCTCCCTTCGCCACCCCGGCGAGAAAGGACGAGAGCTGGGTGAGGATCGGCTGATCGAGGCCGAAGCGGGCCCGGAGCCGCGCGATCTCCTGTTCCGAGGCATCGCGATCTTCGGTGAGACGGGCGAGCGGGTCGCCGGGGGTGACCCGAAGCAGGACGAACAGGAGCAGGATGACGACCGCGAACGTCGCGGCGGCCTGAAGCAGTCGGCGGAACAGCCAGCCGATCACCGGTCCCGGGCGAGCCGTTTCGCGGGATCCACCGACCAGCGCCACAGGTCACCGTACAGCGACGAGGAACGGAACGTCGCGTTGCGGTAGCGCCGGTGAATGGCGAAGAGGATCGGAGGAGAAACCAGGAACACCGCCGGGGCATCGTCCTGGAGCCGCTGGTAGGCGTGGCGCCATTCCGACTCTCCCGTCTTCTTCGCATGGAGCGCCTGGTCGATCAGGCGGTCGAACTCGGGATCGCAGAACCCGCCGACGTTCGATCCGCCCCGCCCGGCACAGGTCCAGCTCTGCACGATTCCGCGAGGGCTCGGGTCGAGTACGGCCGAGGAGAAGTCGATGTCAAACTCGCCGCGTCCCCGGCGCTGGGCCCATACTGGACCATCGACGGCGTTGATCTCCAGACGGACCCCGATCTTCCGGAGCTGCTCCTGGACCTGAGTCGCCATCTTCATCCGGGGAGCGCTGGTGGACGGCAGGTTGAGACGGAAGGCCAGGGGGACGCCGTCCTTCTCGAGGATCCCGTCGCGGTTGCGGGTTACGTATCCCCGGGATCGGAACAGGGAAGCGGCATTGTCCGGCGAGAATCGCGGTCCCGGCACCAGAGCATAGGTCCACTGCCCTCGCGAGACCGGCGCTGCCGCGAGGGCCCCGAAGCCGCCGTAGGTGCTCTGGAGCAGGGTGGGCCGATCGATCGCCATCGCGAGGGCCCTTCGAATCACCGAGTCGGAAAGAATCGGATGGGGGCGGGTCCGGTCGCCAAACGCGTGCTGGTTGAACAGGAGGTAGAGGAGCCCGTAGGAAGAGGCCCCGATCACCTGGATGTCCTTGCTGCCGGCGAGCCGGGCCGGACCGGTCACCGGAGGAACCGCTTCATACAGGTCGGCGCTTCCGTCGAGCAGCAGGTTCAGCGCCGCCTCGACATCTCTCACCAGCAGAAAGACGACCCGATCGACCTTCGGTGCGCCGAGGAAGAAGGAGGGATCCCCGGCCAGCTCGAGTCGCTGGCCCGCGGTTCGCCGAACCCAGCGGTAGGGTCCGTCTCCCACCGGTGCGCGCGCGAAAGCGGACTCGGCGAAACGCTGGGGCGGGATGGTATCGACCAGGTGCGCGGGAAGGAGCTGGACGTGGAACGTCGCGTCGTAGAACTGCTCGGGATACTTCTCCCGGAACCGGATCACGACCCGGCGGTCTCCCTCGGCGGTCACCGAAGCGATCGAGCGAAGCAGCAGCGCCCGCTGGGGATCGACGGTCGAGTCCCGCATCCGGGCAAAGCTGAACACGGCGTCGCGACTGGTCACTGGAGTGCCGTCCTGCCATTTCGCTCGCGGGTCCAGCTCGAAGACGAGGGTCAGCGAATCGCGGCGGGACCAGCTCCGGGCCAGCTCAGGCTCGAAGGTGTGCTCGTCGGTGGTAACCAGCACCTGTCCAGGGCGGGCGAGGCGGAGAAAAAGCAGGTCGGCGACGTTGGCGTTGGCGCTGGACCCGCCGTACAGGGTGGGGATGGGGGTGACCGGCTCCTGTCCCAGCAGGATCACGGCGGCGCCGTGATCCTGCGGTCGCTGTGCCGTGGCGGGGAGGGCTGCGGCCGCGGCGAGCAGCGTGGCCAGGATGACGCGGTTGATCCGGGGCACTCCCCGAAAGATAACGCCCCGGACCCCTATCGTTCCCAGGTCCACCCGGGGGAACGGAATCGTTCTCCGTGCCGAGTCTCTGCCTCCGACAGGAGTGGCCCCCGATCGAACTCCGGGTTTGTCTCCCCGAGTGTTGAAGCCGCCGAGCTGACTGCGTTCGCCGCCTCCTCGTAGGAGACAGCACGACCGAGTGGCCGGTTCGGGCTGGGCTCCCGAGGCAATGCATCAGGAACCCGGCTCAGACCTTCGAGAAACGCCTGATCGTCCTCCAGCAACAACGAGCCATGCTGGAGGAAGGCAGAGCCCTGACGAACCTGGGCGCTCCCGATCACCTTGTTGCCGCCGACCAGTACTTCACCGCCTACCGGTGCGGCAAAGCATGGCCCGGCGCCGGGTCCCGGCGCGCGGGTCGTGGTTGCCAGAACCGCAGGGATATCCAGGCTGCGAAGCGCCTCGGCAAGCATCTCATGGATGATTCGATAGGCTTGCCGGAGTCCTCCGAAATCGGCGATCGGAGCCGCGACGGCATAGGTCAGCTCGCGCGCGTGCCAGACCGCGCGACCACCGGTGGGACGCCGCACCAGGCTCAAACCCATCGTTTCGATGCGGGCGCGGTCGTAGCGACGGGTCGCAGGCTCGTGTCGTCCGAAGGACAGGCACCAGGGGTTCCACTGATACAGGCGAAGAACGCGGGCTCCGTCTCGTTCGGCCAGATCGAGCAACATCGAGTCGATCGCCATGTTGAGCCAGCCGTGCGCGCGGGCTCGTCGAGCAGGAGAGTCCACTTCCGGATCAGGCGTACTCCTCGATCGGCGGACAGACGCAGACCAGGTTCCGGTCCCCGAAGGCCTGATCGATCCGGCCCACCGTCGGCCAGACTTTGTGGGCCCGGGTTGCGGGGGAGGGGAACCCGGCCCGTTCCCGTGAATAGGGGCGATTCCATTGGTCGGCCGCCACCTGCTCGAGGGTGTGCGGGGCGTGATGGAGGACGTTGTCCTCCCGCGCGGCCCCGCCGGATTCGATCTCGCGGATCTCCTCGCGGATCCCGATCATCGCGTCGCAGAAGCGGTCGAGCTCCTCCTTCGATTCGCTCTCGGTGGGCTCGACCATCAGGGTGCCCGCCACCGGGAAGGAGACGGTCGGCGGGTGGAAGCCGTAGTCGATCAGCCGCTTGGCCACGTCCTCGACTTCGACGCCCGCCGAGTTCTTGAAGGGGCGGCAATCGAGGATGCATTCGTGGGCAATCAGGCCGGCGTGCCCGGAATAGAGGGTACGAAAGTGCCCTTCCAGCCGCTTGGCGACATAGTTGGCGTTCAGGATGGCAAACCGGGTTGCCTCGGTCAGACCATCCGGCCCCATCATCGCGATGTAGGCCCACGAAATCGGAAGAATCGATGGACTGCCATAGGGCGCCGCCGAAACCGCGCCGCTTGCGGTGGCGGGCGCGTCGGCGAACGGATGGCCCGGCAGGTACGGCGCCAGGTGCGCCGCGACGCCGATCGGCCCCATGCCGGGGCCACCGCCACCGTGCGGGATGCAGAAGGTCTTGTGAAGATTGAGATGGCACACGTCGGCGCCGATGTCGGCGGGTCGGGTCAGCCCGACCTGCGCGTTCATGTTCGCGCCGTCCATATATACCTGGCCGCCGTGCTGGTGAACCACGGAGCAGATCTCCTTGATTCCGTCCTCGAACACGCCGTGAGTCGAGGGGTAGGTCACCATCAGCGCCGCGAGGTTCTTGCTGTTCGCTTCGGCCTGGGCCTTGAGGTCGGGCAGGTCGATGTTGCCGCTGGGGTCGGTCTTGATCACCACCACCTTCATGCCCGCCATGACGGCGCTGGCCGGGTTGGTGCCGTGCGCCGACTGCGGGATCAGGCAGACGTTGCGGTGAGTATCTCCCCGGTCGTGGTGATAGGACCGGATCACCAGGAGGCCGGCGTACTCTCCCTGGGAGCCGGCATTCGGCTGGAGCGAAACCCGGGCGAACCCGGTGATCTCCGCGAGCCAGCCTTCCAGGTCGTCGAACAGGCGGCGGTATCCTTTCGCCTGATCCGCCGGCGCGAACGGATGAATCCCGCCGAATCCGGGCCAGGTGACCGGCACCATCTCGGTGGTCGCGTTGAGCTTCATGGTGCAGGAGCCGAGCGGGATCATCGCGCTGTCGAGGGCGAGGTCACGTCCCTGGAGCCGGCGGAGGTACCGGAGCATCTCGGTCTCGGAGCGGTACTTGTGGAAGACCGGATGGGCCAGGTACCCGCTGGTGCGACGAAACTCCCCGGGAATGCCGAGCTCACCCTTTGCGGCGGCCCCGGGCTTGGAGCACTTGCCGAATACCTGGATCAGGTCGTCCACGTCGCGGTCGGCGACGGTCTCATCCAGCGCGACGCCGAGCCGGGTCGGGGAAAGGCGCCGCAGGTTGATGCGCCTGGCGCGAGCCGCCTCATGGATGCGGGTTATGTCGGCCGCTCGGAGCCTCGACCCCGATGGTGTCGAAGAAGCGGTCGCTCCCGAGAGAGAATCCCGCATCGCGCAGGGCGTTGCCGAGCCGTTTGGCGTGCCGGTGCACCCGCTCGGCGATCGCGCGAATCCCCTCGGGGCCGTGATAGACCGCGTACATCCCGGCCATCACCGCGAGGAGGACCTGGGCGGTGCAGACGTTGCTGGTGGCGCGCTCGCGCCGGATGTGCTGCTCGCGGGTCTGGAGCGCCATGCGGAGCGCGGGGCGGCCCTGCCGGTCCTTGGAAACGCCGATGATCCGCCCCGGCATGAGGCGCTTGTAGTCTTCCCGGGCTGCGAGAAATGCCGCGTGGGGGCCGCCGAAGCCGAGGGGAACCCCGAAGCGCTGGGAATTGCCCACCGCGATGTCGGCGCCCCATTCGCCCGGGGGGGTGAGCAGGGCCAGCGCCAGAAGATCGGTGGCGACGGTGACCAGGGCCTTGGCCTGGTGCGCCTTCTCGACCAGGGCGCGGTAGTCTTCGACCGCGCCCAGCGTGTTAGGATACTGCACCAGGCAGCCGACCGTCCCGGGGCCGAATCGAAGGCGGTCGCCGCGCCCACCGTGATCTTCACCCCGCGGGCCTCGGCCCGGGTCTGCACCACCGCGATGGTCTGGGGGTGGCAGTGCTCATCGACCAGGTAGACCGGATCATCATGGTGGGGCGCCGCACCGAACGAGAGCGCCATGGCTTCGGCGGCGGCAGTGGCCTCATCGAGGAGCGAGGCGTTGGAAACCGGAAGACCGGTGAGATCCGAGACCACAGTCTGAAAGTTGAGCAGGGCTTCGAGGCGCCCCTGCGCGATCTCCGGCTGGTAGGGCGTGTAGGCGGTGTACCAGCCCGGATTCTCCAGCACGTTGCGCTGGATCACCCCGGGCACGTGACAGTTGTGGTAGCCCAGCCCGAGATAGGACCGGAAGACCTGGTTCTCCTCGGCCATCGAACGGAGGTCCGCAAGGGCCTGCTGCTCGGTCCGGGCGGCGGGCAGATCGAGCGGTGCCCGGTGCCGGATGGTCGTGGGGACGATCGCGTCGATCAGGGCATCCAGGCTCCTGTATCCGAGCACGCCGAGCATTTCGGCGACGTCGTGATCACGGGGGCCCAGGTGACGCGAAACAAACGGCCCGAAGCGGCCGGTGGAAGAGGAAGCACTCATGTCAGGCCGGGGGGTCAGGAGCCGATTTGGGCTCGGTACGCGGCGGCGGTGAGCAGGCGGTCCACCTCGGCCGGGTTGGCGGCCTTGAGCCGGATCATCCATCCGCCTGGTACGGGGCGCGGTTCACCGAGGCAGGGTCGCTCTCGAGCCCGGCATTGATGGCCACCACTTCTCCGGCGAGCGGGGAGTAGAGGTCGGAAACCGCTTTCACCGCCTCGATGGTCCCGAACACCTCGTGCTCGTCGAACCGCTGGCCGACTTTGGGGAGATTGACGAAGACGATATCGCCCAGCTCGCCCTGCGCGTAGTCGGTAATCCCGACCGTCAGGACACCGGGCTCACCGCTTTCCTTCACGTACTCGTGGTCCGCAGTATAGCGGAGATCGTCCGGGACGTTCGCCACGATTTTCCTCGGGGATTGGCCGGGGTGGAGGATACTCCGGCGACATGCCGTGGTCAAGGTTGTTGATGATACAGAAACGATCCACAGATGACACGCAAGAAGTAAGAGGTGACAGGTGAGCAGTGAGAGGGATCGCCTCTCACCTCTCACGTCTCACCTCTCACGTCTCCCCTCTCACCTTATCCGTGTCATCTGTGGATTTATCGGGACCGCGCCTGTGACACCAGCTTCCGCCAGACCGCCCAGGTGTGATCGCGAAGCGCTTCCCGCGAGCCGTCATTCTCGATCACGTAGTCGGATTCGAGCCGCTTGGGGCCCGCGGGCAGCTGAAGCCCGAGCAAGGCGCGTCCCTCCGCCTCGTCGATCCCCCTCTCCTCCAGAAGACGGTGGAGGCGCAGCTCCTCGGGTGCATCCACCAGCACCACCGCGTCGAAGCCGGCCGGATCCATGACCTCGAAGAGGAGGGGGATATCACTGATCACGACGCCCGAGGATCCCTCGCGGCAGGCGGCGAGAAGCCGCTCCCGCTCGGCGAGCACCGCGGGATGAACGATGGCTTCCAGCGCGCTCCGGTCCTCGGGGCTCGACAGGATCCGGGCGCGCAAGGCTGCCCGGTTCAGGGTTCCGTTCGGGGCGATGACGGACGGCCCGAACCGTTCCGCGATAGCGGTGAAGACCGGCGTGTCGGGCTGCTGGAGCTGACGGACGATGTCGTCGGCGTCGATGATGGTGGCGCCCCAGTCCCGCAAGAGGCGCGCAACCGAGGATTTGCCGGCGGCGATGTTCCCGGTGAGCGCGGCGTGAAACGCATGGCTGGTGCCGCTCACAGCAGCGCCGTCTGGTCCTCGTTTTCCCGGGGAACCCTGTGGCACCGGCGGCACCGGGCTTCATAGGCCTCGCCGCCACCGACCTGGATGGTGGGGGAATCGTACCGGGCGGGTTTGCCGTCCACCAGCCGTTGGTTTCTGCAGGCGAGGTCTCCGCAGACGACACAGATGGCGGCGAGCTTCTCGACTTCTTCGGCGATCGCCATGAGGTGGCCCATCATGCCGAACGGCTCGCCCCGGAAGTCGGTATCGGTTCCCGCCACGATCACCCGGATTCCCCTGGCGGCGAGCGAGGAAACCACCGCGACGATGTCCTGGTCGAGGAATTGCGCCTCATCGATCGCGACCAGCTCGGTGTCGGGCCGAACCTGTCGCATGATCTCGGCAGCGCTGTCCACCGGGGTCGCTTCGAACTCGATGCCGCTGTGGCTGGAGACCCGGTAGATCCCTCCGTACCGCTCGTCGAGATGCGACTTGAAGACCTGGACCTTGCGCCTTGCAATGAGCGCACGACGAACCCGGCGGAGGAGCTCTTCGCTCTTGCCGCTGAACATCACGCCCGCGATGACTTCGATAGTGCCAGGACGCGCCAGATTGTACATCAGGAGGACTCCATGGAACCCCGACGATAGCGGTCCGTTATGGTTCGGTCAAGCCGATCCTTGCACTCTTGCAAAACCGAATGAGGCTTCCATATTCCGCGCCTTCCCGCGGGTCCCGCGAGCGACTGGAGGATACCATGACCAAGCAGCAACTGGTGGCCGAAGTGGCCCGGCTGGTCGCACTTCCTCGCGGCAAAGCCCTGGCGGTCATTGACGCCTTGTTCGCTCCCCAGGGCATCATCTCCTCCGAGCTCAAGAAAGGTCGCCGGGTGCTGATCACCGGCTTCGGCCATTTCGAAACCCGCACCCGGGCGGCGCGGAACGGGCGGGACCCGCGGAATGGAAAGAGTATCGCCATCAAATCAAGCACGGCCCCGGTCTTTCGGCCGGGGAAGCCGCTTCGCGACTCGCTCAACAAGCGGCGCTGAAGACCGGTCGAGCCTCGCCACCAGACGCCGCTTTCTGATCGATTTCCCGGTCAGGCGACCCGCCACCTGCTCCGGGCCTGCCGACGGCGAAATCTCAACAAGAGAAAATGAATCCCGGATCTCGACCTTGCCGACCGCTTCGCGGGGGACTTCGCATTCCCGCACCAGGACCCCGACCAGGTCGCTTGGGGTGACGCTGTCGCGCTTGCCGGCCGAGACCCAGAGCTTGACCGGACTCTCGTCGGGACGCCGGGGCGAGGCAGCGTCGCCCGGGCCTCCCGAGGTTTGCCAGAGCTGGAAGAGGGCGGCCGCGACATCCGTCGCTTCGTGCCGCTCGAAGAGCGGGGCGAGAGTAGCCAGGGTCGCCACGTCGCCCGAGGCGGTTTGGCTCTCGAGCACTCGAAGAATGTCCCCTCGCAGCCGGTCGGATTTCTCGCGGGCGCGGTGGAGGGCACCCCTGAGTTGCACCGGCTTACGCGTCGGGGCCAGCCAGGCCGCGTAGCGCTCGGCGCCAGGTGGAACCAGCAGAAGCACCGGTCCGGCCAGCGCCAGGGCGTCGAGCGTTGCCGTACCGGGGAGGTCATAGCAGATGATGAGGGGCGCCGATTCGGGAACTTCCGTTGTCACCACCCCCGAGATGCCGGTCTCACGAAGGATTCTCTCGATAGCCCGAGTCTCGAAGTCCCAGCCGACCCACACGGTAACCGACTCGGGATCGAGTTGTTCAACCGCGTCCTTGATCGCGGTGAGGCGACCCGACCAGGAAACCGGTGCGCTCAGGATCTTCCCGGCCCTGGAATCATTTGGCGAGCCCAGCAGATCGGTGATCGTCGCGCGCCAGGCGTACCGCTCGGCGAGTGAACCCACGATGGCGGGATCGCTGCTCACGATGATTCGCTGGGTTTCTTTCGGGACGTCCTGAAGCAGCTCGGTCAGAAGTCTCTCTCCCGAGGCGCCCCAGGACTCAGGCCAGAGGAGCAGAACCCCGGCCAGATCCGCAGGCTTGAGTACGGCCCGGTGGACCATCTCGAGAGCGCTTTCGGGGGTGGTAATCAACAACAGGGGAGGGCCTGCGCGAGAGGACTCGGCCGACCCGTTCGGGCGACGCGGTACCCGCGACCGACACCGGCAACTCGTTTCGAAGGGCCTCCGCAGTGCGGGCCCATTCTCCCACGGATTCCAGGGATGCCAGCGCGAGGAAGGTTCCCGGCGTGGCAGCGAGGCGCTCCAGGACGCCGTGAAGCACCTCTCCAGCGGCAGCCGGGGAGGCAGGAACATAGAGAACGAGGTCATTGCCTCGGGCCACGATGTGGCGAGTCGTCGGGTCGGTCACGGGTTCCTCGATTGTCAAACAGCGGTGGATCGTCGGCCCCGAAACCTAGCCGTGTGGTTATTTTCTGGATATGACGCGCGTCATCCGGTTGCCGGATCCGCTCTCCCCTAACGTCTCCCATCTTCGCGCCTCTGAAACCATGGCCACCAGCGCCGAAGCCAAGCGCCGGAAGGCGGCCGGAGAAGATGTGCTCGATCTTGCGGTGGGCGAACCCGACTTCGACACACCGGGACCCGCGGCGCAGGCCGGGATTCTCGCGATTCAGCGTGGACACACCCGATATCCCCCCAACGCCGGGCTGAGCGAACTTCGGAATGCGGTCGCCAAGAACCTGTCCCGGCTCTCCAACGGCCGGGCGGTGGCCGCCGAGAATATCGTGGTGAGCTCGGGGTCGAAGCAGGCCCTCTTCAATGCGTGTTTCACCTTGTTCGGTCCGCACGACAAGGTGCTCATTCCATCGCCCTGCTGGGTGTCCTATCCCCAGATCGTGCACCTCGCCCGCGCCGAGCCGGTCCTGATTGCCGGGGCTCCCGACTGGGGACTCAAGGTCAGCGCGGACGATCTGGAAAAGAAGACCGACAAGCTGGTCCGGGGGCTCATCCTCTGCTCGCCCTGCAATCCGACCGGCGCGGTGTACACCCTGAGCGAGCTCAAGTCGATCGCCGCATGGGCCCGACGCCATAACATCTGGATCATTGCCGACGAGATCTATCGCCGGATCTTCTTCGGAGCGGGGAGTGCGCCATCATTCCTCGACCTCCCCGATGACGATCTCGAACGGGTGGTCATCATCACCGGGGCCAGTAAGGCCTACGCGATGACGGGCTGGCGAGTGGGCGCCGCGCTGGCCCCGGCGCATCTGGCCAAGGCGATGGCCAATCTCCAGTCCCACGTCACCAGCGGGGCGAGCCAGCCGGCCCAGTGGGCCGCGGTCACCGCGTTCAACGATCCCGAGGTGGAGGTCCAGGTTCAGCGGATGGCGGAAGCGTTCGGCCACCGCCGGGACCTGGTGGTGAGCCGATTCCGGGAGGAGGCGCCCGGCATCGAATTCGTCGAGCCGCACGGCGCGTTCTACTTCTTCTTCCGGGTCGACGGTATCGGGCCGACGCCGGGATTCACCGGCACCACGTTCTGTGACGAGCTGATGAAACAGGAAGCGGTGGCGCTGGTTCCCGGTGCCGCCTTCGGCGACGACCGCTGGGTTCGTCTCAGCTATTCCCTCTCCGATCGCGAGCTGGAGACTGCGCTCGACCGGATCCTCGGCTTTGTCCAGCGCCACGGCGGCTGAGCCGCGGATCAACCCCTCGCTCAACGAGCTGCGGCGACGGCTCCGGGCGGTGCCCGGGGTGGTCACCGCGTCGGTGGAACCTCCCGCCAGTCATGGACGCGCCGAAGAGGCCCGGATCGTTCCAGGCATGCTGATCGAATCGCCCCTGATCGCGAGGCCGGTCGGTCCCGCGGCGCATTGGGACGGCCCGGTGGCTTTTCTCGATGGGGTGCAGCGTCTCGAGGTGGTGGGCTACGTGGAGACAATGCCGCTGGTGTTCGCGGACGTTGCCGCGGCAGTGCGCGAGCGAGTGGAGCGGGAGGCGCAGTGCGTAGCGGCGGAACGCCGACGCATCGTGATCGGCCGGCCTGAGGCCCTGGAGCGAACCGGAGATGCGCTCGGCGATCTTGGGACGGTCGCGCTGCAATGCGAGGAGCCTACTCATCCTCTCCGCGACCTGGAGCTGGCCCGCGCGGCGGTGGACCGGGCTCGCGGTGAAGTGGAGCGCATCGTGGGAGATCGCTACCGCGAGCGATCGGCCGGTTGGCTGGTGGTGGATGGCTCGCTCGCCGAGGCGCCTGGGTGGGCCAGCGATCCCAGGATGATCGGCGTCTCGAAGAGCCATTCGACCCTGCCGTTCGATGGCTCGGATCTCGTTACCTACCTGCATCTCCCGCAGGGCCACCGCTCCAGCGTCTTTCAGCCGGCTTCCCGTCAGTGGGCACCGGTCTACGCCTGGGGGCTTCGTCTGTGGGACTGGGCCGGTAAGGATCTGTTCTACGGCCTGGTCCGGGTGGAGGGCGCCCCGACCGCGGACACATTGCGAATGGCCGATCTGATCTCGCGCTGGATTCTCGCCGAGCGGGCGCCGATCAGTGCTGACCCGCGCTGGGATCGACTGTTGTATGGGGTGCACGGCGTCGAGCAGTTTCTTCGCGCCCGGTTCGGGTGATGGCTTGCCTGACTCTTTGTCCACAGATTGCACAGATGAACAGGGGATTCCATGGTGGTCGATTCAAAACAACATCGCCTCCTGAAATCCGGCTGTTATCCGTGAAATCTGTGGACCATGAGATGAGGAGCACCGAACGTGGCACCTGAGACTGCGGGCTTGGCTCCGGTGGGCCGGGTCGTCGCGACCGAGCAGAAGCCCAGCACGCCGCACCAGTTTTATTTCTGGACCGCGCGGGAATCCGCGGTTGGAATCGGCGCCATCGTGCGAGTCGAGTCTCCCGACCGCAAAGTGTACGGCGTCGTCACCGACGCGTTCGCGTACTCGGATCTGCTCACGCCGATTCATGCGGTGATCGGCGCCGAGGGCGATCCCGCCGGCCTCGAGGAGCCGAGCCGCCGGACCGAGATCCGATTGTTTGCTGCGGCGGTGCTCCGGAGCGTGCCCGAGGAGCCGGTCCAGCCGGTCCCGCTCGAGGCGGTGCATCTCGCCTCCGACGAGGACGTGGTGACCGCGCTCCGGATGGATGGCTACGTCTTCGGAGAGAAGCCGACCGGAATACCGGCGGGAGTGTACGCCGCAGGAGGACTCGAGGCCCCGGTCTATCTCGACGCCGATTTCCTGCTCGGCCCCGAAGCGGCCCATCTCAATATCACGGGCGTGTCAGGACTCGCGACCAAGACGAGCGCGGTCGAGTTTCTGCTCACCAGTCTGTTCCAGAAGTTTCCCGCTCACAAAGGCCGGGTGGCGGCGCTCTGTTTCAACGTCAAGGGTCCCGATCTCTGTTTTCTCGATCAGCCCGCCGAGCTCTCCGATGAGGATCGCCGGCTCTATGCCCGGCTCGACCTCACCCCAGAGCCGTTCCGGAACGTGCGCTACTTCGCCCCATACAAGGGCGATGGGGTGAACCTCAACACCCTTCGTACCAACGAGGAGCTTGCCGAGAACACCGAGCCGCTCCTCTGGGGGCTCCGCGAGGTGCTCGACTACGCCGAAGTCCTGCTCAACCGCGACGACATCGACGCAAAGGCCGATGCCTTCATCGATTTCCTGAGCGAGCGGGTGGTCGGCAAGGAGTTCGAGGACGCGACGCTCCCCCGGACGTTCAAGGTGCGGAGCTTCGCCGAGCTGGACGAGTTCTTCCGGGCCATTTTCACGTTCCTCGAGGAAACCGGTCGGGGCGGGGAGATCTGGAAGACCCACCATATCGCCACTATCCGGAAGATCCGGAACCGGCTCGGCAACATCAGCACCCGGGCCAAGGGGCTGGTCACTGACGATGGTGAGGTCAACGATCTCCCCTGGGGAAAGTTCGAAGACCGGGGCGTGTATGTCGTCGATGTGGCCGGGATGGACCCCCTGGCCCAGGACCTGGTGTTCGCCCGGATCGTCTCCCGGCTCCGCGAGCACCTGGAACGGCGCGACCTCGGCGTGGATCACGTCGCGGTGTTCGTGGACGAGCTCAACAAGTACGCCCCGGCTGAGGGTCCCGACACCTACGTGCGGAAGATGCTGCTCGACATTTCCGAGCGGGGCCGGTATCTCGGGCTGGTGCTCTTCTCGGCGCAGCAGTTCCGGTCCCAGGTGCAGCGGCGGGTGGTGGGGAATTCGGGCACCATGGTGCTGGGGCGGATGGATTCGGACGAGCTGGCGCTCCCGGGTTATGCCACGCTGTCGCTGGCCACCAAGGCCCGGCTCGCCTCACTCCCCAAAGGCGAGCTCCTGGTCCGGCATCCCCATTTCACCCACCCGATTTTCATCCGGTTTCCCAAGCCCGCGGTGCTCTCAGGACGGGATGGAGTCGAGCGGTTTCCCCCGCGGCCCGAGCTGCCCTTCGCGGAGGCGGTGGCCCGCCGGCTCAAGTCCCTGGACCGCACCATCAACCGGGACAAAGTGGCCGAGCTGATCGCCGGGCGCCGGGAGGACGACGTGCGGAAGGCGCTCAATGCGACGGTCCGGGCGCGACCGGAGCAGCCGCTCGCGTTCTTCGTGCGGTGTCTGGGCCGGGAGGTTCCCACCGAGACGGTGCGGGTGCGGGACGTGGTGCGTCCCGTCAAGACAGGCGGAGATCTGTACTAGGGCTTCGTTGGTCCGACGGGAAATGGGGTCAGACTCCTTTTTGGGGATCCCGATGCCCCGAAGTCCGATTCGGCAAAAAGGAGTCTGACCCCATTTCCCCCGCCGCCCCCCCCGGCCCTCCGCTCCACCAGCCCGCAGACCCCTAGTATCTTTCAGCGTGTGAAGCTCGCCCACCTGGCCGATCTACACCTTGGATTCCGGCAGTATTACCGGCAGACTCCCGACGGCATCAACCAGCGCGAAGCCGACATTGCGTACGCCTTCCGGGCTGCGGTGGACGGCGTGCTGGACGCTCGGCCCGACGCGGTCATCATTGCCGGCGACCTCTTCCACGCGGTGCGGCCTTCCAATCGCTCGATCGTATGGGCCTATCGCGAGCTCCAGCGGCTCCGGGCAGGGCTGCCCGACGCGCCGGTCATCGCCATCGCGGGCAATCACGACACGCCCCGTTCCAGCGACATCGGCTCGATCCTCCGGCTCTATGAGGAGCTGGGCGTCCATGTGGCCAACGACGAGCCTCGGCGGTTTGCTTTCCCGGAGCTCGGTCTCTCGGTCACCGCGGTTCCCCACGCTGCGCTCCAGGCCTCCGACGTCAAGATGCATCCGGAGGGCGACGAGCCGTTCCAGGTGCTCACGGTCCATGGTGAGGTGGAAGGACTCCTCCCCGGCGACCGCTCCCTCATGGAGTACGGTGGACTCCCCATCTCGATCGAAGAGCTGCGCCGGGAGAAGTGGTCCTACTGCGCCCTGGGCCACTACCACGTACAGCACGAGGTCTTCCCCCGTTGCTGGTATTCCGGGTCGCTCGAGTACACCAGCACCAACATCTGGGGCGAGCTGGTCGAGGAGGCCCTCAAAGGCCTGCCCGGTAAGGGATGGCTGCTCGTCGATCTCGAGACCGGGAAGGTCGAGTCACGTCCGGTTCCGAGCGCGCGGCGGATCTGGGACGCGCCGATGATCGATGCCGATGGGCTCTCGCCCGCGGAGATAGATCGGGCCATCGGCGAGCGTGTCAATCTGGTTCCCGGCGGCATCCATGACGCTATCGTGCGCCTGGTGGTGGAGAACATTCCCCGCGCGGTGATGCGCGAGCTGGACCACGCCGCCCTCCGGATGGCGCGCGCCGATGCGCTCCACTTTCATCTCGATTGCCGCCGCCCGATCAGCTCTCGCATGGTCGGCAATGCGGCGCCGGGCAAACGACAGACTCTGCCCGAGCTGGTCGGCGAATTCCTGGGACGGCGTCCGCTCCCCGAGCGGATCTCCCGGGAGCGGTTTGTCTCCCTGGGCCTCGAGCTCATGGCCGAAGTCGAGCGCGACGGCGTGGAGGCCGGCTGATGCAGATCAACCGGCTCCGGCTCCTCAACTTCCGGCAGCACGCCGAGACGGTGGTGGAATTCGAGCGGGGCCTGACCGGAATCATCGGACCGAACGGGGCGGGGAAGACCACACTGCTCGAGGCGATCGCCTGGGCCATTTACGGGACCGACGCGGCGCGGGGTACCAAGGAGACCATCAAGCGTCGTGGCGCGCCACCCCGCTCACGGGTCGAGGTCGAGCTCGACTTCGAGCTCGGCCCGCACCGCTACCGGGTGGTTCGTACCCTCCAGCAGGCGCAGCTCTATCTCGACAGCGAGCCCGCCCCGATCGCGAACAGCGTCATCGCGGTCACCGACAAGCTCACCCGCCTCCTCGGCATGACCCGGCAGGAGTTCTTCAACACCTACTTTACCGGGCAGAAGGAGCTTGCCATCATGGCGCAGATGACCGCGCCGGAGCGAGCCCAGTTTCTGAGCCGCGTGTTGGGCTACGAGAAACTGCGGGATGCGCAGCAGCGCTTGAAGGAACGCCATCGCTCGACCCAGGCCGCGCTCGACGCGCAGGAGAAGCGAGCTGGTCGATCCGGCGCGGCTCGCCGCAGACGCGGAGCTCGCCGATACCCGGGTCAAGCTCGCCGAAGAAGCGGCCGCCCGGGCGGCCGCGACTCTCAAGACCGCTCGGGCCACTCTCGTGAAGCTGGCGCCCGAAGGCGCCCGCTGGGAAGGTTTACAGCGCCAGGTTGCCTCGCTGGATAGCGATCTCAAGCTGGCCCAGCACCGCGCCACCGACGCAAAGCAGCAATGCGGGCAGCTCGACAAGGAGCTGGCCGAGGCACTGGGCGCCAAGACCAGGCTCGATGAGCTGTTGCCCAGCGTGGCCCCGCTCCCTGTCCTTCGCGAGGAACGAACCCGTCTCGAGGCTGAGTTGGAGCAGGTCTCCGCCCGGCGGAGCCTGGAGGGCAGAGTCGCCGAGCTCGATCGCCAGCTTCAGCGCGTCGCCAAGCGACTCCGCGAGCTGCCCGAGCCCGCGGTTTTCGAGACGGCCAAGGCGTCACGGGTGGCCGCGCAGGAGGAAGTCGAACGGGTGACTCACGACCTCGAGGCCGCGCAGGCGGCCTGGGTCCGGGAGAAGCAGGACGCGGAGACGACCCGGAAGAATCTGCTCGAACAGCATGCCGACTTCGAGAAGCAGCGTAAGCACCTCGAGCACGCCGGTCCGCTGGGCGATTGCCCGATCTGCTCCCAGCCCTTGGGCGGGACCTACGCGTCGGTCCTCGAGAAGCTCGGCCGCCAGCTCGATGAGGTGCTCGATCAGGGGACCTACTACCGTCAGAAGCTCGACCAGCTCAAAGCCGAGCCCGCCCAGCTCGCCGAGCTACGGAAGCGGCAAACGGTGCTCCAACGGGATGTTCGCAAGTTCACCGAGCAGACCGCGCGGCTGGATCAGCAGCTCAAGGAGCGGGTCCGGATCTCGGCGGAGCATGAGACCTTGACGAAGCAGCGGGCGCAGCTTGCGACCGAGCTGGGCGCAGGGCCGACCCAGGCCGACGAGACGCGTCTCGGAGAGGTCCGCCGCCAGATCGCGGCGCTCGAGCCGCTGGAAACCCAGGCGCTCCGGCTCCAGTTTGCTTCCGACCGAGCCGGGGAACTCGGCCCCCGGGCCGCTCTCGCGGAACAGGAGCTGTCGGTTCTGGAGGCGCGGGTGAAAGACCTGCGGACGCAGCTCGACGGACTGGGCTGGTCTCCCGACGCGTTCGAGGCGGTGCGCACCCGGATTCGGGAAACCGAGCGGCAGGCCCAGCAGGCCGACCTGGGCCGGGAGCGGGCGGCGGGCGAGCTGACGAATGCGCTGTCACAGCGCGCGGAGATCGAGCGCCGCCGTTCGGAGCGGGAGCGCCGGCTCGCCGAGGTGCAGCGGCTTGCCGACGAGTCGCTGCTGGAGCACGAGCTGGATCGCGCGTTAGGGGATCTCCGTCACGAGCTCAACGAGGCATTGCGGCCCGACCTCTCCGATCTCGCGTCGGGATTCCTCCGCGACATCACCGCGGGGCGATACACCGACTTGGAGCTGGATGAGGATTACCTCGCCACCGTCGTCGAGGATGGCGAGCCCAAGAAGGTCATCTCGGGCGGCGAGGAAGACGTCGCCAACCTCGCGCTCCGGCTGGCGATCAGCCAGATGATCGCGGAGCGGGCCGGTCAGCCCCTGTCGCTCCTCGTCCTCGACGAGATCTTCGGCTCGCTCGACGAGGACCGCCGCACCGCGGTCATGGATCTGCTCCGCAACCTGGCCGACCGCTTCCCCCAGGTCATTCTCATCACCCACATCGAATCGGTCCGGGACGGGTTCGACCGGATCATCCGGCTGCGGTACGACGTCGAACGCGGCGTGGCGCATGCCACCGCCGAATCCCGCGATGCCGCGGCCTGAGCGAATCGTCGGTCCCGAGCCGCTCCGCCCGGACAACATTGCCCAGGTGAATCAGGTCTTCACCGAAGCGTTCACCGACCGGTACCAGCGTGACGGGCTCAGCGGGGTGCGGGTTCCCCCGCTCAATCCTGCCATCTGGAAGTTCGCGATCGCCGCAGCCGGGGCGGGGGCGATGCAGTGGCGCGATGGCTCCGGTCACGTCATCGCGTTCAATCTGGCCCATTGCTGCGGGTCGGAAGGATGGATGGGACCGCTCGCGGTGCGGCCGGGGCGGCAAGGGGAAGGCATCGGGGTGCAGATCGTCGAGACCGCCATCGAATGGCTCCGCGAATCGGGGGCCAAGGTCATCGGGCTCGAGACTATGCCCCGCACCGTGGAGAACATCGGGTTCTACTCCCGGCTGGGCTTCCGGCCCGGATACCTCACCGTGAGCCTGACGCGCGATCTTGCGCACGGGCCGGGAGGCGCCGAGGGCGCGGGCCTGTTGTCGGTGGGAGAGACGGCCCCTGCGGTCGCCGCCTGTCAGGCCCTGGCCCAGCGGGTTATGCCCGGCCTGGATTTTTCCCGGGAGATCGGTCTCACCCGCGAGCTCGGCCTGGGCGACACCACGCTCCTCAGCGGTGCCGGCGATCTCGCCGGTTTCGCGCTCTGGCACGCGGCGTCGCTGGCCGAAGGCAAGCCGGATGACGAAGTGCGGATCCTCAAGATGGTCGCGCGCGACTCCGCGACCTTCCGGCGGCTGATCGCGGCGGTCGAAGCGGCGGGGTGGGCGCGGGGGGCGCGGCGGGTCTCGATCCGCTGTCAGACCGCGTATCGGGAAGCGTACGGTGCGTTGCTCGAGTTGGGGTACCGGGTGCACTGGACCGACCTGCGGATGACGCTCGATGGCGCGGAGCAGCAGATTGGGAACGGGGCGGTGGTGTTCTCCAACTGGGAGATCTGAGTGGAACAGAGTTGACTATGTCCTGGACTAAGTCTTTCATGGTCCTCATGAAAACCGTCAATATTCACGAAGCCAAGACCCATCTTTCGCGCCTGCTTCGGCGGGTCGCGGCGGGCGCGGAGATTGTGATCGCCAAGGGAGGCCGTCCCATTGCCCGGCTGGTCCCGGTCGGCACGCCGAGGGACCGCCGCTTCGGCACCGATCGCGGGCGGTTCACCGTACCGGCCGGTTTCGACGCGCCCTTGCCCGACGAGGTGCTCGCGGACTTCGAGCGGTGAGGATCCTGCTCGACACCCAGTGCTGGCTGTGGATGCACGCCGAGCCGGAGCGACTGAATCCCGGGGCCAGCGAGCTGCTGCAGGATCGGGCCAACGAGTTGTTCCTTTCCGCCGCGAGCGCGTGGGAGATCGCGATCAAATTCGCTCTGGGCAAATTGCCGCTTCCCGATCCTCCCGCAGTCTGCCCAGCCGCATGGCCCGGGCCGATACGATGGCCCTGCCGGTCATCCACGAACCTGCGCTCCGGGTCGCGGGGTTGCCTCCCCATCATCGGGATCCGTTCGATCGGTTGCTGGTCGCGCAATGTCAGGCGGAGGGCGTCCCACTCATGACGGCGGATCCGCAGTTCCGCCCGTACGAGATTGAAATCATCTGGGCAGGGTGACTGGTCCCAATTCGCTGCGGTTCGAGGGCCCGGCTGAGATCGGCCAGAAGGCGGGAGAAATCAGGGAGCGGGGGGGAGGCCATTCACCGCCCGCGCGATCGCTCGATCCGCCGCCAGATCCTCGAGCCAGTCGGCCCCGATCGCGGGGTTGAGCCGCCGGGCATGCACCCACAATGCGGCGTAGCGTTGGCGTGCAGCCTGGGCATTTCATCGTCATTGCGGTTGATGCCATCGATCACTCGCAAATCGCCCAGGGTGGACTCGACCTCACCCACGCCGATTTTGAATTCTGGGGTGGTTCGGGTGACGTGGATAATCCCAGGGTCCCGAACATGATCGATACTTTGTCACTGGGGGGCAATGTCCTTGGACACGGGCCGGTGTTCCAGAACCTTGGGTCCGTTGCCGTTCTCGCCAGGCCCTATGAGTTGTCCACCATCGAGCGTCGTTTCAGTCCGGGGGGCAGCGCCTATGGTTTGATCAGTGCGGATTTGGTTCTCGATGTGGTGTCGCTCTGGCCAAAAGCCGTCTCTCCCTATCCTCGCTGCAATCAACTGGTCAACGCTCGATTCGACCGAATGTCGAACGACCGCCGAGGCCGGGACGAGAATGTCGAGTTTCTGCATTCCTTATCCAGACGCACGATTACCGCTCCGGGTGGTGCCCTCAAACTCGAGTGGACTCGAAACAGTGACGCCGACTTCGCGCGGACCCTCCGCTCCCCCGGAACGATCGCTAATGCTCACCCGTAGCGATCGCACGGGCTGCGCTACACACATCGATCTGTCGCCGGATAACATCTGATGGAGCAAGTGAGGAGGCTGTTCCGATTCGGTGCTTGTCCACGGCGGGGGCGAACCATTAAATAGAATGATGTGCCGGAACCCCCTTCCCATGGTCCTCGTCCTGGCCGCCGGTTGCGGCGGCGTAACCCTGAGTGACCCGCCACCTCCCCCACCCGCCGGCCCGACTTCGCTGCGGCTCCTCCCAGAGATAGAAGATGTTGCGGCGGCTCAGGCCCTTGGGTGGGAGACCGGGATTCCCGACGCCGAGGTGACGGTGACGCCGGTCGATTCGAGTGCCCCTCCGCGAGTCGTCACGAGTAATGCCACTGGTGTGGTGGACCTATCGGATCTCACGGCCGGTGTGAGCTACGGGGTCGACATCAGGCGTTGGCTAACATCAACCGAACGGAGTCACCTCCCTGCAACTGAGGACGTGTTAGGTTGGGTGGCGAGGACGAGCGTGGCCGCTGGCTCCGGAGACGTCACGGTGCGGGTGCCGGCTAGCCGCAAGCACGGCCTGGTTGTTAGCGAGTGGGCTTTCAATATCGCCGCCCCGCCCCCCGTCAATGAAACCTACCGCTATGGTGGCTATCTCGAGATCTACAACAACGGGGACACCACGTCATACCTCGATGGACTGACGCTTAGTCCAGGGTTGGTGGACCAGTTCGATTTTCAGGATTCGCAGTGCGCGCTGTTGCGGGGCTTCAGAGTGGATCCTTTGGGCATCTGGACCCGGCACGTTCAGCAATTTCCTGGGGACGGTCAAGACTACCCAGTCCCCCCAGGTGGGATAGTCACGGTTGCCATTGACGCTATCGATCATTCCCAAATCGTTGCGGGCGGCCTGGATCTGAGCCATGCAAACTTCGAGTTTTGGGGCGGACCCGGCGATGTCGACAATCCTGACGCCCCGAACATGATTGATACGCTTTCTCTAGGTGCTGACATAGATGGGCACGGACCCTTTGGCGCGGGTCTGGGGTCGGTGGTTGTGCTGGCCCGTCCGTACCGCCTGTCTACTGTCGTCAGAAGTACGCTTCCCTCCAGTCAGACCGCGGACGAATGGGCGCGAATTCCAAGGGAGAATATCCTTGACGTTGTCACTCTGTGGCCTGGCTTCGTTTCGGCCTACCGACGATGTCCAGAGCTTGTTAACAGCCTTGTTGATCGATCTTCCAGTGACGTGCGAGGCGCGAACGAGAATATCGAGTTTCTCTATTCGGTTTCCCGTCGAGCGGTTGTGGCCAGTGGTGGCGGGAGGCCGGTCCTTCAATACACCCGCAACAGCGGCGCCGATTTCGTACGAACATCCCGAACTCCTGGTGTAGTCCCGTGAATCGATTTCCAATCCGCTTTGAACGGAGCTCCCTGCTCGATCCGGCAAACATGTCCGGATCGAGAAGGGTAGCACTAAGGATCTAATACAAGCACTGGCAACACGTAGTGAATTGGTTCCAATGTCCCCATGCTTCGTCGGGGTAGTGAGCGTTGCTGCAGGCCGTGTTGCATGCTTCGGCGCTCGGTTGGGATCCCAGAAAGTTCCAGCCATCGTCAGCGCATTCCATCGCCCCAGCCGGTTTCGCGACAGCCACACTCAGCCCGAACGCCAACGCCGCCGTCACCGCCGCGCCAACCAGCCATCCCGAGGCCTTCCGTGTTTTCCGTGACATTGCTTCCTCCTTATTTCGGGGTTGAATCCAGACTCCGCGCGCTGGAGCTGGGAAAAGACCCTGGCGCGGGTCGGAGCGCCAGGTAGACCGAATCGAGTTGCAAACCCTTCCTGAGCAGGCCGACGTGCGCATATAGAACCGTGCCCTCGCCGTCGAGCACCACGGTTTGAGGGACCGAGCCGGCCCGGGACAATCGCCGCAGTTTCTCCGATGGGAAGGTCGCGATCGGGAACCGGAGACCACGCTCCTCGGCAAATCGTTGCGCTGCTGCCGAATCCAGCGCAATCGCCACCACTCGGGTACGCCCGATATGAGCAGCGGAATCGGCGAGCCCACTCCAGACCGGCAGCGTCGCTCGGCAATAGGGGCACGTCGTCGTAAATACAAGAAGCACCGTGCGATCGCTTCTTCCACCGCCCTCGCCTATCGTGATGGTATCGCCGGAGATGGTCCGCGCCAGGAAGCCGGGAACCATGTATCCGACATGCGGTTGGGTCGCGAGGCGCCGGAGCTCCGCAAAAGCCCGATTGACCTGGATCTGCCTGATGGAGAGCCACACCACAAGTCCAGCGGCAAAAATGAGTGCAAGGACCAGCACAAGCGGAAGCTGCCTTCTCGAAGCCATGTCTCGTCCCACCAGAAATCTTGGTTCCCAACATATCGTCGCGGCTCCAGCGCGAAAGCTCCGAATCGGCACTGGTGAATTCCCTGTTGTCAGGCCACCAAGTGTTCAGCTCTTGAGGATGGACGGCGCATCAGATCGTTGCTACCGTGATGGGGTAGCCGGCAGGCCGAGCCACATCAGATGGACCCAACCTCACGACACCCGCTGCTGAGCGCGATCATCGCATACGGGCTGGATCCCAAGGTCACTCGCCCCCGAGTCTCGGATCTTGCTGCCCATCTCGGCCCACCCCGCGTGGTCTCTCGGCACGCCTCACCCATGAACGTCTCCCCCACGCCCATGAGCTTCTCGCTTGGTGCGTTGTCCGCCGGGCGTTGCCTGCCTTGCGGAAGCGGGAACGAAGCCTCACTCTTATTGGCTGGGACCTCGGATTGTCCGGAGCCTACTCCCTTCGACGAATCGTCCGAAGGATGCTCGGCCCGAAGCCGATTGCAACTCTGCGCCAGGGGAGCGACCGAGAGGCCGAGGAGACGATGGACGCTGCGCTCGAGCGCCTGATGGGCGAGACAGGTGATCATGGGACGTCGTGAGCTCCGCCCTGCCGTTTTGTTGCTGATCGCTCTCTACGCCCCGATGCTACTTGAAGCCCAGACGGGCACCCTCACTGGTAAGATCCTGGATTTCGACACCCGGTCTTCCCTCGCACTAGCTACGGTCACTATTGAGGGCTCAATGCTCTCGGTTTCATCGGATACTGAGGGCCGGTATCAGCTGGCAAACGTCCCTCCGGGCCCGCAGGTGGTGCGGGTTATCCGGATTGGGTACGCGCCCGTGAGACAGTCGATCATCGTGCCGACGTCGGGGTCTATTACGCTCGACGTCATGATGACGAGGAGCGCCCTCAACCTTCCGGGCGTCACCGTGACCGCGGACCCGATCAGCCGTGCCACCGGAGAACTCGGGACCGCCTCAGTGATCGACCGGGAAGCCATTCGCAATCAGGCCGCCACCTCCCTCCAGGGCATCCTCGAGCTGCTCCCTGGGGCCGTGCTTCAGCCGCCCGGGCTCGAGTCAGTCCAGCAATTCGGTCTTCGGGGAATTCCCGTCTCGCCGGGGAACGCCACCAGCGTCGGGGCCGGCCAGCCGAGTGCCGGCGAGCTGGCCTCCTTCGGTACCCAGATCGTGCTCGACGGCGTTCCCGCATCGAACAACGCAAACCTGCAAACCCTCGGCCCCCGCGGAGAGCTTGCCTTCGCGACCTCCGCGGGCGGTGGCATCGACCTCCGCCGGATCCCCGCCTCTACCATCGAGCGGGTCGAGGTGATCCGCGGGGTCCCCTCGGCGCGCTTCGGCGACCTGTCCCAGGGGGCCATCCTCGTCGAAACTCGAGCTGGCCGCATCAATCCCGAAGTGCAGGCGCTCGCCGATCCCCGGAGCATCGAAGCGAGCCTGGTCGGCGGCTCGGGATTTTCGGCGAAGCAGACCGGGAGCGGCAGCTTCGACGTCACCCGGACCAGGGTCGCGCCCGGCCGCACCGATGACGCGAGCTACCGGTTCGCCGCCCAGCTTGCCCATCGCTACGAACGGGGACGGGTCACCCTCGATACCCGGCTCGATGGCTATCAGCTGGTGCAGGATATTCCCGAGGTGGACCAGTTCCCCGGGATCGAATCCCACAGCCGGGACCGCGCCATCCGGGTGTCGGAGCGGGCCCGATTCGGCCTGGGAAGCTCCAGCCGGGTAGAATGGACCGGCGCTTTCGAGTTAACCCGCCAGCGTTCGATGAGCCGCAACAACCTGCTCCGCGCGGCGGAGCCGTTCACCAATCGCCTCACCGAAGGCACCCAGGTCGGCAAGTTCATCGGGGGGGTGTACAACGCCCAGGTGGATGTCCAGGGCGATCCCCGGTTCCTCTATCACCGCCTCGAGCTGATCGCCCAGCCCCACCGGCTTTCCCGCAACGAAATCTTCCGGGCCGGCGTCGAGCTGCGCCGGGAATGGAACGCCGGACCAGGCCTCCTGTTCGACATCGAGTTTCCGCCCCAGTCCACCTTCAATGGCGTGAATGGCTATGACCGGCCCCGCCGGTTCGATTCGCTGCCGCCGCTGGTCACGACGGGACTTTACCTCGACGACCGGGAGACCTGGAGCCTCGGCTCCGAGGGGACCATCTCGATCCAGGGCGGGGTACGGATGGATGTGCTGCACGAGGGAAGCACCTGGCTCTCGGGAGTGCGGAGCAGCGCGCTTCAGCCGCGCCTCAACATCGAGGTCGCGCCGAGGCGCTGGCTGCGTCTCCGCGCCGGCGCGGGCCGGCTCGCCAAGCTGCCGTCGCTGAGCCAGCTCTATCCGGAACCGCAGTACTACGACCTCGTCAACGTCAACTACTACGCCAACGATCCCGCCGAGCGGCTGGCCGTGCTCACCACGCGGATCCTCGATCCCCCCAACACCGGGCTGGGCTTTTCCCGCACCACGAAGCTGGAGGCCGGCTTTGAAGCTTCGCTGGGGCGCGCCGAGATGGCGTTCACCGCCTTTCGCGACCGGACCAGCGACGCGGTCGGTACCATCTCGACACCCAGCGCGCTGTATCGTGACTTGTTCCGGATCGTGGACTCGACCCGGGGAACCGGGCGGCCCCCGTCCTATGAACCGGTCCCCTATGCGACCGACACGGTGCCCGCGCTGATCGACCGCCCCTCGAACAATCTCACCATGCAGGTCACCGGGGCGGAGCTGACCGCGATCCTTCCTGAGCTTCGGGGGACCGGGACGCGGGTTGCTGTTTCGGGGTCGTATCTTAGGACCCGGGTGGAGAACGCGGGGGTCGAGTTCGGAAGCGGCACGACGTTCAGCGAGTTCCAGCTCGCGAGCTTCATCCGGCGCACGCCATTCTGGGAGGGGACCACCCGGACCGGAGACCGGCTGCTCCTCACCACCCGGCTGATCCACCAGCAGGCGCCGGCAGGCCTGATCGTCACGGGGACCATCCAGCTCACCCTGCGGGAGACCCGCCAGGATCTGGGCGGCACCGATACCCTGAGCTTCGCGGGTTACCTGACCCGTTCCGGCGAGCTGGTCCCGGTTCCTGCCGAGCAACGGGGCGCGCCGGAATACCAGGATCTTCGCATCCCGCGTAATGGCCTGCTGGTGGACCCACAGCGAGGGCCGGTGGACTGGCTCTTCTCCCTCCAGGTGGCAAAGACACTGCCGGCAGGCGGCCGGCTCTCGTTCTATGCGTTCAACGCCTTCGATCGGAGGGGGAATTACGGCGACGCCCAGACCACGCCACGATTGTACCCTGCCACGCGGTTTGGCCTGGAGGTGACGATGCCGATCGCGGGGTCCCGATGAGAGTTCTCCTTCTCTGCGGCTTCGTGGTCGCCCCGGCCCTGCTTGCCGCCCAGGCATCCGATCCTGGCGGCGGGCCACCCGAGTGGGCGGTTCGGTGGAGTCCGCTCCGAACCGCGGATCTTTCTCGGAGCCTTCCCGGCTCGAGCGCCGCAATTCCTCTCCTCTACGGCGCGCCTCGCATCGGGTCCTTCTGGACCGCCGGTAATCCCGGGGCGCTGGCGCGGGACGTTCGTGACGACCGAGCCGACTACTTCGCGACGCTGTCCCGGCAGTCGGGGACCTACCGGAGACCGCTGGATCCCGAGTCGGCCCGCCAGGCCGAAGGGCGGGCCCAGGCCTGGCGGGCAGTTTCGCCGCGGTTCTCGCTGATCGGCGCGGTCACCCTCGAGCAGAATGGCACCGACTCGGCGCGGGCCGATTTCGCCGATCCTTACGGCTCGAGTCCGTTCACCCTGACCGACACGCTGGCCACCCCGATGCGGCGGATTCGCGCGGTCCTGGAGGGAGGCGCCGGGTGGCAGCTCGGGGCGTGGGGGGTGGGGCTCACCGCGGGTTATGCGACCGATGAGTACCAGTCCACCGTGTCACCGGTGGTGCGGCGGACCCGCCTGGTGCAGCCGGCCGCAACCGCCGGCCTGACCCGGCGGGCCGGTTCCCTGTTGCTCGGCCTCTTCGGCACCGGGCGGCACACCGCAGAATCGGCGTTGCTGGTGGGACGGTTCGGGACCACGCTGGCCCAGGACCTAGCCGGATATCGGAAGGTGTCCGGGATCCCGGTGAATCCGACCGGGGCCGACGCGCGGCGGCGGGAGCAGCGGGTGCTGGGCGCGGGAGCTTCGATCGAGGGACGACTGGGATCGGGCCGCTGGGTGATCGCCGGGATCCGGTCCGCCACCCGGGAGCGGCTCACCCGGCAGGAGCGCAACGATCCCGACTGGGATCGCTGGGATCAGCGCGCCTGGGACCTCCGGGCCGCCTGGCAGGCACCGCTGGGAGCGCGCCGGCTCCTCACCGTGCAGGCGGGTTATGTGGCCGTCCGGGGCGAGGGCGCCCTCGCGACCGATACCACCGGGCTGGTCTTCACCGCGCGGGAGTCCGGGTTCTTCTCGGCGGCGGAGCTCCGGCTGATGCCGACTCCCAGATCATGGGAAGGAACGGTCGCGCTCGGGCTCAGCCGGGAATCCCGAACCCGGAGCGATTCGATCACCCGGGTCGGGACCATCGTCACCAGCTTCATTCCCTCCATCACCGTGGAGTTGGGGAGACCGCTGGGAGAGCGGGGGGCGTTCGCGCTGGGCGGCACTTTTGCCCATTACGGCCCAACCAGCACCCTCCCGACGCCGGGCTCCCTCAACGCGACGTATCGTGGATATGTCGTCCCGGAATACGCGGTGTACGCCACTCGGGCCAGGGTCTTCGCACTTTCCGCCCTGCTCCGCTATCGGGTTTCGGGGCGCTGCGAGCTCTGGATATCGGGGCGAGTCGAGGGACTGAGCCCGACCGACCCTGCCGTCGCTCCTTACACCCGGCCGCTCGGCTCGCGCTCGGGGCTGGGCCTGGTCGCCGGGGTGACGGTGGCCGGGGGCCGGTAGAAGCTCATTGCCGGTTGGGTTATACCGTAGTATTCTCCAGGTATGAAGACCGCCATTTCCGTCCCCGACTCGGTGTTTGCCTCCGCCGATGCGCTGGCCAAGCGTCTCGGGATCTCCCGAAGCCAACTCTATGCCACGGCCCTCGCAGAGTATCTCGCCAAATTCCGCGCTGACAAGGTCACCGAGCGGCTCGATGCCGTGTACGCCAGGAAGGGAAGCCGGATCGAGCCCCCGCTCGCCAGGGCCCAAAGGCGGACGGTCAAGCGCGCCGAGTGGTAGTGCAGCGGGGGGAAATCTGGTGGGCCGAGCTCGAGGAACCCCGAGGCTCTGGCCCGGGCTACCGCCGTCCCCTGCTCGTCATCCAGTCTGACGCATTCAACCGCAGTCGGATCCAGACCGTGATCGGAATAGTCCTGACGTCGGACCTTCGGCTGATCGAGGCGCCCGGCAATACCCTGTTGCCCAAACGCATCTCGGGCCTTCCCAGGGATTCGGTGGCCAACGTGTCGCAGATCGTTACGATCGATCGCGAGCTACTGACGAAGCGTGCCGGAAGACTGGAACGCTCAACGATGGCGGCGGTGGAAAACGGACTGCGGCTGGTGCTGGATTTGAGCGGTTCCGGGTAACCGACCTCAGACCTCAGACCTGTCTCTCAGCGCCCACCACCGGATGATCAGCACTGCGGTGAGTCCCCAGAGGATATGTACGACCCCAAGCCCGATGGGACGAACGAACACCAGGAGGATCCACACCAGAAAACTCGCAATTGCCACGAGCAGCGAAACCATGGTGGCGCGTCTCCCGACTGTTGACGGAAGTTCCTTGGTTCCCTAATTTAGCCGAGTCGGGTGACGGTCGGGAGACACGTTACTGACCCAACAGTCCGGAGCAGGGCCCACAATACTTCGGCCCATGTCATGCCCCTCGGGGGAAGACAGAAGCCAGGGTGAGGGCGCCACACATTTCCTCTTCGGGCTTAGTAAACATCCCGACCGCCAGCCGACACTTCACGTCGCTCCGGAAACGGGCGGCGTTTGTTGTTGAGGGGCTAGGGGCTAGGGGCTAGGGGCTAGGGGCTATGGTCTAAGGGTTAGGGGTTAGGGGTTAGGGAATTGGAAGTGTACTATTCCCTGACTCCTTGCACCTAGCACCTGGCCCCTAGCCCCTCGCAAATGCCCCATTGCCTGGTCGCGCGCCGAATCCATTTCAATGCTGCCCACCGGTTGCATAACCCGAGCGCGCCCGGACGACTGGAACCGCACCACCTTCGGTCCCTGCAACAACCCGAACTTCCATGGCCACAACTACGAGCTCGACATCCAGGTCGAAGGGCGAGATCGACGCCGACACCGGCTACGTGGTGGATGTCGCCGTGCTCAAGCAGCTCGCCGACGAGCTGATCCTCGCGACCCTCGACCACAAGAATCTGAATCTCGACGTCCCCTGGTTCCGCGAGCGGCTGCCGTCCGCCGAGAACATTGCCCGCTACTGCTGGGAACAGCTGGCTCCCCGGATTCCCGCGGGGAAGCTTCGCCGGCTCCGCCTCTGGGAAACCCCGCGCAACTATGTCGAATACGAAGGAACCTGACCTCGAGCCCCTGATCCGCCAGCTTCTCGTCGGCCTGGGCGAAGATCCCGACCGGCAGGGACTGGAGCGCACCCCGGCCCGGGTGGCCGGCGCGTTCCGGTTTTTTACCAAGGGCTACTCCCAGTCCCTGGAGCAGGTGGTGGGGCAGGGCGTCTTTGAAGAGCACCACGAAGAGATGATCCTGGTGCGCGACATCGAGCTCTATTCACTCTGCGAGCACCACCTGCTTCCCTTTTACGGCCGGGCCCACGTCGCCTACATCCCCGACGGCCGTCTCCTCGGCCTGTCCAAGATGCCGAGACTGGTCGAGGTGTTCGCCCGCCGGCTCCAGATCCAGGAACGACTCACCGATCAGATCGCCGACGCGGTGATGGAAGTGCTCAAGCCCCAGGGCGTCGGCGTGGTGATCGACGCGGCCCATCTCTGCATGATGATGCGGGGGGTGGAGAAACAGAATTCCCGCACCGTGACCAGCGCCGTGCGCGGAGTGTTCCGCGACGATCCCCGCACCCGCGCCGAGTTCCTCCAGCTGGTACACGGCAACCGCTCGATCGAATGATCCAGCTGGACGGGAAGACCGTGCTGGTGGCCGGGGCCTCGCGCGGCATCGGGCTGCTGATCGCGGACCTGTGCGAGCTGGCCGGGGCGCGGGTGGCCCGGGCCAGCCGGAGTCTTGCTCCCTCCCAGGACGAGCAGCGGCTCGACGTGCGGTGCGACCTGACGAGTCCCGACGACGTCGCCGCGCTCCACCGACGCGTCGAATCGGCGTTCGGTCTGCTCGACGTGGTGGTGCATAACACGGGATCCTTTCTGCTGAAGCCGCTGGACCGCACCACCCCGGCCGAGTTTTCCGGACAGCTCACCGCTAACCTGGAATCGGCTTTCTTGCTGGCCCACGAGTTTCTCCCTTCCATGCGGGCGGCACGGGGCGGCCGTTTCATCGCGGTGGGAAGCATCGCGGACCACCGGGCGTTTCCCCAAAACGCAGCGTACAGTGCCGCCAAATTCGGTCTCCGCGGGTTACATGAGGTCCTCCGCGAGGAATACCGGGGAACCGGCGTGCTCTGCTCGCTGGTCAGTCCCGGTCCCACCGACACCGCGGTGTGGGATCCCTACGACCCGGACCGCCGGCCCGATCTTCCCGATCGCTCTGCGATGCTGCGTCCGGAAGACGTGGCTGACGCGGTCCTCTGGATCGCGACCCGTCCCGCCCACGTCGATATCGACTGGCTCCGCATGGAGCCTGCGGCCCCTGGCATCTAGCACCTGGCACTAGCCCCCAGCACTGTGTTCATCGAGCTCACCGATCACCTGATCTGTCCCGCCGATCACGACCCGCAGTACCTGGTGCTCCTGCCCGGCGAAATGGACGGGCGCCGGGTGGTGACCGGCGAGCTGGGCTGCCCGGTCTGCGGCCGGGTCGTGCGGGTTAGGGAAGGCGTGGCGCAGTTCGGTGCGGCGCCCGTGCCGGCCGGATCGTCTCCCGACCTCACCGCCGAGGCGCTCTCCGCGTTTCTGGGCCTGCACGGGCCCGGTGGATTCGTCGCGCTCGCCGGCTCGGTGGGGACCCTCGGGCCCGAACTGCTGGTGCGGATGCCGGGAATTGCCCTGGCGTTGGTCAATCCGCCCGCCGAGAATCTGGACACCCTCGAGGCCAGTGTGCTCCGGGCCGACCGGCTCCCCCTCAAACAGTCCAGTATGCGGGGCGTGGTGCTTGGACCGGAATTTGCCGCTCAGGCGGACTGGATCGCGGATGCAATTCGGGCGACCCTTCCCGGACTCCGCATCGTCGCCCTGGGCGCTGAGCCGCCCGAGACGGTCGAAGTCCTGGGTCGCACGGCGGGATGCTGGGTAGGTCAGAAGCCCACCACACGTCCGTCCGGCTGAACGAATTCCGCCACTGGAATTCCGCCCCGGCATTCGCCGGGTATCTTGGGTGGCGAAGCCCCCCCGTCATCACGTTGCGAGAGGAAGATTAGGCCATGGCAATCTGGAAGGAACAAACCGCCCCCAGGAAGGATGCGCCTGCAATGCCCGACGCTGCTCCCAAGATGCCCGACTATCGCCCGGAGCCGGTCGCGAGTAACGATCAGCCCGTGCGTGCCCCCATGCAGGATACCAAGGAATCCATCGTCGCCGCCGGCCTCGCGATCGAAGGGAAGATCGAAGGCGCCGGACACGTCCGCATCGCCGGGCGCTTCAAGGGCGATGTCCACGTCCAGGGCAATCTCACGATCGAACCCGGCGCCAAGCTCACCGGGGGCGTCCGTGCCGGCACCGTCACCATCGGGGGCGAGCTCGAGGGCAATATCGACAGCGCGACCCGGGTCGAGTTGCTCGCCTCGGGCGTGCTGAATGGCGACCTCAAGGCCGGCTCCCTCACCGTGGCTGCGGGTTCCAAGATGCGTGGCCAGGCGGAGTTCGGCTGGGAAGAGAAGGCCCCGGCCAAGGGCGGCCTCACCGTCGAACGCAGCGCCGCGTCGTGAGCACGACCCGGCAGGCGACCGCGGGCGCGACCCGCATCTGTCCCCACTGCCGAGCGGTGGTGCTGGAGACTGCGGTCATCTGCCCGGCCTGTCAGCACCACCTGCGCTTCAACCCCGGCGGGATCGTCAAGCCGGTGCCGAGTTTTTCACCCCTGCGGGTGGAAGGCACCATCCGGCATCCCGCCGGGAGCGAGCCGTGGGAATACTCGGTGCTTCTTTCGATTCGCAATGACCGGGGCGAGGAGATTTCCCGGCAGGTGGTCGGAGTCGGTGCCTTGCAATCGGGCGAAGAGCGGGCCTTCTCGCTGGCGGTCGAGGTCTTTACCCGGACTCCTGGTAGGCTGCCTCAATAAGGTCCCCGTAGTTCTGTTCGACCACTTTCCGCTTGACCGAGAGCTTGGGGGTCAGCTCTCCGCTCTCGATCGAAAAATCCTTCGGTAGAATCAGGAACTTCTTGGGGACTTCGAAGCGGGCGAGGTCGCGGAGGCTCTTCCGCGCTTCGCTCGCGAGTTGCTCCTCGACCGCGGGCAGCCGCACCAGGTCCTCCCGCCCGGTCCACCCAAGACCCGCCTCCCGCGCCCACGACTCCAGCCGCTCGAAGTTGGGCACCAGCAGGGCGATCGGGAATTTCCGCCGGTCCCCCAGCATCACCGCATTGGAGATGAATTTGTTGAGCTTGAGCATCCCCTCGATCGGCTGAGGCGCGACTTTCTTCCCGCCCGCCGTCACGATCAGATCCTTTTTCCGGTCGGTGATCCGGAGAAATCCCTGCAGGTCGAGCTCGCCGATGTCCCCGGTGTGGAACCATCCGTCCGGCTCGAGCACTTCACGGGTGGCTTCCGGTTTGTGGTAATACCCCTCCATCACGTTGGGACCACGAACCAGGATCTCGCCGTCCTCCGCGATGCGGACTTCGACGTCGCGCATCGGGCGGCCCACCGTCCCGATCTTGTAGTGTTCCGGCGTGTTCACCGAGACGACCGGGGAGGTCTCGGTCAGCCCGTACCCCTCGAGGATCTGCAGCCCGGCGGCGTAGAAGAACCTGGCGATCTCGGGCGAAAGGGGCGCGCCACCGGAGATGAAATAGCGGAGCCGGCCTCCCACTCTCTCCCGGAGCTTGCCGAACACCAGCCGGTCGGCGACCGCACGAGTGAGCTTGAGATCGAGCGGAATGGCTCGCCCGCTGAGCGTCCGCTCGGTCCACTCGGCTCCGACCCGGCGGGCCCAGAAGAACATCTTCTTCTTGAAGCCGGGGCCGCTGCTCGCCGCTTCGAGAATCCGGGCGTAGATCTTCTCGTAGAGCCGCGGAACCGCGCACGCGATGGTGGGCCGCACCTCGAGAAGATTCTGGGGGACCAGGTCCATGCTCTCGGCATAGTTGATCACGACCCCGGCGGCGAGCATCAGATAATGACCCGCCATCCGCTCGAAGATGTGGGAGAGGGGAAGCAGCGACAGACACTCATCCCGCTCCGAAATCGGCAGGATGTCCATCGAAGTGACCACGTTGGACGCGATGTTGCCGTGGGTCAGCATCACGCCCTTGGGCTCACCGGTCGTCCCGGAGGTGTAGATCAGGGTCGCAAGCTCGCCCGGCCCGGCACGGAGCGCCTCGTCCCGCCATCGGGGATACCGGGACACGGCCCCATTGCCCCTCGCCAGCAGCTCTTCGAACCCGATCACTCCGGGACCACCAAGACCCTTGTCGAAGACGATCACATGTTTCAAACCGGGCAGCTCGCCCCGGATCTCCTGCACCTTGGCGAGCTGGGCCGCGGTGGAGAGACAGACCGCGCTGGCGCCGGAATCGTGCAGGATGTAGGCGATCTGTTTCGGCGGCAGGGTCGGATAGACCGCGACGCCGGCGCACCGCGAGGTGAGACAGGCGTAGTCGGTGATGGCCCATTCGGGCCGATTCTCCGAGAGAATGGCGATCCGGTCCCCGGGTCGAATCCCCAGCTCCCGAAACGCCGCACTCGCCGCCCGGACCTGATCGTGCAGCTCGGCGATGCTGATCGGACTCCAGCGCCCGTCCACTTTGCGCCGCAACGCCACCGGCCGCTGGCGAAAGCGGTCGATCGCTCCGAAAAAGAGGGCGTTGAGGGTCTGGGGGCCGGTCACGGAAGAACGGTCGCGGGAACTCCGGTGGGTGCCGCCTGGATCGTCAGGGTTACGAAGTTGGAAACCAGCTCTTCATCTCCCACCACCGCCTGGACCCGACCGCTTCCGGTAAACTGGCCGACGACCCGGCCCGTGGTCGGCTCCACCGTGATCGTAGTGTCCGGGGTTCGCCAGGTGACGGGAACCTCGATCGGATTGCCCGAGGCATCCAGGGTACGCGCGGCGAACTGCACCGTATCGCCCACGTGAAGCGTGGTGCTGGCGGGCGGCTGGATTTCGAGGAAGGCGATGCCTTCGCTGGTCGTGGGCAGACCGCCGCAGGCTGCGAACCCGGCGGCGAAACAGAGCAGGGTTGCGAAACGGATCACCCGGAGCCCGCGGTTTCCGTCCCGTAGCCCTCGTCTATTTCCCGCAGGGTGGCCTCGGCGTGGCGAATCCAGCGATCGGCGTCGGCCCCTCGCGGGGGACGGCCGAGGAAGGCGCGAAGATGTCTCGCCGCGGCGTCGTCCTCGCCTCGTTTGAGGAGGAGGAAAGCGAGGCCATAGTGCGCCCCGGTCAGGGTCGGGTCAAGCTCCAGGGCGCGGCGATAATGCCGAACGGCTTCATCGGGCTGGCCGGTCTTGGTGAATGCGATCGCCATGTTCTGGAGAATGCGCGGATCCCGCGGGTTATCGCGGAGGCCGAGCCGGTACGAGGTGATGGCGGAGTTGTAGTCGCCCTGCCGCTCGAGGGCGAGCGCCTCGTTCAGGTAGTCGAGCCGCTTCGGGGCGGAAGCTTGCGAGGAGAACAATGCGCCCCGGAGGCGTTGCCAGAAGCTCATCGCGATTGGGGCGTTGATGTGGGCAATACTCCCGGCGTCAGGGCCTGTTGGCGTAAAGTAAGTCGCCGCCGGGGGTGAGGCAACGCATTTGCTCCCACCGGCTTCCGGTGCTTAGCTTGGGCCGAAGCCCCATTCCCCAGCATGACGGAGCGCACGATGCGCCGCAAGATTCCTCCCGCAACTCGAGGTGTGCTGGAGATCGACTGGCCCCTCTTTGGCGAGCTGTGCCGCGCGCTCGCCCTCAAGGTTGCCCGGGAGTATGACCCCGAAATCGTGCTGGGCATTGCCAAGGCCGGCGTCGTTCCCGGGGTGGTGATTGCTGCAATTCTTGAGCGAGACTTTGCCTCCATGGTGGTGACCCGCACTGCCGGCGATGCCCTCCCGGTTCTGGTGACTGGTCCGCCCGCGACGGTGCGGGGGCGGAGGGTCCTCCTGGTCGATGAAACCTGCGAATCGGGCCACACCATGCGGCTCGCCGTGAACGAGACCAAGGCGGCGGGTCCCGCCGAGGTCCGCACCGCGGTGTCCTTCAAGACCGGACCGTTCGCCCCCGATTTTCACTCCTTCGAAACCGACAAGTTCATCATCCTCCCCTGGGATCGTGACGTGGTGCAGGACGGCCAGCTGGTGACCCGCCCCGATTACGTGGAGTACCTCAAGAGCACCCGGTGAAGGAGCTGATTCTCGACGCGCTGGCACGCTCGCGCGCCGGGTACAGCGAGCTCCGGCTCCGGCGGACCTGGTCTTCCTCGCTGTTGCTTCGCGATCGCACCATCGATGGCGCTCAGGAATCGGTGGAACAGGGCGGCCTGGCCCGCTGTTGCTCGCCCGGGACCGGCTGGGGCGCGGTCGGATTCGATGGGTCGGCGCATCTCGAGACCCACCTGCTCCGAGCCCATGAGATGTCGATGGCGTGCAGCACCAGACAGACCATCAGGCTTGCCTCGATTCCCATCCGCCAGCACGAAACCGGCGACCCGCCGCCGGAGGATCCCCGATCGATCCCATTACTGGCGAAGCGCGAACGAATCGAGCAGATGGCGGCGCGACTGCTCGAGGTGGACCGGCGCATTCAGGCAACCCGCATCATGGCCCGGGACGAGGTGGTGGAAACCTGGCTGGGTAACTCGGAAGGAACCTGGATCCAGGATCTGCGCACTCGGGTCAGCGTGACCATCCTCGTCGTTGCCAGGCAGGAGGGGGCGGTGGAACGCTCCCTGGGCTCCTATGTGGCCCCGGCGTGGAGTGCCCTCGACCCGATTGGCGACATCCTCAAGGAAACCGGGAGCCGAGCGGTGACTCAGCTGGAGGCGGTTCCGGTGCGGTCCGGCAGGTACCCCGTGATCCTCGATCCTGCTGCAGCGGGAGCCTTGCTCCATCGCGCGGTGGTCCATGCGGGACGGGCCGCCCTCCCCGGTGCCGATCCCGACGTGCTTCCACTGGGGGCCCGGATCGGACCCGATCTCCTTACCGTGGGTGATGACCCGACGGTGCCGGGCCTCGTGGGGTCCAGCGTGTATGACGACGAGGGGACGGAAACCCGGCGCACCATGATCGTGCAGAATGGCATCGTGCTCGGCCATCTGCATTGTCGGGAAACCGCCGGCGCGAGCGGCGCGCCGCCCACCGGCCACGCGCGGGCCGCGACCATCACCGGGGCGCCCTATCCCCGCGCCACCAACTCGTTCCTCGCCCCGGGAACCGGAACCCTCGACGATCTGCTCCAGGGGGTGTCGAAAGGTCTGCTGCTGGGCGACGCGCTGGGTTGTGAGCACTCGGAGTCGGGCCTGGTCCTTCGCCCCGCTTCGGCCCGGATGATTCGCGATGGCCGCCTCGCCGAGGCGGTGAAAGGCGTCCGGGTTGAGGGAGAGCTGCTCGACCTGCTCGGGCGGATCGATGCGGTCGGAGCGGATTTTCGCTGGGAAACCGGCGCGGCACGCTGCCGGGATGGAGCGGCTGGGCTGGTGCCGGTCACCACCGGGGCGCCCCATCTCCGGATCGCCGAAGCCGCGATCGGGTGTGAGCTGACATGATCGGGGTCCTCCTCGATTCGGTTTCGCCGCAGACCCAGCGGGCCGACGTGGTGCTCAAGGCCGACGATACGCTGAGCCTCTCGCTCTCCGCCGAGGGAGAAAGCCGGATCTGGGCGGCCGGATCGGAGTACTGTTCGATGCGGGTTATGCACGAGGGGCGGATCGGGTACGCCTCCGGCCCTCCCGCCGATCCCACCGGGCTCCGGGAGCGAGCCCTGGCGGCGGCAGCCGCGGGGCCCGCCCTCGAGTTCCATGCGCCGCTTCCCGCACCGCTCCCCCAGGTGGCGATCCGGTCGGCGCAGGTCGCCTCGGCCGACCCGGCCGCGCTCGAAGCCCTGGCCCGGAATCTCTTCGAGCGCCTGCGACGAAGCAGCCGGCGGGTGGAAGCTTGGGCCGAACGGTCGGCCGGATCGGTCCGGGTGGGGAATACCCGCGGGGTCCTGACCGGGTACGAGGTGACGCTGGCCGGGGCGGGCGCCACGGTCGAGAGCATCAGTGCGGGTTATGCGCCGCCGGTGCGGGTCCACTGGGCCGGGACCGCACTGCCCGGACTCGGAGACCTGGAGGGACTGGTGTCCGAGGTGGATGCCCGGCTGGGACCGCCACTGCTATCGAGGGCCCGCCTGGCGCCCACCATGCCGGTCTGCCTCTCCCCCCGGGCCCTCGCCACCTTCCTGCTTCCCCTCCGCGCGGCGCTGACCGGGCGCGAAGCCTTCTCGGGAGAGTCGCCCCTCCGCGGTCAGGTCGGCGAGCGGATCTTCGACCCCAGGCTGACGGTGAGCGATGATCCCCTCGCCGCGGGACGGCCGGGCTCCCGGCCGGTGGATGACGATGGCGTGGTGACCCGATCCCTGGTCCTGATCGAGCGGGGACGGGTGAACGGGTTCCTCGCCGATCTGGAGACCGGGGCCCGAGCCGGGGTTCCCTCGACCGGACACGGGTGGCGACGGCAGGGGGGTTCCCGGGTGGGATTCTCGAACCTGCGGGTCGCCGCCGGCATCGAAACCCGGGCGACCCTGCTCACCATGATGGGACGGGGCCTGCTGGTGGATGAGCTGGAGTGGCGCTCGGGACCGAATCCGCTGCGGGGCACCTTCAGCCTGCCGGCGCCGTGGACCTACCTGGTCGAGAATGGAAGCGTGGTGGGGAGGCTGGAAGGGGTGGTGCTCACCGGAAACACGTTCGCCGCGCTGGGTCGGATCGGTGCCATCGGCAACGATCCCACCTGGGTGGGATCGGCCTGTCTCCCGTCGATGCTGCTCGAGGGCCTGGGCGTCCTGCCGGGTTAGGCCAGGGCCTCCCGGTAACCCATCCCCGCCGTCATCCGTTCGTAGGCGTAGGTCAGAAGATCGGGCGAGCCCACCAGAAAGCGGCAGCGCTCCTCCCCTCGGCTCTGGCATTCGACTTCCATCACCGCGGCCCGGGTTCCCCCCAACCGGGTGAAGAAATCGGCCAGGGCGCCGGAGGAGAAGTGACAGGAGGGGAACGGTGACCCACCGGCCATCGCCTCGCCCCAGGGAGAACCGTCGATCGCAAGGACCTGGGGTGCCAGCTCCCCGATGCTCACTCCGCCCCACCCGATGCTCTCGAAGAATCCGCGAAGCGCATCGCCCAGGTGGGCGGTGTCGAGGTCGCGGGCGGTCTCGACGTTGAAGTGCTCCATCACCCATCGCTCGAACCGCTCGTAGAGCGCCTCGCCGGCGGCAAACCCGATTTCCCGGAGCATCAGCGCTGACTTGGAGCCGCACTCCCGCTCCAGCACTGTGCGCATCTGATGGAGCGCGCGTTTCCCGATCAGCAGCTCCTGGTCGTGTTCGGTCGTGATGGTCATGATCCGTTTCCGGTTGCGCCGGTCCGTTTCCGGAGCTCGGCTTCGTCGATGATTTCGATCCCCAGCGCGCGCGCCTTCTCGAGCTTGGTGCCGGCGGAGTCGCCCGCGACCACCGCGCTGGTCTGCTTGCTCACGTTTCCAGCCACCCGCCCACCGGCCGCTTCGATCAGGGCGGTCGCGTCGGTCCGGGAAAGACTCGGAAGGCTCCCGGTCAACACATAGGTCTTTCCCGCCAGCGGTCCGCCGCTTCGGATGGCACGGGGCTCGGTCAGGGTCAGCCCGGACTCCGCCAGCCGCCGGAGCAGCTTCCGATTGGACGGGTCATGGAAAAAGCTTGCCACCGCCTCCGCGATGGTGCTTCCCACGCCCGAGATGGCCGCGATCTCGTCGCTGCTGGCCGACTGGAGGGCATCGAGGGTTCCAAAATGGCGGGCCAGGAGCTCCGCGACGGTGGCTCCGACGTGGCGGATCCCGATCCCGAAGAGCAGGGCGCTGAGCGGCTTTGAGCGGGAAGCTGCAATGCCCTGCACCAGCTGCCGGGCCGACTGGGTTGCGAATCGCGGGAGCAGAACCAGGTCTTCGGCTTTGAGATGGTATAGATCGCTCACGTCGCTGATCAGCCCGGTGTCGAGGAGCTGCCGAACCCGTTCGGGGCCGAGCCCGCGGATGTCCATCGCGCTCCGGGAGGCGAAGTGCACGATGCCTTCGAAGACCCGGCCCGGACAGGCCGCGTTCGGACAGTAGGACATCACCTCGTCGGCGGGGCGCTCCGCGGGAGTGCCGCAGGCCGGACAGCTCTGGGGCATCACGAAGGCGCGTTCGCTGCCGTCGCGCCGATCCCGAAGCGGACCGATGAGCTGGGGAATGACTTCTCCCGCGCGGATCACTTCGACCCAGTCTCCGATCCGGATGTCCTTTTGCTCGATCAGGTCGGCGTTGTGAAGGGTCGCCTTTGAAACGGTGACGCCGCTCACTTCGACCGGCTCCAACTCGGCCCAGGGATTGAGCGCCCCGGTCCGGCCGACGTTGATCCTGATGTCCAGCAGCCGGGTGATGGCGACCTCCGGCGCGAACTTGCGCGCGACGGCCCAGCGAGGCTCTCGACCGCCAACCACGCCCAGCTCGTCCTGGAGATCGCGGCGATTCACCTTGACCACCACGCCGTCGGCCTGGAACGGAAGGGTCTTGAGCAGGGCTTCCAACTCGGGGATCCGGGCCTGGACCGCGGCCAGGTCGTCGAATAGCTGGTGGTGGGGCTCGACCTGAAATCCCCACTGGGCAAGCTGCGCCAGCACATCGTGCTGGGTGCCCAGCGTGAGGTTCCCTTCGATCACTTCGATGCTGAACGCGAACATCCGAAGCCGCCGCCGCCGGGTCTCTGCCGGGTCGAGCTGGCGAAGCCCGCCGGCGGCGGCGTTCCGCGGGTTAGCGAACGGCGGATCGCCCGAGGCGGCGCGCTCCTGGTTCAGGGCCTCGAAGGAGCGATAGGGGAGATACATCTCCCCCCGGATTTCCATGAGACGGGGCAGGGCATCGCCGGTGAGACGGAGCGGAATGTCGGGAATCGTCTTCAGATTGGCGGTGATGTCCTCGCCCACCTGACCGTTGCCCCGGGTGGCCCCGACGGTGAGCCGGCCCTCCTCGTAGGTCAGGCTCACTGCAGCGCCATCGATTTTGATCTCGGTGGTGTAACCCGCGCCGCGTACCTCCTCGACCATCCGGGCATTCCGCTCCTCCCACTCGGCCAGCTCCTCGGGAGTGAAGGCGTTGGCCAGCGAGAGCATCGGGCGGCGATGGGGATGCTTGGCGAGCGCGGTCGCCGGCCCGGCTCCCACCCGCAGGCTGGGACTGTCGGGTGTCTGAAGCTCGGGGTGCTTTGCTTCGAGGGCCTGGAGCTCGCGGAATAGCCGGTCGTACTCCTGATCGGAGATCTCCGGCTGGTCGGCGACGTAATACAGGTGGTTCGCGCGGTCGATTCGCTGGCGGAGCCAGGCCGCGCGCTCGGTGAGATTGGCAGGAAGAGGCTCGGTCACCTGCGGGGAAAAATAGCCAATCCCCCCGGGCCATGATACGTTTGATGCGGGAGGACGACCATGCGCAAGGATGACGAAGCTCGCGGCGCGAACCAGGACGACGAGGAGCTGGAAGACCAGGACGAGTCCTACGAAAACGACGACGACGACGAGGACGACGACGAGATGGACGATCAGGATGAGAACACCGGCCGCTCTGGCGTGGCAGGCTTCGCCGTGGGGATCGCGATCGGAGCGCTGGTAGGCGCCGCGGCCGCGCTGCTGCTGGCTCCGGCTTCCGGCCGGATCACCCGCCGCCGGCTTCGTACCGGAGTGGAGGAGGTCAAGGATCGCGCCCAGGACGAGTGGGATCACTTGAGCCGCAAGGCCCGCCGCGAGCTCAAGCGCCGGTTGTCCACCGAGTCCTGATTTTCTGATTCAGGTTCCCCGACTCATCGAAGCCAAGCGAGATGGCCGGGCCTTGCGTCCGGAAGACTGGCGTACGCTCGTCGGCGCCTACGCGCGCGATGAGCTTCCCGATTACCAGATGAGCGCCCTGGCGATGGCCGTAGTCTGGCAGGGACTCGAGCCCGCCGAGCTCTCCGCGCTGACCGACGCGATGCTCCACTCGGGCGCCACCCTCGATTTCGGCAATTTCGCGGTGCCCCGGGTGGACAAGCACTCGATCGGCGGGGTGGGCGACAAGACGTCGCTCCTGCTCGCGCCCATGGTCGCCTGTTGCGGGGTCGCGGTCCCCATGATTTCTGGTCGCGGCCTCGGCCACACCGGTGGCACCCTCGACAAGCTCGAGTCGATTCCCGGCTTCACCGTGCGGCTCTCGCTCGATCAGGCCATCGCGCAGGTCAAGCGCCTCGGCGTCGTGATGCTGGGACAGACGCCGGAAATCTGCCCGGCGGATCGCAAGCTCTACGCCCTGCGCGACGTGACCGGCACGGTGGAATCGATCCCGCTCATTTCCGCGAGCATCATGTCGAAGAAGCTGGCCGAGGGGTTGCAGGGGCTGGTGCTGGACATCAAGACCGGAAGTGGCGCCTTCATCACCGACCCGGCAGACTCCCTGGTACTCGCGAAGACCATGATCGGGATCGGGAAGTCCCATGGCTGCAAGACGGTGGCGCTGCTCACCGCGATGGACCGGCCGCTCGGCTTTGCCTCGGGAAATGCGCTCGAGGTGATTGAAGCTCTTGAAGGACTCAAGGGAAAAGGTCCCCCGGACCTGATGGACGTCACCATGGCCCTGGCGGTCGAGATGCTGCTCGTGGCTGGGGTGGAGCAGGACGCCGCGGCGGCACGGACCCGTCTCCACAAGACGATCAGCTCCGGCGAGGCGGTCCAGATGTTCTCGAAGCTGGTGGAAGCGCAGGGTGGAGATCCCCGGGTGGTGGATTCCTATGATGCGCTGCCGCGGGCGCCGGTGATCCGGAACCTCAAGGCTGCGAGGGCCGGGGTCGTCGTCGAGATTCCACCCCGCCCGATCGGACACGCGATCATCGCGCTGGGGGGCGGGCGATCCCGCACCGAAGACGTGATCGATCCCTCGGTGGGCATCGTGATCCCGGTCAAGCCGGGCGACAAGGTGAGCAAGGGCGAGGTGATCGCCATCGTGCATGCCCGCACCGAAACCGAGGCCGACGAGGCGCGGAAAACGATCGAGGCGGTGCTCCGGATCGGTGAGTCGGCGACCCCCTTGCCGCTGATCGGTGAGCGCATCGCCTAGGGACCCGGCTTGTCCATTTGCCCCTGCGCCGGGTCGTCCTCAGGGGTAATGAATCTCAGTCCTGCCACCCTCAAACGTTACGGAAGCGTCGTGCGGCTTCTGGTGAAGTACCGTCGCGCCGGCTTCACTGGGCTGGACGAGATGGCGCCGGAGGAGCTGGCCGTCGCACCGGAGGATCATCGCGGCGAGGAGCTGGCGAAGGATCTCGAGGAGCTGGGACCAACCTTTATCAAGCTGGGCCAACTCCTCTCAAGCCGCGGTGCGCTGATGCCCCCGGAGTATGCCCGATCGCTGGAACGTCTCCAGGACGCGGTCGAGCCGGTACCAGTCGCGGACATCGAACGCATTGTCACGGAGGAGCTCGGCGTCCGGATCAGCAAGGGCTTCGCCTCATTCGATCCGGAGCCGCTCGCCAGTGCGTCGCTGGGGCAGGTGCATCGAGCCGTGCTCCGCGATGGCCGGGCAGTGGTCGTCAAGGTCCAGCGCCCGCACATTCGCCAGCGGATTCGGGACGACCTGGAGGCGTTCGACGAAATTGCCCGGGTCCTCGAGAAGCACACCGACGTCGGGGCCCATCTCGAACTCCAATCGCTGGTCGAGGAGTTCCGCAAAACCCTCTTCGCCGAGCTCGATTATCTGCGCGAGGCGGAGAACCTGGAGCGTCTCGGCCAGGAGATGATCCCCTTTGATCGGATCGTAGTGCCCCGGCCGGTGCGGGACTACACCACCACCCGCGTCCTCACCATGGACTACATCGCGGGACGCAAGGTCACCAGGATCAGTCCGCTGACGTCCCTGGAAATCGACGGGGCTGCCCTCGCCGAGGAGTTGTTTCGGGCCTACCTCCATCAGATCCTGGTGGACGGGTTCTTCCACGCGGATCCCCACCCCGGCAACGTCCTGCTCACACCCGACAACCGGATCGCGCTGGTCGATCTGGGCATGGTGGCCCGGATCTCCCCGAGAATGCAGGAAACGCTGCTGAAAATGGTGCTGGCGATCACCGACGGTCGGGGGGAAGAGACCGCTGATCTCGCCCTGGCGATCTCGGAGCAAACCGGCGATTTCGATCAGCGCGAGTTCCGGCTCCGGGTGGCGCGGCTGGTCGGCGAATATGGCGGCAAGGGGCTGGTTTCGCTGCCGGTGGGCCGGGTCTTCATCGACATCGGACGCGCCGCCCTGGAGACCGGTGTCCGGTTGCCGCCCGAGACGGCGCTGCTCGGCAAGACCCTCTACAACCTCGAGGCGGTTGGCCGCGCGCTCGCCCCGGAGTTCAACCCCACCGAAGCGGTCCGTCGGGATGGCGCTGCGCTGCTTCGGCGGAGGATGCTCAAGAGTCTCTCCTCGGGCAACCTGTACGGCAGCCTGCTCGAGCTCCGCGACTTTGCCGAGCGCTTGCCCGGACGCCTCAACCGGGTCCTGGATGCGGTCGCCGACAATCGGTTCGGGGTCAGGGTGGAGACCGGGATCGATGCGAACGGGCTGATGCTGACTGCCCAGAAGATCGCCAACCGGATTGCGATGGGGCTGGTCCTGGCCGCGCTCATTGTGAGCGCGGCGTTGCTCATGCAGGTGGAAACGTCCTTCCGGCTGTTCGGCTATCCGGGGTTCGCGATTCTGCTGTTCCTCGCGGCGGCCGGTGGAGGCATCGCGTTGCTGCTGACGATCGCCCTCCGCGATCAGCGATAGCTAGACGTCCAGGTTGCTCACGTACCGCGCATTCTGCTCGATGAAGACCCGCCGCGGCTCGACTTCGTCTCCCATCAGCTCCTCGAACAGCTTCGACGCGATCTGGGCGTCATCCAGGGTCACCCGCATCATGGTACGGGTTTCCGGATCCATGGTGGTCTTCCAGAGCTGGTCCGGGTTCATCTCGCCCAGGCCTTTGTAACGCTGGACGTTGACCCCGGCCTTGCCGTCGCCGCCCAGCCGCTTGGCGGCCTCATCCTTCTCGACTTCGGTGTAGGCGTAGTACTCCTCCTTGCCGCGGGCCACCCGGTAGAGCGGCGGCTGGGCGATGTACACATAACCCGCTTCGATGAGCTCGGGCATCTGCCGGAAGAAGAAGGTGAGCAGCAGGGTCCGGATATGGGCCCCGTCCACGTCGGCGTCGGTCATCAGGATGATCTTCTGGTAGCGGGCCTCATCCAGCTTGAAGTCCTCCCGCACTCCGGTGCCGATCGCGGTGATCATCGCGCGAATTTCCTCATTCGAGAGGATCTTGTCGATCCGCGCCTTCTCGACGTTGAGGATCTTGCCCCGAAGGGGGAGGATCGCCTGGAAGGATCGATTGCGCCCCATCTTGGCGCTGCCGCCCGCCGAATCCCCTTCGACCAGGTAGATCTCGCACATCGCCGGGTCATCCAGCGAGCAGTCGGCCAGTTTGCCGGGGAGCACACCGTTCTCGAGCCCCGACTTCTTGCGGACCAGGTCGCGGGCCTTGCGGGCCGCTTCGCGGGCCCGGGCCGCGCTCACCGCCTTCTCGATGATGGCGCGGGCCACGCTGGGGTGCTCCTCGAGGTAGCTGCCGAGGTGCTCGTTCACCACCTGCTTGACGATGCCCTCGACCTCCGAGTTGCCCAGCTTGGTCTTGGTCTGCCCTTCGAACTGGGGCTCCCGCACCTTCACGTGGAGGACGCAGGTGAGCCCTTCGCGGATGTCCTCACCGGTCAGGGAGAAATCTTCCTTCTTGAGGAAGTTGCCCTTCTTCGCGATGTCGTTGATGGTCCGGGTGAGCGCCGCCTTGAAACCGGTGAGATGGGTGCCGCCTTCGTGGGTGTTGATGTTGTTCACGAAGGTGAAGGTGTTCTCGTTGTACCCGTCTTCGTACTGGAGCGCGAGGTCCACCTCGACCTCGTCCTTGCTCGTGGTGACCCCCACCGGCTTGGGATGCAGCGCCTTCTTGTTCCGGTTGAGCCACTGCACGAATTCCACCAGACCGCCCTTGGCGTAGAACTTCTCATCCTGCGCCGGGTCCTTCCGTTCATCCCGCAGGGTGATGCTCACGCCCCGGTTCAGAAAGGCAAGCTGGCGCAGCCGGTCGGCCAGGGTCTGGTAGTGGAACTCCAGCGTGGTGAAGATCTCGGGGTCGGGCTTGAAAGTGATCGTGGTGCCGGTCGCCTTGGCTTTGCCGACCACGGTGAGCGTCTTGACGGTCTGGCCCCGCACGAATCCCATGTGGTGGCGCTTGCCGTCCATGTCGACGTAGGCGTCGAGCCGCTCGGAGAGGGCGTTCACCACCGAGACGCCGACCCCGTGCAGCCCGCCCGATACCTTGTAGGTCCGCTTGTCGAACTTGCCGCCCGCGTGCAGCACGGTCAGCGCGAGCTCGAGGCCGGGGATCTTCTCGGTCGAGTGGATGCCCACCGGGATCCCGCGGCCGTTGTCGGTCACGGTGATGCTGTTGTCGGCGTGGATGGTGACCCCGATCGTATCGCAGAACCCCGCCAGCGCCTCGTCGATCGAGTTGTCCACCACCTCGTACACCAGGTGGTGCAGCCCGTTTTCGGAGATCGACCCGATGTACATCGCGGGGCGCCGCCGCACTGCTTCCAGGCCTTTGAGGACCTGGATGGAGTCGGCGCTGTAGTCGGTGTCCTGCTTGATCGGTGCCGGCATAGCGGCCATGGTGTGCTCCTTCTAGCGCGGGTTCCCGGAAGCGAAGCTCCCGGTGAGCCAGCGGATTTCACGGATCTGCCCGCTGCGAGTCGCGCCGCGGTTGAGCTGGGCGAGAATGCCCGGACTCATCATGCTCAGCTCATTGGCCCAGGCGCTGGTCGCGACCCGGACCCAGAGAATGCCCTGGGCGTTGACCGACTCGGCCCGGGTGACCGCCGCGATCTGGGGACCCACCGCAGCCGCCCAGCGCTCCACCGCCTGGGACAGCTCGAGTCGCCGCCCTAACCCGGCACTGTCGATCCAGCTCCGGAGCGCCGCGCCCAGCCGGACCGGCTTCCCCCCCCGGCCGTCGGTGCGGGTCCTCATGCCACCAGCTCCCGGGCCCGGACCGGACCATGCACCGTTCCCGCCTCCACGGTGAACCGCTCCAGCGGAAACACCGCGGGAAGCTCGTCGCCCCGCGGCGAGGTGAGAAAGGTCTGCGATGGGGTCCCGTTCATCCCGGGACGCGTAGCGGTCAATCGGTCGGCCAGCCGGGCCTGCCGATCGGCATCGAGCTCGGCGAACACATCGTCGAGCAGGAGCGCGGGAGCCGATCGGGCGGCTGATGCGAGGGTCGCAAGCTCGCAGAGCTTGAGCGCGATGGCGGCGGTGCGCTGCTGACCGGTCGAGCCGGCGTCGCGGAAGCGGCGCTTGCCGAGCCGGAGATCGAGGTCGTGCCGCTGCGGGCCGGTCGTGGTCATGCCCAGGGCCTGGTCCCGCGGCGCGGCGCGTCGGAGCGCCTCGCCCCATGCATCCGGCTCGGCGAGGCTTTCATCGCCCTGATATCGCATGGTCGTCGACGCCGACTCTCCCAGTCCGTCACATTCCTCCGAAAACCGCTGGCTCGATTCCCGGATCCATTCGAGCCGCCATCGCACCAGCTCCGATCCGGAAGCCGCCAGAGTGCCATCGAACGCCGCGGCCAGGACCGGCTGCTGCTGGCGAAGCGCGGCGTTCCGCTGGGCCAGGGCCCGCCGGTACCGGGACAGCGCCGCGAGATACCCGCGATGGGCGAGCGCGAGGACTCGATCGAGGTAGTGCCGCCGCTCCCCGCTCGCTCCATGCACCAGCCTCAGGTCGGTCGGGAGGAATGCCACCGCCAGCCACTGCCCGATTGCATCGCTCAACCGTTCGGCGCGTACCCCGTCCATCGCCGCGGACTTCTCCTTCTCGACGGCCCGGAATTCACTCGTGATGCGGGTGGCTCCCGCCGCGCCGGGCATTACCCTGACGCTCATCGTCAGTTGAAATCCCGCATCGCCGTGCCGCGTGACTTCCCCGTCGCGGCAGCCTCGGAGGGATCGGAACAGGACCGGGTAGTAGAGCAGCTCGAGAAGGTTGGTTTTCCCTTGCCCGTTCCGCCCCAGGAATGCGGCGCCCGCCGGGGGCAGGACAAGGTCCAGATCGGCCAGATTCCGGAAGCCCCGCGCGATGATTCGTTCGGCCCGCATCACCCTGAAATTTAAGGGGTTAGGGGGTCGATTTCACAGGGTCCTGGGGATTGGAAATACGAACCGGCTGGACCACATGGACCGTGGTTTGGGGAAAGCCCGCGAGGATCTTCCCGGAGTGCTCCGGCTTGGCGAATTCGGTGGACATGATCTCGATCAGTCGGCTCGACCACATCCTGCGCTCCCTCGCCGCGACCAGGTACCGGACCGTCAGGACGGTCCAGGATTCCCCCAGCGAGAGGTACACCTGGGGTTCCAGGGAAACGTCCCAGGGCAGGCCAACCCGCTGCAGCATTTCGCGATACTGATTCGCCGGCCTTGTCATGGCCTCGCCGACGACCTGCCCCGCCACTCGTCGGGCGACGCCCACTGAATAAGGAAGATCGGACTCGTTGGCGATGCCGAAGGCCACTTCGTCCCACACATACGGGAAGTCCCTGGTGAAATTCACGATGTTCGCTCGAAGCACCTCCGAATTCGGGAAGGTGATGAGGGCGCCGGTGGGCTGCGCGGCTTGCACGGATTTGCCTGGTCCTCCTGCCTCCCACACCGTCGTGGTGAGAATGTCGATCCGGTATACATCCCCGAATACCTCCCTGACGGCGATCCGGTCTCCCACCCGGTAGTAGCTCCGAAAGGAATTGAGGAACCACCCGGTGAAACTCTCGATCGGGGCCTGCAGAGCCCACGACAGCGCCAGGCCGATGAGACCGAAGGACCCGATCAGGGTGCGCACGTCGCCCGCCAGGATGCTCATCGCGATACCGATGGCGAACACCCAGATCCCGAGGCCGAGGAGGGCGCGGACCGCTTCGGCCTGTGAAAAGTTGCGGAGGGCGATCCGCAGGACTCGCCCGAGCACCGCGATCACAACCCAGGCGATCAGAAGGACGCCGAGCGCGATCACGATCTTGGGCACGAGGCGCAGGAATCCACGCCAGAGGCCACGGAGTGTTCCGGCGGCTTCCTTGACCGATTGCCCCGGGTTGGAAGTGGTATCCGCGGCGGCTGAGTCCTGACGGACCATTGCGATCGTGCCGGCTCCGGTCGGGGCGACCGCTCCGGGCGAGGGTTGAACGACAAGCAGAAAGAGGAGCGCCGCGAACATCACCGCCATCCTGCCGCCTCCCCGGTAGCGTCCCATCTGCCGGTGGGCTTCTTCCCGGGCGGTCTCCAGCCGGGAACGAGGGACAGTCATTGAAAACCAGGCCTTCGCTTCTCGAGAAACGCGCGGGTTCCTTCCCGGAAGTCGGTCGTTCCGGCCAGGTCCCCAAACCGCTGACTCTCGAGATTCAGGGCCTCTTCCAGTGGCCTTCCTTCCTGCTGGTCCACCGCTTCCAGACACCCGCGCACGGCGAGGGGCCCGTTCTCGAGAACGGCCCGAATCAGGGTCTCGGCCTCCGCCAGGAGCTGGCCGGCCGGAACCACCCGGTTCACCAGGCCGATGCGGTGAGCCTCGCGCGCGTCGATCGGCGCCCCTGAGATGAGCAGCTCGAGCGCACGCCCTCTCCCCACCAGTCGGGGGAGGCGGACGGTGCCCCCGTAGCCCGGGATGATTCCCAGCTTCACTTCGGGTTGACCGAACCGGGCATTCTCGCTGGCGAGCCGGATGTGACAGGCCATGGCGAGCTCGCAGCCGCCCCCCAGCGCGAAGCCGTTCACGGCGGCAATCACCGGCTTGGGGCAGAGCTCCAGCTGCCGGAAGACCCGGCTCCCCTTCTGGGAAAGCGCCCGCGCCTCGAGGGGATTGCAGCGGGCCAGCTCGGTGATGTCCGCGCCCGCGACGAAGGCTTTCTCGCCCGCCCCGGTGATAATTGCGCCGCGGATCGCCGGATCCGAGGTGAGTTTCGTCGCCACGTCCCCGAGCTCGGTGATAACGGTGTCGTTCAGAGCGTTGAGCTTCTCGGGGCGATTGATCGTGATCCAGGCAACGCCGTCACGATGCTCCAGCAGCAGAGTGGAATACGCCATGACCAGCCCGGGAAGGAGGTGACGAAAGATACCGGCCTATCGGATCTGGAAGGTGAGGGTGGCCCACCGCGACCGATGGGTGACGTTCGCCTCGGTGGAAGGACGCATGCTGATGAACTTCACGTACCATCGCCCCGGTGCAGTCAGCACGATCGCGGCGGTGCCCTCCGGGTCCGTGAGCGTCGATCTCTCCCTGATCCCACGACCCGACAGCGTGGTTCCTCCCGACAGCACGGTGAGCCCCGCGCTCGCGATGCCATCAACCAGGCCGCGGACCCGCAGGGTATCTCCAGCCTTGAGGCGATAGGGATTCTCGAGCGGTACGATCTCTGCCGGGTATCCCAGCACCGTCCCGTACCCGTCGTTGCGCTCGTCGCCGACCTGGAAAATCGCCTTGACGTGCTTGGAATACTGTTCCCGGGCCGGCTGTTCCAGCGTGCCGGCTCGGATGCGTTCGGCCAGCACGTCGGTGATGCCTTCTTCCTTGAGGTAGGCGTTGAAGTCTTTGCCCGACATGGCGATTTCGCTGGGATTCAGCGAAACGCCGAGCACGTAGGTGCCGGCGGCCCCGGTGCGGAAACGAACCAGTGTCGAATCCCGCCGGGGAACAATGCCCGCCGTATCGAGCCGGCCTCGGCCCAGAGGCCCCACCAGCGAAAAATCCGCAAGCCGGCTCCTCGCGATGGCATTCTCGCTCCGGGTCCAGGTTCCGTTGATGAGGAGGGCTTCGACCGCGGTCTGGGCCGGCAGGAAATAACTGCGGAGCTTGAGGAACATGTCGTGGGCGGAGAGCACCCCTGCTGCCAGGGCAGCGATCGCCGCCAGCAGGAGCCCGCGCGTTAGGTACCGGGGAGAACGCATCATGGAATCGACCTCGGCCGGAAGATAGCCCCAAGCCAGGCCGCTCGGACGTCCGGCTT